>JBARZY010000127.1:0-2612 GCA_049650345.1 Glaciecola sp. | reverse complement strand
ATGTCTTTGCGCAACACCCTAAGTGGCGGAATAGAAAACAGCTGTAACAAAGGATAAATAGAAAACAGCAATGCGCAGGTTACGCCAGTAAATACGGCGATACCTAATGGCCGCCAATACCACGTGTTAATAGCCACTTCTACCTGGTCTTGTATGGCTTGTGCCACCAATTGCTGCACCAAATACCCCACCGCACTGCCCAGCACTATACCAAGCGCAGTAATAAAACAAATTTGGATCAAGTAAATTTTGCGCACCATTACTTTACTTGCGCCCAGCGTTTTCATAATGGCCACCGGGTCGAAATGGCGCTGACTGAAACGTTGTGCAGCGACAGCTATAGACACCGCAGCTAATAAGATAGCCAACAAACTTGCCAGCAAAAAGAACTGCTCTGCGCGAGCGATAGAGTTACCAATCGCCGAGTCATCGTCTTTAATGCTGGTCCATCGATGCAGTTCGCGATTCATTTGCGGCCTAAGCCAATCATAATAGTCTTCTAAAGCACTGGCGTCGCCGGTAAAATAATACTTGTAGTTAACCCTACTCCCTGGCCCGGTAATATTGGCACTCGCAATGTCATCAGCATTCATCAGTATAATCGGGTCAGTATTGAATACGCTGAACCCTGCATCGGGGATTTCACTTAATATCTGCGTTATTGTTAAATTCGCGTCGCCCACTTCAATGCTGTCACCTACCTTAACTTGCAAGGTTTGCATTAAACGTGAATCGGCCCATACTTCGCCCTTTGCAACTTTTTGATTGGTAGCAATACCTTGCCCAAAAGGCGCATCAGTTAGGCTTACCTTACCTTTAAGCGGATACGCTTGGTCAACCCCGCGTACATCTGACAAGGCAAGTTCGTCACCCGCAAAAATCATTGAACGGGTGGATATTTGAAATGCTGTATTTAATCCTCTGTTTTGTGCCTCAGTAATCCATTGCGTATCTACTGCCTCGCGTGAGCGCAGCTGGCTATCGGCCGCAATAAATTCAGCACTGCGATCGGTAAGCGCCTGTTGCAAACGTTCTGAAAACAAACTCAATGACAATACCGACGCCACTGACAACACAATCGCCAGCAAGATAATAGTTAACTCACCGCGGCGCGCCTCGTGTTTAAACAAGCGCCACGCTAAATCTAGCGCAATCATATTATTCTCCCGACACTACACGTAAAGTAGGCGTTTGCTCGGTTAGTTCGCCAGCGTTCATGTGCAATTGTCGGTCGCACTTTGCAGCTAACTCGTTATCGTGAGTAACCAATACTAGGGTAGTGTCAGAGTGTTTGTTCAGGTCGAATAATAGCTCTTCTACTTTGCCTGAATTAACCGAATCTAAATTGCCTGTGGGCTCATCGGCAAACAGTATTTTGGGTTGGGTAATAAACGCACGGGCAATTGCTACTCGTTGTTGCTCACCACCAGATAATTGATTAGGGAAATGATGAGCACGGTGGCCTAAGCCTACTTGTTCAATGATTTCACTGGCGCGTTTTTTAGCATCAGACAAGCCCGCTATTTGTGCAGGTAACATAATATTCTCTAACGCGGTTAAACTTTGCACCAACATAAAACTTTGGAAGATAAAACCTACTTTTTCGCCTCGTAAGCGAGCGCGCTGCTCCTCATTCATGCTGTGCAGGGGTTCGCCATCAAGCAAAATATGACCACCGCTCACTTCATCTAACCCTGCTAGTAATCCCAATAAGGTGGATTTACCCGAGCCAGACGCGCCAACAATTGCTACACTCTCTCCTGGCTTTACTGAAAAACTAATGGGTTGAAGGATCTGTAACTCACCCTCGTTCGTAGTGACTTTTTTAATCACACTTTTTGTTTCAATCATCAAAGAGGCATCGCTCATAGTGACAAATATCTCATCCTGTTGGCTAGTTAACGTATGTAGCGCATGTTTGCGCAGTACATCAATAAAATTTGGTTTAATGGTTGTTAGTCTTTTATTCGCATCTATTGTTCATTCAGATCAGACTAATACGCAAGAACAAAATGTAACAGAGTATAAATTATTAGTACTGGGTGATAGTTTAAGCGCAGCATACGGCCTCACCGCAGACCAAGGTTGGGTATCTATTTTGGCTAACAAATGGCAAAGTCAAAATACGCCTATTAGCGTTGTAAACGCTGCCATTAGTGGCGATACTACCGATGGAGGCCTAGCAAGGCTCCCACGTTTGTTAGACTTGCACCAACCCACGCACCTATATATAGAGTTGGGTGGAAATAACGCCTTGCAAGGCCACAACCCCAAAAAAATTAAACAAAATTTAATAAACATGATTGAGCTAGCACGCGAGCGTGAAGTTGAAGTACTGTTACAGGAAATGCAAATTCCGACTAACTATGGTGCTCGCTACACACGCGCTTTTACTGCTATTTTTCATGATTTAGCGAAGCAATATACCATTCCGCTTATCCCATTTTTTTTACAAGACATCGCGCTTGACAGCAACCTTATGCAGCGCGACGGCATTCACCCAACTGCTGAAGCACAGCCCATGATAACTGAGTTTATGGCGCCGTTGTTTGAACATGCAATTCTACCTCGTTAGGCGCTTTGCAACACAGTTATAATTGACGCCATTAGCG
>JBARZY010000126.1:0-18751 GCA_049650345.1 Glaciecola sp. | reverse complement strand
TGAAGGTTTACGCTTTGCAATCCGTGAAGGCGGTCGTACAGTAGGTGCGGGCGTTGTAGCAAAAATCTTAGACTAATAAGATTCAAGCAACACATTTAAAAGCCGCTCAATGAGCGGCTTTTTTTATACCTGACTTGTCACTGAATAACTGTACTAAAAGGCGTTTTTTATATGACCACTTTCAAACAATCTACCATCGCATTTAATCAACACGCACTGCAGCCTTCTAAAGTCGTTTGCGTTGGCCGAAACTATGCCGCACATATTGCAGAACTTAATAATGAAACACCTAATGAGCCGGTTATATTTATAAAGCCTAACTCAGCGATTTCACATAGCTTGCAGACTCACCCAAAGGATGAAATACATTATGAGGCAGAGTTAGCGCTGCTGATTCAAAATTACAGCATAGCAGGGATTGGTATTGGGCTTGATTTGACT
Organism: Glaciecola sp.; assembly: GCA_049650345.1. Lineage (GTDB taxonomy): Bacteria > Pseudomonadota > Gammaproteobacteria > Enterobacterales > Alteromonadaceae > Glaciecola. The sequence continues at coordinate 18,310 of JBARZY010000126.1, read as the reverse complement.
AAGCGAGATATACAAACCCGCTTAAAAGAGAAAGGTTTGCCTTGGGAGCGTGCAAAAGCGTTCGATGCCTCTGTAGTGTTTACCGATTTTGTGACTGCGCCGAATAAATTAGACGGTATTTCCTTTTCATTGCACATTAATAGTGAGTTGGTTCAAGAAGGCAGTTATGAGCTAATGATAAACAAGCCAGCAAGGTTGCTTGCTGACATTACGTCGTTCATGCGCTTAATTGATAATGATATTGTGTTAACTGGCACACCTAAAGGAGTTGGCGTGGTAAACAAGGACGACGAATTCGTTGTGCGACTATATCAAAGTGTAAACCACACAAAAGTTGAACTCTTGACTCATACTTGGCTCGCTAAGTAGTTTATTATTCGCGCTGACTTAGTTTTTTAGCCGATACGCCAAGCGACGCAGTTGCTATGCTTACCTCAACAAATAAGCATATGAGACCACACGATAACAGTCCCAACGATGAGGCAAAGCTTATGACTATCCAAGAATCTAGGTTGCTATCAAAGTAACCATTAATTACCAACAAAAATATATTGATACACACAACAATAGTGGCACCACATAATAAATTAATGGCCCAGTTTGCCCATTTCATGCGTCGGGCGAGGGCTTTTAACTCTTTGGGTTTTTTATGCTGTGCGTTAGCTGCTTCTGGTAAATCAAACCATCGTACGCGATCAACGATGCGCGCCAGCCTTGCGGTCAACGAATTTAACAGTGTACCTATACCTACAATTAAAAATACAGGCGTGAGTGCTTGCTGAATAAGCACGATAGCCGAGACTTGATCTGACAATGTTGAGTATCCTAAGAACCTTTGTAACAGCATACTTGTATAGTGCGACCGCGGTCAATGTTTGGTATGGCTCGACGCTAAAATTTTAGCTACAAGTACTTAAATTTTCATGGTCATTTTCACTAAAAAAACATGAATATACTTTTAATATTAGAAGTATTGTAAAAACAATAGCTTACTACTTAAGTACCAAATAGTGCGTAAATTGAGCATTGCATGTAGCGTTTGATGCCTGATATGATGAATGGTGTCAAAAATTTGACATTCGCCTCCTGGTTTTAAAGTAGGAAGTGCGGCATCAAATCGTTTAATAATAAGAAAAAAGCCGTTGGGCTTAACGGGATATGTCACATGAAGTTGTCTCAGGTCATTTTTAAAATGAGCTTTTTAGCGCTAGCAGTCGTGTATTTGGCGGTATTGTCAGAGTTTTTATCGCCGCAGCAATTAGCGATTAATTTTGATATCAAATATGATGTGTTGCTTTTAACGAGCGTTGTGCTCGCATACATTTACGTATTTATTAAACGTGCCCGTACTTAGATACCTGTCGCTTAACATTTAGCTCAAATAATGAGTATGGCTTATTAGCTAATAAGCCTTGGTATTGCCCTATTTAATGCTAAACTTACAGTCTATTTAATTCATATATTCATTCCCTTATGCTATTGCTTGCTATTTATGTGTTTATTGCACTTGGTTTTTCTTTTTTATGCTCGGTTGCCGAAGCCGTAATTTTAAGTGTTTCACAAGCGTATATTTCACTGCTAGAAAAAGACAACAAGCCAAGCGGTAAATTGCTTAATGAACTCACTACCGATATCAATCGCCCTTTGTCGGCTATATTAACGCTAAATACCATTGCTCACACTATGGGAGCCGCCGGCGCAGGTGCTCAGGCGGCAAGTGTATTTGGAGATGCCTACTTAGGTATTATCTCAGCTATTCTTACCTTACTCATTTTGGTATTTTCTGAAATTATTCCGAAAACGCTTGGGGCGACTTATTGGAAAGGTTTAGCCCCTATCACCGCATATTTTCTTAAATATTTAATATTTGCACTATATCCGTTCGTAAAAATGTCGCAAAAACTCACCAGCGGCTTTACCGAAGAGTCCCCCTTAAAAGGCTTAAGCAGAAGCGAGTTGTTGGCAATGGCTGAGTTGTCGGGCAAAGAGGGGCAATTAGCGAAGCAAGAAGCCTTGTTTTTACAAAACTTATTGTCGTTGCACGAGCGAAAAATAGTAGATGCAATGACCCATAGAACAGTTGTTTTCTCTGTTTCTGAAACAATGACCGTTGGTGAGTTTGTTGACACTCACTCAAACGTTGCATTTTCGCGTATTCCTATTTTTGAAAACAACGAAAGTGAAAAAATCACTGGGTATGTTATTAAAACAGAAATTTTACTAGCCATGGCACGTGGCGAAAACGACAAAACCTTGGCTAATTTCGGTAGCCCGCTAATTACACTGTTAGGTGATATGCCCCTGTCTTCTACCTTTGACCACTTTTTGAATACACGTGTACATATGTTATTGGTTGTTGATGAGTATGGTGGTCTAGAAGGCATACTTACCCTTGAAGATCTGCTAGAAAGTTTGTTAGGCATTGAAATTGTAGATGAAGCTGATACCACGGTTAGTATGAAACGTTTGGCCAAAATTATGTGGAAACGCCGTGAAAAACGTATGGTCTCTCAGTTTAAGACACCCATTGATAACATGGCTGAGCAGGATGGTTCTAAAAAATAGATAATAAAGTGCTATTTATAGCAACTTTCTTTCAAATAAATAGGTGTAAAGTGGTGCGTAACTTAAGGCAATACGCTTTTAAGTATTACTATTACTACACCCTAACTTTTTGAGGAAAATGATATGAGTTTTTTATTGCAACATGCTTTTGTTAAGAACGTTTCTTTGGCTCCATTAGCGCTTCGCGTGGGCGCGGGCATTATTTTTGTGGCTCATGGCGCACAAAAACTGTTTGGTATGTTTGGTGGCTATGGCCTCGAGGGTACAGGGCAATGGATGGCATCAATAGGGCTAGAGCCTGGGTATTTAATGGCGCTTGCTGCAGGAAGTGCTGAATTTTTCGGTGGATTGTTAATCCTTGTAGGCTTATTAACGCGTCCAGCGGCAATTGTGTTAGCGTTTACTATGTTAGTAGCTATTGTGAGCGTGCACCTACCTAACGGCCTATTTATGACGAACAATGGCTATGAGTTTGGGCTGTCTCTGCTTGTTTTGTCTATCTCACTCGCTATTTCTGGGGCCGGTAAGTGGTCGATTGATAACGCTATTGTCAATTACATCAATGACGACAGCTCAGAATACCAACACACTGCTACTGCTTAACGCTCGTTGTTGGATTATGCAGATCATGACTAATGTATTCCCACGAACGCAGATACTGCTGGAATTTTTCTTTTAAGGTTTTGGTCACTACCTCGTTATCGCGCAAATCTTCGGGTATTTCACTGAGAATACGCCAGTGATTAAGAGCACTAATTGCTGCGCCGCACAGCTGTGCTTTATTAGCGAGTGCTGCGCGATTTTGAGATATAATTTCATCAGTCTGCTGACATAAAGGCTTTAGTTTTGAATCAGATATTGGCGCCAGATTCTTCGTGATTTCATAGTCTCGCAGTAACTGTTGGTATTCGGTATTAGTTGGATCAATATCGCGACCGTTATGCGCCACATATTCTTGAATAGACTGAACGTAGCCCATCGTTTCGAAAGTACTCAAATGCAATTGCTGAAACATTTGTTCGCGCGCTTCTAACCGAGGGTCAACAAACTTTACGTCATTCATGCTTTGCTCCATCTATCTCACTTTTATGTGTGTTACCACCACCTGAACTGTAGATTTAGTATACGTGAGAAAATGCGTAATAGTCACGTATACAGGGGCTAAAACGACCAATGTCTTATTTTGAATGTGAACTTACACGGTTATACTAAAACTGAATAATAACCACTCATGATATTTCATATAAGGACAGTCATGTTGCGACTTATATGTGCATGTATAGCAGTACTGGTTGCGCCCACTGCCTTTGCACTTGATGCAGCAGAAGCAACAAACATTATCAATCTAACCGAGTCGTGGTTGGGGTATTTGGCCCTAATTGTATTTGTGGTCGCCTATCTATTTGTGATTTTAGAAGAACAAATTCAATTGCGAAAATCAAAACCAGTATTGGTAGCCGCTGGAATTATTTGGGTGTTAATTGCCATTGCATACCTGCATTCGCCCAATCCTCACGCAGTAGAAACTGCAATTAGGCATAATTTTCTTGAGTACAGTGAGCTATTTTTCTTCTTACTGGTGGCCATGACTTACATTAACGCTATGTTAGAGCGCGGAGTATTTGACCGTTTGCGTCAAATATTGGTGGCAAAAGGGCTTAGCTATAAAAGCCTGTTCTGGCTAACCGGCGTATTAGCCTTTTTCATCTCTCCCGTTGCCGACAACCTCACCACTGCATTAGTGATGTGTGCAGTGCTCATTGCGGTGGGTAAGCAAAAACCGCACTTCATTGGTTTAGGTTGCATTAATATTGTTGTGGCAGCCAATGCTGGCGGCGCATTCAGCCCCTTTGGCGACATTACTACGTTGATGGTTTGGCAAAAAGGCATAGTAGAGTTTTCACAGTTCTTTGCGCTGTTTTTACCGTCGGTGGTTAACTACTTGGTGCCTGCCTTTATTATGAGTTTTGCGGTCCCCAAAGGCGTACCAAACGTTGCGGCGAATAATAATGAAAAAGTGCTTAAGCGTGGCGGCATCATCATTGTTTTCTTATTTTTAGCGACTATCATCACTGCCGTTAGTTTCCACACTTTCCTACATATACCACCAGTGTTTGGCATGATGTTTGGGTTTGCATATTTAAAAGTATATGCATATTTTCTAAAGTTACAGTCAAAAAACTGGGAGCAAGACCCAGATAGCTCACCGGGTACTACGCCCCATGGCGAGTATGGTAAGTTCGATATATTTAATAAAATAGCACAAGCCGAATGGGACACGCTGTTCTTCTTTTATGGTGTGATATTGGCTGTGGGCGGCCTCGGCTTTATGGGGTATTTAGCAATGGCGTCTGAGTTTATGTACGGTGAACTAGGTGTATTGCCAGCCAATATATTGGTAGGCATATTATCGTCTATTGTCGACAACATTCCGGTTATGTTTGCTGTATTAACCATGAACCCAACCATGGATGTATCGCAGTGGCTATTGGTGACGCTAACTGCTGGTGTTGGTGGTAGTTTATTGTCGGTTGGTTCGGCTGCAGGTGTCGCTCTTATGGGTCAAGCGCGTGGTTATTATACTTTCTTTGGACATCTGAAATGGACGCCGGTAATTGCCTTAGGGTATTTTGCCAGTATTGGCGTACATCTGCTTATTAATACCTAAAGGCTATATTTTTGTTATTCACCTACATTGTGAGTGAGCGCTTGTATATCCCCTATTTAAGCGCTACAAACATTTTTATACCCTGTTGGGTCGCTAAGCAGTAGTGCTTCATTGTATAATACCGTTTTGCACCTTCACTTGAGGTGTGTCGTAAACGTTATTGTAGTTGTGGGACATAAATGAAAGCACTTGATATCCAAGCCTTACAAAAAACTTACGCAGGTGGCGTACAAGCGCTAAAAGGCATTGATCTAACAGTGGAGCAAGGTGATTTCTTTGCTTTGCTTGGCCCTAACGGTGCCGGCAAATCCACCACTATCGGTATAATATGCTCATTGGTAAACAAATCTGCGGGCAGTATATCTGTATTTGGACATGACTCTGTTACAGAAGAAGTTGATGCAAAGTCGTGTATTGGTTTGGTGCCCCAAGAGTTTAACTTCAACCAGTTTGAAACCTTGATGCAAATTGTGGTTAATCAGGCCGGATATTATGGTGTACCCCGAGGCGTTGCTAAGCAACGCGCTGAAAAATATCTTAAGCAGCTAGAGTTGTGGGATAAACGCGACGCAAGAGCTCGTGAACTGTCGGGCGGTATGAAACGCCGTTTGATGATTGCCCGCGCGTTAATGCACGAGCCAAAAATGCTGATTTTAGATGAACCCACCGCAGGTGTAGACATTGAAGTACGCCGATCAATGTGGTCATTTTTGCAAGATATTAATACCCAAGGCATTACCATTATTCTCACCACACACTATCTAGAAGAAGCTGAAATGCTGTGTCGTAATATTGCGATTATCGACAAAGGCACTATTGTTGAAAACACCAGTATGAAAGCCTTGCTTGCAACCCTAAACATAGAAACCTTTGTATTTGATTTAGCTAGCGGTGCAAAGGCCATTTCTATTCCCGAGTTCGAGTGTCGAGCACTTGACGACCAAACCCTTGAGGTTGATGTGCCGAAAACTAACAGTCTCAATACTGTATTCGAGTATTTTTCTAAGCACGATGTAAAAGTAATGAGCATGCGAAACAAAGCTAACAGGCTTGAAGAGCTGTTTGTTAGATTAGTAAAAGACAGTAATAAACAAACAGAGGTAAAGGCGTAATGGCGAATCGCAATTTTATCGCGTTAAAAACTATTTGGATTAAAGAGTGCACTCGGTTCTTACGCATATGGATTCAAACCTTGGTACCGCCGGCCATTACCATGTCGTTGTATTTTGTTATTTTTGGTAATTTAATTGGCAGTCGTATTGGCTCAATGGGCGGCTTTACGTACATGGAATTTATCGTTCCTGGCTTAATTATGATGTCTATTATTACCAATTCATATTCCAATGTTTCGTCGTCGTTTTTTAGTGCTAAATTTCAACGAAATGTAGAAGAGTTATTAGTAGCACCCGTACCCACTTGGGTGGTGATATTAGGCTTTGTAGGAGGCGGTGTGACGCGTGCCCTTATTATTGGTGTAATTGTTACCTTCGTATCGTTGTTTTTTGTTGATGTACACATTCATAATTTCTTTGTAATAGTTATCACCTTATTACTAACGTCCATGCTATTTGCAACGGCGGGCTTAATTAATGGTATTTATGCCAAAACCTTTGACGACATTAGTGTTATTCCTACCTTTGTTTTAACTCCCTTAACGTATTTAGGCGGTGTATTTTACTCGCTTACCTTGCTTCCTGAATTTTGGCAAACTGTTAGCCAAGCCAATCCTATTGTATATATGGTAAACGGTTTCAGATACGGATTTTTAGGGGTGTCAGACGTAAACCATTGGGTGTCAATTGCCTTGTTAATTGGCTTCAACGTAGTGTTATTGGGTGTAGCCTATAAGCTGTTAAAACGTGGCGTAGGCATTAGAAGTTAATGGGTTTATTCACTTCATGAAGTCGCTGGCACGCAGTATTAGTAGTAATCAAACGGGCATACACGACGACCTTCTTGCGCATGTGGCTAAGTATCGTGAGCATAGGTTTTTACGTCCTGTGGCAAGTCATACTCAACTAGCCTTTGATCAGGTAATTACATGGTTACATAACTGGCACGGTGAAGTCATTATTGACGCTTGTTGCGGGGTAGGCGAGAGTACAATCAATATTGCTAACAATAACAAGCAGGCTAAAGTTCTCGGTATTGATAAATCAATTGCGCGCCTTGATAAACATAACAGTTACAAACACACTAATAGCGAACCGAATAATTACCTGTTGGTGCAGGCCGATTTGAATGATTTTTGGCGCTTGTTACATGCGTTCATGCAAACAGAGTCTTATCATTGGCGGGTTACTAAGCAATATATTTTGTACCCCAATCCTTATCCGAAGAAATCACAGCTAACAAAACGTTGGCACGCAAGCCCTCTGTTTCCCTATATCATTGATATATGTGGCAACATTGAAGTGAGGTCGAACTGGGAAATTTACTTGCAAGAATTTGCATTAGCGGCATTGCAATACAATTTGCAAGGGAGTGTTACTGAAGTCATATCGCCTGCAATTACACCATTTGAGCGGAAATACTCTGAAGCAGGTCAAACCTGTTTTAAACTTGCCATGCGCCCAGCCGGCTCTGACAAATAGAAGCCTTGGCCATATTGCAAACCAATATTCTGCAATGCATCTAAGGTATTGTTATCTTCAACATGCTCAGCAATAAGTGCACAACCTGTGTTAGTACATTCTGCTAATAGTTGTTCGATATATTGTCTACCTTGGCCTGTTTTAGCGTACCGAGTCACGACATCACCGCGTAATTTTACCGCGTGTATACCGGTATTAATCACCTCATTTAACATGCTGTTGCATTCATATACGTCGTCAACCGTAACGTGCAAATTCGGTAATTTCTGCATCAAATTGCTCAACAAGTGAGGGTGTTCTTTTACGCTGTCAAAGCTCAATTCAACACCTGCTAAATGATAAGGTATTTCTTCAAACAACTGTTGTAACCATTTCACCAATGTTGCATCGCGTAAATCTGTTTTGAACATATTCACACTCCAGGGCATGTGTCTTTGTACGCAATATGCACTACTAAGCTCAACAATACGCTGAGTAAGTAATGCATTGGATTGTGAGCGGCTTACAATATAAAGAAATTCACTTGGCAAATACACGCTATCGTCTTTGGTTACCAATCTAGCAAAGCACTCATAACGCATTACTTTAGCTTGCGCCAAGTCATAAATTGGTTGAAAAAACGGCACTATTTGCTCAATGGAAAACTCTTCTATCACTGCTATTTGCTGCACGGGATTCCTAATAGTTATTGGTACATCATATATAGTTATCAGACAATTAGCGTATAGCTTTAATTTTAATCAATAGTTAAGCTGAATTAATTATTGAAAACTTTCAACGAAACTTTGTTTATTCGGGCTTTATGGGGTAAAGTGCCGAGTTTACTAGTACCACAAAGGATAGGTTTTTGTCTAAAGCAGATGTCAGCTTAGAGCACTTGTTTAAGGTTTTTACTAAGCCTGAGCATGGTGATTCTACGCTTGCTAAAATAGAACGCCACTTGTCTGACAATGTCTCTGACTTTTTGTCGCAACACGTGGTGACCAAAAAAACCTCCCTTGAAGAGATTGAACAAGACTTCATGCGCCACGATGTGCCTGTGCAGCCAGAGTTTGTTTCAACTCACGCGCAGTCATTGTTAGATAATTTAGTCGCGCACTCAGTCAATACATATTCCCCTACTTTTATTGGCCACATGACCTCTGCTTTGCCTTACTTCCACTTACCCTTGGCAAAGTTACTCGTGGGCTTGAACCAAAACCTAGTTAAAATTGAAACTTCAAAAGCTTTTACGCCACTTGAACGTCAAACGCTAGGCATGATGCACAACTTAATTTACCAGCAAGATACCTCGTTCTATGAGCAATACTTACACAGCGCAAAACATGCACTGGGCGCGTTTTGTTCAGGCGGTACTATCGCGAATATTACCGCACTGTGGGTTGCTCGCAATAAATTATTAGGCCCAAGTGCCGGTTTTGCTGGCGTTGCTAAAGCTGGCTTGGGGGCGGCATACAAACACTTAAATATTAACAATGTGGGTTTGATGTCATCAAAGCGCGGGCATTACTCTCTTGGTAAAGCCGTTGATGTATTGGGTATTGGCCGTGACAATTTAATTACGGTGAATAACACGCCATATGTGTTGTCGGCAGAACAAGCATTAAAAGCGGGCAGGGCCTATCAAGAGCAAGGCAACAAATTGTTGGCTATTGTTGGTATTGCTGGTACTACAGAAACAGGCCACGTTGACCCATTAGATGAGCTTGCTGATGTCGCCAAGGAGTTGGGGACGTGGTTTCATGTTGATGCCGCATGGGGCGGTGCTACTTTGTTTTCAGATAAACATAGAAGCGTTATGAAAGGTATTGAAAAAGCCGATTCGGTGACGATTGATGCGCATAAACAAATGTACGTGCCAATGGGTGCGGGCATGGCTTTATTCAAAGACCCACATGCTGCCAATTCAGTCAGGCATCATGCTCAGTATATATTGCGTCAAGGCTCTAAAGATTTAGGTTCAACTACCCTTGAAGGTTCAAGAAACGGTATGGCGCTAATGGTGTATTCATCATTACACATATTAGGCAAGGGCGGTTACGCTTTACTGATTGATAAAGCGATCGACCTAGCGCGTGAATTTGCCAACATGATTAACCAGCATGACGACTTTGAATTAGTTACCAGCCCAACGCTATCGTTACTGACATACCGCATAAAACCACGTAACTTGCTTGGCTTATCTGAGTTACCTAGCAAACAAATACAAGCCATTAATAGCAAGCTCGACTCGCTAACAGTGAGTGTACAAAAACAACAACGTGAAGCGGGTAAATCTTTCGTGTCGCGCACACGCATTGAATCAGAAGTTTACAATTTCACGCCTATCACTGTATTTAGGGTAGTGTTAGCAAATCCACTCACCACTGTGCAAGACCTACATGATATTCTTAACGAACAATTGCTACTTGCTAAAAAAACAAAAGCGTACAAGTCGCTTATGCGTTTTCAAGTAGGCGAAGCACCGCTTGATAACAGCAAAATAGCATAATTAACGCATTCCATAATTTATGCTCGTTTCGTGATACTTTCTTGATACTTTACCTGCATACTCTTATCTACACTTTCAGATTGAAATATTAATATGACTGCACGGGTCTACTGTTTATCTGTGCAGCATAACGATATTGACGAGTAAGAGGCGTATATGGACAAGGTACTAGTGGTTGAGGACGACTTAGATATTGCCACCTTAATAAAAGTTAATTTAAGTGAATTAGGTTTGGCGGTAGAAGTCTGCAACGACGGTCAAGATGGCATAAGCGCGGCGCTTAGCCATGATTATTCACTGGTATTACTTGACGTAATGTTACCCTCGCTAGGCGGCTTAGACATTTGTCGTAAATTGCGTGAGCAAAAACCAGAACAGGCCATTATTATGTTAACCGCAAAAGACTCTGAAACTGACCGCGTGTTGGGTTTAGAGTTAGGGGCCGATGATTATATGACTAAGCCTTTTAGTATTCGCGAATTACAGGCGCGCGTTCGTTCACAAATACGTAAAGCTCATGTGCTGTCAATGGCACAGCAACAGCCGGTGTCGCAACAATGTGTACTTGAACAAGGCCAAATAAAGATTAATCAACAAACGCGCCAAGTGTTTAGAGATAAGCTTGTACTTGACTTAACTGCCACTGAGTTTGATTTATTATTTCACCTGATGAAGCATCCCAATCAGGTTTTTACACGCGCACAGTTGTTGGAGTCAGTGTGGGGATATCAACATAGTGGTTACGAGCATACCGTTAATTCGCATATTAATCGTTTGCGTGCAAAAGTAGAGATAAATGCCGCTAATCCAGACTATGTACAAACCGTATGGGGGGTAGGATACAAATTCAATGTACCGAAATCACCCGTTCCAAGCCAGCATAACAACGCAGTAGTACAATAGTATGTGGCCTATAAAGTTATGTTTTTATCAGCGCTTGTCAGTAAGCTTGGTTGCCGTATTTTTTGCTGTGATAACCTTATTTGTCGTTGCGTCGAGTTACTTGCAAGAGTCGATGACACATGAAGGAGAGCAACGCCTGCACCTGAATTTGGCGGCACATTTGGTCCATGACAATCCTTTATTAAAACAAGGTGTGTACGATTACAAGGCACTTAAAAACTTATTTCATACTTTGATGGTACTGGGCCCTAGTTTTGAATTCTATTTTGTTGACCCTCAAGGTGTCATTTTGACCTATTCAGCTGAACATGGTGAAGTGGTGACTCAGCAAATTGATTTACACCCTGTGCAACAACTATTGGCCAATCCTACACGGTTACCGCTGTATGGTACGGATCCTAAATCATTGTCTACGCAAAAGATCTTTTCGGCTTCACCGGTTTACAACCAAAACGATTTACAAGGGTATTTATATGTCATTATAGGCGGTGCGCAGTACGATTCAGTGGTGAGCAGTTTAGAAAAAAATAAAAGTATTCAGCAGTTTATTATGGTGATAGTGGCTGGGACCTTATTTTTGTTGCTGGCTTTGCTGTTATTGTTTCGTGTGTTTACGCTGCCTTTAAAGCGTTTGAGTGATGATATGGACTCATTCAGAAAAAGCGGTTTTAACCTTGTTGAGTCGGGCGTGACCTTATTGCCATGGAAAAATGATAGCCGCAATGAAGTAGAGCGCTTGGGCTATTCTTTTAACGAAATGTTGCAGCACATCGATTCGCAATTAGAACAACTCAAGTCAACTGATGCGCAAAGGCGGAGTTTATTGGCTGACCTCTCGCATGATTTAAGAACGCCCTTGGCTAATTTACAAGGCTATGTTGAAACGCTGGCAATAAAAGGTAATGCGCTTGCCCCTAATGAGCGGCAGCAATTTATTGATATATCGTTAAAGAACCTACTTAATTTGAAACGCCTAATTGATCAAATATTTGAACTGGCCTATTTAGAAAGTGGTCATATTAAGCTTAAAAATGAGAATTTTTTAGTGACCGAACTGCTGCATGATATTGCGGCGAAATTTACCATTAAAGCAAAACAGCAAGGTGTAAGTTTAGTGGTAAATACAACACAAAATCTCGCTTATATAAGCGCCGACATAGAAAAAGTTGAGCGAGTACTTACTAACCTTATTGAGAATGCTATACGGCATACGCCCGGTGGCGGTAAGGTAACTATAGATTGCTTTGCCGGTGGTGAACAAGTCAAGGTAAGTGTGATTGATAATGGCATTGGCATTGCTCACGAAGAGTTGCAGTACATATTTGATGCCAGATACCAAGCCAGTAATACAGAGCGTGATGCAAATGCGCATGTGGGTTTGGGTTTAGCCATTAGTCAAAAGCTAGTGGGACTATTAGACTCATCGTTAAAAGTGGAAAGTTGTTTGGGTAATGGCACTACGTTTAGTTTTGAGTTGCCACAAGTTAACCCTTGACTAGGATTACGACGCATTCTAACGATAATTTATGTGTGATTTATTGACTGTTGTATATATAAAAAAGCCCCAGTAACAACTGAGGCTTACAATGAAAGCGCTATTTGATAGTTATAGCTTAACGTTTTCTAGACAATGCTAAACCTGCGAATGCTATTCCAAATATAGCCAACATCGAAGGTGCAGGGACTGCCGATGCAAAAGTTGTTCTATCAATAGATACAACAGCATTTGAATTGCTCGCATATAGCGCTACGCCGCCAGATATCGTTGATTGATAGACTGCACTGAATCCGGTCGTACCAACTGTATAAGGGTCTAAATTAGTATTTGTTGAGCTATTGTAAGAACTGGTATCTACTGGATTTAGTGACATTGTAGAGCCTAAAAAGCTAAGCAGTTGGTTAGCTGGCGCAAAAGAAGCAAATACCTGTGCTTCGCCACCTACCCATAGATTACCGCCTGCACTTAAAAAGTTAGCAATTAACTGCATGGTAGCGTTATCGTATGCTGAACCACTGGCAGCAATAAGCCAATCTGCTCCAGCTAGTGCTGTACTGGTTAAACTGGTTGATTGAGAATAGCTAGCGGCGGTAGCGGTAGCCGTAGTATCCCAGTTGTCCAGTGCCCATGGGTCAATGGTAGAATTTAAACCAATAACATTTTGGCTACCAAATACGTTATTGAAGAACGTACTGTTGGCATTGCTACTAATATTACTGTCGCCAACGGCAATAATGATACCTGCGTTTACTTGTGATGCGGCTAAAAATAAAACAGCTAAAATAATTTTTTTCACTTTGATTTCCTTACAATTTAATATAGGTTCATTACCAACTAAGCAATTTACGGACCAACTATATAACACACTGTTATTGTTGAATTATGTAAGGTGATGCATGAAAATCGATATGCAAAATGTAAAAAAATCAGACATTGTCTTACTTTCGTTTACTTATGCATCTACATCAAGCTCTTTCAGCTTTCTGGTTAAGGTGTTTCTGCCCCAACCTAAGCGTTTAGCGGCCTCTTGCTTGTGCCCCTTAGTGTGTTTTAACGCGCAAGTAAGCAGCACACGCTCAAAGTCATGCAAGGCGGTATCTAATATCTCGTTTTTCCCTGTAAGCATTTGTTTGTCGGCCCAATGTGATAACAGCACTGTCCAGTCGTCTTGCGAACTGGCTTTTTGCAAATCATCACCTGTAGTTGTTAACTCAGGTGGAAAATCGTTGGGCAATATTTCTTGTCCGCTGGCCATTACGGTTAACCAGCGGCAGGTGTTTTCTAGTTGACGCACGTTACCTGGCCAACTGAGCTCTGCAAGGCGTTCAGCCGCAATATTGCTCAATGTTTTTTGTTCAACCCCTAGCTCATTGGCGGCTTTCACTAAAAAGTGTTTTGCAAGTAACGGAATGTCTTCTTTGCGCTCGTTAAGTGAGGGGATGTGTATCCGTATTACGTTTAAACGGTGATATAAATCTTCACGGAACTTACCGTCTTCGACTCGCTTTTCCAAGTTTTGGTGGGTAGCGGCAATTATCCTAACATCAACAGATACAGGGTTATGGCCGCCAACGCGATAAAATTGGCCGTCGGCTAATACGCGTAGTAAGCGGGTTTGCACATCAACAGGCATATCGCCTATTTCATCTAAAAACAGGGTGCCGCCGTCAGCTTGTTCAAAGCGACCTGTTCTTGCATTTTGTGCGCCTGTAAACGCCCCTTTTTCATGACCGAAAAGCTCTGACTCAACTAAGTCAGCTGGTATAGCTGCCATATTCAGAGCAACAAATGGATTGCGGGCCCGTGGACTGTGCTTGTGTAATGCGTGGGCAACAAGTTCTTTACCCGTACCCGATTGACCATTAATTAATACACTTATTGACGAACGTGACAATCGACCAATCGCTCTAAACACTTCTTGCATAGCGGGTGCTGCGCCAATAATATCTTTGCTGGGATTAAGGTTGTCGCTGGTCACCTCACCGGAATACTCTTTGGCGTGCTCTATAGCACGCTGGGTAAGTGCAATGGCTTCGTCAACATCAAAAGGTTTGGGTAAATATTCAAATGCACCACCTTGATAAGCGTTTACCGCGCTGTCTAGGTCTGAGTGGGCGGTCATGATAATAACGGGTAACTCGGGGAAATGCCGGTGTACTTCTTCAAGTAAACGCATGCCATCCATTTGTGGCATGCGAACATCTGAAATAATGACCATGGGGGCTTGCCCCGATTCTATTTGCAACAATAAGTCTTCAGGGTTATCAAAACTTAAGCAGTCGATATTCGCCGCTTTTAGTGCTTTTTCAAGTACCCAGCGAATAGAGCTGTCGTCATCCACTATCCATACAGTTTGGCTCATAAGTTACTGTCCTTTTTATTCTTAGGTTTGACGATGGGAATGTATAGGGTGAATTCGGTATAGCCTACAAAACTCTCCACATCTATTTTACCGTTGTGATGGTCTGTTAGTGTTTGCGCAATAGATAAGCCTAGGCCACTGCCGTTGTCTTTTGTGCTTACCATTGGGTAGAAAAGAGTGTCTTTAATGTCGGTTGGAATGCCCGGCCCGTTGTCGATTACGCTAATTTTTGCACATAAGGGATGACGCACACCTTTTATCACGCACTGACGTTCTATACGTGACTTGAAACATATTGTGGGAGATTCCGTTTTTGCACTTGTGACGGCTTGGCTGGCGTTTCTTGCTATATTTAAAAGCGCTTGTTGAAGCATGTCAGAGTCGGCGTACATATCGGGTATTGAAGGATCGTAATCACGCTCAACTTCAATACTGTAACACTGATCTGCGATAATTAACGATCCCACTTTTTCAATAATTTCATGTAAATTAAATAAGCGCTTTCGCGGTAAAGCATTAGGACCTAATAGTCTATCGACTAGCGCTCGCAAGCGGTCAGCTTGATCGATGATCATTTGCGTAAACTCGGCTTGTTGCGGGTTAGCGAGTTCTTTTTCAAGTAACTGTGCCGCGCCTCTAATACCGCCAAGTGGATTCTTTATTTCGTGGGCTAAGCCTCTGATTAGCTCGCGTGCCGCAGATTGTTGGGCGTTTTGTAGCGATTCATGAGTAATTTTACGTTGTTTATCAACGGGTGTTAACTCTATCAATATTTGGTGTTTGTGGTGTACTGAAATTACATTTGCGTTTAGGTCAACCATAAGGGCACGACCATCTTTAAAGCACAATTGTACTTCTGCCTCAGTAAAGTCTTCGCCATTGTTCAAGGCGTTTAGGAACTGTTCAGCGTTAAAGCTATCAGCTAAAAAGAACTCGTCAAAGGGTCTTTCCTTTACTTGGTTGACACCGGTTTCTAATAAATTTAAGGCAGCATCGTTTACAAAACTAATGGCAAGCTGATCATCAACCAGTACCAAAGCCGTTTTCATTGAATTGAGAAACAATTCATAATGTTGGTTATCAGCAACCAAGCTGCACTCCTATTGAACATTATTTTGTGAACAGAATTATCAAAGTTATAGCGCGCACCTATTTGGTGCAATACTACAGTCTGCTGTATTTTTTCGCCAGCGTCGTTAAGCATCAATGACTCAAGCAATAGTCTCCAAGCCCAGTGAAAATATGCCTTAGCTATTGATGTCAGTTTATTTGTGCAGACGCTCGATGCAAATACAAGGTTCTTGATTCACTTAATGCAATTACCTTGCCTGAGTTATTAATAAATTTAATATGGTATTGGTACGTGCCTCTATCCATATTACTTAAGTTAAAAACTCCAGTGGCAGACTGATGTATTTCATCATTTATATGTAAATGAAAGGTACCGCCAACAATGGGTTCAAGGCTTACTGCTATTGCAATATTACCCATGTTGTTACGCACAGTGGCGTTGTTTTCGGGACTCAAAATAGTGAGTGTTAGTTGGGTTGTAGATTTGGTAGTGATGACGGGTATAGGTGCTGAAGCAGGGCTTGATTGTATCGTCGTTACGTTTACATCTAGCTCAATTCTAATCGCACCTTCGCTGGGCACGTCTGAATAAGTAACGCTCCCATCTTGGTGCTCTGTTTTGTATATTTGAGCCACACAAGGAGTAAGAGCCGCGCAGGCAATGAGCGAACACGCTACTTGCCACAGTTGATGCTTATTATTACGCATTAGTTTAGCTCCCAGTAAATTAACTCTACGCCTATATTACGTTATCGGTCATAAAAAAAAAGCCTGCAGATGCAGGCTTTGTATTAAATTGGATAAGTAACTAGCAGCTGTAATACATATCAAATTCTAGTGGGTGAGTGGTCATGTTAACCGCTTGCACTTCTTCTTCTTTCAAAGCAATGTATGCGTCAATCATTTCATCACTCATTACGCCGCCTGCAGTTAAGAACTCACGATCAGCATCAAGTGCTTCAAGTGCCTGTTCTAACGAGTTTGCTACCGTAGGGATCGCTGCTGCTTCTTCTGGAGGTAGGTCGTATAGATCTTTGTCAGCAGACTCACCAGGGTGAATCTTGTTCTTAATGCCGTCGATACCTGCCATTAGCATAGCCGCAAACGCAAGGTAAGGGTTAGCTGTAGGGTCAGGGAAACGCACTTCGATACGACGCGCTCTTTCGCTTGTAACATAAGGAATACGGATTGATGCAGAACGGTTACGCGCTGAGTACGCAAGCATAACAGGTGCTTCGAAACCCGGTACCAAACGCTTGTACGAGTTAGTAGATGCATTAGCAAATGCGTTGATTGCGCGAGCATGCTTGATGATACCGCCGATATAAAATAAGGCGTCATCAGATAGACCAGCATAGCTGTCGCCAGCAAAGATGTTTTTACCGTCTTTAGAAATAGACTGGTGACAATGCATACCAGAACCATTATCGCCAACTAGTGGCTTAGGCATAAACGTTGCTGTTTTGTCGTAGGCGTGTGCAACGTTGTGCACTACATACTTGTAAATTTGGATTTCATCTGCTTTTTTAACTAAGGTGTTAAACAAGCATGCAATTTCGTTTTGACCAGCGGTAGCAACTTCGTGGTGATGCGCTTCTACTGTTAAGCCCATTTCTTCCATAACCATACACATAGATGCACGAATGTCGTGGCCTGAATCAACTGGAGGTACTGGGAAGTAACCACCTTTTACACCTGGACGATGGGCTAGGTTGCCTCCTTCGTACTCAGCGCCAGAATTCCACTTTGCTTCTTCAGAATCGATTTTGTAGAACGAACCAGCCATGTCTGTGTGAAACCGTACGTCGTCAAACAAGAAAAACTCTGGCTCTGGACCGAACAATACTTTGTCACCAATACCTGTAGACTTGAGGTATTCTTCAGCGCGTTTTGCAACTGAACGAGGGTCGCGAGAGTAACCTTGCATAGTAGTTGGCTCAAGGATATCGCAACGAATATTTACTTGAGTTTCTTCTGCGAATGGGTCAAGTACAGCCGTTTCTGGATCTGGCATAAGGATCATGTCAGACTCATTGATGCCTTTCCAGCCAGCAATTGACGAGCCGTCAAACATTTTACCTTCTTCGAAAAAGTCTTCGTCGACTTGATGAGTTGGAATAGAAACGTGCTGTTCCTTTCCTTTTGTGTCAGTGAAGCG
>JBARZY010000125.1:0-67211 GCA_049650345.1 Glaciecola sp. | reverse complement strand
ATGCAAGGGCGATGTCATGGCTAGCAGGGACTGCCCAGCGTTTGAGGCGAGTATTCAACATTGACATTACCGAGTGCGAAAAATGTCAAAAGCACAATGTCAGCATCATCGCTTGCATCATAGATATTCAGGTTATAAAAAAAATACTGGCACATTTAGACAAGAAATATCCAAATTCAATACCTGCTGCAACGCTATTACCGCCTTTGCGAGCGCCACCCGACGAAAAGTCTGCAAACGAATTCAACGTTCAACGTGATTTCAATTTCGGGGCATAGATAAACAGCGATACCAGTAAAATCTGTTTTTGAGGGTAGGACTCGTTGTGCGCCACTTCTAAGGTTACAGTTCCAAAAGACGGTTCACATTAGGCACTAACGGATCTAAGTTTCACAAATATCACCACAAACACCTTTTTGAATGAATCAAGCCACCAAAAAAGACAGCTGTAACAAAGGGTAAAATATAGTGTTTATCCATCTTATACTCCAGGGATTAGAGGCCTTACAATTAAAGCAATTCGATATAGCCTTGGTAGATTTAAGTTTACCCGATTCAAATATTGAAGACACAATTTCAACACTCTCTTCTATACAAACGAGCGTGCCTATTATTATTCTCTCGTCATTACAAGACATTGAACTTGGGCAGCCCTTAATTGCTGAAGGTGCACAAGATTTCTTACCAAAAGACAGTCTACATAAAACACTGCTGCATCGCATGGCCCACTACACAATTGAACGCAAACGCAATCAAGTTGAACTAGAAGAACAAGCAACTAACCAAGAAACATTTTGCAGAAGTTTATCACACGATTTTAAAGCCCCCACTCGAAACATTGGGCAATTAACCAGTATGCTTAAGAGCCAAATGCATGAGCGCAACGTTTTAAACGAGCAAGATAATGAAGTATTTGAGCTAATAGACTCAAGACTCACCATTGTGCGAGCTTTAGTAGATGGTTTGCATGACTACCTGCAAAGTGGGCAAATGCCAATATTACAAAAGCCCATCGACCTAAATATTTTAGTGACCGAGATACATGAGTTGTTAGGGGCTAATGAAGACAAAAAAATTACGTTAAACTGTGCCGCACTTCCCACTATAAAGGGTGAAAAAGCACAATTATTTATGATGCTACAAAACCTAATAGGAAATGCAATTAAATACTGTAAAAGTGAACCCGAAATCCATATTACAGCCTCACCAATCAACAAAAAAACCGCTTCTGGTGAACATCTGCGTCATGAAATACAAATTATCGATAATGGAATTGGCATAGACGAACGTTTTTTAGACCAAGTATTTGCCCCATTTAAGCGCCTACATTCAAAAACAGAATATGATGGCTCGGGACTAGGACTCAGTATCGTTAGGCAGGTTATGAAAAATCATAAAGGACATATTGATATTTCTAGCGAAATAGGCAAAGGCACCTGTGTCACACTTCAATTTCCCTAGTATTAGTAGCTTATGGTAGGCAATGTTGTTTAACGAACATCATAAAACGCTTTAGCTATTTAGCTCGCATCAACATGTTGGGTTGTTAGCCATTTTTGTAGTTCCAGCAAAGGAAGCGGTTTACATCGCCAAAAACCTTGATAGGTATCGCAGTTATACTCGCGTAAGTAATCATTGGTGCACTCGTCTTCAACACCTTCTGCAACAACAACGTAACCTAGTGCATGCGCCATATCAATAGAGGCTTTAACGATAATCGCGGCGTTTTCAGACTGACAAATTTCGCTAATAAGCGAACGGTCTAACTTCACTTCAGCGGCAGGCAATCGTTGTAAGTAAGAAAGTGAAGAGTAACCCGAACCAAAATCGTCTACCGATATATTAATGCCCATATTGGCAAGCGCATTTAATGTAGCAATACTAACCTTTGGGTCTTCCATTACAGCAGTTTCTGTTAGCTCTAGGTAAATCGATTGGGGGATGACGGAATGTTTGGTAAATATTTTCTTAATATCATCTACAAAACTCTTTTTCACTAAGTCTCGCGCCGAAATATTAATTGATACTGCAGGTTTGCTGTTTAACGCATCCATATCAACAATAGCTTGCTCAATGGCCCATAATGTTAAGGTATTAATTAGTCCCGTTTCTTCTGCTAAAGGAATAAAGTCATCAGGAGGAATGATGCCGCGAGTAGGATGAACCCAGCGAACTAGTGCTTCTACACCAATCACCTGATGACTACTTACATTAAACTTAGGCTGGTAATACAATACCAATTGTTGTTGCTCAAGCGCTTCACGCAAGTGCGTCACAAGTGTTAAACGGTCCTCATCATAAATGTCGAGTTCATCATGAAAAATACCCATCATTTCATTTGCATGCTTAGACTGTTCTAAGGCAATAACTGCATTTCTAATTAACTGCGAAGGCGATATACCGTGTTTTGGATAAAGAGCACTGCCATACAAAGGAGCTAAATCAATAAGTAAGCCTTCAACCTCAATAGGTTCAGCAGTTCTTCGTAGTACCTCGTAATATAATTCAGGGTCTTTTTCAAAGGTGTCTTGACGCATAAAAGATCCAAACAAGTCTCTTGAGAGCTGATATACACAACCCTTCTCACCCTGTTCGCTTACAAACGAAATAACGCCACTTAATTGCGCATGCTCTTTGTTCAACGAGTCAGCAATAAGGCCTATAATACGCTCGGTACTCGACAATCCAAGCGTGCGAACTAGGTCATCTAAACGCGAAATTTGAGCAACAGCCAAAATATAACGTTCATTAGGATTTGCATCGATGGTTTTTTGTACCAGCCATTCAAAGCGATTTCGATTAGACAATTTAGTAATTGGGTCTCGTGACATGGCTTCTGTAAGTAAGGTTTGTGCAATATTCCTTTGTTTTTCTTGTTCGAGGCTATCGGCCTGCGCCTTTATTTTTTGCGCTCGCTCAACAAACAAACGATTTGCCAATGCGAGCGTTAATACCACCGCTTCTATTAAAGACCCTATTTGCATTGCATATTCGGTGAAGAACGTGTTGGGCAATACGCCAGAAGTGCGACCAGACGTAGCAACAAAACCAATTGTTAGTGATGTCCACGCAACAGTAAAAAACAAACCCGCCCTTTTGCGCACTAAACACGTTATGGGGCCCGCTAGGAACAACACACTAAACAAGAGCACTGCACCTACGGCTGACATTTTTACCACTACATTGTAGGGTGCGAAAAATGCCATTATTAAGTTGACGATTTCAAACGCTATCATTGCCTTAAGTGCTAAATCGAGTTTAGGACTATGGGTGGCTGATTGTAAAAATGCCCTTGCAAATAACACCGAGAACAGCGCTAATAAGGGCATTGATACTAAAAATATACGACTGGTTAATTCAGGAGAACCCGCCGTAAATAATTGATAGAAATGACCACTACTAGTAGCAAAAAACAATAAATAACCACTAATTGCGATGGTGTAGTAAAGGTAAAGACGTTCGCGAAGCGTTACAAAAACCGCCAAGTTTATGAGAATGATAAAAACCATTACGCCAAAATAGAAAAAGTGAAAGTTTTGCACGCTAGTTGCAGCTTCGAAAAAGATCTGCTCTTCCCAGAGTTTTACCGGGATAATTAACGCCCCTTGAGTTTGAACGCGCACAAAAACTGTCACGAACTCGCTGGGTGCTAATTGAAACGTAAATAGGTTGCTTGGGTGGTTAACATCTCTAGGGGAGAATGCTTTCATGTCGCCGGTGGATAATGTTTTAACAACTTGGTTGTTTGCAATAGCATAAAAGTCGACATGATCAAGTTGTGAATAATCAACTTCTAGAATGAAATTAGTGACTGTTTGCGTTTGATTAGAAACAGAAGTTCTTACCCAATATGCCGATGACTGGAAGCCAAAACTGGCTTGCTCTATAGTTACCTTTTGCCATAAGTGTGATGGCAGATTTTTGATGCTAGCAATATTCTCTTGGTTGGTGTTATCTTCAAAGTACTCATAATCAACATCAATTGGGTAGTTACTAGTTGGCAGTACCTTATTGGTATTTTGGTCAGCATAATGCGCGTGCGAATTTATCGAGAAAAAACAGAGTAGAAATAAAAGGAAAACACGTGTGATTGTCAAAAACAGATTACCGCCAATTCATTGCCCACAAAGAGCAAATTAGTACCCATATAGTGTATCTGCAACTTCCGGTGGTTCTTAAGTATTAAAGCACTAAAAATAAAGGGTAAGGTTACAACACAATACTGTGAAGTGTACATTTATACATCGAAAATTGCTATAAAAATACACATGTACGCTATGTAAGATGACCACTTTTATAATAGTGATTAAAACAGTTTTAGATAGGAAATGGCGTACGTTAGCGAGTAGAAAAAAGCGGTAATGCTTAACGGGTAATAAGGCTCATGAAAGGTGAAATAAGAAGATTATGCCGCGGCTTACTTTCAGCGCGCGGCATAACAAACGCATAAATAACTAAACAGCTCCAGCTTCAGTAGCTTTGGGCACTTCTACTAATTGACCCGTTTTGCAGTCATAAATATATCCGTAAATTGGGATATCTTTGGGTACCATATTGTTTGAACGAATTCGCTGAACGTCTTCTACAACACTTTGGGCATTGTCGGTGAACGTTAACCAGTTAATATACTTACCGTCACTTGTTCCGCCGCTTTTGTCTAGGTTTCTCCAACCATTTTCATCAACCGTAGCGGTTTGTAAACTTTCATCTAGCAAATTACCCATTATGTCGCTGGTAAACAGCTCCATCCCGCAATCGTTATGGTGTATTACAAACCACTCTTTGGTTCCCAGTAATTTATGCGAGATTACCAATGAGCGTATAGCGTCATCGCTGGCTCTGCCACCAGCATTACGAATTACGTGCGCGTCGCCTTCGCCAGTCCTGCGTATTTTGCTGGATCTAAGCGCGCATCCATACACGTTAAAGTGGTTGATACCAATCATCACCTCATTATTGCCAATAAAAAAATCACCAATCTTTGAAATTGGTGATTTTCACAAAAGATAATAAATTAGATTTTAGAGCGGCGTGCCAAAACGCCTAGTAAACCCAACACGACAAGTCCAATTGTTGATGGCGTGGGAGCGTTAATCACAGTGTTTTGTGCGTATTCATAAACGATGCTAGCGCTGAATGTTGTATTGTTGCGTGAATAAGATCCGCAATATCCAGAAGTATCTCCTTTCATATTACACGATTGGTTCATATTTAAAATATTTGATAATTGAAAGGTGAAGGTATCGTTCGCATCAGTTGCCGTCACGTCAGCAATGCCTAACACTGCTAGCAAATCGACTTCATTATTTGACAAATAATCACTGTAGCGCGTGTTGTTGTTGTCACTACATTCATCGTAAAAACGAGGGTCGCCTCTCCAGCTTCGATCAACCACTTGTGAGGTACACGCTTCAGATTCACGAAACGTGTTTGCTGATAATACTGTTCCATCGAAAAGTGCTGTACTACTTGCGGTAAAATCCATCGACACTGTTTTGTTTAGCGAAGCGAAATTTCCGTTTCGCTGAAAATCCCAAACGTAGCCATGTCCGTAAGTGACGAATGAACTGCTCCAAGTGAGTATAGCACTCATTAGTTCTCCTAAAGAAGAATCGAACTTAGTTAATTCAAATGCGTCATTTTCAGCCTTCGAATAAGTTCTTGTGCTAGTTCCGTCGGTAGAGTAAAGCTGGTGACTTAAACCGTTTTGTAGTGATATTGTATCGTTATACGATACGGTAATTAAGCTTGCGTTAGCTGCACCTGTAAATAATAACGAGCCTATAGTTAACGCTTTCCAAAGTGAGCATTTCATCATTTTTCCTTATATACATCTAAAAATACTATTAGCCAGTGAAATCGGTCACTGATTGGTTTCACATTGGCGCGGTATTCTTGGCTTTGTACCATCACACCAGCATAAATAATAAACCGGCATAAAAAATCCCAGCAAATGCTGGGATTTTTGATTCATTTATACCCTTACAGATTTGTAAGGGTATATTAACGAGCACTTAGAAGCGGTATGTTGCACCGAAAGTGATACGACGGTCAGTGATACCTTCAGCACACTGCATCGCATTTTCGTTAACACAAGACTGGATAATATCAGACTCGGTTAAATTAATAGCTTCAACTCCAACTGTTAATTCCTCATTTACGTCATAGCTTACGCTAGCGTTAAGCTGGCCTCTAGCATGAGTGGTAACTGGGAAACCTAGGGTTGAGTTCAAAGATGCGCCCGCAGCAGTATCTAAGGTGCGGTAAGCATCGCGGTATGTATAACGCATTCTTGCAGACAAATCATGCTTCTCATAATAAACCGTTAAGTTATAAGCGTTTTCTGAGAAATCTAATAGTCCCTGTAGCGAGGTTACCTTCACAAACTCAGCGCTATCATAAATACCGTTAATGGCATTAAATACATCGGTACCACGTGTTGCTGATTCGTTTACAACAGAGCCACCGCTATAGTCTTGGTAAGTATAGTTTGCTAATACACCAAAACCAGACGCCCAACCTAAATCATCTTCAAAGCTAGACAAGTCGTATTGGAAAGATAGCTCAATACCCGACTGTGTGATGGTAGCGGTATCATTCAAGCTAGTATCAATGTCAACACATAAACCGACTAGGCCTGTTGGGCCAAAAACGTTTGCTTGCGCACTTGGGTTAAATACACCTCCGCTAGGACATGTCACGTCAGTGTCTCTAAAGCCACTTGCAAATACTTCAGCAAACTGCGTTTCAGCTACTATTAGGTTAGTGATATCTTTTTGGAAGAAACCGATACTTGCTACCGCTGAATCAGCAAAATACCATTCAGTAGACAAGTCAAACGTAGTTACTTCTTCAGGCTCTAGGTTCGGGTTACCAAAATCAACAGATTGGTTTTCGTTAGTACCGAATGATACTGATGTATTTAGATTGCCAAAGTTAGGTCTGCGGATATCTTGCCCCCAGCTTAAGCGCACTACTAAATCATCAGTTACATCTGCAATTACGTTTAAACGTGGCAATGTGTAGCTGTAGTCGCCCTTGTTTACAACTTCAGATACGTTGCCGTTAACTTCTGTTTTACCAATTGACTCAATATCGGTCATAACATGACGCAAACCGAAGTTACCGCGAATATATTCATATTCAAAGTTAACTTGTGCATACAAAGCATTGGTTGTTTCTTCAACTTTAAATCCAGCTGTTGAACCAGGCTCTTGCTTTAAGAAGTCTACAGAAGCGCCTGCGTCAACAAATCCTAAAGCAATCATTTCAGCTTGATAAGTGGTCATGGCCGATTCAAGTGTATTAATAACTAGCTGTGGGTTGCTAAACGCAAGTTCAGGGTCAACGATTAAGAAGTTTCTTAATGCTAATGCTCTGCCATCAGCCTCGCCAAAGTTACTTGGACCAGCTATAAGAAGCTCAGAGAACAAATCGCCACCTGGGCTATCGTGTAAACGGCTAAAGCCACCGATACGGTCAGATATGCCTAACGACTCGTGCTCTACCGTGTTGCTACGGAAACCAAAATCAACAGAAGTGAAAATGTCATGGTCAATATAATAAGTAGAGTCAACTCTCATTGAGAAATCAGAGTTGTCAGTGCTACCGTTGCTGAAATCTACTTGGTCAAGAACGACATTACTTGGGTCAAGTAATTGAGCAACCGTTGGTGCAAATGGAGAATCGAAGTTAATACCGAATGATAATTGGTCGCCCGTTAAGTCATAGATGAACGGTACAGCGTTATCATTACTTGTATTTTCAGTGAAGTTTCCTTCGTCATCCAAACGGTCTAATGGTGCGTTTGGATTGATGAAGTTTAACTGTGTGTTCAATGAAGGCGTGCGGCTTTCAGAACTCGCGTACGATATTTCACCGCTAACGAAAAGGTCGTCGGTTGCTTGCCATTCACCACCAAATCTTAACTGCTGACTGTCGGTAACACGTGCACCAGTGTCACTGTTAAAACGTAGGTTTGGATCGTCGTCGTCTACACTTAAATCAGGTTCAATAGTACCTGTTTGTGCAGCGGCAATGCTACCTAGATTAACGCCATCTAATGTGCCGAAATTAATCGTTTCAAAAGAGGTAGGCACGTTGTAGTTAAGCACGCTACTTACACCAGAGCCTTGTACACGAGTACTTTCTTGACGAACTTCTTGGTCAGTAAGAATCACATCAGCGAAAAACTTCATGTCGTTGTTAGGTGCAAATTCAAATGTACCGGCGAAGTTTTTAGTTTCATATTCAAAGTTTTCATATTCTTGGTTTAAGAATTGAATACCTAAGAAGTCGAAATTTTGAGCTGCTGGACGTCTGCTTGGCTGGTCTTCAACAACAGGGTTACCATCGTTGTCATATCTAACAACTGATGCGTTAACGTTTTCAACTAAGCTACCATCGCGGTCAACACGAGGACGAAAAGCTGAAGCTTCTTGTCTGGTCAAACTACCACTCACTACAAAACCGAAACGACCTGCATCTGATTCCCAGTTATCGCCGTAAGCACCAGAGAAACGCGGCATGATACCATCAGTGGTTAAACTGCTGTCTTCGCCTTGCAGACGAAATGACGCTAAGGTTTCATCTAGTTCTAAAGGACGAATTGTACGTAGATTTACGGTACCACCAATTACGCCTTCAATGGTTTTCGCTTCAGAACCTTTAGTTACTTCTACACCAGCAATGATTGCTGCTGACAAATCTTCAAATTTCATGCCACCACGGCCGTCGCCTGTACCAACAGTAGATGCACCGTTTATTTGAACAATGTTTGCATTACTACCACGTATTTGCACACCCGTACCGATACCGGCTGTACGTGTAATTTGAATGCCTGTTACATTTTCTAATACTTCTGCAAGGTTTTGGTCTGGAAGCTTACCAATATCTTCTGCTTGTATTATTTCAACTACAGTATCGGCGCCTCTTTTTTCGTTTAGAGCGCTGGCAAGTGCTGAACGGATACCCGTTACTTCAATCACTTCAGGCTCGTCTACTGCGCCTGCGTCTTGTTCTTGCGCTACGGCTGTCGCCGACAAATGAATGCTGGTAGCGGCTAATACCGCTAAGCTAATTTTTGAGAGTTTGTGCTGCATAAAATCTTCCTGTGTGTGTATGTTTATAAGTCCTGCTAATTCAAATGTTGACGCTGTTTGTAGTGGAGCAGTGTGCGTCTCGCATTTGTTAAACCAATTCTTAACAAATCATTATCTAATTAGATACAAAGAATTGCATTCATAGTTACATAAACAAGTGCAAAAGGTCAACCTTTTGGTGTGCCAAAATAACATACTAATAACATTTAGCTCTGTTACCAAATGCTATGACTAAACCGATTTACCATCAAGTTGTTGATATATATGTTAATATCATACACTCTCTTTTGTTGCCGAGTGGTAAAGCACAAGTTGCAATATGTTTGAAGAGATGGGGCTGGAGAGATGTTTTTTGCCTTTTTTGGTAAGACCAGTTTGTCATTTACATCTTTACAACATGCCAAAAACCAAGTTGGCGCACACTTTTGGTTAACCAATTTTCAATATGAGACATTAGTCGCGGTTAACATAAATAGAATAGTTTTAGTTAAAAAGAGGCCGAGGATTGCCTGTGAATATAAAAGTATTTGTGTGGTAAAGGTATAAGAGAAAATAACAGATTGATTGGTTAATCGACCAGCATATTTATAAGGGTCACTTAAAATATCACGAACTAACTAATGGGGTTGACGGGTGATTGTCTCCTGACACTCTCGTAATAGACTTACAAAATCGTGGGCACTGCGGTCAACATCATTACTTGATACAAATACGTCATACCCAAGCCCTTGTTGTAACTTGCGCATCCTGTTAGCAAACATAGCACTCACGCCGGTCATCATGCTGCCGTCTTCACATTTGTATTTGGTGTCGTCAATAATATCATCGCCGTAGCACTGGCCTGAATCGCAGTTACTCATAATAAATTGCGCAATTAGCGGACGCTGCTCCATTAATAGGTGGGTGATTAAACGTGGAGAAATACTATTGAGAATTTGTTCAGGTTGG
Source organism: Glaciecola sp. (assembly GCA_049650345.1). Taxonomy (GTDB): domain Bacteria; phylum Pseudomonadota; class Gammaproteobacteria; order Enterobacterales; family Alteromonadaceae; genus Glaciecola. The sequence goes on along the minus strand of JBARZY010000125.1, from coordinate 57,162 downwards.
CGCAATCTTATGCCGATCATTTCCAAATCAACATGCTCTAACCCTTTGTGTACTCGTGGCACATCAATACGCTGTACGTTAGACCAAGGAATTTGCCATTGGCCTTTACGATGATAATAAATAATGGCTTGTTTGTTGATTTCAACACTGTATTTGGGTTCGCGAAGCTTATAAAACCCCATAACAAACGCGATAATGCTACCGCTTAAAAAGAGGATACCGACTAAGAAAAATAGCTGCGGTAATAACGCGATAATAAGCGTGCCAACAAGCGCCACAATTGCACCAATCAGTAAAGTCGTTATGCCATTTGTTGCCGCACTGCTGCGTATAAAAATACTCTCTACTGCTTGTTCGTTATTGCCAGACATAAAAATAAAATACCATCATTATTGCGCCCCATATAATGATATACCTAGCTTTGAGGCAAAAAGCACATTTTGTATGCCACCATTTACGCAATTTGTTCATGTTTGCTGCAAAGTACCTTGTTGTTTTGCGCGTAAGCGGCACAAGCCCGCTACGATTACTGGGGTAAATAATAAAGATAAAATAACAGAAAAGCCAACACCACCGGCAAGCACTACTGCTAAAGGCGGCCAAAACGTCCCTTCTGAAAACAACAGTAAAGGGATAAGACCGCCTACTGTGGTAAATGTTGTCGATAATATATGTCGTGAACAACTCATGGTTTCGGCTACAATTTCTTTGGTGTCACCTTGCATGGCAATTGGATTAGCCGCTATAGCAGCAATCACCACAATAGAGCCGTTAATGGCTACACCGATTAAACCGGCACTACCCAATAAGGGATTAAAGCCTATTGGTAAGCCCGACAACCATAAACTTAGAAAACCCAAGCCAACAGAAAGTACTGCCACCATGCCTATTACCGCAGCAAAACGTACACTCGAAAAGCTTAAAATGAGTGATGTTATCATTAATACCAATAACACCGGTAAGTACGTAGCGAGTTGTCCTAGGGCTTTGCCTTGTTCGTCTGCGTCACCGGCTATTTTAAAACGATACCCCTGGGGTAAATGAATATCTTCTAGCAAACGTGCTCGCAATTGTTGACTTGCCGATACTGCTGCCACGCCCGGCAGTAAATACGCTTGAATTTTGTTTACGCGTTCACCATCTACCCGAGTAATACTGCTAATACTTGGCCGAACCACTAATTCTCCAAGCGCAGCCACACCAACTAAGTCGCGTTCCAGCCCAGCGCCCCCCATCAAAGGTAATGCATCGAGCTGTGCAATATTACTGCGTTGCTCATTACTGACGCGTACTCTAATATCTAGCTCTTCGGTACCTTCTAAAATTGATCCGCCTGTTGTTCCTGAAAGCGCCACTTGTAATTGTTGCGCTATTTGCGACAACGAAAGCTGTGCTAAATACGACTGGTTTTCACTTAACTCATATACTAGTTCAGGCTCACCGGTGCTGATACTCACCAAAGAATTCGTAATACCGGGAATATGTGTCATGGCACTTCTGACTTGCTGGCCAATGGTATCAAGCACTTGCAAATCAGGACCAAAAACTTGAACCTCAATGGGCGCAGCTATGGGTGGTCCTTGTCCGAACTTACGTACAATTACTTGCGCCTGTGGAAATGCGTCTTGCAACTCGTATTGCAAGGCCACAATTAAGCGGTCGGCTTGAGTCACAGAACTTGCGGTAACCACGGCGTTGGCAAAATGAGGCGCGTTGTCTCTTGTTTGCACTTGGTTATAGTAAATAGAAGGCGTAGAAGCACCTATCATCCACGTAATTTGCTCAACGCCGTCTTTTGCTTGAATGCTCTCATTGGCATGCAATGCCATACTGTGCGTACGATTGATACTGCTGCCATCGGGCAATAACATATATATTTCAAATTGATCGCGGTCAGCGCCAGGGAAAAACACATTGGCAAGTTGCTGGGCTAGTACAAAACCACTAATACACACAAGCACTACTGTACTTAACACTATCACCGGCCGCTTAATTGCTTTACCGATTAATTGACGAAATGCTAGGGACACACTCGGCAATTGGTAACCTCGTCGATACCAAGGTGCATTTAACATTGCCTCGCGCGGTAAGTAACGTGCCGCTAACGCAGCAATAATAGTTAACGAAATTGCCAAAGACCCCACTAATGCCATAACCACGCTAATAGCAATAGAGCCTATAAAATCGCCAATATTACCGTTAAGCAAAAATATGGGCATGAAGCCTAAAATAGTGGTCAACGTTGACGCCAGTAACGGAGAGAATAAGTGACGGATACTTTTTTTCAGCACACCTAAACGCGTCAATGATAAATTTTGTAAGTTGAGTCGTATTTCGTCGGTCACAACAATAGCGTTATCAATTAACAAACCAATGGCAATGATGATGCCAAAAATAGACATTTGATGAATTTGTTGATTAAAGAAGTTCAAACTAAAAATGGCAAAAGCAGCACATAATGGCAAGGCTAGCCCAACAATCAATGACGCTTTGATACCCATAAAAAACAACACAACCAGCACAACCACTAACGAGCCCATAACCAAATCCATAGTCAATTCGCTTAAGCGCTGTTCGGTGTATTTGTTCTGTTCAAATATTAATTCAGCGGTAAATGAGTCACCAAAAACGTCATTAAACTGATTTACTTTGCTTACTAAGGCTTCCGTCCATTTATCGACTCTTACCGTTGTTTGCATCCTTGCCGCGACAAAAATGGTTTGCTGACCATTTAACAAGGCTATTTCTGATACCGGCAAACGAATATCTTTGCTAATAGTAGCTATGTCTTGCAGACGCAAATAAGCCCCCGCATTGGTTTGAATGGGAACTTGCGCTAAAGTATCCACACTGCCTAAGGGCTCAGACACCTGTACTCGAATATCTTTGTCTGCGGTAACGAGCACACCTGCAGGGAGCTTAGCATCGGCCAAGGCAATGCGTTGACTTACTTCGTTTAAGGTTAAACCGCTTACCGCGAGCTGCTGGGGATTAATAGTAACGGTAATCTCTTCAGTGGGTTCACCATAAATACGGACTATTTCGGTACCGTTGACATTACGTAAGCGGTCTGCAAGCTCAGTAGCCATGCGCCCCGTTTGGGCAAAAGTAGTGGTGTCAGGATAGTTAGCACTCACTGACAGTACAGCAGTAAAGGCTGTAGCTCCTCGCTTGTCCTCTAATATGGGCGGGTTAGCTCCCTCAGGAAAACGTGTTGCAGCGTCGTTAATAGCGTCTCGTATTTTTGAAAATACCTGCTGATTAGAACTATTGTCGATATCATTTTGCAATTCAACAAACAAAGTGGAAAACCCAGCGGTTGACGTTGATTTTATTTCTTTTACTTCAAATAACTGTCTAAGCTCGTCTTCTAATACATCGCTAACCAAGGCCTCAACTCTTTCTGCAGAAGCACCGGGGTAGCTAGTAAGCACTAATACATTTCGTAAATCTATTCGTGGATCTTCTAAACGCGGCATGCCCGTAATAGCAGATATCCCCGCTACCAGTATAATTACCACACTGAGCGCGAGAAGATGTCCATTCCTAAAAAATGCGGTGTACCAAGGCTTGCTTTCAGTGCCTGTATTTGTGTGACTACTGCTCATATGAAGCACTCATATTGACTACTTCTATATTTTCAACTTGCTGATGTGGCGTTAAACGATGAACGCCGCTCACTACAAAGGTATCGCCTTGTTCAATTGCACCGCTAATAAATGCTCGCTGCTCGTCTTTATATTCTATCGACACAATACGGGTCTCAATAACGTTGCTAGCATTGATCACATACAAGGTCCACATGCCTCGCACACCACTCGCCAAGGCACTATTGGGCACCCATGCACCTTGTTTAGTCACCGGGATGTCTACCTGTAATGACACCAAATCACCACTCACCAACATGCGTTTTTGCATTGGTGTTAAGCCTTTAGTATCCACACTCAGAAGTGCTTCAATAGTGCGCGTAGCTTGACTGCGTTGTTGAGCGATTGAAGTTACCTTTGCACTCAGCGACAAATTGCCTACCGATATAGTGAAAACTTGCCCAAGGTTAACACCAAAAGCAGTTTGTTCAGGTAAACCAAAACGTGCTTCTAAGCCACTGCTTTGTAATAGAGAAAATATTGGTTGGCCTGCACTTAGTACGGTGCCCTCATCAATATGTTGTGCCACTATTTGCCCATCAAATGGCGCCAGTAATCGTGATTTATTGAGCTCAACCTCAACACTGGCTAAGCGAGCTTCAACTTCTGCAACCGCCGCATTTGCAACATCTAGTTGCGCTTGTGCTTCATCAAATTGTTGTTGTGGTTCTAGCTGGTTGGCTACTAGCTGTTTTATACGCTTTGCAGATAATGCGGCTAATTTGGCGTTAGCTTTACTGCGGTTCAAGGCACTCAGTAGTTCATTTTGCTGGGCATTTAAACGCGCAGTATCAAGTGTGGCGAGTAAATCGTTTTGCTTAACCAATGCGCCCTCTTTTACCACCACGCGTTGTAAACTACCGCTAAGCTCAAAGCCTAAGTTTGATTGTTGGGCTGACTCAATTTGGCCAAAAACAATACGGGGCTTTACAAATGATGCTTGCAACTCAATGTTGGCCGCAGTCACTTTGGCTTGCTGTGTCAGTAGCATCGACTTATTGTTAGTAGCACTAGCCGGTTTGGTGCCTGAAGCAACCATTAGCACCACAAGCAGCACAAAACAAACTGCGCTTAACACCATTAGTAAACGAAAGCTAGCGGTAGGCTTCGTCTGGCTTTGTGCGGCTGACATTGTCGAAGGCATAGTATTCTTAACCATAAAATAAACATAAATATTATGTATGGCATGCTAGAATAAATATACTAGACTGTCTAGTCTATTAATGTTAAATTTTTATCATCAAAGCACAACACTATAAATTAATGGCGCTGACTAAATAAATCTGTCAATCATTTTAAGGTTATGAATATTTCCATGAGTAGAGTATGCGAACCGCGGTCGCCGGGTAGGCCCAAAAGCGAACAAAAACGCAAGCAGATTTTATCTGGGGCTGCTGATTTGTTGCTAAGTAATGGCTACAGCAATACCTCAATGGAAGCGGTAGCAAAGGCAAGTGGTGTATCAAAACAAACCGTGTATTCGCACTTTACCAGTAAAGATGCTTTGTATACCGCTATTATTGAAGATAAATGCCAGCAATACCAAATTCAAGACGCAAGCATTAATGTAAGTACCCAAGCGCTAGATGAAATACTCATCATTATTGGTCTGCGCTTTATAAAACTGCTTACCGACAAAAATGTGATTGCGATGTATCAATTAGTTATTGGCGAATCGAAACTCAATAATCATGTAGCACAATTGTTTTACGATGCAGGCCCTCTGCACAGCATTAAAATTGTTGCTCAACTATTGCAGCAACATCCTAGCTCGGCACTGAATAACGACGCTGCCATGGAAACTGCACACGATTTTTTTAACTTATTAAAAAGTGACTTCCACATGTTAAGCATGCTGCAATTACCCTATGCCTTAAATGACAAGAATGCGAAGCAACATGCTGAAAAAGTAGCGACTAAAACCCTAGCATTAATTGGTGTGTAGTAAACTACTTATCCTTATTAGACAATCGACTGGTCCAAATAGCACCAATCATGGCTAATGCAAAACCCGGCAGCATTATCAATTGCGGCACTTCACCGGCCACGGGCCAAGCAATTAAGGCGCCTATCGCCGGCACCATAAACATAATTGACGCTACTTGCGATACCGAACCAGAACGCACCATGCTCAGCATCATCATAATGCCAATAATTGAATTACCAATAATGAGATAACCCGTACTTAGCACTAGGGTAAGGCTCATAGTATAAGTAAGGCCTTCTGCTAGTAAAGCTAGCGGAATCGATATTAAGGATGCAAAGCCATATTGTATCCACGTAGCGCTAATCGGGTGAACGCCGGCTTTGCGCTGTTTTTCAATAACCTGTCCAATTGATAGGCCGACTACAGCAACAAAACCCAACAAGGCACCTAATACGTAATTACTACCACCTTTTAAATCAACACCCAATATAATTGCCGCACCGGTTAAGCCCAAAGTTAAGCTGATCCATACCTGCCATGAAGGTACTTTACGAGTGAGTAACGAGGCGGCAATAATCACCAGAACTGGCTGAGATGCTGCTAACAACGCCATTATACTTGCGCTAGCACCTAATTTTAAGCCCATATAAATACTACCAAAATGTCCTACATGCAAAAACAAACTGGTTAGCACTAAGCCTTTTATTTGCGACCAATTAGGCACCCGCAACTTTAAGTACAATACAATGGGAGTGAGCAGCAAAAATGCGCCAATAAAACGGTAGGCAAGTAAGTTAAGAGGCAGCGTATATTCTAAAGCGGCTTTTGCGGTTGCATAGCCAGCGCTCCAAAAACATAAGAATAAAATAGGGAAAAATGGTCGTAACCGAGCAATCATAAAAAACCTTAAATAGAAGCGCTAGAGCATGTGATAAACGCATGCGAAACAATGATACAAATTTACTAATTTGCAGCAGGTTTAGTGAACATCACTAGTGCAATGCCACCTAAAATAACGATTTGCGATAATATTAACGCGCCTGACATGGCCTCGCCCACCCAAATCAGACCGCCTAGCGCGGCAATGACTGGCACCAACAATTGCACAACGCCGGCTTGTATAGCCGTTAACCCTTCCAAAGCGTAATACCAAATGGCATAGCCAATACCCGAAGTAACGGCACCAGATAGTATGGCGAGTAGCAAACCATAATTGCTTATGTTGACCGGCTCAAAATAGTAGGCAGCCAGCAGTAACACACACATGGGCACGGCTATAACAAAGTTAAGGCCGGTGTCTATCAAGGGTTGTTTCGAGCCCTTACCCAGCAAGGTATAAGCAGCCCACGCCAAGCCGGCAATAATCATAATAAGCGAGCCCCACACCGAAACGGTTTGCTCAGCTAAGCGGTATTGGTCACTCATCAAATACACAAAGCCGGTAAAAGCCAACAATAAACCGAGCCATTGCAGTGCGCCTAAGTGTTCACGTTTGACAATACTCATAGTAATCATTGACAACTGCACCGTTGAAAACAAAATCAAGGCACCAACACCCGTATCTAGCACAATATAGGCATATGAAAATGCGCCTGCATAAATAAACAACATAGTTGCTTGAAGCACCCGCGCACTTGAAAAAGCCAGTGTTTGTCGATTAGCCTTACTGTGCCTTAATTGCATAAAAGCAATAATTGCTAGCAAGGTGAGGGCGCCAGAGACCAACCTCACTATAGTGAAGCTGGTTGCGTCAATAGTCGCATTGCCAAGCGCTAAACGGCATAACACCGAATTACCCGCAAATGCGATGAGTGCCAACAGGGTTGAAATGAGGTATTTGAAATGGATAAGTGCTACGCCTTATGTACATAATGTACCGATCAGTATAAACGATGCAAGCAAGTGACACCAAGCATTAACTCAATAACGCTCAGTGCTAGCTTATGCTAATTTTAGAGGAAAGTATTACGACTTTAGTATGCTGCAAGAGTCTCGTTTAACTAAACAACATGGCACCATTACTTTTGCTAATTGGGCATCTGGGTTGATAATCTTATTTATCATGCTTTTGGCTGCTTGCATACCAATCTCGTAGGGGTTTTGCTGCACCACAGTAATGGGCACTTTGAAAAATTCGGCCATGGGGATTTCATCAAAACTAATTAACGATACATCTTCTGGCATACTTACCTTGTGCACTTGCATTGAGCGCATTAGTGCTACCGTAATGGCCAAATGCTGAGTAAAAAAAGCGGTAGGCGGATTTTCAATCGATAGCATGTGCTCTGCAGAAACCTCCAATCCGTTTTCCCTATCCCAATACTGCACCAAACTGTCATCAATGCTAATACCATGCTCTGCCAATGCCTCGGTATAGCCAAGATAACGTTCTAACCTAGAATGCACCTCTTTATAACGCTGAGTAACAAATGCAATGCGCCTGTGACCTAAGCTAATTAAATATTGCGTGGCATCAAAAGCGGCCTGACGATAATCAGACACAATAATGTCTTTATCAAGTTTGTCATGCTCTAACTGAAACTGCACCACCGGCATTATTTTACTTGAAAGTTCGGCAACTAAGGCATTGTTTGCGCCGGATGACGCTATAATCAAGCCGTCAACGCGCAAATTACGCAATGAAGCAATCGCTTTACGCTCACTTGCGGGATCAAAATCGGTGTTATAAATAATTAAGTTGTAACCATTTTGCTTGCAGTAATCATCCATGCCTCTAATAGCTTGGCTGGTGTAGTCGCCGGTAATATCTCGTACAATCACACCTAGTGTTTTAGTTTTATCTGTTTTTAAGCTGCGCGCAATTGAGTTTGGCACATATTGAAGCTCGTCAATTGCCTCTTGAATACGGGCTTTAGTTTTTGCTGACATATAATCAAAACGGCCATTCAAAAATTGTGACGCGGTGCTTTTTGATACCCCAGCTTTATTTGCTACATCAATCAGTTTAGTTTTGCTCATTAATTATTATCAACACTCTCTTCTAAAGTCTTATTTTTATTCGCTTACGCTTATTTACCTTGCGTGCTGTGAATATAATACCGTAAAACACAAGCGATAGTATTAACACGCACAAGCATGTGCAAATTACCTTTACGTCGGGCAATGGTAAATGGCAAGGCATATGGGATTTTTACCCCAACCGCGCTGACTTTAGCATGACAAAAATAAGCCCAAGCTATCATTATTGGGTACTGTTTGAAGGTGTGCCCAATGGTGAGATTAACGAAACAGATTATTGGTTTAGCTCAAGTCAGTCGCAAGCTCAAGAGATACACATTCCATTTAGCGGTGACTTAAGCCCAGTAAATGGTGAAGATGGACCCGAGTGGTTTGCATTTGGCGATACAAACGTGTCGCGCGTAATATACGTGGCGCAACATCAAAATGATGACCATCTTGATGAGTATTACATGCGTCCCTATATGACGGTGTTTGGCTTTGGTCGCAACAGCGGCAATAAATACCTTAACCAAGCCCGTACATTTTCAATCGGATTTGTTGAATCAAGCCAGTATGCTGAGGTGAATACGGCGATTACGCAGATAGTTGTGTCTACCCAGCCATAAACTCATATGTGTTGGCCGACGAACACCACCGGCCAACACCAATAAGCATGGCTGACCGCTAGTCGGTATTATTCGATGCCTATTGTGTGTACCTTGAATCATCAGTCTTATATGTTTATGCTTTCTGTTAAATATAATAACAAACGGCATACCATGTTTTATTTTATCTCGCGCTCGGCGTCTACTCGCAAACCATTGTTATCAAGCATTACTCAACAACTCGGCTTAAGCATATTCGCAATATTCAGTATAGGCTTATGCAGTTATGCCCAAGCTGAACAGCTTACATCGGCAAAACAACACCTCTTTGACGCAGCTGATGTATTTGAATTAGAAGTGGCAACCGACCCGCAAGTGTCTCCAGATGGCGAGAGTATTTTGTATGTAAGGCGCGCTAACGACATTATGACCGACGCCACACGCTCGAGTATTTGGTACCTTGATGCCGACGGCGATACGCATAGGCCGGTGGTGTCTTCAAGTAAAAATTCATTTTCACCTCGATGGTCGCCCGCTGGTGACAAAATTGCGTATTTGTCGAATCAAGACGGAAGCACCCAACTGTATGTGCGCTGGATGGACACGGGGCAAACCGCACTTATTACCAACTTAGCTTCTTCGCCCTCCTCTATTACATGGTCACCAAATGGTCAGCAAATAGCGTTTACTATGAACGTAAAAGCAAATGAGCAGCCGTTTTCAGTCAAAATGCCAGCAAAACCTGAGGGCGCACAGTGGGCAGACGACTTCGAGTACATTAGCAAAGCTCGCTATCAAGCCGATGGTCAAGGCACCCTTGACCCAAGCTATTCGCATATTTTTATTGTGCCGGCACAAGGTGGTACCGCTCGGCAGCTCACCTCGGGCCCTTACCATCATAGAGGCGCATTATCGTGGGGTAAAAACAGCCAAACAATATACTTTTCAGCAAACCGCAGCGACAACTGGGAATATGAGCCAGGAGAGTCTGATATATTTTCGGTCAACTTAAGCGGCGAAATTATTCAACTGAGCCAAGCGCCTGGCGGCGAAAGTGCCCCAGTAGTATCGCCAAACGGCAAACTGATTGCCTATATCAAGTGGGATGACAAAAAACTCGCATATCGCAATCGCTATCTACATGTAATGAACATAAACGGAAGCGATGATAAAAACCTCTCTGAGTCGATAGATAATCGAGTGTCAAATGCCCAATGGAAAGGCAACAAGGGTTTGTATTATCAACAAATGGTAAGAGGCATTACGCAAATTGATTACGTGAGTTTATCGGGACGTCATAGCAATGTTACCCAAGGCTTAGGCGGCGTTTCGCTGGGACGGCCATATACCAGCGGTGATTACAGCTACGCTGCGGGAACATTTGCTTTTACCAAAGGCCGCCACGATCGTCCTGCCAACATACATGTAAAAACAGGTCGCAAAGAGCAGCAGCTTACCTCACTCAACGAAGATGTGTTTGGGCACAAAACGTTGGCCGACATTAAAGAGATAACTTATCAATCGTCTATTGATGGCGAAGAGATTCAAGGCTGGTATCTATTACCCCCTGGCTTTGACGCAACTAAGCAATACCCGCTCATTCTAGAAATACACGGCGGACCGCACTTAGCTTATGGGCCGCATTTCTCAGCAGAACTACAACGTATGGCCGCCGAGGGCTATGTGGTGTTTTATAACAATCATCGCGGCAGCACCGGTTACGGCGAGCGTTTTGCGCTGTTGCTGCAAAACAAGTATTCATCAAAGTATGATTTTGCAGACCACATGTCGGGCGTTGATGCTTTGATTGATAAAGGCTTCGTAGATCCAGAAGCCTTATTTATTACAGGCGGCTCTGCTGGTGGTATTGCAACGGCATATGCTATTGGCTTAACCGATAGATTTAAAGCCGCTGTAGTGGCAAAACCGGTAATCAACTGGTTATCAAAAGTGCTCACGGCCGACAGTGGCATGTATCAAATTCCCTATCAGTTCCCAGGGATGCCATGGGACAACGTAGCACACTACTGGGAACGCTCACCGCTTTCTTTAGTGGGCAACGTAACTACTCCCACCTTGCTTATTACCGGAACTGAAGACAAACGAACGCCTATGTCTGAAACCGAACAATATTACCAAGCCTTAAAACACTTGAAGGTTGAAACCGTGTTAGTCAAAGTGCCAGGAGCCAGTCATGGAATTGCGTCAAGGCCCTCACGTTTAGTGGGTAAAATTGAAAATATTATTGCTTGGTTTGAAAAGTATCGCGAAATGCCTCAAAAAAACGAGGAGTAATCCATCATATTTGATTGAGCGCATGTATTGAATTCGCAACATTAAGCAATACAAATCAATGTATTTAGCCGTCACTCCTTGCTAAAATTTGCTACACTCGCAGCACGCAAATTCACAAGGGGCGTTATGAATTCGTTTACAGGTAACCACATACTAAGTGTGAATCAATTTGACCGCGAGGCGGTTGAACGTGTTTTTGCTATTGCCGACACCATGCAGCCCTACGCTAGCCGTGAAAAACGCACAACCGTGCTTGATGGCGCGATTATGGGTAACTTATTCTTTGAGCCTAGTACCCGTACTCGTGTAAGCTTTGGCACCGCGTTTAATTTATTGGGCGGTGAGGTACGCGAAACCGTTGGTATGAGTAATTCAGCTTTAGCGAAAGGCGAGTCTCTTTATGATACCGCCAGAGTGTTAAGCGGCTACAGCGACATTATCGCCATGCGTCACCCGCAACCGGGGTCGGTAGCAGAGTTTGCTCATGGCAGTCGCGTACCGGTAATTAACGGTGGTGATGGCGCGAACGAACACCCTACTCAAGCCTTGCTTGATTTATATACCATTGCCAAAGAGCGTGCGTCTTTTGGGCAACATATTGATGGTTTGCACATTGCTATGATTGGCGATTTAAAGCATGGCAGAACCGTGCACTCACTGGCGACGATGCTTAGCTTGTTTAACAATATTCAGTTTACCTTAATTTCGCCAAAAGACTTGTGCATGCCAAGCAAAATTTGCGACGTTATTACCAATGCAGGACATAAACTGCATATTACCGAGCAACTTGAAGGTATTGTAGACGCCGATATTTGCTATCAAACCCGTATTCAAGAAGAGCGTTTTTCAAATCAAACCGAAGCCAATCAGTTCCGCGGTAAGTTTAGGCTTAACCAACAAATTTATACGCAACACTTTAAATCACAAACCGTCATTATGCATCCATTACCTCGCGACTCTAGAAGCGAAGCAAACGAGCTTGATAACGATCTTAACACGCATCCTAACTTAGCTATATTTAGACAAACCGATAACGGTGTGTTGGTTCGTATGGCATTGTTCGCTCTCATTTTGGGTGTCGAAAACAAAATTAGCGACTACGACCAACCTGTTAACTGGTTCAGCAATAAGAGTAATACATAAACCATGAATAAATCTGAAACACTTTTTGAACGTGCCCAGCGCACTATCCCCGGTGGCGTAAATTCGCCTGTTCGAGCATTTAAAGCGGTAGGCGGCACGCCTCGTTTTATTGAAAGAGCCGATGGTCCTTATATGTATGATGTTGATGGCAATCGCTATATTGACTACATCAACTCATGGGGGCCAATGGTATTAGGGCACAACAACCCCGAAATTCGTGAAGCGGTAATAAAAGCATCTGAATTTGGTTTGAGTTATGGCGCACCTACCGAAGCCGAAATTGAAATGGCTGAACTGGTAAGCGAAATTGTGCCGTCAATGGAAATGGTGCGCATGGTAAACTCGGGCACCGAAGCAACCATGAGCGCAATCCGCTTAGCCCGTGGCTACACAAGCAAAAACAAACTGCTAAAATTTGAAGGCTGCTATCACGGCCATGCCGATTCTTTGTTAGTAAAAGCAGGCTCTGGAGCATTAACTTTAGGCGTACCTAGCTCGCCAGGTGTACCTGACGACGTAGCCAAGCATACCTTAACCATGCAGTTTAACGACCTTGATTCAGTAAAACAGGCTTTTGCAGAGCATGGTGACGATATTGCCTGCATTATTGTGGAGCCTGTTGCCGGTAACATGAACTGTATTCCACCACAGCCCGGTTTTTTAGAAGGCTTGCGTGCCATTTGTGACCAATACGGTGCAGTACTGATATTTGATGAAGTGATGACAGGGTTTAGAGTATCACTTGGCGGCGCGCAAGCCCGTTATAATGTTACCCCCGACTTAACATGTTTAGGCAAGGTAATTGGCGGCGGCATGCCCGTGGGTGCATTTGGTGGCAAACGCAAAATTCTAACGCACATTGCGCCAACTGGTCCTATTTACCAAGCAGGCACATTGTCGGGTAACCCTATTGCTATGGCCGCAGGTTTGTGTGCATTAAAGCAGTTAAAAGCTGATAACTTCTACGACAGTATTTTTGCAAATACCCAAGCATTGGTTGATGGTTTTCAAGCAATGGCCGATAAAAACGGTATACCACTAACAACGAATATTGCAGGCAGTATGTTTGGTATCTTTTTTACTCATGAAAAAGTGGTCAACTATCAGCAAGCAATTAGCGTTAATCAGGCCCAGTTTAATCAGTTTTATCACAATATGCTTGAAGAAGGTGTGTATCTTGCCCCTGCATCATTTGAAGCTGGATTTGTATCAAAAATGCATACCGCAGATGTTGTTGATGCAACCTTAACTGCTGCCGATAAAGCCTTTTCGAGGATAACTGCAAACTAGTATGTTTTGGACAATCATCACTACATGTGTCATAGCATTGTATGCGGTATATATTACCGCATTGTGGTGGTTGCAACGAAAACAACTCACAGCATCTGTGCCTCCTAAAGTTGCGCGCACAATAAAGCCCCCTGTACAAAGCAATATTCATAACGATCCAATATTGCAAAAAGCCGACGAAGCGCAGCATATGCTTCAAACCTTTCAAAAGTTTGTTCCGCGTCAGTTTGTTGATCACTTTGCTATGGGTGGCGCTGAGTCGCTTAAACTTGGGTTTGCCAGTGAGGATGAAGTGGCGATGATGTTTTGTGACATTCGTGGCTTTACTAGCTTGTCAGAAAAAATGTCGCCTCAGCAACTCATGAACTTTTTAAATTCATATTTTGTGCGTATGAACGCCCCTATTCATGACAATTATGGCTTTATAGACAAGTTTATTGGCGACGCTATTATGGCCTTGTTTGACCATCCCCAAGGTAGCGCGTCAGACAAGGCAAGTGATGCGGTACAAGCCGCTTTGGGCTTACAAAAAGCGTTGCGCTTATACAATCACCACCGTGCAAACAGTGGATACGAACCAATTAACAATGGTATAGGTTTGCACTTTGGGCCAGTTATTTTAGGGACTGTTGGCTCAGACGATCGCATGGATACCACCGTATTAGGCGACACCGTGAATATTGCCCAGCGTATAGAATCCCTGACTCAGCGTTTTAGCAGTGACATTCTTGCTAGTAGAGAACTAGTAAATGCAGCCAGCGAGAAGCTTGACTTTGCGTGGCGCAGTATCGACACCGTGTATTTACGCGGTAAAAGTAGCAGCATTGAAATTATTGAAATTTATCAGCATTTATCGCAAGACGAGATAGACACCCGTAATGCTTGCAAGAAGTTAATAGAAGAAGGTGTTGCACTCCGAAACGACAAGTACTTCCAAGCTGCAATTGATGTATTCCGCAATGCGCAAGCATTGTATCCCGCTGATAAAGTACTTGAGTATCATCTAACGCTTTGTAATAGCCTGATGTATGCTGATGATTGGGATGGTAAAGTAAAATTATAAACAAACGTTTCAGTCAGTTTAGATAAATCGCCATCAGTTAAATAGTTTGATAACAGAGCGTCCACTTAGCCATTGATATCAGAAATTTGGTTTACGTGTGTGCGTATAAACTGTATGGAAGGCGCAAAAAACGCAGCGCCGGTTTCGGCATTCGAATAATCGAGCAGTTTGTCATAGTGGCCATTTCCGTCACCATAAATTCTGCTATATAGATAGTTTTTAAACGCACTAGGATGGCTACTGCAAGCCACAAAATATAAGCCTTGTGTGGCCATATCGCCATATGGCATGCTTTGATCAAGTAATATGGGAAACTCACCACCCGCCCCAACCAATTTCGTTCTAAACGCGTGCGAATCAAGGCCCGAGCCCACCACATCTAAATTATGTTCTTTGGTTTTACCCATGACTTGTTGCTGGCGCTTTTCTGACAAGGTGTTCCATTTAGCCATGTCATGACGATACCGTTGTATATGAATGTACGACCCACCCACAAATTCTGACTCATGCTGCCCCACTAAGCTAATATCAAACTTTTTGCGGCCTCTTGGATTGTTGTCTCCAAGCACAAAGCCAGTCCAATCTCGCCCGTCTAAATACCGAAAGCCTTGTACTTGTTCTACAAGCTCGGTATGCAGCTTTAACATGCGCATTACTTCTAGCCCAATCGCTTGACAAATATCAAGGCGGTCGGCTCGTATTTGCACAAATAAATCGCAAGGTAGCACTGGCGCGCAGCGATCTTCACATTGCATATCCGGAAAGGATGACAAATCTGCGGGGCGTTGATCAGGGTACAATTCATCCCAAAATGCGCTACCAATACCAATTACGCCCGACACCATCGCTTCATAATGTTCGTCATCGAAGTATTCAAACACATCCAATATTTGCACAAGTTGTTGCCTGACCGCAGCAGCGTCATCGTTCACTACGTTAAATAACAAAAACATGCCATGCAAGTTGGGTTCGGCACAAATACCTTTTTGTGGTGTTGTCATTAATATCCTGCTGCTTGACCGTCTTTACGCGACTCTGACGCCCCGTAATACACTTTATTTTTACTGTCGTACATAATAGCCTGATAACCACCAAATGCGCCTAAACTATCGCGTAATGTATGCCCTTTTTTTAGCAGCTCGCGTTGAGTGTACTGGCTAAATCCGTTTTCTAAACTCACAAAACCACCATCAATCATGGTTTTACCCATAGGAGTACTCGAGCCTGTATGCAGAATACGCGGGGCATCGCCTGCTTCTTGTAGGTTCATACCAAAATCAATCATGTTTACCACTATTTGCGCGTGCATTTGCGGTTGCGTGCCGCCGCCCATTACCCCAAAGCTCATTAACGGCTTATTGTTGCGAGTAATAAATGCAGGAATAATGGTGTGAAATGGGCGCTTACCGGGTGCATATTGGTTAAAATGACCGGCTTGTAAGGCAAACATTTCACCGCGGTTTTGTAAAACAAAACCCAAATCGGTGGGGATCATACCCGACCCCATGCCTCTGTAATTACTTTGTATTAGGCTTACCATGTTGCCAAATTTATCAGCAACCGTTAAATAAATGGTATCACCGTCATTTTTTCCTGCATCGACTCTTTTCGCTGCTTTATTGGGCATAATCAACGCTTGACGTTGTTTGGCATACTCTTTTGAAATAAGCCACTCAACGGGGATTTCGTTAAATGCCGGATCAGCATAAAACTTGGCGCGGTCGGCAAACGCGAGCTTTTTAGCTTCAACAAAGGTGTGTACAAACTCTGGTGAGTCTCGCCCCATGCCTTCAATGTCGTATAGCTCTAGTATGTTTAATATTTGCAGTGCGCTAATGCCTTGACCATTTGGCGGCAACTCCCACACATCATAACCACGGTAGTTGCTTGATACCGGCTCAACCCATTCAGAATAATGCGCGGCCATGTCTTGATAACTTAAATAACCGCCTTGTGACGCCATAAATGCGCCAATAGTGCGAGCAATATCGCCCTTATAAAAGGCATCTCTGCCGCCGGTAGCGATTTTTTCATAAGTAGTGGCAAGGTTTGGATTTTTGAACACCTCCCCTTTTTGAGGCGTTTTTCCATTTACCGTAAATGTTTCATTAAAGCCTGGATATTGGCCAATACGCTTTTGGTTTAATTCAAAATAATACGCAATGAGTTCACTCACCGGAAAGCCATTGCGGGCGTAATTGATAGACGGCGCTAACAACTGCTGCATAGGCAAACGACCAAAGCGCTCACTGAGCATAAACCAACCGTCAACCGCACCTGGCACCGACACAGGTAACGGCCCAAACTTAGGAATTTCGGTAATGCCTTTTTTGTTAAACTCATTGAGTGTGAGGCTAAGTGGCGAGCGACCCGATGCATTTAAGCCATACAAACGTTTCGTTTCAGCATCCCAAACTATGGCAAACAAATCGCCACCAATACCGCTGCCTGTGGGCTCAACTAGTCCCAACATTGCATTCGCCGCTATGGCAGCATCAACCGCATTGCCTCCGGCTTTTAAAATATCTAGGGCAACTTGCGTAGCAAGGGGTTGGCTAGTTGCCGCCATGCCGTTTTGAGCTATTACCTCAGAACGAGTAGCAAATGTAGCACCGGTTATCCTATCGGCGGCGAGAGTAGGAAGCAGTGTGCTTCCCAATATTGATAGTGCAGCTAATGTACGTAAAAATGTCATGCGCGTTCTACTCTTATTGTTTACATTAAATAGGTGGTAGCTATGCAAATTTCTTGATAATTTAGGGTTTAGTGTACCCTCAGTAATGAAATACTACCACCTTAATACGCACTCAAACACGGCTTGAAGTGCTTCAAAAGCGAAAAATCAAATGAACAATAATATTAATTATGTAGAATTTCCGGCAAACGATTTACCTAAAATAAAAGCCTTTTATAGTAATGCGTTTAATTGGCAATTTACCGATTATGGCCCTGACTACTGCAGTTTTGAAAATGCCGGCATCGCGGGCGGTTTTTATTATGCCGATTTGGCCACTAATGCCGACACAGGTGGTGCACTCGTAGTATTATTATCTACCCAGCTTGAAGATACTAAACAACGAGTCATTGAGTGTGGTGGTCACATTAAAACCGATATTTTTAGTTTTCCCGGTGGTCGTCGCTTTCACTTTCTCGACCCTTGCAACAATGAACTAGCAGTTTGGTGTCACGAATAACTCATATATAGATAAGGAAACGACATGCAATTTTTACATACCATGGTTCGGGTTACAGATGTTGATGCGTCTTTGCACTTTTACTGTGACCTATTGGGTTTAGTACAAACTAAACGCTACGACAGTGAACAAGGTCGCTTTTCGCTCATTTATTTAGCGGCAAATGAAGACCTTGAATCTGCTGAAAAAAAGCAATCGCCTGAAATAGAGCTTACCTATAACTGGGATCCTGAAGAAGCTTATACTACTGGAAGGTCGTTTGGACATTTAGCATTCAGAGTAGAGAACGTTTATGAGCTTTGCCAAACATTGCAGAATAATGGCGTTACTATTAATCGCCCCCCTCGTGACGGTCATATGGCTTTTGTTAAGTCACCCGACGGCATATCTATTGAGTTATTACAAAAAGGCAAAGCCTTGCCAGTGCAAGAGCCTTGGAAAAGCATGGAAAATACGGGTAGCTGGTAGTTCTGAGCTAGTAGTCAAACACTGGAGCATCGCAACCGTTTTTAAGTAATAACAACGAAAAAAGCCAGTAACATTATTGTTACTGGCTTTTGTTTAATAGCGGCTATTATTGTTATTAGTATTAAGCCGCGTTTCCCTTCAATTGTTTATTCGAACAATGCTGACTTATTTAAATTCAGGGTAAGCTTCTAAGCCACACTCTGCAACATCAACACCTTCAAACTCTTCTTCTTCAGATACTCTCACACCAATTAGTGCTTTAATTGCAATCCAAACAATGAAGCTAGTCACAAATACCCATACGAAAATGGTAAGTGCACCAATAATTTGACCTGAGAACGATGAACCTGAGTTAGTAAAAGGTACTAACAACAAGCCAAGTAAACCTACTACACCGTGCACCGAAATTGCACCTACTGGATCATCAATCTTAAGCTTGTCTAGACCAACAATACTGAACACTACTAATACACCACCAATTGCACCAAACAAGGTTGCTTGCAGGGCTGTAGGTGTTGAAGGCTCGGCAGTGATGGCTACAAGGCCAGCAAGTGCGCCGTTAAGTGCCATAGTCAGGTCAGCTTTACCGAACATGATACGAGCAACAATTAATGCCGCAACCAAACCGCCAGCAGCAGCCATGTTAGTGTTCATGAATACCACTGCTACGCTGTTCGCGCTTTCAACAGATGCAGTTGCTAATACTGAACCGCCGTTAAAGCCAAACCAACCCATCCATAAAATGAATGTGCCTAAGGTCGCTAGTGGTAAATTTGCACCTGGGATAGCGTTAGCTTTACCGTCGGCAGTATATTTACCCTTACGAGCACCTAATACCAATACACCGGCTAAAGCAGCTGCTGCACCCGCCATGTGTACAATACCTGAGCCTGCAAAGTCACTGAAACCAAGGTCGCCTAGTACATACATACCAAACACTGCTTCGCCATTCCACGTCCAAGCACCTTCCATAGGATAGATAAAGCCTGTTAGAACAACTGCGAACAATAAGAAAGACCAAAGCTTCATACGCTCAGCAACTGCACCCGACACAATAGACATAGCGGTTGCTACAAATACTACTTGGAAAAAGAAGTCTGCAGACGGTGCATATGTTGCTGCATCTTCGGCAACACCTGTCGCGCCATCGCCAGTAATACCTGACAAGAAGAAATCGCCGCCATACATAATTGCGTAACCACAAATCATATACATGATGCATGAGATAGCATACAAAGCTACGTTCTTGGTCAAAATTTCGGTGGTGTTTTTAGCGCGCACTAAGCCCGCTTCTAACATAGTAAAGCCTGCCGCCATCCACATAACGAATGCGCCGCAAATCAAAAAATAAAAGGTATCTAGTGCATACCCTAATTCAAATGTAGTTTCCATTGTGTTTTCTCCTGGTAATGGCTAGATGTTAAAGAGCTTCGGTATCAACTTCGCCAGTACGGATACGTACGGCTTGTTGTAGGTCGTATACAAATACTTTACCGTCGCCGATTTTGCCAGTTTTAGCTGCACCAACAATGGCTTCAACTAAACGCTCGACTTGATCAGACTGCACAGCAATTTCAAGTTTTACCTTAGGTAAAAAATCAACTTGATATTCTGCGCCACGATATAGCTCGGTGTGACCTTTTTGGCGACCAAATCCTTTTACTTCAGTTACGGTTAATCCGTCTATGCCAATCTCCGAGATGGCTTCACGAACATCATCTAGCTTAAAAGGCTTTATGATTGCAGTGACTAATTTCATGTGTTGCTCCTGCTAATTTAAAATATACGTTAATGAATGGACGATATTTGGTGAATTTACAGGGTGCAATACAAAACTAATGCCAACAATTAATTTGCAATAAAAACAATATCTTAGTTAATCCATAACAAATTTAAAGGTGACTTTTCGCACCAATTATGTGCAAAGAGACAGCGCATCACCGATTTGGTGCGCCCTTAAATTAATGGGGTCAGAGTACATTATTCGCTATCAGCAATTTTTCTATCGTTTGATATTTCGAAAATAATGTACTCTGACCCCATTAATTTTTGGTGTTTAGGTGCCGAAGAGTTTTTGCCACCAGGATTTTTCTGTTTTTTGTGGCTGGGTGATGGCTTTTGGTTGTGCGCTGCATGGTGTAGCGGCGGGTAATGTATCGCGAATTGCGGGAAGGCTCACCACATTGGGGCAACCTGGAAGCGTGCGTTCGCCAGTTTGTTGATTGAAGTGCGCAATGTTAAGTGATGCGGGAAATTTTCTTACCAATGTTTTAGGTGACTGGTGCTGTTGCAAGGCAATAAATACTGCCATGGCACCACTTGCACCAGACATATTAATGGGTTTGTTGTTGTCATTTCCTAGCCAGATACTGGTCACTAGATTTCGATCGAAACCACTGAACCAACTGTCGCGGTAATCGTCGGTTGTGCCGGTTTTACCCGCCATATTCACATTAGGGAAAGTCGCCTTAATACGTTTACCCGTGCCTTCTAGTGTTACTTTATGCAGAGCATAATTAAGTAAGTATGTAGCGTCCTCATCGGCGCGTTGTTGCGAACGTTCTTCTCGTTTCCATATTAAGGTGTTGTTATGAGTAGACACAGCGTACAAGGAAAACAGCGGACGCAACACTCCTTCATTTGAAATAGTTTGGTACACCTGATTGACTTGCAGCGGCGACAATTCAACTGCACCTAAGGCGATAGATGGCAATGGTGCAACTTGCTTGTTTGCCCCCAAACGGTTAAGCGTATTCACCACTTCGTCAAAGCCAATACTGGCTGCAAGGTTTACGCTGGGCACATTATACGAATTAACCAAGCCTTCTATAAGCATGACTTGCCCTCTAAACTTTTTGTCGGCATTGAGAGGACGCCATTTTTTACCCTCGGCGTCATCATAGCTAATGGGTTGGTCTTGCAAAGTAGACGCTAGATTAAAGCGCTCTGGTTGTTCCAACGCACGCAAATACACCACTGGTTTAATGAGCGAACCAATAGGCCGATATGCATTTAGCGCACGGTTAAACCCGGCATACTCAGTGTTTTTGCCTCCTATCATTGCGCGAATACCACCCGATTTAATATCGGTCATCACCAGCGCAGCTTCTAAGTCTGCTTGTTTATATGCCTTAGATTTTGCCGCAACCACCTGCTTCACGGCTTTTTCAGCACGGCGCTGAGCGTTAATATCGAGTGTGGTAAATACTTTCACTCCAGCACTTAGCTGTTGAGTATTATTCACCACCTCTTTTAACTCGTTACGTACCTTATCCATAAAAGCAGGATGCTTTCCTGATGCCAAGCTGCTGTTTTTTATCGTCACCAGCGGTGAATTTATTGCAACTTCATATTCACTACGATTAATTTCATTGGCCTCAAACATCAATCTCAACACTAAATTACGCCGCTCAGTCATCCGTTTTGGACGGCGATTTGGGTCGTAGTAAGAAGGGCCTTTTACCAAACCAATTAATGTTGCCGTTTCACTTATTTCAAGTTCGTGTAGCGGTTTATTAAAGTAAAAATGACTCGCCAGCCCGAAACCATGAATTGCAGTTGCACCGTTTTGTCCTAAAAATACTTCGTTAATATAGGCATCAAGAATTTCACGTTTGCTATAGCGGGCATCAATCACGATAGCCATAGCCGCTTCTCGTAACTTCCGAATGTAGGTTTGTTGGCGAGTCAAAAACAAATTTTTAACCAATTGCTGGGTTAAGGTGCTGCCCCCTTGTACGGTGCGACCAGCAGTGATATTGGCCATCAGTGCTCGCACAATTGCAAGCGGCGCAACGCCGTGGTGCGAGTAGAAGTTTTTGTCTTCAACAATGACTAAACCGTTAACTAGCAATTCAGGGATGGCGTCACCTTCAACTAACATACGGTCTTCGTTTGAGCCGCTCACCAATCTCGAGACTAACCAAGGTTCAAGACTTGTTCTGCTTAAGGTATTATTGTTGTCGAGCACTTTAATGTTGGCAATGCGAGTCCCTTTCCAAGTAATCCGCATTCTTTGTTGGGGGTAATGGTTATCAGGATAATAAAACGCACGACGATAAACAGTAATCGTATTTTGGGTAACGCTGAACTCCCCCACTTGGCTTGCTTGATTTTCGCCCCTATAGCCCAACAACTCTAGTTCATCAATGATCTCTTGCGGCGTAATTTCTTGTTTGGTTTCTATCACCAAGGGACGCGCATAAATTTGTGCAGGCACTTGCCACTTATTGCCTTCAAAACGTGGCTGTATTTGGGCATCAAGATAAATCAAGTAAGTAGCTAACAATACCATTACAAGCACTGTTAGCTTAACAAAGTGCCGCGTAAACCAACGCCATGGTGCGGTTAATAAATGAAGTATTTTCAACAAGTTTCCTGTTTTAGTGTGTTGTGCGTTTGTTCTACATCATAAATCTGTCTTCTAATTTTGATACATTAGTCTATGCGACTAGACAAGTATGAGGTCGAAGACTAGTCTGTAAGTTCAACCATTTTATCGCATGGGTGCAAAGATGAAAGTTAATATTGAACTAGATATATCACCAGCAGAAGCACGCGAAATATTTGGGCTACCTGATTTTAGCGAATTACATAGCTCGATAACCAAAGACTTACTAGAAAAATGCGAGCAAGACCCACAGACTGCATTTGAAACCTTTGTAAAACCTTCGATTGAATCGGGGATGACCGGCTTTAGTGCATATCAAAAAATGATGAGTAGCTTTTTGCAGGCAACAGGTAACACAAGCGATAAAACAGATAGCAAATAATTACATACCAATAATGGATAAGGAAACCACCATGGGTAGCGATGACTCTCAAGTGTTAGGTTACATTGAACAATACGCCAATATTTTTAACTCAGTAGCGCAAGATATTGTAAAGCGCGCCAGTATTGGTGACCAACAACCTAGTCCATTTTTAGGCGATTTAGAAAAATTACAAGCCTTGCTTGCCGGTGACACCAAGGTAGATGCTAGCAAATTATTCAACCAGCAAATTGAATATATGCAAAAGCAGAGCGATTTGTGGCAACGCGCTTCAAAGGCAATGATGGGAGAAGAAGTTGAAGTATCTGACCCTTCTCGAAAAAAAGATCGACGTTTTGCCCATCAAGACTGGGAACAAAACCCAGTATTTAATTACATTAAAGAGTCATATCTAATTAATGTAGACATGATCACCAACATGGTAGGTAACATAGAATTTGCCAGTCCCAAAGAGGCCGACCAAGCTAAGTTCTTCACTCGTCAGTACGTCAATTCGTTGTCTCCCACCAATTTTGTACTCACTAATCCTGAAGTATGCGAAGAAATTTTAAAAAGCGAAGGCCAAAGTATACTAAAAGGCATGAAAGCCTATCTCGAAGACTTGGAGCAAAGTCCACTTGAGGCCTTTAAAATGCGTCAAAGTGATGCCAATGCTTTCGCACTGGGTGAAAACTTAGCGAATACGCCGGGTAAAGTTGTGTACAGAAATGAATTGTTTGAGTTATTACACTACGAACCGCGTACCAAAACATGCCAAGAAGTTCCTGTTCTAGTAACGCCTCCCTTTATCAACAAGTACTATGTAATGGACTTGGCTCAAGATAAATCTCTAGTCGGCGGCCTGCTCGATAGCGGGTATTCAGTATTTATGATTTCTTGGGTCAACCCTGATGCTGAATTAGCCGACAACGACTTCTTTGACTATGTGTTGAAAGGCACGGTTGCTGCGCTTGATGTAGTGAAAGAAATAACGGGGAAAGACAAGGTAAATCTTACCGGCTTTTGTGTAGGCGGCACTTTGTCAGCCGTCACCGCTGCGTATCTGCGCGGTAAGGGTGACACTAGCGTAAACTCTCTTACATTACTCACTACCTTATTAGACTTTTCGCAACCAGGTGAAGTAGCCAACTATTTCTCAGAAGATATGCTTGGCATGATTGAACAAAATGCTGATATTAAGGGTGTTTTCGACGGCCGCATTATTGCGATGAGCTTCAGTTTGTTACGTGAGAACAGTTTATTCTGGTCATTCTTTGTTGATAATTATCTAAAAGGAAAAGATCCCGCTCCATTCGATATCCTCTATTGGAACAGTGACTCGACTAATATCCCGGCAAGCTGTTTTAAACAGTATTTACGCCTAACTTACTGGGAAAATAAGCTAAAAGAAGGCGGTGCCGTTGAAATTGATGGCGTATCCATTGATATGGCAAACATTGATGTGCCTACCTATTTTTTAACCACCGTTGCCGATCACATTGTGCTATGGCAAGGAGCTTATGAAGGAACTAAATTAGTTTCAGGCGACTCGCGTTTTGTATTGGGCGGTTCTGGCCACATTGCGGGCGTAATCAACCCTACCAAAGGCGGGAAATACCCTCATTGGACCAATGATACACTGCCAGAAACACCTGAAGAGTGGCTAGAGGGCGCTACTGAACATGAAGGGTCATGGTGGGTTGATTGGCATAGTTGGCTAAAACCGCAATCGGGTAAACGCATAAAGCCACCACAACCTGGTGATTGTGAAAACTTACCCGCATTAGGCGACGCCCCTGGCGAATATGTATTAAAAATTTTAAAATAACGATCCTGCAAAGCGGTTGCATTTAGCGTTGCCAAGACAAGCCCTCATAGTGACAAAAGAGGGCTTCATGTGTGTGTTGTCAATTGTACATTATTGTTTCTTCTGTTCGTATAGCGCTTGCTTTTCGTTCAAGTCGATAAGCTTTGCGAGTAATTGAGGATGCTCAAGCACCACTTTTTCTAGATACGCTAAAGATTCTTTTTTCTCTTTTTTCGTCATTACTTCTATGTCGGCAAATGAGGGGTAAGGACCGCCAGACGACAATACGTCTTGAGTGCGCGCTGCCATCTCATCTAGCATGTATTGTGGGTAACAACGTTGACGTTTCATATTACTGCCTACCGTTGTTTCTCGACGACACTTTATTTTGAACTTTTCCTCATTTGCTACTGCGTTGAATGCGTCGTAAAAGTCAAGTTCTGCGCTGGCCATTTGTCTGCGGAAAAAACTCAATGGCTTTTGCCCTACGACACCAATCACCTCTACATCTTTGTCAATGTTTGCCGTTTCTGCTTCTGTGTCAGTTGTCACGACTTGGCCATTAGCCATAAATAATGGCAGCGCCAACGCAAAACAGCATAGTAATTTTGTTGTGGTGTTAACTGTACGTTTCATTTTAGATAATCCTCATGTAACTTTATTACTGTGTGAACCAAATATATAAACAACAACCATTATATTTGAACTTACAAGCTAGGCATTACTGCGCATGTGCATGGCTTGTAAATTAAGTCGCAGCATCTTTGCTGAAAGTTTATTTTCGTTCCTTGATAGACATTTCGCGCATTAGTTAATGCAGACCATAATTAGCATAAGTGCGTAATGTTGGTGAAATACTAGCACGGTAAATGTTTCAGTATTACTGTACCGAAGTTGTAAAATGTAAGTAAATCAGTCGACCGTTTACATTTATACACAATTACAATGCAATCTTTCTCTAATGGACATCCATTTGTAATTTAAATGGGTCTTTTTTGTAAAAAAATGGTAAAAATATACCAAATAACAAAACGAGATTGAGATGATGTACAAAAAACGAGACAACGGTTCAGTCCAGCCGGGCATAAACTGGGGCCCATTTACTATGCGCATACCCTTAATTCACTTGCGCTTTTCGCTAACCAATATGCTTCAAGGTTTAGCAGTAGCTGGTGCAACGGGTTTAGCTTTAGTCCCTTACTTTATGGCATTACTCGGCCTTAGTTTTGAAGAAGCTGTGGTAATGGCCATGTTTCACAGTATGTTAATTTCGTTTTCGTGGATGTTTTTTGGTGACCCATATGCCCCAGGCTGGTTAACACCTGCTATCCCTTTTGTTGTGGCTTTTATTACCACTCCCGCTTATTTGGGCAATCATGATGCTCAGTTTCAAGCAATGACCGCTCTATCACTTAACTTTGCCTTTATTCTTATCTTTCTCGGTGTGACCGGACTAGGCGCAAAGCTTATTAAGGTTGTTCCAAGTGTTTTTAAAGGAGGTATTATATTAGGCGCCGCTATTGCAGCATTCTTGCGAGTAACAAAGGATGGCGATGCCGCCAATGTATTCCAGTCAGCGCCTATTGCTGGAACAATTGGTGTGGCGATCTGTTTAGTATTTGCTTTTTCTAAGCCGTTACAAGCAATAGCTGTCAAAAATAAAGCATTAGCGGTGTTACTTG
This sequence comes from Glaciecola sp., assembly GCA_049650345.1. Taxonomy (GTDB): domain Bacteria; phylum Pseudomonadota; class Gammaproteobacteria; order Enterobacterales; family Alteromonadaceae; genus Glaciecola. The sequence goes on along the minus strand of JBARZY010000125.1, from coordinate 30,329 downwards.
GTTTCGGCTTGCTGCCCGGTTTCATTATTGCGGGGACAATTGGTTATTTTACAGGTGAATTTGAATACAACATCCGTTGGGAGATTTTAGATGTTGTTGGTGCTACTACATCATTATGGGCAAAAGCCTCGCCATTTATGATTGGTTGGCCTCCTGTTAGTACCTTTGTTGCGTCGTTCCCATTAGCACTTATTACTTACATCTTATTTTTCGGTGATGTTGTTACTGGTAATGAAATGATTGAACAAGCACAGCAACAGCGCAGCGACGAAAAACTTGAATTAAACGGAAGCCGTGCGCACATGGCAACAGGCATTCGCAACGTTATAATGGGAATCATTGCTCCGTTCTTTACCACTCAAGGGGTACTGTGGACTGGCATTCAAGTTATTTTGTTGAAGCGTTGGACACAAGGCAGAGATAAAGTGGATTCTATATTTGACAGTATTGGTAGCTTTTATGCGTTTGGTCTACCTATTTTATTTATACTGTTACCGTTAGTCACCTTACTGCAGCCTTTGTTACCGGTTGCATTGGCAGTTACGCTAATACTAACTGCTTTTGCTTGTGCCACATTGGCATTGTCATTAGTGGACGATGCCACTGAACGCGGCGCTATGGTCATTACTGCGATGGCATTTAGCCTGTTTGAACCTTGGTTAGGCTTACTTATAGGTATTATCACTATTACCACGCTATGTGGGCCGTCGGTGTTTAAGCCAAATAAGGCACAAAAATAGCGAGTAAACAATTGCACTGCAACCGCAGTGCAATAAATTAACCTGCATCCACTCAACATAGATGTATTTAGTACTCGCTTGAGGTACTCTATACAAAAGCATACAACGAGTGTTCACATTGATTATTATTAAGAAATATCCAAATCGCCGTTTATACGATACGGTAAATAGCAAATATGTGAACCTCAGTTATATTAAAACACTTATTAACGAACACAGTGACTTTAAAATAGTTGACTCTAAAAGTGACGACGATCTTACCAAGAGCGTATTGCTGCAAATTATTACCGAATCAGAAACCAACGACCAACAAACCCTTCTTACCGACGTATTACTTAAGCAGCTTATTCGATATTATGAGTCAGATATGCAGCCATACGTAGGACAGTACCTTGAGCAGAGCTTGGTTCAATTTATGAATCAGCAAGAGAAGGTGCAAAGTGTGATGAAAAACATGGTAGACAACTCGCCAATGGGTATTTTTTCTAAAATGATGGAACAAAACATGTCAACATGGTCGTACGACAAACGTCGCAATGACAATAATTCCGATAAATAACAAGTACTTATCCAAACCCCTCGCCCTCACACCGAAAAAATGTTGCACTGCAACAAAATATTCCTTGATCTTATCTGCAGATCGACTATTATTTGACCATACGCAATGTTGCAGCGCAGCAAATTGCTTTCAAACTTTCAAAACTTGAGGACAAACACATGTTCGGTAAATTTTCAGAACAAATGAAGAAATCGACACAGCCAGCGGCTAGCATGTTTGAAATGAATGCAAAAACGCTTGAGCTAATGTCAAAGCAACAAACCGTCTTATTTTCTGGCGTAATGCAAGACAGCGTTAAATTATTAGGCGCTTTGTCAAGCCAAACAGAAATGAAGGGTATGATTGCAGCACAAACTGTTTACGCCGAATCTGTGCGTGAGCGTGTAACAAGTGCTTCAAAAACAACTTACTCTGAATTAAACGGTATTCGCGCCGAAATGACCGACTTGGTTAAAAATAGTCTTGAGAATGTGAGCACGCAAACCAAAGCCGCATTCACAGAAGCACCAACGGTAGCTGTAGCTAAAGCGCCAGTCAAGAAAGCCGCGCCCAAGAAAGCCGCAGCTAAAAAACCAGTGGCAAAGAAAACAGCATCAAAAGCATCAAGCACTGCAGGCAACGCTACGAAAAAGCCCGTTGCAACCAAAGCGAGCCCCAAAACGGCGGCTAAAGCGGCAGTGAAAACCGAAACAGCAGCTACACCAGCGGCCACTAAACCGGCAGCTAAAGCAGCACCAAAAGTTGTAAAGACCGAAAGCCAAGCGAAAGTTGAAACAAAAACTGCCGCTCCAAAAACGGTCGCAAAGTTATCACCTTCTGACGTGAAAGCGGCAGAATAAACCAGTTTGTAATTACATTTTAAATATTTGGAGAACATTATGTTTGATAAAATCAATGAGCAACTAAAAGAGTCAATGAAGCCTGTTACTGAATTAGCAACACTTAACATGTCAACGTTACAAGAGTTAGCCGAAAAGCAAAATACACTTTTCACTACTTTGTTAACTAACGGTGTTTCTTTTGCAGAAACTGCTGGTCAACAAAAAGACGTGATGAGCCTAGCTGAAGCACAAAAAACTTACTTGGAAGGCTTACAAGAAACTATCACAGAATCTGCTAAAGAGACCTATACCTTAGTGTCTGGTGCTCAACAGAAAGCTGGCGCAATGTTGAAAGACATCAGCGAAGAAGTTTCATCTAAAATGACAGCTGCAGCCAAGTAATTTAAACTTAGCAACTGTTTGGCAGATAACTTGTTATCTGCATAACTTCAATCACTAGGATGTACGGGCCAAAAGGTCATGTGTTATTAGTGGTTGAAGTTTTTTTGTTTTCACCATTGGAGAGTCAATAATGAACTATCAAGCCTACGATTATTTAGCACGTACCGGCCAAATGATGAATGAAGGACTCAGTATTGTTAATGATATTGTTACCCATCCATCTAACCCGTGGTCGTATACATGGTCTGGCCGTTTAGCAAATGCATCGCTAGAAACCGCCATGCGCCTTACCCGCAGATACGACAAACTCGGTTTTGAGATAGATCAGGTCACTACGGCCGATGGTGCAGGCACATTTAAAGTAGACGAAAAAATTGTATTATCTAAGCCATTCTGCGACTTAATGCATTTTGACTTGGTAGGGCATACCGACAACGAAAAAGTATTGTTAGTTGCACCGCTTTCTGGCCACCACGCAACACTGTTAAAAGGCACTGTGGAAGCGCTTATACCTGATCACGAAGTGTACATTACCGACTGGGCAGACGCCCGTGAAGTGCCACTTGATGCAGGTCCGTTCTCGTTTGATTGTTATGTTACCTATCTTATCGAATTCTTAGAGTTCTTAGGCCCAAACACTCACGTGGTTGCCATATGCCAACCAACTGTTCAAGCCCTTATCGCGACGGCCGTAATGGCACAGCAAAACAATAAAAACATTCCAAAATCGCTCACGCTGATGGCGGGACCGCTAGATACGAGTAAAAACCCTACGCGCGTAAACGAGTTTGCCCAAAAGCGTCCTATGAATTGGTTTAAAAATGTAGCCATAATGGAAGTCCCTGCAGGTTATGTAGGCGCGGGTAGAAAAGTTTATCCAGGTTTTATGCAACTGGGTGGTTTCATTTCTATGAATCAGCAAAATCACGTTAAGAAACATGCTGGATTTTTCCAAAATTTGTTGTTTGGTGAGCAAGAAGACGCCGATAGATTCCGTGCATTTTATGACGAATACCTAGCTGTATTAGATATGCCAGCAGAATTTTACTTGGAAACCATAGAGCGTATATTTAAGAAAAATGAAATAGCCAAGCAAACGATTACCTACAAAGGTGAGCCAGTTGACTTTAGCGCCATTACCAACACAGCATTGTTAACTGTTGAAGGTGCAAACGACGATATTTGTGGTTTAGGCCAAACAGAAGCGGCACAAGATTTATGTAAAAGTATTCCTAAAAACATGCGCAAACACCATGTACAAGCAGGTGCCGGACATTATGGAATATTCAGTGGTTCAATGTATCGTAAAAACATACGACCAATCGTGACCGAATTTATTAATAAATACGAATAAGTATAAAACAGCGGGTGTGCTTTTAGTGCACCCGCGTTTATTTACATAACCCTTTAATAAGCATTGTTTAAGGAACTAAATCTCAGTAAAGTTGTATTATAAATACATCCTTCTTATAAAATCGGTGCCATTTGAATATCCCTCTCAACGTAACTTTACTTATTGCTGCACTTAGTGCCCCCCTTTTCAGTTTTCACGCACAAGCAAATGATGCTGACGAATATGTGGCGAGTATTGTCGCAACTAATAAAGCCAACTTTTCACAATGTCTAAACGAAAAAAAGCAACAGGCACTTAATGCAGGCGTTAAGCAATCACGAGTAGACCAAGAGTTTTCACAGCTCAATTTTATCCCACGCGTAATTGAACTAGACCGAAGCCAGCCCGAATTTGTATCTACCTTCCCTAATTATTTCAGTAAAAGAGTCAACGAATGGCGAATTAATAAGGGACGTGAAAAACTGGCAGAGCACAGAATCTTTTTAAAACAACTCACCACTCAATACGGCATACCCGGGCATTACCTGATTGCATTTTGGGGACTTGAAACTAACTATGGTGGCTACAAAGGTAAAATGTCAGTACTCGATTCTTTAGCCACTTTGGCATGTGACAAGCGCCGCTCTGAATTTTTTACCAAGGAGCTGTTTTTGGCGCTTAAACTCATGGACCAGCATGACCTAAACAGAGACATGATGAAGGGCAGTTGGGCTGGCGCAATGGGCCATACACAGTTTATGCCCACAACCTTCAGCCAATATGCGATTGATGGCGACAACAACGGTAAAATAGACCTGTGGAATTCAGAGCAGGACGCACTTGCATCAGCGGCTCACTTTTTGTGGAAGTTGGGCTGGAAACCTGGTTTGCGTTGGGGCAGAGAAGTACTATTACCCGACAACTTTGACTATAAACTGGCCAATAAAAAAGTAATGACTGTGGCCCAATGGAAGGCCTTAGGCATAAAAGCAGGCAATGGCGATAAGCTACCAAACAGTAATGTAGAAGCTCGTCTTCGCGTTCCCTCAGGTCACCTAGGACCGGCATTTTTAAGCTATGCTAATTTTCGCACAATAATGCGATGGAACAATTCTGAATTTTACGCCATTGCAGTGGGACAACTGGCCAACCAAGTTGCTGGTGGCGGAGGTTTATATGCTGCCCTACCCGATTTACCAAACTATAGCCTAGTTAGCATGGCCCAATTGCAACGTAAACTCAACGAATTAGGCATAGACGTAGGTGAGGCAGACGGTATTATGGGGCCAGCGACGCGTGAAGGCATTCGCCAATATCAAGCGATGAAAGGCCTGGTTGCTGATGGATTTCCATCAACCGAAACCTTTGATGCAATACTAGCCGAAAACTGATAGTTAGACATTCACAAAAAAGCCCGTCAATACGGGCTTTTTTTGTGCTTTGTAAATAAGGATAATCCTTAATACATGTGCTGACCGCCATTGATAGACAAGGTCGAGCCAGTAATAAAGCTTGATTCATCATCTACCAAAAATGCAACACTGTTAGCGATGTCTTCTGGGCGACCTAAACGACCCACTGGTATAGTACGAATAATTTTCACTAATACGTCTTCTGGTACAGCACGCACCATATCGGTATCAACATACCCTGGTGCAATCGCGTTTACCGTAATACCTTTTGCCGCGTTCTCAAGCGCAAGTGCTTTAGTAAAACCATGAATACCTGACTTAGCAGCCGCATAGTTAACTTGACCATATTGACCTGCTTGGCCATTTACCGAACCCACATTAATAATGCGACCAAAGTTACGCTCACGCATGCCTTCAATCACTGCTTTACAGGTATTGAAACATGAGGCCAAGTTGGTTTGAATAACAGCGTCCCACTTTTCGAACGACATACGATGCATAGTGCCATCGCGCGTAATACCGGCATTGTTAATTAATACATCAACAGGACCATAAGTCGATTCTACTTCTGCTATTGCCGTTTGAACTGCTTCAAAATCGGATACGTCGAACTTCGCAGTAGGAATATCAGTGCGAGCAGTAAACGCTTTCGCTGCTTCGTCATTTCCAGCATAGTTCGCTACAACTGTATAACCTTTATCTTTTAAAGTAGTACAAATTGCTTCACCAATACCGCGGGTACCACCTGTTACTAACGCCACTCTTGCCATGTGTTTTATTTCCTATAATTAACTTTAATGAATACTGCCTTATTAATATAAGTTATAAAGGTTAATGTATTATGACGTTATTCGACTTTAGTAGATTCACTCTTTTTTGCCCCTAAAGTATGCGCTAAATCAATTTTTCTATGTCATAGCATAACAATTTAGTCCTTATGACCACATCTTTCGAATGCAAGGTAGGCGACAAGCCAAAAAACGTTTATATTAATCGACCTTTGTTATCGCAGGTCGTTGCGACATATACTGTTTGTTTAAAAATGGAGAGTTATTTTTGCGTCCCACATATCGCCTAGTTATTGATTGTCCTGACCAAGTTGGCTTAGTTGCTGCCGTATCGCAGTTTTTGGCGTCACACAATGCCAGCATACTAGAAGCGAGTCATCATACCGATGTACAGCTAAAACGTTTTTTTATGCGCCACGAAATAGATGCTGAATCGTTAGCTTTCGATCTAGCAAGTTTTAGCGATGCATTCAGTGAAATAGCAGTTAAGTTTGATATGCATTGGTCACTTAGTAGTTCTATCAATCCAACCAAAGTGGCGTTGTTAGCCAGTAAAGAATCACACTGCCTAAATGACGTGTTACACAGATGGCATACAAGCGAACTAAACTGCGATATACCGTGCATTATTGCTAACCATGAGAGCATGCGTAAATATGCTGACTGGTACAAAGTACCTTTTCACTTCATCGACTTTAGCGACAAAACGAAAGCGTTTGAACAAATTGAATCGTTGTTAACACATTATCAAATTGACCTAACGGTCCTTGCGCGGTTCATGCAGATTATCCCCGACGCGTTGTGCCAACGTTTGGCTGGTAAAATTATTAACATTCATCACAGTTTTTTACCCTCGTTTGTTGGCGCCAAGCCATACCAGCAAGCCTATGACCGCGGTGTAAAACTAATTGGAGCAACCTGCCATTATGTGACTAGCGTGCTTGATGAAGGTCCCATTATAGAGCAGGAAGTAATGCGTATATCACATAGCGACAGCAGTGAAGATATGGTGAGAAAAGGTAAACGTTGCGAGGTAAATGCCCTTGCGAATGGTTTACGCTATCACCTAGAAGATAGAGTGATCATTTGCCATAACAAAACCATAGTATTTAACTAAACACTGGCCTGCATTAGCACCAAATTGCCCAGTCGGTTAGCCGATATAGGGCGCGAGAAAAAGAAGCCTTGCGCCAGTTTTACACCCTCACGAATTAATATTTTGCGTTGCGTGTTGGTTTCTACCCCTTCGGCAACAACGGGTACATCGAGCATATCTGCAATCTTAACAATCTGCGGTATTAAGCTCGCTCGAAACGCGCTGCGCTCTAAACCAATACAGAAACTTTTGTCCATTTTTAAATAGTCAAACGGAATACTTTGTAATTGGGTCAAGTTTGAATAACCGGTGCCAAAATCGTCAATAGCAACCTCTGCGCCGGTTTCTTTAAGTTTTTTTAATGCATTTGTAGCGGTATCATTTTTGAAGGGTTCGTCTTCTGTTATTTCAAAACATAGCTGGAAACGACTGGAAAATAAATCTTTATGTCTTGAAATCCGCTCAAAATTGTTTTTGGTTAAGTCGTTAGGAAACACATTAAAATTCACTTTAAACGCAGCCGGCAAATTAACCTGCTTAACCAGTTGTGACATTGCCACTTTCAAAATTATTCGCGTAAACTCAACGGTTTTATGTTGTTGCAACACGATTGGAATAAACTCAGCAGGGCTTAAGATACCCAAATCATCTTTAAAACGCGCAAGCACCTCGCAGCCAATTATTTTACCTGTTTCAAGTTCAATAATAGGTTGATACAAGGGGTAAAAAGCGCGGTTTTTAAGGCCTCTTTTAATGCGCATATGATGACAATAATAGTAACTCAGAATAAGATGACCAAGCCAATAAAAAGCACACAACGCCATTATTACACCCATCACAATTGCTAATATTATGGGTATTGAAAACTGCCGACTCAAATAGTCGCGTGATGCGATACAATATACAGCGCCTTCGCTACACACCAATACAAAGCTTGTATCAATATCGTAGAAACGCCTATCACTGGCATACTTATGCAATTCTGGCGTACCTAGCAGAGACACTGTTTGTTGCTTATCCTTGTAAAGCCATTGCCATTCAAACTCAGGCATATCGACTGACATAATTTCATTAGGATCAAGCACAATATGATAGTCACCACTTTTTATAATATATATGGGATATTCTTCTTCAAATAAATTTGATGCGGTATTTAGCCATAGTTCATGCCCAGTGGGTGTAATAATGTCGGGCTGCATGGCTAATTGTGCTTGTTGTGCATCCCCCAAATTAGTATTGCATAAATACGTATCATTTGAGTAATACCCTATCTCTTTTGCATAGCGGCTTTTAAACACAAATTGGCGCATAGCTCTAATTTTTTGATCGTTACAAAACCCAAGATCCACTGCTTGATTCAACAGAGCGAGGTTACTTTTTGTTTCATCAGCCACATTATTGACCAAGCGCAACACTTCATGGGAAAAACGAGTTTGTTGGTGCTCACCTATTAACTTCATCGTATAAACAGTTAACATAACCAAAGTACTTGTTGCAATAATGGCAAATAAGGTAATGTAAAGGCGTTTAAGCGAACTGCTTTGCATAGCTTTCCAATAGAATAAACTAAAATTTTAAGAAAGCTACAATGACAGCTTTATTACGAATTGATAACAATTTTTTTATAAATCAAAAGCGTTTGCTTGAATAGTAACCAAGTTTGTTAAAAATTAAGCTAAATCAGTAAGATCTCGTATCTAACAATAATTAAAATAAGCATTATCGATAGACCGATTAAACAAAGGAATCATCATGAAGAAGCCTCTTATTGGCATAATTTGCGCTGCCGTTGTACTGAGCTTGTCTGCTTGTAGCACAACGCAACAAGGTTCATTGGATCAACAAGCGAACACCCAAATAAAAGACACCTTACCTAATAATGTCCTCGTTAAACCATTTGAAGGACCCTATGGCGGTGTGCCGGCGTTTAATGAAATGTCACTAGCAGATTTAAAACCTGCTCTAGAATTTGCTATGCAAAAGTCTCTTGCAGAATACGAAGTGATTGCCAATAACCCTGAACCACCAACATTTGAAAATACCATAGTTGCAATGGAAAAAGCCTCAAAAGAGCTAAGTCGTATTTTTATTTACTGGGGCATTTGGCGTTCTAACAAGTCATCTGCAGAATTTCGCGCAATTCAACGTGATATGGCGCCTCAGATTTCGGCCTATCGTTCTAAAATAAGCCAAAAAAAAGCACTTTTTGAGCGCATAAAAGCCGTATATGAAAGTGACGAAATGGCTACACTCACGGTTGAAGAGAAACGCATTGCGAGCAATCGCTATCACGGTTTTGTGCGCAATGGCGCGCTACTGAATAACACTGACAAACAACGTTACGCCCAAATCAACCAAGAGCTAGCGAGCTTGCATACGCAATTTGCTAACAATGTATTGGCCGACGAAGAAAACTATGTATTGTACTTAACTGGCGACCAGTTAAATGGCTTACCGGAGTCATTTAAAAAAGCGGCCGCTAAAATGGCTACCGATAGAGGACAAGATGGCATGTATGCCATTACGAATACACGTTCGTCTATGGACCCATTTTTAACCTATTCAACCGACAGAGACTTGCGTCAAAGAGTATGGGAAACCTATTATTCGCGCGGTAACAATGGCGATGAATACGACAACAGCGACAATATTAAGCAAATTTTAACCTTGCGGCATGAACGTATAAGCTTGCTTGGCTTTGACAACTACGCACAATGGCGCTTAGAAGACAGAATGGCGAAAACACCAGAAAACGCCATGGCATTAATGGAAAAAGTATGGCCAGCGGCAATTGCACGAGTATCTGAAGAAGTCAGCGATATGCAAGCCATTGCTGATAGCGAGAATGCAAACATTACTATTGCGCCTTGGGATTATCGCTTCTACGCAGAAAAAGTGCGCAAAGCGAAATACGATCTTGATTCAGACGAAGTAAAACAATATCTGCAACTCGATAAGCTTCGTGAAGCAATGTTTTACGTTGCTGGCCGACTATTTAATTTTGAATTTACGCCTATCCCAAGTGGCAAAGTTCCGGTATTTCACGAAGATGTGAATGTGTGGGAAGTACATGATAAAACCAGTGGTAAGTTTATTGGTTTGTGGTATTTAGACCCATTTGCTCGCCAGGGTAAACGCTCGGGCGCATGGGCAACAACATATCGTTCTTACACCACATTTGAAGGCGAAAAGTCGGTATTGTCGTCGAACAACTCAAACTTTGTTAAAGGTGCTCCAGGCGAAGCAACCTTAATTTCATGGGACGATGCGGAAACATATTTTCATGAATTTGGTCATGCGCTTCACTTTTTAGCTGCCAATGTAAAATACCCCAGTTCGCATTCTGGCGTGCGTGACTATACGGAGTTCCAGTCTCAATTACTTGAACGCTGGATTTTAACCGATGAAGTGATTAACAACTATTTAGTGCACTATCAAACCGGCGAGCCTATTCCAGCCAGCTTGGTAAATAAAATAAAACAAGCATCTACCTTTAATGAAGGCTTTAAAACCACGGAATACCTAGCCTCTGCAATTATGGACTTGTTGTATCACACAACCGACCCGGCCAATATTAATACCGACACCTTTGAACAAGAGCAACTGACGCGCTTGGGTATGCCTGAAGAAATTGTGATGCGTCACAGAAGCACTCACTTTGGGCATATTTTCTCAGGTGAAGGATACGCGGCCGCTTATTACGGTTATATGTGGGCAGAAGTACTTACCTCAGATGCAGCAGAAGCCTTCGCGCAAGCACCGGGCGGATTTTATGATGAGGCACTAAGCGAACGTTTAGTTAAATACTTGTTTGCGGTGAGAAACGCCATGGAGCCAAGCGAAGCCTACCGTAAATTTAGAGGCCGCGACGCTAATGTAGAAGCACTTATGCGTGACCGAGGATTTCCTGTAACAGGTGGTGAGGAATAACCAATCAAACTGCTGGCGTGCCTAGCGAAGTGTTAGGTGCGCAAGCAGACTACTACTGAAACGTCCATGCTATAAAACGACTCGCCTTTTGACCCTGTGCCATGTTGATAGTTTTCGATTGGCTAACATTCACACTCGCGAGTACTTTCTGCAAGCTTGGTAAGTTTGCCTTTTTTGAAATTAAACTGGTAAACCAACCAACGTTCTGTCCATAAGTAACACTCTCTTTTATCATGCCTTCCACAAATTTAAGCTCACCGCCTTTGCACCACAATTCGTTAGATTTGCCCGCAAAGTTCAATGTTGTATTTAAGGTTGCTTTTACATCAGAGCCTCGCTTTGCTTTATTTTGCGACAGGTTGGTTTGTTTTCTATATGAGCCCGCTTCAGCTTGTGATTTAGAAGCATGAAAAGGCGGGTTACACATGCAGAAGTGAAACTGATCATCATTGCCAATGATTCCGCTGAACACATGGTTTTTATTTTTTTGCAGCTTTATATCAATGTGCTGAAGAACATGTTTGTTTGCCTTTAAAATAGACTTTGCATTGACTATTGCCCCACTATCAATATCAGTTCCCTGCATTGACCATCCATACACGCGATGCGCAATAATGGGGTAAATCATATTTGCACCAGTACCAATATCTATCCCTTTAACCGCATTACCCTTTGGTATTCTGCCCTTATTATCTAGCGCTAGCAAATCGGCAATATGATGCACATAGTCAGCTCTTCCTGGCACAGGTGGACACAAATACTGCTGGGGAATGTCCCAATATTCAAGCTCGTAGTAGTAATACAATAAAGCCGTGTTCAAGGCCTTTACGGCCTGAGCATTGCTAAAGTCGATAGTTGGACTTTGGTTTGATCTATAAAGCACATAAGGCGTGAGTTTAGGATAAGCCAGAATCAGTGCTTTTATAGGATATGATTGATGATGACGATTTCGTTTGTGCAAAATAATATATCTAAAGGTTTAGTGCGTACTAGGGGGCAAAAAAGGACGCAAGGCACTGAAGGTATACTCAACAGCCCCCGCGTTGCGCATGAGTACTTTTAATCCCCTCTCACCATCTAATTTTGCATGCTCAGTATTTGATAGCCAATACGTTAGGCTCTCATATAGGGTATTGGGTGTATCTACTATGATCAATGCGTTCTGCTCTGCAAGGTGCTGACAAATTGACGGATTATTAAAGATGCTAGGACCCATTACCATTGGTTTTGCATACAAAGCACACTCTAATGCATTGTGCCCTCCTTTGGGTGCAAAACTACCGCCTATAAAAGCAGCACTACAAATGCTATAGCATGCTTTTAACCAGCCCATTTTATCTACAACAATGCATTCCGTTTTAGCCAAACCATTATCAATTTGCGTACCGCCCTCCTTTAAATCACTTACTCGTTGAGTACTATACCCATTGGCTTTCACAAGTTGATAAACCTCGTCAAACCGATGGGGGTGGCGAGGCACAATAATTAACACTAAATCAGATATATCTTGCTTCAAGCGCTTATACATATCGAGCAGCAGTTTTTCTTCCGGATCATGGGTAGATGCTGCGACTAAAATTGGTTGTTCTGAAAGCTGATAAACCTTTCTCATATGCTCACCTAAGGCTTCATCTTTGTCATCGGGCAGTAAGTCAAACTTCATGTTTCTTGATAATTTGAGTTTTCTTTTGTACACCCCATATGCAAGGAAATTGTCGAACGATTCAGTATTTTGAGCGCAAATAAGTGCAAATTGCCGCAAAGTTCCTCTAAATAACCACGATACTCGCTTATAGTTTTGTAGCGACCGTGTTGTCATACGACCGTTTATCATTATCAGTGACACATCGCGTTTATAACACTCATTTACCATATTTGGCCAAACTTCGACTTCGGTTACAACACTCATAATAGGCTTCAACTTGCCATAAAACGAACGCATAAAAACACTCAAATCAATCGGCAAATAACAATGTTGCACGCGATCTTGATATACTGTACTTGCGTGAACAGCACCAGTTACTGACGAAGTGGTGATGGTGATAGGTAGATGTGGATAGGCAACAAGTAAATTATCAATCAAGCCCTTTGCTGCGTTAATTTCACCTACCGACACACAGTGAATGTGGATACCATAGGGCTTAAAATGTTTAGGAAGTATCCCAAAACGCTCTACAAAACGCCGAGTACGTAGTTTTTCATGTTGATGATGAAGTTTTTTTCTAAACACAATTAGCAGTATTGGCAACAATACCGATAACAAGAAACTGTAAATCCACCGGCAGAATACATGGCGAATTGACGGTGCCTGCGGTTTAACTTGCGGTTCAATGGGTGTGGTCATGAAATTATCGACGCAAAAATACAGAAGGCGCGCATGCTATACATTCCGTTTAATTGTTTCAAGCAATTGTTGCTTTGAGAAAGGCTTTATCAACACGTCATCCATGCCTACTTCATAACACTTTTGAATGTCACTATCGAAACCGTGCGCAGTGGCTGCCGTTATTTTCAAACTAGCCACTTCTGGCTTGGCATGAGCGCGAATTTTTTCGGTGGCTTGGAACCCATCCATTACCGGCATTTGGCAATCCATTATAACCAAATCGAAGGGCTTACTGGCGCCTTCAATTACTGCTAAGGCCTCTTCGCCATTGCTAGCAAATGTGATTATAGCTTTCGTATCTAACAGCATTTCCTTAAACAGCAACTGATTTACATTGTTATCTTCAACAATCAACAAGTGCTTTTCAGCCAAAGCGATAGGACTAGTGCATTGCCCCTCTTTAAATCGTAATGACAGGGCTTCAAACTGCCAATCAGCAAGCGCGTGTATGTCGTTGTCGTACGCTAGGTTATGTAAGTCAATTGTTATGCTAGTATCTTGTGCATCAATAGGCAATTGCGGCGCTAAATCAGTACTAATAAGAAATTGTTGCTGGGAATTTAGTATCCGTTTCACAGATGCAATACAAGTTTGCAGGGGAATGTCTGACGAATAGTCAACCAATACAACAAGATCCCAAATTGCATCAGCTTTTAGGCTTGAAAGTAGCGTTGATACATCAAAGCATGGTTTAATTTTGAGGCGGCGATTATGCGCCAATTCATGCCATACAGAGGCACAGATTTCATCTTTCACTAACAATAGGGTACTTGGTAAAGATCTATCCGCTGAGTCATGATTAGTTGCTTCACCCATAGTTAAGGGTGCCGTAAACCAAAACGTCGAGCCGACCCCAAGTTCACTCGTTACTCCTATTTGACCATGCATCAAGTCAACAAGCTGTTTACTGATGGTAAGGCCTAAGCCTGTACCTTGGTGAACGCGGCTGAAAGAATTGTCTACCTGCTGAAACTCATCAAACAAAGTATCAATATTATGCGCATCAATTCCCACACCGGTATCGGTGACGGTAAATTTTAAATAGCCAAATTCAGTGACTGATACAACGACGGATATCTCACCATACTGGGTAAACTTGACCGCATTTGCACACAAGTTGTTTAGAACTTGCAGAATTATGTTGGCATCTCCTACAACTTGCTCAGGTACATGGCTATCAAACTGAATGACAAACTTACAGCCTTTTTCTCCCGCTGCAACTTGATGAATGTACACTTTATCACGCACAAATTGCTTAAGCTTGAACCGTATTTCATTGACTTTTTGATACCCAGAATCTAGCTTCGCGTAATCGAGTACCTGATTAACCAAAAACAATAAACTATCGGCACTGTGATTAATCACCTCAACATAATGTTTTTGCTTTGCATCAAGGGAAGTATCTCGCAGTAATTCAGATACCCCCAGTACACCAGTAATAGGCGTACGTAATTCATGACTCATATTGGCCAAAAAGCGGCTTTTTGACATAGCAGCCTGTTCTGCGTCAATAGCAGTTTGACGCAAACTTGTAATATCTTGAAACGCCCCTTTGAGCTTAATAGGTTTGCCACCATTAAACTCTGCATAACCCACTGAACGTACCCAAATTTTCCTATTTTTTGCAGTAATAAATGGTAATTCGAGATCGAATGAATCTCCCGTTTCCATGCAGTTTTCAACTGCTTTTGTAATAATAGGTTGTGCTTCAGGCGCGTAATAATTTATAGCTTCGTCAACCTGTATATTGTGACTTTTAGGTAAATCATGGATATTATAAACTTCTTCCGACCAGTTGAGTTGGTTACTCACTAGATCTAACGAATAAAAACCGAGTTTTGCTATCCGCGCGGTCGTTTCTAACAATTCGTTATTTTCGCGCATTTGCGCCTCTAGTCTTCTGCGACTTGTGACATCTTTCGCGGTAAAATAGAAACCCTGCAATACATCGTGGTCAAATACTGGTTGTAAGCTTGCATCAACTTGTACCGTGGTATCGTTGTTTTTTGCAATTACCACCTCACCACTAAAGGTCACACCAGTAATTAAGCTATCGCGTAGCAAAGACAACTGACTCGAAGTTGTTTGTTTACCTACGTAATGTAGGATACTTTCCCCTATGATCTCATGCTGTCGACAGCCCATCAGGTTGAGTGCAGCGCGATTTAACCATGTTATACTGTTATCTTGATCAAGTAACATAACGGCATCGGTGCTCTCTTCGGCAATATGGGTTAAGCGTTTGTTTTGATTGATATTTCTAATTAAGCTACTTTGTGAGTGACGCAATGAAGCTGTCGCTTCATTTAGCTTTGCAGCTAAGGTGATGGTGGCCAGTACAAATTGCTCACCATCTTTTTCTACGCTGCTTAACCCAATACTTACGTGTACTGTACTGCCGTTTTTATGCTGAGCCGGAAAAGATGCGCCTTCCCCCATTTCCCTTGAAAACGGTTTTTTAAAAAACTCATCAATGTATTGCTGATGATGCTGTCGCATAGTGGGTAACAACAAAGAATTGATGTGTTTACCCAATAAGTTATCAGGCGTTTCACCAAAAATATTTTCTACCGCTTGACTGGCAAATTCAATTTTCCCTTTACTATTTACCAGTACCAATGCACTGGCGGCAGCATTTACCAATGTTGCGATACCATCAGCAGATTGCCACACTGTGTTATTTTCGCTATCGCTCATTTGCTATTCCTTACACACGGCTGGTGTAAATTAGCCACCTAACATGGCCAAGTGCGTTGTCGCCCCAGTGTCGTTATTAGACAAATAGTGAGTGGGCTTTTTATGTGGCATTAACTGCCTGATATGCGCTGCTAATGCGCTAGGGTCGTCGTTCTCTAGCAAAGGCCTTAGGTCATAGCCTTCATCCGCAAATAAACACAAATGTAATTTACCAATAGCAGATACTCGCAAGCGATTGCAGGTATCACAAAACCCCTTACCATAGGGCATAATTAAACCCAATTTCCCTTCATAATCAGGATGAGAAAATATATTTGCAGGGCCCGCATACGCATCGCGGGCAACGGGACTAAAGCCTAGATGGCGTATTTGCGTTTGAAGCTCATTGCCGCTTACGTGCTGTTGCTGAAAGAAATCAGCGTTATCTCCCGTTTCCATTAGCTCTATAAAACGAAATGTTACTGATTTATCTTTTATGTAATGCAACACTTGTTGCAATACTTTGGCATTAAATTTACGCATTAACACCAAATTAAGCTTTACTCTAAGCCCTATTTCAAGCGCTTTATCAATGCCTTTTAAAATTTCGACTAAATCAGTAGAGCCAGTAATTATGGCGAACTGATGGGGGTCAAAGCTGTCAACACTCACATTAACTGAATCAAGTCCATGCTCGTACCATATTTTTGCAAATTTCCCTAACTTATATGCGTTAGTGGTTAACGACACTTGTTCAATGCCTGGCTGCTGCTTTGCGATGGCAATAATATCTGTTAAATCTCGTCTTAAGCTGGGTTCACCACCGGTAATTCTTATTTTTTTTGTTCCTAAATGGGCAAAAGCTTGAATCAAACGAGAAATCTCAGGTTTAGTTAAAAACCCGGTTTTATGTGTTTTTTGGTAGCCGTCAGGCAAGCAATATTGGCATGAAAAATTACATACGTCGGTAATAGATAAGCGAAGATACTCGAATTGACGGCCAAAACCATCACTTAACATAAGGTTTCCAAAAATTAGCGTAATAACGATACAGAACACTATAAATCGGATGTCGCTTTTATTCTAGTCAGAACTAAAAACAATTCAGATTTAGCCGATAACAATACCATGTCATATACTATCCAGATTCTAATTGATGCGTCTATCGAGTAATGCTGATAATAAGCTACTATCGTTATTGAGCGCCACAGCCGAATGTACGTATGTACGGTTAATTCATTATGCGAATAAAAACACCGTGCGGTATGAGTACGGTGAGTATCACAACGACATAAAAACATATGAAAGCAATCCTAAAGACAATAATATCTCTGAGGATTTTATAAACGCGTCGATTTATTATAAGTATGGTTATCAAATTGATATTGCCGTCACTAATCATCAATATGCTCGCGTCAATATACAAAATCATCATGAACACCTTGATAGTAGCCGCCGCTCTGAACTAAGTTCAACGCTCGATTCAAACCATTTTGAGCTGATGTTATTTCATCACCAATCGTTGCCTGAATTTTTGTGCGAACTTGCTGATGAGTCAGAGTGGATTACTGATTTATCTAACGCTAATAAATCTCTTGATGCAACATTACAGCACGAGTCAAAACAACTCGATACTTTGCTAAACACTATCGTTATAAGCATTGAGGGCATTCAGTTAATCAACGATTACCAAACCATTACTAGCGACAGTTTAACAAAACTACAAAGCCGTTCGTCCCTGCAGCGTGCGATAGATGAACAAATAAGTACGAACAACATTGCCCTGTGTATGGTGCATTGTATTGACTTCCAACAGGTAAATCGCAAATTTGGGCAAGCCAAGGGTGACAAAGTGCTGCGCGAAATTGCCGATATTATTAATAAATATACTCGTTCTGAAGACATATCCTGTCGATTTGGTGGTGCTTTATTTGGTATTGCCATATCAGCATCAAGTATCAGTGAAGGCTATAAGTTAGCGGTTAAATTACAAAACGCAATGCACGAGAGGCCTTACCTGCACAATGCCATTCGGCTAAGTTTTAGTGTGGGCGTGGCGTTTATTCATCAACAAGATGTGGCAACAGAAAATGTGTCTGCGTCTAATTTACTGATTAATCGTGCAGAACAAGCACTTAAAGCAGCACAAGGCTCCAACACGCCCAGCATAGTGCAATGGGAGGCCGACAAATTTACCCTTGATGAACAAGAGTTTAATTATTTTGGCGGTATTTTCACACCCGATAATGTCACCAACTATCGTAACATGCTGCTGCTATGGGATATATCATCTATTATTGCTGACGAGACTGATTTTGCCCAATTACTTAAAAGTGTCGTTGAACGACTAGCATATACGTTTGAATTTCAACACGCCGGCATAGTATCAACAGCAGGCAATACTAACTACACCTATGCGTTATCGCAAAACGGTGACATTAGCGAAACTGACTTTGAGCAATGTGAATATCAACAGTTTGTTTCTGACTCAGCAGTAGCTGCCGTAAAGCAATCAAGGCATGTAGAGTATGAACAAGATAAGCATAAAACCATTATTATACCGCTGGGCACAAATAATCAAGACTGCTTATTTATTATTGGTCAAAAGGATTTGCTGGCTCTTACCCATGAATCGATAATGTTGTTTGTTGGTTTTGCACGCCAATTGGGAAAAGCTCTTAAACGCAGTCAGTTAGAAGACCAACTGAACAAAAGGTTAGAACACCAAAATGCGGTATTGGCAGAAGAATTATCCACATTAAAAGCAGGCATGCAATCCAGTGCACTCGTGTTTAGCTCGAAAAAGATGCAGCGCGTTATGGAGCACACTCAGCGCGCTGCGCAGTCAGAAGCTACAGTGCTAGTTACCGGCGAGAGCGGTACGGGTAAAGAAAAACTCATCCATGCTTTGCATTCACTTGGCCCGCGTGCAAAACAGCCGTTGGTTATAGTAGATTGCGGCTCTATTCCTGAAACCCTTATTGAGTCTGAATTATTTGGACATGTAAAAGGCGCATTTACTGGTGCGCAGACTAATAGCACAGGTAAAATTCAAGCAGCTGATGGCGGACTGTTAGTACTTGATGAAATTGGTGAATTACCCATATCAATGCAACCTAAACTTTTGAGGTTTGTACAAGAGAAACATATCACCCCTATTGGCGGAAATCGTGCGATACAAGTTGATGTAAAAATAGTTGCAGTAACCAACCGAGACTTAGCATATGAAGTTTCAAAAGGTAAATTTAGGCAAGATTTATATTATCGATTAAATGTACTGTCACTGCACAGCCCCCCTCTGCGAGACCGCCCCGAGGATATCCCGCTGTTGTGCCAACATTTCTTAAGTAAATTTGCACACCAGTTTAATATTGATAAGAAACATTTGCCCCCCCACACCATCGAACTTATGCAAGCCTACGATTGGCCAGGCAATATTCGCGAATTGGAAAATAAACTAATGCAAGCAAGTTTGCTTAGCGCAAATACCGAATTGAGCTACGACGACCTGCAATTAGGCAATAGTGTTAACCCACATAATAATGATGCAATACGCCCCATCAATACCGCCAGCATGCCTGCGCCTGTAGGCCACACCGCAGTTGATAACATCACCAGGAATCAAGAAAGAAGTAATGCATACTTACGTGCACCACATGAAGATACTGCACCATCGACTTCGGCCGACGCAATACTAGATTGGCAAGCCGCATTTAATCACTCAATAAATAAGCTAATACTTGAAATTGGACAATCGACAACACGTCAATTTAGCTTGGGTATTGCGATTGAAGCACATTTACTGCATAAAACATACTTAGCATGCCCCACGCACAACAAAACAGCTTTACGATTACACTTACCGGTAAGCACCACTAGACGTCGCTTGATGAAGTTAGGTGACCACGATCACAAATTTTCTTCATCTGAAAACTGGCTGCAGGTATCTTCATTGTTACAACAAATAGTGTCGCAAGATGTGCCATTAGACAAGCCTATGCAATATGTAAAAAATGCTACAGCGAGAGGTATTTTGCAAGTACATCAATCAAACATGACCTTGGCAGCGAAGATGATGGGTGTGAGTGAACCCACTATGTACAAATATAGAAAGACCCTTAGTTAAGATTTTTACTGCTTACCACCACCACATTTTTGTTCTCAATCGCATGCTCTAAATTTGGCACTATTGCATTTAGGGTGGTAAGAGGTAGGTCTTTGTCTGACTGAGCGATGCCTGTCCACGCATCACGCCCAGCGGCCTTTGATAGATACAAAGCCTGATCAGCCAACGAGTGCACTTGGTCCCAGCTAACAGAATGTGGAGCATAATGGCAGAAAGGATATAGTGCGAAACCTATAGAAGTCGACAAATACGATTTGTTCGATAAACCCACATCAAAACCATGATTAGCCACCTTTACACGAATGTTTTCGGCAATTGCTTCTGCGTGTGACAGACTGTCCACATATGCGACAATCATGTATTCATCTCCCCCCCAACGCACCACTATGCCATTTTCTCCGCATACTTCTTTTAATAAATCTGCGACTTGCACAATGACTTTATCACCGGCCTCGTGTCCATAGTTATCATTGATCGGCTTGAACCCGTCTAAATCAAACATCATGGCCATCAATCTTGTTCCAGAACGAGCGTCAATGGCGTCGTCTAGTATGCCGTTGGCAAAAGTAAACAGGGTTGTACTCAGCATTTCACCAATTTCATCTGACAAATATCGACGGTTATGTAAACCCGTCAATTCATCGGTAATACTAATGTATCTAAGTTTTTCGTTTACACTGCGAAGTTCACCCGTTCGAGCCTGGACTTGCTGCTCTAACTCTACCTGATAACGCAAATGCAGGGCTTCTTTACGACGATAAAACCAATAAATACTATACAACATTGCCAAAATAGTCAGCCCATATAAACAATAAGCCCACCAAGAAAACCAAGGAGCCGGCTGTACATTAATTGTAAGCTGTTGGCCTTCCATGTTCCAAGCACCATCACTATTTGAGGCAATGACCTTGAATACATAACTTCCAGCGGGTAAGTTAGTATAAATAGCACGACGCTCATCTCGAACAGTTACCCAATCGGTGTCAAATCCTTCCAACTTATACTTATATTGATTATCTCGCGGCGACGTAAAATCAAGTGCCGCAAACTCTATTCCAATTAAATAATCAGTGTATGCAACATCAATAGCGCCTTGGTCACTTTGCACAGTAGGTATGGCAGCAAACTCATTCAAACGTTGAAAAGCAGTAAACTCAATATTAGGCGTAATCGGATTAGCTTTTACCGAGCTTGGATGAAACCGTGTCAGGCCGTTAATGCCGCCAAAGTATAAGTAGCCATTACTGTCTTGATAAAAAGACCCTGAATTAAACTCGTTATCTTGTAAACCATCAGATTTATTGTAAGTAATCCCTACGCGACTTCTGATATTAAACTTAGTTAAGCCTTTATTTGTACTGATCCACAAAAACCCCTCTTGGTCTTGCAAAACGCCATAAACAACATTGCTGGGCAATGCATTCAGGGTTGAATAGTTTTCAAATTCAATGCGGCCTTGCTCGATATTCAGCGACGTGAGTAAATTCAGTCCTCCGCCAGCAGTACCTATCCAGATGTTCTCGTCCCTGTCTTGGAACAAGGCTAAGATAGTATTGTCAGATAAGCTAGCAGGGTTGCTTTTGTCGTTTTGTAGACGAAAAGCAGTTTCAGTCTCTGGCACAAATACGTTCACACCAGCGTCCCATGTGCCCACCCAAATACGCCCCGCCTTGTCTTCTAACAATGAAATTATTTTATCACTACTAATTGTTGATATGTCATCACTAGCATGTTGATAGCGCACAAATGAGTCAGTTTCGGGCACATACTTATTTAAGCCTCCACCAAATGAACCAAACCACACGGTGCCGTCTCTAGCTTTTATAATAGCAGCAACACCATATGAACCCAAGCTACTGTCATCGTTTGGGTCATGTGTATAATGTTTGAAGGTATTGGCTACTGGGTTATATTTTATAGCGCCGGATTTTCGATGCCCAAACCATATTTCTTGTTCGCTCACAACCACTATAGACATCACCCTATCGTCATTTATCCCATCAGATGACTCTGTCTTTACCGGTATTGGCGTCACCTTTCCGGTTTTGGGGTAGAGTATGTCGGCCCCTTTTGTAGAGCCGATTAAAATTTGCTCAGGATTGATACTGGCAACCGCCATGACACTATTCCCCACCAAAGACGAGCCCAATGACAGGTTTTCATGGTAATGCTCAAACTGAGTAGTGCGCGTGTTCCATTTGCTTAATCCTGAAAACCCACCAAGCCAAAATAGCCCGCTTCTATCGCTATATAACCCCCATACTTGAGTACTGAGTAAGTTATCAAATTGAATACCCGGTTGAGTTAACTTGTGAAATGAGTTAGAGGCAGTATCTTGATAAAAGACGCCTTCAGATGTTCCAATCCACATCGTTCCCAGCGCATCGCTATTTATTGCAACGACTCGCTCTTTGCCCCAAGCGGTTACCCGCTGTAAATTACTATGTGCAGAGTCACCAATTGGCTTTTTTAAATCTAGCGTAAACAAGCCGGTTTGCAGACTGCCAATCCATAAAACTTGCTCTGAATCTATGTATAACGACCTAATACCGCCTCTTGATGGAATATTTCCATAACTGAAGTCTTTGGCAATGTTAGTCAGCTTTTCAGTGGTAGGATCAAACAAAAATAAACCATGATTGTCGGTTCCGAGCCATAGATTCCCTGCAAAGTCCTCAACCATTGCATAAATATCCACATTTTCTGTGTTAGATACAAAGTTAAATACCTTGAAGTGTTGCTCGTTCGCTAAGTATTTATTCAAGCCTTTTTTGGTCGCCACCCAAATAGTCCCTTGGCTGTCAGCAATTATATGGCGTGCTTCTTTATCATTAATGGAGGTATTGCTACCGTCTGCCATAAAGCGAGTAAAGGTGTCTGTTTGGTGGTTTAACCGACTCACGCCATTTGAGGTGGCTACCCACAAATTGCCGGCTTGGTCCTCGGTTATAGCGTTTATCCAATTGCCTGAAATAGATGAGGTATCTTTGTAGACCGACGTGTAGGCATAAAAGTTTGTACCGTCGTAGCGGTTAAGGCCTTCTTGGGTGCCAAACCACATAAAACCTTTTTTGTCTTGATAAATAGCTTTAATTGACTGCTGAGAAATTTGTTCGATATTGTCTACGGCTTCTAGGCGCACATTACTAGTGGACGCCATCAAATATGTGGGACACATCAAAAAAATGCATAAGAACGCCATGCATCTAAGCAAACATCGATGTATTGAGTGATAGTATGTAATCAAGACAAGTAATAACCGAATTATTTAAATGTACTATCGGCTATGTATGTGTATTCATGAATAGTGCACACAACTTCGTGTGCACTATTTGCAGTAGTATCTTCGCACG
Organism: Glaciecola sp.; assembly: GCA_049650345.1. Lineage (GTDB taxonomy): Bacteria > Pseudomonadota > Gammaproteobacteria > Enterobacterales > Alteromonadaceae > Glaciecola. The sequence continues at coordinate 6,707 of JBARZY010000125.1, read as the reverse complement.
CACTACTGCCAGCCGTTTTCCGACACCTCAATTATTATGTTCGGGTCAATGGGTTCAAGGTCTAAATCACTGGATTGAAGGCTAATACCATTTCCCCAGCTCGTGCCTTGTAACTGCAACAACGAATCGCCCCACGAAATACCTTGCAAATCTATTAATGCATTTGTCCAAGACATCGTTCTAAACGCGCTTCTACCGCCACCCCATGCAACACCTTGTAAGCGTGTAGTGCCGTCAGACCATCCCACGCCTTGTAATTTGGTTATACTATCGCCCCACGAGATTCCGTTAAGGTCAATAGCATCTGTCCCCCAGCTTACGCCTTGGCTAAGCACTTCGCCGTTACCAAGGGCAATATAGGCGTTACCTTGTGCATCTAAGCGACTTGGCCCAGCAAAATGCGACTCGCCGAGTAAGTCCTGTTTGATGTTTAGATTTACATTGGCACAATTACTTGCATTGCTAACCACAGCATCGTACGCGTTGACCATACCACTGCCTTGTTCAAACGGACTGAATGCAAGTTTGTGGTGCTGGTAACCCGATTTCGCCGACGCCATAATTTTACATTTTACGTCATTTGGCGAAATATTGGGTTGATTTGATATGATTAATGCAGCTACCCCCGATACAATTGCGGCGGCTTGAGAGGTACCCGATACTTCCGCATAATCACGTCCCAATTTATTGAGCTTGTAACGTTTTCTAAAGTATCTCATATCCATTTTGCTGGCTATGCTTACACCAAATGCAACCACTTCTGGTTTGACAAAACCTTCAACAGTAGGGCCCTTTGACGAGAACGTTGCTATTCTGTCATCACTGAAGTCCAAAGGCGATGAGTGGTCGCTCAATGCCCCAACCGTTATCACATAAGGGTTATTGCCAGGTACCGTAATACCAACATCGCGACCATTGTTACCCGCAGAACTTACCACCACGATACCGGCGTCCCATAAACGCATAACGGCCTGGTTAATTGGGTCTTCCCAGTAGTGGCTGCTTGCTTCGACACCTAGCGACATGTTAACCACTCTGATTTTAAATCGATAACGGTTGTTAAACACCCAGTTTAAGGCATCTAATACTCGTGAATAGCTAGATTCGCCATGTGCATTAAATGCTCTAACTGACAATAAATGCACATCGGGTGCTATACCATTGAAGTTGCCATCATCATCTTTTAATGAACTAGCGACTAAACCTGCCACATGGGTGCCGTGACCGTTTCTGTCATCGTTATAGTAGTATGTTTCGTGGCCACGAATTGCGTCATACTTAATCGATACACGCTGCTTGTTGCGGCTATCTCTGAATAAGTATTTTCCGATTTTACCGCCTAAATTAACCCCGCTATCAATCACGGCTACTGTTACGTTGTTTCCAGTGATGCCCATATCATGTAATTTATGCGCGCTTATTTGTTCAGAAATTTTGTTGTTGATACGCGCTAACTTAGCTTGAATGCCTGGGGCATATTGAGATTTTCCCTTATTCATACTCGTTATTGTGCGGTCGTCTTGAATACGCAGGCCATGTACCTGTTGAATAATTGCCACTTGCTGTTGCGTTAGCATTGCACTGACAGCATTAATAATGGGATATTCGTTTTCCACATTCCCCCCAGCTTGCATCACTACAGTGCGCAAATGAGCAGGTTTAGCACCTTGGATAATGTACGATTTCGACTGTTCGCCTAAGGGCTCATTTGAGATTGTAGTGGCTGAATTTGAATGAGTGTCGTCTGCCCACCCGCTGATATAAAACATACCTGCAGATGTCAAAGTAACGACCGTTATCAATAATCCTTTTATTAATCTCATGCTATAGCCTCTTCTCTAGCGACCCATTCGCTACTACTTGTGACCCATCACAAAGCACGATACATGCCAACACAGAAAGAAATATAAACCATTGATTATAATAAAGTTAAATAGGTAATTTAAAAATCCTTAAAAAATGATGTTCATATTTTTAATTTGTTCACCTGTAATAAATGACCGTTTTTTAAAATGAATGTTTATCGTTCATTTTTTAAGTCAGTTATGAAATTTAAGTTTGCTGGAGTAACTTTACTTCAAGCCGATAAATACTTAATAAATCATTACGTGTAAATATAAGTATGCTGAGTAAACGAATAATCGCGCTATTGATGTTGTTATTAATAGCAACTGCATATTCAATAGCGACCTTGTATGTCGACAATCCGAACTTAACAGATACGGCAAGTAGCGCTTACCAATCGAGCAATGTAAACAATGTAAGCAAGCAATATCTGTCAACTAGCAAGGCATCTCCTTATTTAGAAAGCAAATTGCATGGCAGCCCAGATATTGACGATAGTACTAGAAGTTTACTGCATGACGATGAAGTCACTTTTTTAGTGGTAGGAATTGATGTGTTATCGACACAAGCTAGAGCGCTTATTGAATTCAAAGGCACATTATATAAGGTAATTGGTGGCGACCTGATTTTAAATAACACAGTGCGAGTACTACAAATTAACACAGACCATATTGTGTATCAGGTTGGTAATAGAACACTCACCAAGTACTTAGTTGAGCCAAATTTGTTGCAGCCATCAAGCGCACAAACAGCACTGACTACGCAAGATTACCTGAGCATGACAGCCAAGCAAATTGGTACCCGACCCCGTATTTTGTCACACATCGTTACCTATACACCTACTCCGTATATTGCTGATGGAATGTTGATTGAGCCTGGGATCAACAGCGATCTGTTTTCACAAATTGGCTTTAAAGAAGATGATGTATTAAAAAGAGTTAACGGCATGAGCGTTACCGTGGAAGAACAACGAGCTGTGATCAATGAGTTGATGCAAAGTGCACACACACTAGAGTTCGAGGTAATGCGCAAAGGACGTCTCATAACACTTTATTTAGACATCCCTTCAGAGGCGTTAAAAGTCAGTAAATAGATGTTTATATAGCAATACATGCAAAAATAAAGCTGCTAAATGTCGCTTCAGCAGCCCCTGTAGTTCGCTTAGTGCCCAGTGCTAACGCGTTCTTGTAATAACTACCTTTGCACCTACACTGTCAAAGCGGTCACTCTGGTCAAGCACAGAAGTACTTAAGCCTTCACGGCTAGCATCTGACGCATTAGCCGATGTAACCACACCTGCGTGAATTCTCACGGCGTCTATTAGATCGTCTCTTGCAGCATCAAATCCTGCGCCAGCTCCACCGCCTCCTGCTTCTGTTGCAGCGGGTCCAGGCATAGTACTTGATGTTTCAAGGTTAGCTTCAGTGCCGGCATCCCATATAAGTGCGAATACAGTCATCTGCTGTCCCACTGTCATATTGCTGATATCATGTGCATCAACACCAATAAATGCGTCGTTTGTATCCACTAGCATAGACGCAACGGTTATTCGTACATTATCGATGTCTAGCTCAGGTACCAGAAATGTTGTGAGAGCTGTGGTTTCACCCGGTGGATTTATGCCTGCTGTTGTAGTCGCATCCAAAAACTGAGTAGCATCTTGAGCCTCGCTGATTAACATATCTGGCGAGCCACCCTCTGCTAATGTTTCTATGCCTAAACTGGCAGCTTCACCCGCAACAAATCCGTTAAAGCCTGGCTCATGCAGTATAATTGCGCTTGGTGCCATAGGTTGGCCGTGGGTAATATTAGTTACTTCAATTGTGTAAGCACCAAAGCTACCCGTGGGGCCTTGGTCACCCTGACTGCCTGTATCACCTTGCGGCCCTTGTGCACCTGTTTCGCCTTGTGGACCTTGTGGCCCAATTGCACCATCATCGCCACTACACGCCGACAGTAGTGCCGCTAGGGCAACAATAGCGACAATATTTCTTTTTGAATTTTTCATATCTACGCTCCGTAATTAAGATGCTGGAACAACAATAGTGACCTTGGCTACTGGATTTAACCATCTGTGCACGGTTGAATTAAGATCACTTGCGCCAGATGACGCTGAGGTATCACCCAAGGTATTGCGATGAATATGAACAGGACCATCGGTGCCATCGGCCACTTCACCTGATACGACAATACTTGCCACACCAGTACCACCAACGCTCATGGATGGCGCAATAGGCGGAGCACCTGCGCCAGCAACGCCCGGTGCGCCATAACCACCAAGCGCAGTGCCGCCGGGGCCAGTGATATCAGTGCGTGTGCTGTTTAATTCATCGTTAAGTTCTGTTCCTGCATCGTAGGCGTTTACATAATATGTGTACGTACCTGCTTCGGTAGGGATTTCTATGCTATCTAAGCCAATAAATGCGTCGTTAGTTGGGATTAACATTGACACAATTGAAAGCAGTGGTTTATCGAGAGTATCAAACGAGGCATAAGTGACCGTAGTAGCCGGCGCAACTAAGCCATCAAAAAAATGCCAAGTGTTTGTGGCGTTGTCAGTGTCAGCAGGACCTAATAATGACTCAAAGTTTTGTCCTGCCGAAGCGGCTTCTTGGCTATCCATAATAACACCAGCCTCTGCCATCCATGTTAATGGCATGGAGGCTGTTTCACCGACTTCAAACAAGTCAGCCGCATCGGTATGCGCAACAACCAAACGGGGTGTAAAGTAATTCCCTTGAGTCAGGTTGGTAATACTAATTTCTAATTCAACTGCTTGCGACGCGCCAATTGATGCTATTGCAAGACAACTAGTCAATGCTACTGCGGTGAGTGATTTTTTAAAACAGTTCATGGTTTTCCCTCTAAATTTATGTCAGTTTTGTTTTTAATGAATTCACATTGGGTTTGCTTGCAACCAAATGTTGAAACTGAGAATAAAGGGAAGATGTCACTAAAGTGTCACAAGTAATTAACAAAATGAGTAGTAATTGATAATGACTTATCACACGCACAACGTGGTAAGTTTTGGCAAGTAGTGAAACAGGCTTGCGTAAACCAAAACAAAAAAGACGCTACTGTTATCAGTAGCGCCTTTTAACTATGTGCATAAATGCAGCTAGAAAATGCGGACTATACGCGCGCTTTTTCTAATACGTCAACTAACATCCAAGTCTTAGACTTAGACAAAGGACGACATTCAGTGATAGACACTAAATCGCCTTCATTACAAACGTTAGCTTCGTCATGTGCGTGTAACTTAGTAGAACGTTTAATAAACTTCCCATAAATTGGGTGTTTAACAAATCGTTCTACAACAACAGTAATGGTTTTATCCATTTTGTTGCTTGACACACGGCCTTGAACTGTACGAGCTTTCTGTTCAGTCATTATTTATCAGCCTTTTGAGTCAGTATTGTTTTTACACGTGCGATGGTACGACGTACAGTTTTAAGTTGGGCAGTTTGTTCTAACTGACCAGTAGCGTTCTGCATGCGTAGGTTAAACTGCTCGCGAAGCAAGTTAGTCAACTCAGCATTTAGTTCGTCTACACTTTTTTCTCTTAGTTCTGTCGCGTTCATTACATCACCGTCCGAGTTACAAAGGTTGTCTTAAATGGTAACTTTGCAGCGGCTAAAGCAAAAGCTTCACGTGCAAGTTCCTCTGGCACACCTTCCATCTCGTATAAAACACGACCTGGCTGAATTTGGCATACCCAGTATTCAACGTTACCTTTACCTTTACCTTGACGCACTTCTAGAGGCTTCTCAGTAATTGGTTTATCAGGAAACACACGGATCCAAATTTTACCTTGACGTTTTACATGACGAGTCATGGCACGACGTGCTGCTTCAATTTGGCGAGCAGTCATACGACCACGACCAATTGATTTAAGGCCATAGGTGCCGAAACTTACTTTACCACCGGCAATAGCAAGTCCACGGTTACGACCTTTATGCATTTTACGAAATTTCGTACGCTTTGGTTGTAACATGATTAGCCCTCTCGCTTAGCGTTACGGCCTTTCTTCTTAGGTGCAGATGGAGCAGGTTGCTCTTGAGTAAGTGGTAAACCACCTAATACTTCACCTTTGAAGATCCAAACCTTAACACCAATAATACCATATTGGGTTAATGCTTCAGATGTTGCGTAATCGATGTCTGCACGGAATGTATGCAAAGGTACACGACCTTCACGATACCACTCACCACGTGCGATTTCAGCACCACCTAAACGACCACTAACTTCTACCTTAATACCTAAAGCGCCAAGGCGCATTGCGTTTTGTACCGCACGCTTCATGGCGCGACGGAACATAACACGACGTTCTAGCTGGCTAGAGATAGAATCTCCAACTAACTGTGCGTCTAATTCAGGCTTACGAACTTCGGCAATGTTCACTTGTGCTGGCACGCCAGCAAGCTTAGTGATGTGATTACGTAGTTTTTCTACGTCTTCACCTTTCTTACCGATTACTACACCAGGGCGAGCAGTGTGTACAGTGACACGAATGCTTTTAGCTGGACGTTCGATTACGATTTTAGAAAGTGATGCATTTTTAAGTTCTTTAGTCAGATACTGACGAACTTGATGGTCACTATATAAATTGTCGGCATATTCTGCTGTATTAGCGTACCAAGTAGAGTTCCATGGTTTGCTGATACCCAGGCGTATACCGGTAGGATGAACCTTCTGTCCCATTATCTACTCCTAGTTATCCGCCACAACCACAGTGATGTGACTGCTACGCTTAAAAATACGATCAGCACGGCCTTTAGCACGTGTCTTAATACGCTTCATAGTTGGGCCTTCATCAACAAAGATTTTAGCTACTGACAATTCGTCAATATCTGCGCCTTCGT
>JBARZY010000124.1:0-73460 GCA_049650345.1 Glaciecola sp. | reverse complement strand
CGCACCAAAGAAGCATTAGCGCGCGAAAGCATTGATGGTTTGGTGATTCATTCAGGGCAGGGTAAACGCTTGTTCTTAGACGATAATAATTATCCGTTTAAAGTTAACCCGCAGTTTAAAGCCTGGTTGCCGGTGGTAGATAATCCCAATTGCTGGTTAATTGTAAATGGTGAAGATAAGCCGAAACTTGTATTTTACCAGCCGGTAGATTTTTGGCACGTGGTGCCGCAATCCCCTGGCGATTTTTGGGTAGAACATTTTGACATTGTGTATTTGAAACAAGCAAATATGGTTGAAAAGCACTTGCCTTATGACCGCTCAAAATATGCTTACATTGGTGAATATATAGAGGTAGCAAAAGCCTTAGGATTTGAGTTAGTGAACCCTGACCGTGTTATGCATTATTTGCATTATCACCGCGCTTATAAAACTGACTACGAGCTAGATTGTATGCGTATATCTAGTGCAATTGCGGTTAGCGCTCATGAGGCTGCCCGCGATGCTTTTTTTGCCGGTGGATCAGAGTTTGAAATTAACCAAGCATATTTACAAGCAGCAAAGCAGGGCGATAACGACGTTCCTTACAATAATATCATTGCCCTAAACCAGCACACCGCAATACTGCATTACATGGTACTTGATACTGAAAAACCACAGCAGCATTTGTCGTTTTTGATTGATGCGGGTGCCAGTTTTCATGGTTATGCGTCAGACATTACTCGCACCTACTGCACGCAGTCAGGTGAGTTTGCCGATATGATTAAAGCCATGGACGGATTAAATTTGTCGTTAATTGATATGCTTAAACCCGGCAGAAGTTATGTCGATATTCACAAGGCCGCATATTTAGGGGTAGCCAACTTACTGGTGCAATTTGGTATTATTAATATGAGTGCTGAAGATGCCGTAGAGAAGGGTATTGTGAGTACGTTTTTTCCTCATGGTATTGGCCATATGCTTGGCTTGCAGGTACACGATGTTGCAGGTCATGTGGCCGATGATCGCGGCACGCCGCAGCCAGGCCCTGAGCAACATCCATTTTTGCGTTGTACCCGCATTATAGAGCCGAATCATGTTTACACAGTCGAGCCAGGCTTATATTTTATCGATTCGTTACTCGCTGATTTAAAAGCTAGTGAAAACTCGAAATACCTTAATTGGAACGTAATTGATATGTTAAAGCCGTTTGGCGGTATTCGTATAGAAGACGATGTGATTGTGCATCGCGATCGCAACGAAAATATGACCCGAAACGCTGGCTTGGCATAATGACATTAGATGTGCCCCATCACGTTTGGCGCTGCCCAGCCTGTGGTGACAGTTTGCAAGTACAACAAAAGCAATGGTTATGTGCTAACCAACACAGTTTTGATATGGCCAAAGAGGGTTATGTTAATTTGTTGCTAGCACAACACAAAAACAGTAAAGCGCCGGGCGACAATAAAGAAATGGTAATGGCGCGTCGCGAGTTTCTGAATCAAGACCATTATTTACCGCTGGCTGAAAAAATAGCCTCACTTATTGTTGAGTATACGGCAATTAAACAGTACTCAGCAGGGGCGCGTTTGCCGTTATTTGATGCAGGATGTGGAGAGGGTTATTACCTGCGCAAAGTAAGTTCTTCTGTACAAGCTCAAATGTCTGATGACGCCATAAATATTAAGGCCAGTGGTATCGACATTTCAAGAGCTGCAGTGCAAAAGGCTGCAAAGCAGGCTAAAGAGCATCATTATGCGGTAGCGAGTACTTACGCATTACCGCTTAACGACGGCTCTCAACATGCAGTGATACAGGTGTTTGCGCCCAGCGATGAAAATGAAATAAAGCGGGTGTTAAGCGATAATGGTATTTGGATAACGGTGAACCCTGCACCCTCGCACCTAACTGCGTTGAAGCAAATGGTGTATGACAACGCACAGCAACATAAGGCTAATTTACCTACCCCCAAGGGTTTCAAATTATTATCGCACCAACAGCTTAACGTTAATGTGACATTACCTGATGAAGCTAGCCGGCTCAATTTATTGATGATGACGCCTTATTTCTGGAGCATCAGCACTGATAAAAAAAACAAGCTAATCGAGGAACTCCAAGAAGTTGAAGCTTCTTTCGATATTAATGTATACGGCATTGCATAAAGTGGCACGACAAAAGCGAGATATTTAAACGGCTTCGCCAAATTTAAATAATTGATACTCACCAGGCTGCATCTTGTGCCATTGCTCGTTATTTGTCAGCGGTTTAGTTGAAATAACCGTCACAATATCGTTAGGTGTGGTGTGCTGCTGGAAATCAACTGTAACCTCTGTGTCAATTAAGCTGGCTTTGGCAAAAGGTGCTTTGCGCGTTATCCAATGCAAATGATTTGTGCAATATGCTAGCAAATACTCGCCATCGGTAAGCATCATGTTGTACACACCCAAGTCGCGCAAACTGTCACATAAACTCGCAATGTGTTTAAAAACAGGTGTCATGTTTTTGGGCTTAACGCGTCCAAATTTTTCAAATACCTGATCAAGTAACCAACAAAAGGCTAACTCGCTATCGGTATTGCCAACTGGCACGTGATACTTAATGTGTAGCTTTTTTTGGTAATTAGATAACTGCCCATTATGTGCGAAGGTCCAGCTCCTTCCCCATAATTCACGTGTAAATGGATGGGTGTTTTCTAAGCATATTCGTCCACGATTGGCTTGCCTAATATGACTGATAACCGTTCGACTTTTAATTGGGTAATCGCGAATAAGCTGGGCAATAACTGAGTCGCAACTAGGCTCAGAGTCTTTGAAGTTTCGACAGCCTTTGCCTTCATAAAAGGTAATGCCAAACCCATCTTTGTGCGGTCCCGTGCGTCCGCCACGCTCCATTAGGCCACTAAAGCTAAAACATATATCGGTGGGCACATTGGCGCTCATGCCCAGTAATTCACACATGAAGTATTCCTTTTGGTTAGTTGCAATGCATCAACATGGTCTGTTTACATCCAAGTACACTGGTTTTGGCAGGCTCATGAAGCGAATAGGCAAGTGTAGTTATATTACCTGAGATATAGTATAACAAGGACTCACCGTTTTGGTTTGTTATGTTAAAGGAATACTGTTTATGCGCGTTATTTTTGCCCAAGCGTTAGCGTTATTAATGCTATCAGGTTGTGCCAATCGTCCAATTGATGTGTCGTTACCCCAATTGCCTACTGTTGCAAAGCAGTATCAAGCGGTTGCTATGCCCGATGCTTTTGCATCTGACGTTGCGATTGAGATCCTAGAGCGGGGTGGCAATGCGGTAGATGCTGCCATTGCAGCGCAATTTAGTTTAGCGGTAACCTATCCTGAAGCCGGTAATATTGGTGGCGGTGGGTTCATGCTGACTTTAGTTGACGGTAATATAAACTTTTTAGACTATCGCGAAACTGCGCCATCGGGTGCATCTAAAAACATGTATTTAGATAAACAGGGCAATGTACAATCTGAGTTACCTGTTTACGGCATACTAGCGTCGGGTGTCCCAGGCACAGTTGCAGGTATGTGGGAAGCGCATCAAAAATACGGCTCTATGCCGTGGCAAGACTTATTAGCGCCTGCAATTAAATTGGCTGAAAATGGCTTCATTGTCCCTGCACAATTACATGAGCGTATTGAACGTTACAAAAACAAAATAAAGACTAAAAATTTAACTGTTAATTTTTCTCGCTATTTCGGTGATGTAAAAGCAGGTGAGTTATTTATTCAGCAAGATTTAGCGAACACCTTAAAACGTATTCAAAGTGAGGGAAAAGCGGGTTTCTACAGCGGCACAACAGCCCAGCAAATCGTCGCCTTCATGGAACAAAATAAAGGCTTAATCACTGCGCAAGATTTAAGTAATTATGCTGCCAAATGGCGTGAGCCTATCACCAGTTCATGGCGTGATTACACGGTAGTCAGCGCTGCGCCACCTAGTTCTGGCGGTATTGCGATTGCTCAATGGTTAAACATGTACGACCGTGTAAAAGTACAAACCGATAGTATGACGCACAATAGTCCTGAATATATTCATGTGTTATCTGAAATAGGCAAAAGAGTGTTTGCCGACCGGGCTGAGTACTTGGGCGATCCTGATTTTTATAACGTTCCTAAACATGCATTACTTGATGCTACCTATTTGGACAAACGCGCAGCGCAAGTAAATATTGCAGCAATATCAAGCACACCAGAGGTTAAGCCCGGTTTGCCAGAAAGCCACGACACCACACATTTCTCGATTGTTGATAGATTTGGTAATGCAGTATCAAATACCACTACTATCAATCTCAGTTTCGGCAGTGGAATGGTCGTTAATGAGGCTGGCTTTCTATTAAATAACGAGATGGATGACTTCAGCGCAAAAGCCGGCACCGAAAACTCATTTGGTGCAGTAGGGGGGGATGCTAATGCCATTGCCCCGAATAAAAGAATGCTGAGCTCGATGACGCCTACTATTGTATTGCAAGGCGATAACATTAAGCTAGTGACAGGCTCTCCAGGCGGGACCACAATTATATCGTCGGTGTATTTAAGTATTTTAAACGCAATTGAGTTTGGTATGAGTGCTCAGCAAACCGTTGATAAACCAAGGTTCCATCATCAACTGTTGCCTAAAGACACCATATATTACCATCCGAACTTAAGTAAAAACGTAGTGGAGTCGCTAGAAGCGATGGGGTATACCATGAAGCCAGGCAGTTTTGGTGATTTACAAGTTATTATCAATACTGGCAAGGGGCTGCAAGCCGCGTCTGAAAAACGTAATCGTGGTGATGCACGTAGCATGCGTACAGATTGGTTTGGTCGATTGTTTAACTTACATTAAGCCATTTACTAGCATCGTAGAGGGGCGCGCCATGTTTATAATTAACTGGCGCGGTTGACCGACAAATTTGCCAAGCCTATCAAAGCTTGTTTGTATTCAGATTCTGGAATGCAAGCGAGTGCAGCTTTGGCTTTTTCTGACTCTTTTATTGCACATTGGCGGGTATATTCAATAGAACCGTGTTGTTGCATAACCTGCAAAATAGTGTCGAAATGGGCCATGCCATCGGCATTTTCAATGGCGCTTTTGATCAGCGCAGCGTTGGCTTCATTGGCGTGCCACATAGCATGCAATAAAGGCAATGTAGGCTTGCCTTCAGCAAGATCGTCGCCGGCTTTTTTACCCATTTCGTCTTCTTGAGCAGTGTAATCGAGCACGTCATCAATTAGTTGGAATGCGGTGCCTAAATGCTTGCCGTAGTCCTGCATGGCGCGCTCTACATCTGCGCTTTGGTCAGTTAGTACGGCTGCTAACTGAGTTGCCGCCTCGAATAAACGAGCAGTTTTGCTGTAAATAACGTCAAAATAACTTTCTTCTGTGGTGTCAGGATCGTTCACATTCATCAATTGCATTACCTCGCCTTGGGCGATGCGATTGGTAGCATCCGATAATATATCCATTACTGGCATGCGTTGCAGTGACACCATCATTTGAAATGCACGAGAGTATAAAAAGTCGCCTACTAATACGCTTGCTTGATTACCAAAAACTGCGTTTGCCGTTTCGCGGCCACGACGCATGGTAGATTCGTCAACTACATCATCGTGTAACAAAGTCGCAGTGTGAATAAACTCAATAATGGCGGCAAGTGCATGATGGTCGGTGTTGGTAATACCTAATGCACGAGCAGCAAGCACGGTCATGAGCGGACGCAAGCGCTTACCGCCACTGTTAACAATGTAAAAACCAAGTTGATTAATAAGGGCAACGTCGGAACTTACTTGCTGCTGAATCAGTTGATTAACTGCTTGCATGTCAGGGGCTGACAAGCGTTTTATTGTATTGAGATCCATTACACCGAAAAAATTTGTTATTATTTGTCGCATATTTTTACATTTATTACCGCGCAACTCTAGATATATGTGAATATAAACTACAGATATGTGATTGTTTTCGAGTAAAAATGCCTGATTGCGGCACATGCATGTGTACTTGTACCTCACTTGTGTAAATAAACTGCAATTTATGCTTGTAACGGTTTAGTATTTTCCCTATAATCTGCGCCCTGTTTTTTGAATTGAGCGCATGATTGCGCAGAGCGGAGAAATATATGTACGCGGTTTTCCAAAGTGGTGGCAAACAACACCGTGTGGCTGAAGGCCAAACCGTTCGTCTTGAAAAAATCGAAGTTGCTCCAGGTGAGTCTATTGATTTCGATAATATCTTGATGGTGAGTAATGGTGACGATATAAAAATCGGCACACCTTATGTTGCTGGTGGCAAAGTTACTGCTGAAGTAGTAACTCATGGTCGTGGCGATAAAGTTAAAATTGTGAAGTTCCGTCGCAGAAAGCATTCTCGCAAAGAGATGGGACATCGTCAGTGGTTCACAGAAGTGAAAATCACTGCGATCAACGCATAATAAGTAGGAGACGAACACATGGCACATAAAAAAGCTGGTGGTAGTACTAAAAACGGTCGTGACTCAATAAGCAAACGCCTTGGTGTTAAGCGCTTTGGTGGTCAAGACGTATTAGCAGGCAACATTATTGTTCGTCAGCGCGGTACTAAATTCCATCCTGGGGACAACATGGGTATTGGTCGCGACCATACACTATTTGCTTTAACTGACGGTAAAGTACAGTTTGAAGTTAAAGGTCCTAAAAACCGTAAATACGTAAGCATTGTTGCTGAGTAATTAGGTTAGCAAGTTATTCGGAAACCCCGCTACTGCGGGGTTTTTTTTGCGCTAATATTTTACACTTAGCGATTCAGTAATAAGCGATGAGGGTTGAAAGTGCATCGCAAAATGCTAACTATCGAAATTCACTAAAGCTGATATAATATACAAAACGCAACACCCCACCATATTAAGTAATACAGGATTTAAGCAAGCAAATGAAATTTGTAGATGAAGCAGATATACGCGCAGAAGCCGGTGATGGCGGTAACGGTGTTATTGGGTTTAGGCGCGAGAAATATATCCCCAAAGGCGGTCCTGATGGTGGTGACGGTGGTGACGGTGGCAGTGTATTTTTAGAAGCCGACGAAAACCTGAATACCCTAATTGACTATCAATTTGAACGTTTTCACCGTGCCGAGCGCGGTAAAAATGGCCAAGGCGCTAATTGCACCGGACGTAAAGGCGAAGACCTAATACTAAAAGTGCCTGTAGGTACTCGCGCTACTGATAAAGACACCGGCGAAGCGTTGGGCGATTTAACGCATCACGGTCAACGGATGAAAGTGGCCCAAGGCGGTTTTCATGGTTTGGGTAATGCGCGTTTCAAAAGTTCTACTAACCGAGCGCCACGTCAAAAGAGTGATGGCTCACCGGGCGAAATTCGCAACATCAAATTAGAGCTATTGTTGCTTGCCGATGTAGGTCTATTAGGCTTACCTAATGCCGGTAAATCGACATTTATTCGTTCTGTATCTTCAGCCAAACCCAAAGTGGCAGACTATCCATTTACCACGCTAGTACCCAATTTAGGGGTGGTGAGGCTTGATTCTCAAGCCAGTTTTGTAATAGCGGATATTCCTGGTTTGATTGAAGGGGCCTCAGATGGCGCTGGTTTAGGTATCCAATTTTTAAAGCATCTCGAGCGCTGTCGTGTGCTATTGCACCTTATTGATATTATGCCTGCCGATGGCAGCGACCCGGTTGAGAACGCCTTAACCATTATCAATGAGCTTGAAACATATAATCCTAAACTTGCATCAAAACCAAGATGGTTAGTGTTCAACAAAGTCGATTTAATGTTAGAAGAAGAGGCCGACGCCTTGTGTCAGCAAATTGCTGATCAAATGGGCTGGGAAGAAGACTACTATCAAATATCAGCATTTCATAAGTTGGGTTCAAGCGAAATATGCCAAGACATTATGCAGTATTTAGATGAGTTACCCCCTGAAGCGATTGATGAAGAAGACGAAGTCAGCTTCCAGTGGGATGAGTATCAGAGTAATACTACCGGCGATAGCGATGACGTAAACACTGATGCTGATGACGACGATTTTGATGACGAAGATGACGATCATCCTAATGTAGTATACGTGCGAGATTAAGCAATAATGACAACAGATTCACGCGTAAAAATAAGCATGATTGCAGCCATGGCTAACAATCGTATTATTGGTAAAGATAATCAAATGCCTTGGCACTTGCCTGCCGATTTAAAGCACTTTAAGTCGGTTACCATGGGCAAGCCTGTTATTATGGGAAGACGCACTTACGATTCGATTGGCAGAGCGTTACCAGGCAGGTTAAATATTGTTATCAGTACCAACGCAGAATTGTCATTAAATGACGCCACAGTGGCGCAATCATGTGAACAGGCTTTACAAATAGCAAAAGCGGCGTACAACGAAGTCATGATTATTGGCGGTGGAACAATTTACCAGCACTTTTTACCCCAAGCAGATACGCTTTATTTAACTCATATTGATTTAGAGGTAGATGGCGATACTCAGTTTCCTGATTATCACAGTCATGGTAAATGGCATACTCTTGCGTCAGAAAAGCACTTATCAGATAGTAAAAACGCCCACAATTATACATTTGTTACATTAACTCGTAGTTAAGCTAACAGCCTATTTGTTGCGGCTATATTTGACGCAATACCGCAAATACCTGTAGTGTAAAATAACAATAAAGAAAAGGAATGCACAATGAACAAAATTATTTTGATTATACTCGCGATATTTTTACCACCTATTGGTGTGCTATTAAAAGAAGGTGTGAGTAAACATTTATTGATTAACATAGTACTGTGTTTATTAGTACTGTTACCTGGCGTGATCCATGCAGTATATCGCGTAACTCGATAACATGTAGCTATTGGTATAATGCTACGATTTACGGTGCAAACCAATGCTGTATGCGTAGCCATATATGCCACTAAATAGTATCGATGGCGCAACGGTTAACCATAAGTTAGGCGTTGCAAAAATAATGTTTATTGCTATCACTAATACGCTTTGTATAAGCAGTGCAGGCAAGGGCGACAACAGTACTCCGGGTAAGCATCGACCGCTGCATATTGTCTCTGACAAGCGTAAACTTGCATCAAAAGTCTGCTTGGTTTTACATGGATCAGCAAGGCTATCTTTATTAATCCTCGGCACAATAAATGCCAAGCAGTAGCTCTTTGACTTAAAGTGCTTATAAAACACTTCTAACAAAAACGTAAAAGCCAGTGTAACCGCACCGCTATAAGTGCCTTGTACTATCGCAGCTTTAAATAAGGTGGTGGTATTGGTCGTTACCAAACTATTGGCATAATAGGCCCAAGCCGCATAACTACAAAATGCAATTAGCGCAGAAGCAAGCAAACGAAGCCAACTTTGCATGTTCATATCAGGTTTGACTACTCAGAAAATATAGACTCTATACTAAGACCTTGATGGCGCAAAATTTCTTTCAGGCGCTTTAGTGCCTCTACTTGAATTTGCCTCACCCGTTCACGCGTAAGTCCTATTTCTATACCAACATCTTCTAATGTTGCGGGTTCATATCCTAATAAACCAAAGCGTCTGGCAAGTACTTCTCGTTGCTTAGGATTCAAAATTTCTAGCCAGTGAACAATGTCTTGTTGCATTGTATTATTATGATGTTGCGATTCTGGCGTGGTGTCGTTTTCATCTGCTATTACATCAAGTATTGCTTTAGTGGCGTCACCCGCCATTGGTGTATCCACCGAGCTAATACGTTCGTTTAGTTTCAGCATTTTTTGCACGCTAGCTACAGGTTCGCCAGTGGCTGTTGCGATATCTTGCGCCGTAGGCTCATGATCAAGTTCTTGCGCAAGTTTGCGTGCCGTGCGCAAATACAAGTTGAGTTCTTTAATAATATGAATAGGCAGGCGAATAGTGCGGGTTTGGTTCATTAAGGCGCGTTCAATAGTTTGCCTAATCCACCATGTTGCGTAAGTTGAAAAACGAAAACCGCGTTCGGGGTCAAACTTTTCGACTGCTCTGATCAAGCCTAAATTACCTTCTTCTATTAAATCGAGCAAAGCCAGACCACGGTTGTTGTATCGCCGAGCTATTTGCACCACCAACCGCAAATTACTTACTATCATTCTTTCGCGGGAAGCAGCTACTCCAGCTAAGGCTTCTCGAGCAAACTTAACTTCCTGCTCTGCGGTTAACAGTGGTGAGTAGCCAATTTCATTAAGATATATTTGGGTAGCATCAAGGTGTTTATTAGCAGGCTGTTCTTTTGTTGGGTTCTCGACATCTTGTTTGTCAGAGTGATGGGGATTTTGTTCAGGGCTTTCGTCGTTGTTCAGAGCTTCAAGTTCGCTGGTAATATCTTGCTCATCTAATGTGGCTTGGTCGGAGGTATGTTCAGACATGTTTAGCGCCCCATAAAAGCGCACTACATTGCAAAGTGCGTGGTACGGGAGTACTAGTGTGCAGGCAAATATAGGGAAGGGTCGACAGATTTCCCTTTTTTGCGGATCTCGAAATGAAGCATAACTTCACTCGATCCTGTATTACCCATTGTGGCAATTTTTTGTCCCTGCTTAACATACGTTCGTTCGCTCACTAGTATTGTTTGGTTGTGCGCATAAGCACTTAAATATTGATCGTTGTGCTTTACAATAATCAGATTGCCATAACCTTTTAAAGCGTTGCCCGCATAAACGACTTTCCCTGCTGCACTTGCTACTATGCTGGCACCTCTTTGACCTTTGATGTCAAGCCCGCGCTTGCTGCCATCACTGCCTACCGTGGCAACAGTGTGCAGGCCCTGCGCAGGCCATATCCAATTGCTTACATTGGCTTTATTGTAAGTATTATTCGAAGCTATCCCTTTTTGGGTTTTGTTTTTTCGATGATTTATGGGGTTTTTGCTACCATACTCTTGCTGTTTATTCTGGTCAATGTTTATTTTGTTGGTTTTTTGTTCTGTTTGCGCTAGGTCAACTTTAGGTGGATTGGAGGTAACATTGGCATGGGGGACTAAGCGTATCGTTTGGCCCACTTTGATTGTATACGGGGGGCGCAAGCCATTGTATTTGGCAATGTCTTGATAATCATTGCCACTGTAGAAAGCAATCGAGAATAAGGTATCGCCACCTTGAACCGTATGCTCATCACCTTCAATTACTGTTAAGTTTTGTACTGTCGCAGCTTTTGTTGACAAACTAAGTACGGGAGCTGGTCCGCTGCGATTACTGCATGCAGTTATGCCCATTAATAACAAAAGCATAAGTGACATGCTGTAATATTGTTTGCGTGTATTTATTGGCAAGCGCACGGTATTTAACACTACTGCTTTAGCTATCGATATATCAAAAATAACACAACAGCAATAACCACTACAGCCCAGCCTAGATATTCTATGTAGTCTTTTAGCTTCGCCTCCATAGGCGGACCGCCATACTTCATAAAAGCTGCAACCAAAAAGAAACGCAAGCCTCTACCAATTGCGGAGGCAATAATAAATGGCCAAAATGCCATGGCCAGCGCGCCTGCGCTAATGGTAAATACCTTATAAGGTATGGGTGAAAACCCAGCTAGAAACACTACCCATACACCGTATTGCGCAAACCAGGTTTCTGCTAATACCAGTTTTTCTGTATAGCCCCATTGTTCAATCAGTGGCTGTATAAATGATTCAAACGCAAAGAATCCCAAAGCATAGCCAAACACGCCGCCAATTACTGAAGCTATGGTAGTAACTAGAGCAAAGCGCCATGCTTTATCAGTTTGACTTAACACCATAGGTGCTAGCATGACATCGGGTGGAATAGGAAAAAATGTACTTTCTGCGCAGCTTAGCCCTGCCAAATATTTTTCAGCGTGCTTATGCCTTGCCCACGTTAGACACGCATCATACAAAGGGGTGAATATTTTCATAACAGTGCCCCTGCTACTAGCGGCACAAATTTCGCGCCTTCAACGATATTTTGAATAAGCTTACCGTTGTCTTTATCAATACTAACCAGTTGTTGCTCGGCGTTACCGATGGG
Organism: Glaciecola sp.; assembly: GCA_049650345.1. GTDB lineage: Bacteria > Pseudomonadota > Gammaproteobacteria > Enterobacterales > Alteromonadaceae > Glaciecola. The sequence goes on along the minus strand of JBARZY010000124.1, from coordinate 61,494 downwards.
GATCACCAAGCGCCCCTCTGCTTTAAGTTGTGCCACTAACGCTTGTGGAAGCTCGCTTGCAGCAGCAGTGACGATAATAGCATCAAACGGCCCTTTACTTTGCCAGCCTTGCCAGCCATCACCGTGCTTCATTTTTACGTTATGTAAGTCTAATTGGTTAAGTTTGCGTTTGGCTTGAAACTGCAAAGCTTTGATGCGCTCAACGCTGTACACTTGGTCAAAGATAGTGGCCAGCACTGCTGTTTGATAACCTGAGCCCGTGCCTATTTCGAGTATACTTGCATCACGGCCGGTGTGTGCTAATAACAATTCTGTCATTTTAGCAACGGTGTAAGGCTGTGAAATGGTTTGTCCTTGGCCAATCGGTAGGGCGTTATTTTCGTAAGCTTTGTGTTTAAGGGCATCAGGTAAAAATAGCTCGCGAGGCAAGCTTGCGATTGTGTCTAATACGAGCTCGTTTGTAATGCCTTCATTTCTTAAAACTTGTGCTAGGCCAAGGCCTCTTCGCGATGCGGTTCTAGAGCTCATTTGTATTGTGCTAGCCATATGTGTGTTCATCTACTGCTTGATGGTTATTGTTCAAGCCATGATTGCATGGCGAGTATTTGTTGGTGAACGGTCATGTCGGTTGATAGCGGTGTAACCGAACAATAATCGTTGGCAACAGCATAGAAATCTGTTCCTTTTGTGGCGTCAAGTTCACTGCCTAATTTGCCATACCAAAAGATGTCGTTTCCAAACGGGTCGGTACTTTTTACCATAGTTTCTGCGCGGTGTCGCTTACCACATCGTGTAGCGCTTATGCCTTTAATTTTATCAAGTGTTACGTTTGGCACGTTTATATTCAGAATTTGATTGCTTTTTAAAGGGTGTGAAGATAATTGTTCAATAATATTGCACGTTAACTGCGCCGCCGTTTCAAAGTGTTGGTCTACCTTACCGCACAATGATACCGCAAGCGCTGGGTGTCCTAAATGACGCCCCTCTAACGCCGCCGCTACTGTACCAGAATATATGGTATCATCGCCAAGATTAGGCCCATGATTAATACCCGATACGACTAATTCGGGTTCTTCAAATAAGCCACTATTAACACCCAATTGCACGCAATCAGAAGGTGTGCCATTGACGGAATAAAATCCTTGCTCAGTTTGCTGTATGCGCAAGGGTTGATGCAACGATAGAGCGTTACTCATACCACTGCAATTGCGATCAGGTGCAATGACGGTTACGTCATGAGTTTGGCTTAAATACTGGTACATGACCTCAATGCCTTTAGCAAAAACACCGTCATCGTTACTTAATAATATACGCATCGTTACTCCTTTATTCTGCGTGTCGGCCAATATTTACTTGGGCTATTTCGCGCAACACCGATGTAGCAAAACAACCGCTGGGCAAACTAAAGCGCAAGCAAACTTCATGTTCGCTGACCTCAGCTTGCAAATCTTGTGGGTATAACAAAATATTGCGTCGTTGCTGCTCAAGAGATAATGCTTCGAGTGTTGTGCAAACTGGTTGATACTGACTTGCCAGTTGTTGTTCAAACGCTAGGGCTTGCGCTTTGGTATCTAATTGACCCTTGCCCCACATAGGCGCAGTTAGGTTGATATCTTTACTTATTAAGCGCTCGTGCTCGTCACTAGTGTTATTGGCAATAAAGAAACTATTTGACCCACTTAACGATAGAGCGTCACCATCAAGCACATGTAAAAAGTCAGTTTGCTGCAAGCGGTGGCTAACAAACTGGTTAAACAACCAACTGCGCAAAGCTGAAATGGCCATCGAATTTTTGTTCCGATTGCGGATTGCTTCGCCGTTTACAAGTTTTTCGGCTAACTGCAAATTACCACCCAGTTGGACACTGCCATCGGATTTAATGATTTCGCCAAAGCGTTGATTACCAAAATAGTTTGGCACACCCATATTACGTATTTGTGATAAACGCGCATGTAATTGCGTGGTATTAATCGAGTCAATATTGCGCAATACAATGTCAAATGCGTTATGTTTTATCGAACCTGTGCGTAATTTACGGTCATTTTGAGTGTACTGTAAAATACGCACACCAGGCAGTGAAAAATCGTTCCAGTTTATGTCGCTTGGCTTTACTACCGGTGATTTGCGCGATTTTTGTTGTTTGCCGCCAAAGTAAATGCCAAACCATTGATAGGTGGTTGCGTATTTGTCTTTTCTTCCCGCGTAGCTTACGGCGCGAAGCGGTAACTTGGCAAATTTTGCTAATTCTTCGGCAACGAAGGCGGTATTTTGCCCTGCTTTTTCAATATACAAAAACTGATGCTCACCACTACCAGATGGCTCAAAACTAAGGGTTTCAGTGACTTTAAAGTCAACTAAGCTTTGTTTAATGGTGGCATCAAAAAGTGGGCCGCCATGCAAATAATGCCAGTTATTAACCGTTAAATTGAGCATTTTTGCACCAATACCACTGCATGAGTTTCAATCCCTTCTTTGCGCCCCACAAAGCCGAGTTTTTCGGTAGTGGTGGCTTTTACGCTAATATTCGCTATATCGGTGTGTAATGCTTTAGCAATATTTTCACGCATGTTAATAATGTGGGGGGCTAATTTTGGTGCTTGTGCAGCTATGGTGATATCCGCGTTAACGAGTTCGTATTCTTGTTTATTAATAAGCGCATATACATGCTTTAATAATTGCAATGAACACGCATTTTCATACTCAGCGCTGGTGTCGGGAAAGTGTTTTCCTATATCACCTAAGGCCAATGCACCTAATAAAGCATCGCATAATGCGTGAAGCGCTACGTCGCCATCAGAGTGTGCAAGTAATCCAAATTCATAATCTATTTTTTCTGCGCACAGCACAATTGGGCCTTCACCACCAAATTTGTGTACATCATACCCATGCCCAATTCTAATCATAAGGTGTCCTGTTGCTGGTTGTGATCACTGCCTTCCACATTGTTTTCAGAGTTAGCTGTGAGCTTGTTTTGTAGGTAATGCGCCGCCAGAGCGAGGTCAGCTGGACGGGTTATTTTAATATTGCTCGATTGACCTTCTACCAAGTTAACCGTGTGCTGGCAATGCTCCATAGCTGAGGCTTCGTCGGTTATCACAACATTGTCGCGCTTACCTTGTTTAATCGCATTTATAAGCGCCTTAGTTGGAAACATTTGTGGTGTCTGTGCCTGCCATAATAATTCTCGATTAACAGTTTTATCGATAGTATTCGGCTGATGACTGTTTTGCGCACTTACTGCTTGTTGTTGTTTAATGGTATCAGCTACCGGTATGGCTAAAATTCCGCCCTCGGAACAGGTGCTTTGAGCAATTAGTGCAGAAAGGTCGTTTTGTTGTAAACACGGCCTTGCTGCATCGTGCACCAATACCCAACTGGCTTTAATTTGCTGGGCCACAAAATGTAGGCCAGCCATAACCGAGTCGACTCTCTCACTGTCGCCAACTACCGTGTATATAGGCTTGCTATGCAGCGAAGTATTGGCAAGCGGTAAGTGCTCGAATTGTGAATCGTTTGGGTGTAATACCACGATTATGTCGCCAATTTGAGGGTGCGCTAAGAACACATCTATAGTGTGCTCAATAATCGTTTTGTTGTTAATGCGTAAGTATTGCTTGGCGGTACTGGCACCCATTCTTGTGCCAATGCCTGCCGCCGGTATAACAACGGGAAAGGTAGAGGTGTTGTTCAATGTATTCGCTTAATGTTTAGTACTATTGCTTTGGTAATATTCGGTAAAAGGTCTCGCCTTCTTTGATTAAACCAAGCTCGTTACGAGCGCGTTCTTCCATCGACTCAATACCAATTTGTAAATCATCAATGTCTGCTTTAAGTAGCTTGTTGCGTTGCCGTAAATTGGCATTTTGTTGTTCAAGGACGTCTATTTGCGCCTGCATATTTTTATAATCGGCAATACTATTTTTACCAAACCATAATCTGTATTGCAGCGCTGCAAACAACAATATGAGAAGTAATGCTATCCATTTATTTTTCATACCGGTCCTCAAAAATTTTCGCAGTTACATGTTGGCATGTTAGCACATTTTTTTGTCAATATATGCGCCTGGCTTTTACTGCTTGCTAGTTAAAAAACTTGCCTTTCAACTTGTTAAGTAAATCGTCTTTTTTATCTGCCATTTTGGCATTTAGCAAACTTTCAAGCGCGCTGGTGTCGCCTTGGGCTGCATCCAGTAGATTGCCAATTACATCGAGTTGCTCAGCGGATGTGCCTAGCTGATCAGCCGCTTTTGCGTTTAATTTTTGCTTGAGCTCTGCAAGTTTAGGGTTATTACTCATACCTGCGCCAAGGGAGCTTAATAAATTAGCGTCTAAGTCGGAGCTTATTTCTACACTGGGTTGGCTTAAGCTACCTGAAAACAATCCTGCTAACGACAGTGTTTGCTGCTGCTCTAAAATATCTGCAATGGCATTGGTTAAATCGTTGCTACCATTAGCATTCAGTTTTAATTCATTGAGATCGAAAACAGACTGACCACTGAGTTGATTTGATATGATGTTGAGCTTGCCAGTACTATTAAGCATGCCACTGTTTAGCATGGCAGTGAGTTTTTGTTGAGCAGATTCAGGCACTAACGGTAAGTTTTCAAGATTCGCTTGCTGTATGTCCCAAGACTGCAAGGAATTAACTTCGCCATTGATAATTTCAATGCTGCCATCTAACATAAATGCTTGCCAATTTTTGGCTTGTTTAGAGTCAATCAAAAATGTTGTTGGGCTACCTACTTTTTGATGTGATTCGGTAATGTTAGACCACGAGCTGCTAAGCGATTCATTCAACCACTTTATGCTGATATCGGCGTTCTTAATCCACAAATTTGGGTATTCTGGGTAGCTGTCGGTAGCGGTTTCCACTTGCTCATCATCAGCTTGTTGGCCAGAATTTTTAAGCATGTCGGCCACAGCTACCAAGGCTTGGGTATACAACTTAGCGTGCTCGCCAAATAGATGCTGTGTCACTTGTGAAATAGCTGCTTGGTCACCTGCAACTAAACCTTTTAGTAAATCGTAGTCTTGTTGAGGTGCGGTTTTAAGTGCTTCAACGCTGCCGCTAATGTCTTGTTTTGCCTGTTTGGCAAGGTCTACAAATTCGCTTACTTTTTCTTTTTCGCGTTTAATTTCAGCCTTTAAGTTCTTAAACTCTTCAAGTGCTTGGGTAATGGCGACGGGGTTTTTGTAGTCGGTTTCGCTGAGCGTTTTGATCCGTTGTTTGTATGCGCTGATTTTGTCTTTTGATGGCAGTGCGTCATATTGGTTGCTAAGCGGTGTATTATATTTTTCATATACCGACTGCGCCTGAGCAACCGCTTCGGTGGTTTTTAGCGGCGTATTGTCTAGCACGTCATCTACACTGGGTAAGTCTTCAAGCGTAGGAAATGCAAATGAGCTTGCTGAGTCAACGGGGGCATACACTTCACCAGGCTGTTGACGCCTAGTACCAAACTCAATATTTGAGGCAATTAAGTTATCGATAATGACTTTATTTGACAGCAATGGCATTAATTCAACATTGCCCGATAAGGTATCTATTGCTACTTTGTTGCGGCTAGGAGCGGCGTTATCAGTAATTTGAATTCCGCTAAGGGTCACTCCAAATGGAAATAACGAATGATCAAAGTCTTCAATGTTGGCTTCGGCACCATTGGCTTGTCCAATGACTTGTTCCGCGGCGCTTTTTAATAGCATATTAGCGAACAATAAATACACCACAACAAGCAACGCAACAATGCCAACGGGTATCAGTATCCACAGGGATATTTTTCCCGTTTCTGTAGAATTTAGGCGTATTTTTGCAGGGCTTATCCGTTTCATATTCAATATCCTATTTATGAGCTTGGTATTAGTGTAATCAACTTACACCTTAGTTGCCATAACTTGCCAAAATAAGACTAAGTTTTTTACGACTTCGCTGGCAAAGTAGTGCCATAAATACTAATGTACGCCATATTGCAAAGCGCATTATTTGTTCCACGACAATATGCTCGTTTTGCGCCATTTTTTACTGCGAATTAATAGGTATAAAACCTGCTAATCGATAAGGGTTATTGTGTAATGTTGACGAAAAGAGATTTAAGTGCTGATGATAGTATCCGCCAAAAAATTCGAGAGTTTTACCGCATAAGTGAGTCCCAAGCGATAGAACACATTTTACCAGAGGCCGAAGTGAGCATGCGTGCACGAAGCCGCGCTTGGGAACGTGCCCGTAATATGGTGCTCAGAATAAGAGACGAACAAGAGGGCCACGGTGGCGTTGATGCGCTGTTAAACGAATATTCCTTGTCTACCGAAGAAGGCATTGTATTGATGTGTTTAGCAGAGGCGCTGCTTAGGGTGCCCGACAAAGGCACGCAAGATGAGCTGATTCGCGATAAATTGTCAAAAGGTCAATGGTCAAGCCATCTTGGTAATAGTGATTCGTTATTTGTTAATGCGTCGGCCTGGGGCCTTATGTTTACGGGTAACATGGTCAACTATGCTAACGAACGTAAAAAAGCACAATTTGGTTTGCTTAAAAAGACCTTAGGACGCATGGGTGAGCCTGTTATTCGAAAGGCCATGAACATTGCTATGAAAATCATGGGCAAGCAGTTTGTTATGGGCGAAACCATAAAGGATGCAGTTGAACGTGCCGAAGAAAAAGAAAAAATTGGCTACGTTTATTCATACGATATGCTTGGCGAGGGCGCGCGTACCCAAGACGATGCTGACCGTTACTACAAAGCCTATGAAGACGCCATAAAAGTGATTGGTATTGCCGCAAAAAACAAAGGGCCACGAACCAGCCCCGGCATTTCAGTTAAGCTATCAGCCATTCATCCTCGATACGATTTTTTGCACTACGACCAAGTTGTGCCAGAAATAAGCGCGCGGTTAAAAGCCTTATGTATTCAAGCCAAGCAATACAATATTGGGTTAACGGTAGATGCAGAAGAATCTGAACGTTTAGATATTTCATTAGATATTATTGAGCAAGTGTTTTCCGATCCCGACTTAGGCGATTGGAATGGTTTTGGTTTGGCGGTTCAGGCCTATCAAAAACGCGCCATCTTTGTAATTGAGTGGTTGCGAGAGCTTACGCTAAGAGTCAATAAGAAAATGATGCTGCGGTTGGTCAAGGGAGCGTATTGGGATACCGAAATTAAACACAGCCAACAGGGCGGTTTTGAATACTTTCCGGTATTTACCCGCAAGGCCTCAACCGACGTGTCATATCATGCGTGCGCAAACCGCTTGTTGGCGTATCGCGACACTATTTATCCTCAGTTTGCGACTCACAATGCCTACACCGCTTCTGTTATATTAGAGCTGGCAGGCGATGATAAAGAAGGCTTTGAGTTTCAATGCTTACATGGCATGGGCGACACTTTGTACGACCAAATCGTCAAGCAAGACAAAATTCAATGCCGGGTATATGCTCCCGTGGGTCGTCACGAAGACTTGCTTGCATACCTAGTAAGGCGTTTGTTAGAAAACGGCGCAAACTCGTCTTTTGTTAATGCAATTGTTGATGATTCCAAAGCAGTTGAAGAGCTACTTACTGATCCGGTTGAGCATACCCAGCGTTTAGCAAAACGCGTAAATACCCAAATTGTGATGCCATTAAATTTGTACGGCGAGAGCCGAGCAAACTCAAAGGGTATTGATTTGTATGATATTAATCGCGTGAGTGACCTGTCGTCGGGCATATCTCGCTGGTTTGCGATGCAGCAAATGGCACTAAACGAAGTTACTCACGACAATGCCGATCATACTGTGCGAAATCCTGCCGACTCGTCAGAGATTATTGGCTATCATACCTTTGATACCCCAGACAGCATGTTGAAAAAACTTGATAACGTAGACAAGGGCTTTAGTACTTGGTCACAAACACCTGTTGAGCAACGTGCGCAAATATTGATGCACACTGCAGATATCATAGAACGCCATATGGATGAGTTATTGGGCTTGTGTATTAAGGAAGCCGGTAAGATTACCCAAGACAGTATTGATGAAGTGCGTGAAGCCGTAGATTTTTGCCGTTATTACGCGGTAGAGGCGCAAAAGTTAAGCAGTGATAAACGACTAGAGCCTCGTGGTGTTATTTTATGCATAAGCCCTTGGAACTTCCCTCTTGCTATTTTTATTGGCCAAGTTGCGGCAGCTTTAGTGACGGGTAACACGGTAATGGCCAAGCCCGCAGAACAAACTAGCTTAATTGCGATTCGTGCTATTGAACTAATGCATGCCGTGGGATTGCCAAAAGACGCAGTTGAATTGGTGTTAGCAAAAGGCCCTGATGTGGGGGACACATTGTTACCCGATGAGCGTATTCAAGGGGTAATGTTCACCGGTTCTACTCAAACCGGTACTTTAATCTCGCAAGAACTTGCCAAGCGTAATGGTAGCCAAGTGCCGTTGATTGCTGAGACTGGCGGTCAAAACTGCATGATTGTCGACTCTACTGCGTTGCCAGAACAAGTGGTTGACGATGTGGTGCAATCGGGCTTTCAAAGCGCAGGACAAAGGTGTTCGGCATTGCGGGTATTGTTTGTACAAGATGTGGTTGCCGACACTATTATTGATATGTTGGTGGGGGCAATGCAAAGCTTGCGGATAGGCAACCCGCAATGGCTCAGTACTGATATTGGCCCGGTAATAGACACTAAGGCCTTGGGAGTATTAACTGAACACGATAAGTTCATGCAAAGCCATGGTAAATTATTGTATAAGTGTGAAGTAGCAGAAGAGACTAATGGTACCTTCTTTGCGCCTCGCTTATATGAAATCGACAGTTTAGATGTGCTTGAAAAAGAAGTGTTTGGTCCTTGCGTTCATGTTATTCGTTTCAAGGGCAAAGACATTGATAACGTTATCAATAGTATCAATAAAACCGGTTACGGATTAACCATGGGCATTCACACGCGTATTGAAGAACGTGCGTTTGAGCTGGCTAAATTGTCACAAGCAGGCAATGTGTATATCAACAGAAACATGATTGGTGCAATTGTTGGCGTGCAGCCATTTGGCGGACGAGGTTTGTCTGGGACAGGGCCAAAGGCCGGTGGACCGAATTACTTGCCGCGTTTAATGGTAGAAAAAGTGACGCCCGACATGACCCAAGTCAACGATGAGTTCGCTGAAGACGAAGCATTGATAAGTGATGACGCGTCGTATGCTCATGTGAGCCAACTGATGCAAAGCGCTTCTAGTGTAGTTGGTGAGTGGCGACTCACTAGCTTAACGTCTCGCTTGTCTTGTGTACGTCAATTACTCGCTAAAATTGCCACAGTAGATATTGTTGACGAGCTTGCTGATGACTTGAACAGCACCTTGGCTAGCGCTCGTTCGCAACTACTTGCTATTGAAAAACGCCTTAAAAAGCCACAGGTGCTGCCTGGCCCTACCGGTGAGTCTAATACTTTACACTTAGAGCCCCGTGGTACTTTAGTGACCTTTGCCGACAAAGAAGTGACCTTTGAATACTGGACCTTATCTATGGTAAGCGCGCTGGCAACGGGTAATACAGTGGTATCGGTAGTGTCTGATTTGTTCTTTGATGAGGCACAAGCCTTTAGAGAAAAATTTGAAAGTACCGGTGCGCCCAAAGGCGTGTTTCAAGTGGCGCGTCTTAAGCACTTAGAGGCCCTACTTGAGCACAAAGATATTGCTGGAATGGTGGTTGACAGTAATACTTCGAGAACTGCCAGCATAGTACAAAAAATGGCGGCTAGACAAGGCGCTATATTACCGGTTATTACTGCCGAATATAACGACAATATGATTCAACGTTTGCTGACCGAAAAAACCATCAGCATTGATACCACCGCGTCTGGTGGTAACACGTCATTGATGACACTGGAAGAGGACGACGATTAGGTACTGAGCACCAAAGTGATCGCTTGTTGCATTACATCAAGCGATCGCTGCGATTACGTTTACGGGCAACTACGCCCATTACATAGCCAATAATTAAGCTAATCACACCCAATATTGCCCCGCGTGAAAACCATTGCATATTGTTCGCTCGCTCGCGCTGTTCAATCATTTCATTTAATTCACTAATGGTTTCAAGCTGCTTAGTAATATTGCGGTTTAGGGCATTTTTTTGTTGTTCAGATTCGTTTAAAGATTCTGAGATTGCATCTATTTCTAACATGAGATCGCTAATGGCAATATCTTTGTTATTGAGTTGCACTTGCGCCTCTTCTAGCTGTTCTTGTATCGAGGGTGTGCGGCTAACGAAGCGAATTTCCACCCAGCCCGTGCGCTGACGATCGTCAATAATTTCAGCATAACCTGCATCGCGATCGACTTGTAATAACTGAATTTTAGTACCTGCGGTGACCGAGCCGATTAGCCTAAAGTCAGCACTTGGCCCAGCGCGCAAGTAAGTAAAGAGATCATCAGAAATATAGCGATATTCAGTTTGCTGGCTGGATGTTTCGTTGGCGGCTTGAGCGAGACTCGCACCCGAGAAAGTACTTAATAAAAAAGAAGTGAAAAGAAGAATAGAAAAAAAGCTGGTATTTCGCATGGGTACTCGCTGAATGAGTTACGTAGGTAAATGGTAAGCGTATGTTAGTTAAATAACAAGATGATGTTATGTGTTATCATTATATATAAGGCCTAACGTCGAGTTTACCGCTTGGTAAACCGCAATTTATAGCACAGTATTTTATGGAAATTGAATTAAAGCTAGTTTGTCAGCGCAATGCATTGTCAATATTTGAAGAAAAACTATTGCCGCTATTGGCTAGCAAAGAGCTATCGATTTTGCAATCGCAAGCCCATTTATACAACGAGTATTACGATACACCATCGCAATTTTTTGGTAAACGTCATATGGGTTTTAGGGTGCGAGCCAAAAATCATCAATACGAGCAAACCATTAAAACGCGTGGTCAAGTCAATGGTGGTCTGCATCAGCGCCCTGAATACAACATAAAGCTTGATAGTGCACAGCCAGATTTATCGTTGTTTTCTGTCGATATTTGGGGGGAGCCTTTCGATGTGAAAGCGGTGAATGATCAACTCACCCCATTATTTTCTACGCACTTTGATCGCACCACATTTGAGCTTACTCACGCCGACTTCAAAATAGAAGTCGTATTTGATGTGGGCGAGGTAAAACGTGACCAAGACAGTTTGCCAATTTGCGAAATAGAATTGGAATTAGTAGAGGGCGAAGCGATTCATTTATTCAGTATTGCTGAGCAACTCGTTTCTTATGTACCTTGCAGATTGAGTGATGTAACGAAAGCGGCTCGCGGTTATATGTTGATGCAAGGTAGTGTGCCTGAAACTAAGAAATTACCACAATTTGTTCGCTTAAATGACAATGAATCTACTGAAGATGCATTTTGCAAGACCATAGAGCTTGGTTTGCATCATTGGCAGCATCATCAACAAGTGTATGCACAAACAAATAAGTTAAAGTCACTCACCGAAATTCGCCGTAGCATATCAGTGTTATTGCAGGCGGTGGCCTTATATTTACCAGTATTGCAGTGTGCAGAGCTATTGAGTCTACATAAGCAATTATTAGTATTGAATAGAGTTTGGGCATGGCAGGAACAACTAGAGAGTATTCATCAGTTACGATCGCGTAAAGGGCCGTTTAGTCGGCGTATTCCAAAAAATCAGAATGTAATGAATTACTTAATGGGGCGCAGAGAAGGCTTATTGAATGCACACAAACCTCACGATCTAAATATGTCAGTACAAAGTGCAAAAGTCCAATTAGCCACATCAAAATTATTGCTTTGCAAGCCTTGGCGAGAGCAACAAGAGGGCACCACCGTTAGTGTCAAAAAGCATGCTAATGGTTGGTTGTCACAAAGTTGGCAAACAGTTGTACAGTCGCTACCTAATCAAGGCGATATGGACGACAAACAATATTTAGCCGTTGAAGCCTTGCTTAATCAATCCTTATTAAATGGTTTTATGTTGGCAGATTTGTTCGCTGAAAGCCGAGGCCAGTTTAGAGCGCCATGGCTTGACTTATCAACGGGTATTGAGGAGCTCAAAGCACTTAGCTTGCTACACACTGCCTTTGATGACCTAAATTTAGAAGATAAAGCTGATTTTTCGAACTGGATTGAAGATAAAACACACAGTGTAATCAAAGTAATGGAACAAACACGTAAAGCTGCTATAGAGCAGGATATTTATTGGTAATTTACTGGCGAATATTTCTCACGCTTTTCGATGAAATGTCGATAACTGGAAAGTGAATAATATCTGCGAATAGGCTGGTTAGTTGCTGGCCGCGCAACATACAAGGGTAATAACAGCATGTTTGTACAAGCTTCTAAATATCGATTACTGGATGATAAAAAACAATCGTTAGAGCGCGAAATAAAGCAGTTAGAGCAAGACAATGCAGAACTAGTTGCACAAAATCAAGCGTTACAAGACGAGCTTTATTCTGCGCAGCAGGTTGGTGAAAGTTATGAAAAAACATTAGCCAGTAATATCCTCGACTCGCTGAAGCAAGTTGAGGGTATTCGTGAGACTGTGCTTGCGGCGTTTCATAAAGTGGATGAAGAAGCGGAATCGATCAGTAAAATTGACGAGCTATTTGATGTGTCTTCAAAGTCAATTACCGAAATTGTGACATCAATGAATCATATGGGCTCGAAGATGGAAGCAATGACCTCAAATATCACTGGTTTGTCTGATAAAGCCGATAGCATAAATAAGTTTGTTACTACTATTACCAGTATTTCTGACCAAACCAACTTGTTGGCATTAAATGCTGCTATTGAAGCAGCCCGCGCTGGCGATGCTGGTCGTGGGTTCAGCGTAGTGGCTGATGAAGTTCGCACGTTGGCAACTGAAACCAACAAATCAGCCAGCGAAGTGGCAGAGCTAGTAGGCGACATTATTGGTTCTACTAAAGATGCGGTGGGCTCGGTAGAAAACATTCGAGAAAACAACACGCATCTCACCGACGGGGTCAATCAACTAAATGATTATTATTCGTCAATAATTGACTGTTGTATGTCTATGAAACATGCAATCACTGACTCATCACATCGTTCATTTATTCAAACCGTAAAGCTAGATCACGTAGTATGGAAAACTGACGTTTATTCAGTGTTACTTGGGCTTAGCACTAAGGTTCCTAGCGAATTTACTGATCATAAAGCGTGTAGGTTAGGCCAATGGTATCAAGGTGATGGCGCAAACACATTTGCTAGTAGAAAAGCGTTTAAAGAACTTGATAGACCGCATGTAGCGGTGCATGAAAGTGGCTTAAAAGCACTGAATGAGATGCAGCAAGGCAATGAGTCAAATGTGCTAAAATATGTGCTGGAAATGGAAAATGCCAGTGAGCGGGTGATGTCTTATTTGGATGAATTGTCTGAATAGGTAAGCGCTACTAGAGAATTGCGTTTTTCGTTAGTAGCATTATGTAAGCTGATTATTTGTCTTTTATCAAATACTTACTGTTACAAGGATAGTTATGCGCCATAAAACAGTTTTTCTTGCGCTGCTTGTGTTGAGCGTTTCTTCTTGCACCACAGGACAGTTACATTATGTTGATGCTGAAGGAAATCGCAAGCTAGCTTGTGATGTTGAATTTGTTGGGCTGCCAAGCGTTGATAAATACGCGGTTGAATATGCGCTAAGCCTTTGTGCAAAAAGCGCAGTGAAGCGAGGCTTTAGTATTGATCAACCTGAATTGCTAAGTATAGACACTGCAATAACACCGCCCCCTTGTGGTGAAACTTGGACGCATGAGTTAGCCGAACGCAGTTTCAAAAACGGGGGGCTTACCAATAAAGAGTACGGTTATATTGTGGCACACATAGACTTAGGTTTAGCAAAGAAAAACCAATGTAAAAGCAAGGAAAAAGCACCCTCCCTTTAGTAGGCAATCTCGACTTGCCTTGGTCGTAGAATAAATTTTCATCTATTCACTGTTTGCTTCGTTGCGACTTAAGCATCAGTCTGATACTGCGTTCAAAATTAATGTACTCTGACCCCTTTATTTATGGTTTTTTTGTCCCCACTTTGTTTCAATCGGTTTTATTAATTAACCGAATCGAAAGTTTTAGTTTTAAATAAAGTAAAAACATCTATATCTTTACATCCAACGTAACAACACACGTTAATGACTTTAGGCCTTTAGCACGTTGTAACGAATTTTAACCCTGACTAACTTTTTAATGAATAGGAAACAACTTATGTCAATTATCAATCAAATGATCCCAGATTTTTCTGTAGAAGCTTTCCACAATGGTGAGTTCAAAACAATTACCAGCGAAGACGTGAAAGGCAAATGGTCAATCTTCTTGTTTTACCCTGCAGACTTCACATTTGTATGTCCTACAGAGCTTGAAGATATGGCAAAAATCCACGGTGAGCTAAACGACCTTGGCGTAGAAGTATATGGTGTTTCTACTGATTCTCACTTTGTACACAAAGCATGGCATGACACTTCTGATGCAATCGGTAAAGTAACTTACCCACTGCTTTCAGACAACGTATTTGCATTGTCACGTGGTTTTGACGTACTAATTGAAGAAGAAGGCCGTGCTTTACGTGGTACCTTCTTAGCTAACCCAGAAGGTATTGTTAAAGTAGCTGAAATCCATGACCTAGGTATTGGTCGTAGTGCAAAAGATATGCTTCGTAAAGTTAAAGCTGCTCAGTATGTAGCAAACAACGACGGTGAAGTATGCCCAGCAGCTTGGGAACAGGGTCAAGAAACCTTAACACCAAGCCTAGACTTAGTAGGTAAAATCTAAGTCTTTGCATAAATGATATTTATATTTATCGCTCGTAGTCAAAAACGACTGCGAGCGACTTTCCAAAGCTTAGTAAGCTGGAAGTAAAGGCCTAGTGTTTGCCATAAATAGACACTATCCCTTTACTTCCCCCTAAGCAGCAAGAAAGAAACCGACTTTATACAATTTGATTTAGCGTTGACTATTAGTATGCTAAACCCTTGTTGCTACCTATTTTTCAACGATGGTACAAACAAACTTGCATCAACATACAAAGCAGCGCACGTAACTAGGAGTAAGCATTATGCTAACACAAGACATATTAAATGCCCTTAAAGGCTACATGAAAGACCTAAAAAACGACATTACCTTCGTTGTGCAACAAGGCGAGCATGAGAAGCGTGCTGAGCTTGTAGATATGTTAACGCAACTGGCGACAACGTCGTCAAAAATAACCGTTCAAGAAGCCGATCGAAGCGACGTATTACGCAGCCCTGTGAGCTTTTTAGTGCAAGCCAATGGTAACGATACCGGTATTGTGTTTTCGGGTGTGCCAGGCGGACATGAGTTTAACTCTCTTATACTAGCAGTATTGCAGTCGGGTGGCAGTGAACTGAAGCTTGATGAAAGTATTCAGAATATGGTTAAAAAAGTAAAAGACAAACTGAAGTTTCAAGTGTACGTGAGCCTAGCCTGTCACGCATGCCCTGATGTTGTTCAGGCAATGAATCAGTTTGCCTTGCTAAATCCCAATATTGAAGCTGAAATGATTGACGGTGGCGTATACCCTGATTTAATTGAAGAAAACAACATTCAAGGTGTTCCAACGGTTTATATGAATGGCGAAGTGTTTGCCAGCGGTAAAGTAGAAATTGCCGGTATAATTGAAAAGTTAAGTGCAGCACAGCCTGAAATTCTTGCCCAAGATAGCAATGCAGAAGCCTTACCGCTTCAAGATGTTGCGGTAATTGGTGGCGGTCCAGCGGGTATTGCAGCGGCTATTTATTCTGCCCGTAAAGGCTTAGCAGTAACAATTGTCGCTGACCGTTTCGGTGGGCAGGTAAAAGACACCATGGGCATTGAAAACTTAATATCGGTTAAATACACTACCGGACCAGAGCTTACTGGCTCATTAGTAGAACATTTAGACCAGCATGACATTACTAAGAAAGAACATATTCGCGTTGATAAAATTGAGAAAGGCGCAATTAAAACGCTTACATTAAGTAATGGAGAAGTGGTACGTACACGTTCAATCATTATTGCCACTGGAGCAAACTGGAGAGAACTGGGTGTGCCGGGCGAGAAAGAAAATATTGGTAATGGCGTGGCTTACTGTCCGCACTGTGATGGCCCTTTCTATAAAGGTAAAGATGTAGCTGTTATTGGTGGTGGTAACTCAGGTGTGGAAGCCGCATTAGATTTGGCCGGCATTGTAAAATCAGTAACGGTATATGAATTTTTACCTGAGTTAAAAGCAGACCAAGTGCTAGTTGAACAGCTATATAAGCGCGACAACGTTACCGTGGTAAAAAATGCAGCCACAAAACAGGTGATTGCAGAAAACGGTAAAGTAACGGCTATCGAATATACCGACCGTGCTACTAACGAAGTGCATCAGCAAGCTCTTCAAGGTATTTTTGTGCAAATTGGCTTAGTGCCTAACTCTAAAGTGGTTGACGGCGTAGTTGATTTAACTAAGTACGGTGAAATTGTGATTAACGAAAAAGGCGCAACAAGTGAAGAAGGTATATTTGCTTGTGGTGACGTTACTACGGTGCCGTATAAGCAAATTGTAGTTGCAATGGGAGAAGGTTCAAAGGCGTCGCTTGCTGCATTTGACTACTTACTAATGAACCCAGTTGAAGAAGAGCAAGTGTTAGAAAGCGAAACTGCTGCTTAGTAAAAATACTTGTAACGCTTCTTAATGAAGCGTTACAAAAGCAAAAGCCGTATCAATGTAGATACGGCTTTTTTATTGCACAAGTAAAAAAGATCAGCTTATTCTAGATAATTGTCAGGCAATGTTTCAATGGCTGCAATGCCTGACTTAATGGCTGCCTCTGCAACTGCAGTAGCTATCGCTTTGCACAGTCTAGGATCCATAGGCTTAGGAATAATGTAATCCTTACCAAAGGACAACGATTTTGAGTTACTGGCCTGCAGCACTTCATCGGGCACAGGCATTTTTGAGACTGCGCGAATGGCTTCTACCGCGGCAACCTTCATTTCATCGTTTATGGCTGATGCGCGCACATCTAGCGCCCCTCTGAAGATAAAGGGAAAGCATAGTACATTATTAACTTGGTTCGGATAATCTGAGCGACCAGTTGCCATAATTAAATCTTGGCGCACTTCGTACGCTAACTCAGGTTTAATTTCAGGGTCAGGATTAGAACAAGCAAATACAATTGGATTAGGTGCCATTAGAGCTAGCGTTTCTGGTGGAAGTAGATCGGGGCCAGATACACCTAAAAACACATCAGCTCCCTCCATTACATCTTCAAGCGTGCGGCTATCGGTGTTGTTGGCAAATAATGCTTTATGTTCGGTAAGCGACTCTCTGCGAGTATGAATAACGCCTTGGCGGTCGAGCATGTATATTTTTTCGCGCAGGGCCCCGCATTTAATGAGTAATTCCATGCACGCTACTGCTGCTGCACCGGCGCCTAAACAGACTATTTTGACTTCGCGTATGTCTTTGCCTTGAATTTCTAATGCGTTCAACATGCCTGCGGCAGTTACGATTGCAGTTCCATGCTGGTCATCATGAAAGATAGGAATTTTGCAGCGCTTAATAAGCTCTTTCTCAATTTCAAAACACTCAGGAGCTTTAATATCTTCTAAGTTAATGCCGCCAAAAGTATCGGCAATATTGGCTACAGTATTGATAAATTCTTCGGTGGTGCGATGTTTAACCTCAATATCGATGGAATCAAGACCGGCAAAACGTTTAAACAACAAAGCTTTACCTTCCATAACCGGTTTTGACGCTAATGGACCAAGGTTACCTAACCCTAGTATAGCGGTACCATTAGATATAACCGCAACCATATTGCCTTTTGCTGTATAGCGGTATGCCTCGTTTGGGTCGGCGGCTATTTCTCGCACCGGCTCGGCTACACCCGGGCTATATGCTAGTGCCAAGTCTGTTACGCTGGCGGCGGGGGTTGATAATTCAACACTAATTTTGCCCGGTTTAGGGAATTCATGGTAATCAAGAGCACGTTGGCGAAAATCTGTCATCTCGGTACAAATCCTTGCGAGAAAATCATTAATAAAAGGGTGAAAGCAGCTTTGTTAAAAACAATAGCATAATTTGTAGCATATAAAATCAAAGAAACAATGAATAAAAAGGCCTGTGGTACTGGTTAGACCAATTAAAACAAGCGCTTGCGTTTGATAGCAAGCCTTTTATAACAATTGTGAATGTTCACAATGTGTAGTAGAAATTTGGTGAATGGCAAAGGGTTCATGTGCTTTAACGGCAGGCATAAAAAAAGGGCCTGATAATCAGGCCCTTTATAATTAAGTCTCTAAGCGAATACTTATTTTGCTTTAAGTGCACCAAAACGTTTCTTGAAGCGATCAACACGACCACCAGTATCAACGTTACGTTGCTTACCAGTATAAAACGGATGACATGCACTACATACGTCAAGGTTGATGTCTTTGCCCATAGTAGAACGTACTTTTAGTACATTGCCACAAGAACAAGTTGCAGTGATTTCTTCGTACTTAGGATGGATATCAGCTTTCATGGGTTACCTATATTTGCTAGGCCGTCTCGCTATACAACCCGAAGTTGCACACCAAACGTCGTTAATTAAAAATGAGTACAGCATTGCTATACTCGGAATTTTGGAGCGCGAATAGTACATAAACTAAAACGCTTATTCAAGCGATATTGGGCGTTTACTACGAAATAACATTATTAGATAAGTCGTGATTATAAGTCTACGACCAGTAAATTTTGTGGTATTTTGTTAGCCAGATTATTTGTTGAGTGAATTACTGTTTAAGTATTCTTTTGAAGATCACATTACCGCCAGTTAACAATCCACATTACATACGTGTAGCACTTCCACTGCCCATGCATCGATTTTTTGATTATGCGGTAGATGCCAGTCAAATGAGGTTGCTCCGTGTAGGTATGCGCGTGCGCGTGTCTTTTAGAAACCGACCGGCAGTGGGTATTATTGTAGCGGTTGATGTGGATTGTGACTTTGATCCTGCAAAAGTGGTTGCTGCGATTGAGTTACTTGATAGCGAACCTATATTTGAACAGCATCATCAAGTCTTAGCTACCTGGATTGCTGAGTTTTATATCCATCCTATTGGTGAGGTGTATGCGGCAATGTTACCCACCTTACTTAGGAAAGGTGATGATGTTGAATTGACTCAGCAGGAGTATGTTGTACTACATAGTGAAAACGTGCAGAGCCTTGGTGAAGATAAGCTTAAACAATCATTGGCACGTAGCGATAAACAACGTGCATTGTTCCATGCATTAGCAAACAGTAGACTGCCGATTGCGCAGGCGCGCAAAACCTATTCCCCTAGCGCAGTAAAGGCACTAATTGATAAGCAACTTGTCAGTGTCGAAAAACAAAGGCCTGCAGATAACACCTGGCCATTGCAACTTGCTTTGGGCGAAAAAAAGCGGGCAAATGCAGAGCAAGCCATTGCCATTGCTGCCATAAACCAATGCCGAGAATACGCCACGTTTTTGCTTGAAGGTGTTACCGGAAGTGGCAAAACCGAAGTCTATCTACAAGTAATTGAAGACGTACTAACCATTGGGAAGCAGGTGTTAATTTTAGTCCCTGAAATAGGCCTAACACCACAAACGGTCAAACGCTTCGAATCACGATTTGGCAATATTGTGACAGTGTGGCATTCGGCCTTAACCGATCACGAACGTAAGCTAGTGTTTCAGCAAGCCAAGCACAATCAAGTGGGTATTATTATTGGTACCCGCTCATCAATATTTTTACCGCTACAAAATCTGGGCATGATCATTGTTGACGAAGAGCATGATGAATCGTTTAAGCAACAAGACGGCTTGCGGTATCATGCGCGGGATGTTGCCGCTTATCGCGCAAAACAGCACAATATACCTTTGGTATTAGGCACCGCAACACCTTCACTCGAAAGCTTACACAATGCATTGAGTCACAAATACCATCATTTACAGCTAACTAGCAGAGCAGGGCAAGCGAATATGCCCACTCAACATCTTATGGATTTGAGTGCACTGCCATTAAATGCAGGTATTGCACCGGCCATGGTGACGCGTATTCAGCAGCAATTAGCGCAAGGCAATCAAGTACTGGTTTATGTCAATCGTCGTGGATATGCGCCGGCGTTAATCTGTCAAAAATGTGGCCATGTTGAAACCTGCTTAGACTGTGATAATCCATTTACCGTGCACAAAACAACGCACAATTTACAGTGTCATCGTTGCGGAAAATATCAGTCTTACTTGCATAAATGCACTCAATGCCACTCTACCAATATTACCACCCAAGGCATTGGTACTGAGCAAATTCAAGATATGCTGAGTAAACAGTTTAGCGAATACTCTTGTGTGCGAATTGATAGTGACTCTACCCGAGGTAAACGCAAACTCAATGCTTTGTTAGATGAAATCAATCAGCGCAAACATCAAATATTAGTGGGCACGCAAATACTCTCGAAAGGGCACCATTTTCCTAATGTGACCCTTGCACTGATTTTAAACGTCGACTCATTTTTATTCAGCAGTGATTACAGAGCCCCTGAAAAACTCGCACAATTAGTTACGCAGCTAAGTGGCCGTGCTGGACGAGAAGAAAAACAAGGCGAAGTATGGTTACAGAGCTATCAAGTAGGACACCCACTTTTACAAGACTTGGTGAACAACGGTTATGCACACTTTTCACGCACACTGTTGCAAGAGAGAGTTGCCGCAAAATTACCTCCAGTTAGCTACCAAGTGGCAATACGGGTTGAACACCAGCAACTCTCGTTAGTGCTTGCGTTTTTAGATTATGCTGGGCAATTATTAGCCCAATTTAAGCACTTACACTATATTGGACCATTTCCTGCGGGCGTAGAGAAAAAACAGGGGCGCTACCGATTTATCACGGTCGCTCAGGCCTCTTCTTGTAGCTACTTAAATAAAGCCCTAACCCAAGTCAAACAAGTACTCAGCGATCACGAACATGCCGCGAAATTGCGCTGGCATATTGATGTGATGCCCACCGATTTTAGTTAAGCCCTCTTCGCATTTTTTGTATTTAAGATTAAAAGTAGGGGCTTTTTGTGAATGAATTTTTTATACTTGTTTATGCAATTTTTATTAATCGCGATTTAGCAACGCTGCAAGTTTGCCATATCGACGAAACCCTATATAAGTACTCATAAAACATGGCGCCAAAAGACTACGTAAAACGCACTCAGAAACGCAAATCACCGGCCAAGCGCAATACTAAGCGCAAGCCTCAGGTGAATAAAAACGCATCGCAACAGACTACCCCTTGGGTGAGAATTGCGTTTGCATTACTGCTTATTTCTGGTTTTGTGTATGGCCTATACGTGTTGCAACGAAGTGATACGCCATCAACGGATACTCAAGTTCCTTCTAGCAATAGTGAGCACATTACCAGTAGCAGCGACGGTAGTGAATTATTAGAAAAAACCGATATCACAACAAATAGCGTGCAAACAGTCAAACCTTTGCCTCCCCTACCCGTGTTAGAAGAAGAAGAGTGGGAATATATTGACGCTTTGCCTGAGTTTTCTGTTGAAGTAGACGCGACAGGCCCGGTAGAAAGTGACCGCGAATACATTATGCAGTGTGGTTCTTTCAGGTCTATGGATAGCGCTGAAGAACTCAAAGCGCGCTTGGCGTTTCAAGGCTTTGAATCTCGAATTGTGGTCAGTAATGGCGGTGCGTGGCACCGAGTAGTTCTGGGACCTTATACTAGCAAGCGCGAAGCAGAACGCGATAGACACGATTTACGTCGTGCCGATATTCAACGCTGTAAAATTTGGTAGCAGGCAAGTATGCTGTACTAGCGTGCCATCACCCTTGGTAGCAGCGTTGAACATTGAGCTGTAATTTTGAGCAGCAAACATTTTGCGCAATACCTTGAATTCTTTACCAAGCACCCCACTTAGTTTAGATATTGTCGCAACATGCGATTTATTCAGGAGTACAGCATGACTACTATTGTATCTGTGCGTCGTGGGAACCAAGTAGTGGTTGCTGGTGACGGACAAGTTTCCCTTGGTAACACCGTAATGAAAGGTAATGCTCGCAAAGTACGACGCCTATATAACGGTAAAGTACTGGCCGGTTTTGCCGGTGGTACCGCCGACGCGTTTACCTTATTCGAACGTTTTGAAAGCAAGCTAGAAATTCATCAAGGTCATTTAACACGTGCCGCTGTTGAGTTGGCAAAAGACTGGCGAACCGATCGTGCGTTACGTAAATTAGAAGCCTTATTAGCGGTAGCTGATCATACCGCATCATTTATTATTACGGGCACAGGTGATGTGGTTCAACCTGAACACGATCTTATTGCAATTGGTTCAGGTGGCGCATTCGCGCAATCGGCGGCTACCGCATTACTAGAAAATACCGAACTTGGTGCCCAAGACATTGCGCAGAAAGCACTGACCATTGCCGGAGATATCTGTGTCTTTACCAACCAAAATCATACGGTAGAAACGTTAGAATATTAGTCGCCAATATTACCGATTAACGATAGGAATACATATGTCTGAAATGACACCCAGAGAAATAGTACACGCACTAGACAAGCACATTATTGGACAGTCGGATGCCAAGCGCTCAGTGTCAATTGCACTTAGAAACCGCTGGCGCAGAATGCAGTTAGAGCCAGAACTTCGCCAAGAAGTCACACCAAAGAACATTTTAATGATTGGGCCAACCGGTGTGGGTAAAACTGAAATCGCGCGACGTTTGGCGAAATTAGCTAACGCGCCTTTTATTAAGGTTGAAGCCACTAAATTCACAGAAGTAGGATATGTGGGTAAAGAGGTCGAAACCATTATTCGCGACCTTGCTGATATTGCTGTGAAAATGACGAAAGAAAGCGCCGGCAAAAAAGTAAAGTATCGCGCAGAGGAAGCAGCAGAAGACCGTATTCTTGATATCTTAATACCACCACCTGAAAACACCTTTGGTGACAAAGAGCCCGCAGAAGAGCGTGGTGCTAGGCAAGTATTTCGCAAAAAATTACGCGAAGGTGACCTAGATGATAAAGAAATTGAGTTAGATCTCGCCTTGCCTCAGGTGGGTGTAGAAATTATGGCGCCTCCTGGCATGGAAGAAATGACCAACCAATTGCAGGGGATGTTCCAGAATTTATCGGGCGATAAAAAGAAAAAGAAAAAGCTAAAAATTAAAGAAGCCTTTAAGCTTTTGGTTGAAGAAGAATCGGCCAAGCTAATAAACCAAGAAGATTTAAAACAAAATGCGATTGAGTCTTTGGAGCAAAACGGCATTGTGTTTATTGATGAAATAGACAAAATATGCAAGCGCGAAGGCAACAGTGGTGCTGACGTTTCTCGTGAAGGCGTGCAGCGCGATTTGCTACCTTTAGTTGAAGGCTCTACGGTATCGACTAAGCATGGTATGGTCAAAACCGACCACATATTGTTTATTGCGTCTGGTGCGTTTCAAATGGCGAAGCCCTCTGATTTAATCCCTGAATTACAAGGTAGATTGCCTATTAGGGTAGAATTGCAAGCGCTAACCGTGGAAGATTTTGTGCGTATATTAACCGAGCCTAATGCTTCTTTAACCGAGCAATACAAAGCATTGCTGGCAACAGAAGGGGTAAATATTACCTTTGATGAGTCGGGTATTCAGCGTATCGCAAAGGCCGCATGGCAAGTAAACGAGAAAACCGAAAATATTGGCGCTAGACGTTTACACACTGTACTTGAACGTTTGATGGAAGAAATATCTTTTGAAGCATCAGACCGTTCAGGTGACGCCATTTTGATTGACGAAGCGTATGTGAATAATCACTTAGAAGCCCTCGTTGAAAACGAAGATTTATCCCGCTTTATTTTGTAAGGTACGTAAAGCTGACGTTGTTGTGTACAACAGCGTCAGTGTCTTCAATTACGCCGTTAGGTGTTTAACTATTTCAGTGTCTATCTCTACCCCCAGTTGTGCTTGTGCAAAGGCAAACATGGGTGCTGGGTTAGCTTCCAAAAATACATAGCTACCATCGCTTTTCAATCGCCAATCAATTGCCGTAAACACCATATGCATGGCATGACAAATGCGCACAGCAAGTTGTTGTATGCCAATTGGCAACGTGATGGGAACAAACTCATGTTTAGTTGCGCCACGATAATCACTCACATCGCCATGATCGGAACACTCAGGTGTAACTATTCGCCCCGACACTGTCCAGTTGTTTACCACATACGTGCGTACATTTTCTCCCGGAATATATTGTTGCAAGGTAACCGCATATTTAGCCCATTGTGCAATATGTGCTAGTTCATGTTGTTGTGTTGTGAGTAAAACGGTTAACCCACCTGTATGCACCGGTTTGATTATGGATTTGGGGTAAGCTTTTAAAAATAGGCTAATTTGATGATGTTGGTTACCAACATAGGTTTCAGGAATACAGGCGCCTAATTGCTTTGCAAGACCAAGTTGCTGTGGCTTAATGCGATGAAACTGAATGGCTTGTAAAGAATTAACCCAATTGATATGTGCTTGGCTAAGTAATAGCTGCAATAAACAACTGCTTTCATAATTGATTAATTCGGCGTTTGCCTTATTGGGTTCTTGCTGAGTTTGTGGCGGGAGTAACTGCGCCCAGTAAATACCGCTAATATCATTAAAAGGAATGCGCTGGCCATACACCACTAAGTTGCCGGTTTGTGCGTGCGGCAGGTAGTCGATATTGGCGTGGTCGGGCAAAGTTTGGGTATTAAATATTGCGACTTTATGACCCATTTGCAATGCTTTTTGCATGACCAACTGAACTTCGGCTTGTTCATGGTGCCCTATTATTACTAGTGTTTTCATAGTGTACTCATGTAAAAAACTAGCCGCTTAACGATTGTTAGCGGCGACTAGAAAGGGAGGGTTTAAAGCATTAACGCAAACTTACCGCCATGCTCATGATCTGCCATGGTAATAATCTCGCCAATGTCGGGTTTTACGCGAGGTGGGTTTAACAATTCATATTGGTTACTTGTTGCTTCAGCGCGTGAAAACAAACCACCGTTAATTTGGCTAAGTGCATCGCCAGATAAGGTAGCATTAGCAGCAAGGTTGATGTTGAGTGTTTGTTGCTTTGAATAGGTCATAATAACGCTCCATAATGGGTAACTAGTTGTTGCTATGTAATACCCGTTTGTTGTTAGTACTTATGTACGTGTATGCTAAAATGCGCAAATCAAAACGTAATTTGAATTACACATCCTTGTGCGTTTTCCTGCATCCTTGCAGTGATATAAATACTACATAACACTAACTAACTTCGAAACTGTCCATTGGGCGGGAATGTAATAAAAAGGAAATGAGTGACTATTCGATTTTTACAAAGTGCTGCCATTGCCTGTTGTCTGTTGTGTATACATGCAATCAGCCAAGCCACTACCTTTACCATCAATGGTGTAGACAACAGTGATATTAATAATAACATTCAGTTATTTTTACAAGAGGTAAGTTCACCGGTTTCCCAGTATGAATTAGACGATTATCAACAACAACTGGTGTTACAGGCCGACAAAGCCTTGCAAGCCTTTGCTTATCATAACGCTGACATTACGGTGCCCTCTATTGTGTATGAGGCAGAAAAAGTCACGTCTGTTACCTTACAAATAAGTGTAAACAAGCAAACACAAATCTCACGCGTTATTCTGCAGCACGATATTACCGCGTTTGAGCAATTACCGGCTCCTATTGCGCAAACTATACAGGCCGTGAATAAACTACAGAACAAACCTTTAAATCACAGTCAATACGACAGCTTGCGAAACGCGTTAAGTACCTATGCAGTTCTGTATGGGTATTTCGACTTTTCATTTGTATTGCACAAATTATTAATTATGGCCGACTCCAGTAATGCTGCTAGTACGGCTACTGTGCACTGGATATTTAATTTAGGTGAACGTTACAAATTTGGAGACGTGGTATTTATAAATGATACCCGTGGCCAAGATATTGCGTTAAAAGTGAAGCCGTTCAAAACAGGCGAGTATTTTGAGCAATCAAAAGTAGGACAGTTTTCAATTGATATGGCCAGTACGCGTTATTTTGATTCAGCAATTGCGCGCGCAAATGCCAATCAATCAAGTAACAAATTGGTACCCATAGAAGTTATATTAGAACCCAAACCTAAAGACTTGTTTAAATATGGTATTGGGTTTTCTACTGATACAGGACCCAGACTAAGTGTTGATTGGACGCGTCCATGGGTCAACATTGCAGGCAATTCTTTAGGGGCCAATTTGTATTTGTCGCAGCCCCAACAAAGTATTAGCGCCAGCTACCGTGTACCTAAAGACAATCCACTAAAAGATTTTATTAACTATCAAGCCGGTTTTAAGCGAGTAAATGAAAACCAAACCCAAAGTGACACCATCACCTTCGCTGCCCAGCGACAATGGGGAGCAACAGAAGATTTTGAGTGGGACATAATCGCATTTACTAAACTTGAACAAGAGTCGTTTATTCAAGGTTTGCAAGCAGAGCAAACTACGCGTTTGGTGATGCCAGGCCTAACGCTGAATCGATTGCGTAAACGCGGCGACTTATTTGTAGATTGGGGGGACCGTCAACAAATTACGGTTGAGGGAGCCAGCGCGAGTGTGTTATCAGATATTGATTTATTTAAAATTACCGCACGTACCAAATGGATCAGAGAGTTTGACAAGCATCGCTGGATGTTACGTGGTGACGTGGGAATGATAGCGACTAACGATTTTGATCAAGTGCCTTCTTCGCAACGATACTTTGCCGGTGGCGACCAAAGCATAAGAGGTTTTGGCCTTAATGACGTCTCAGATATTGTAGAAACCACCGTCAACGGTGAAGTTGAATTTGAACGTGTGGGCGGCAAGTTTTTATCGGCAGGCAGTATTGAATATGCGTATCGATTTATGGATAACTGGCGAATTGCTACGTTCTTAGATGTGGGCAGTGCGGGTCAGTCTTTTGCTGAAGACTTGTCTATGGGGTATGGCCTTGGCGGGCACTGGTTATCACCTATTGGTAACGTGCAATTATATATTGCTAGGGGTGAGTCTGATTTTGAAAATACATGGCGGGTACACTTAATAATAGGGCCCGGACTATGAAGCAGATGAATATTACGAAAGCGGTTGCTTACGGCTTTTTAGGCACAGTACTGGTGTTGCTAGTGTTGGTGATGCTAAGTATTTCCAGTATTGGTATATCGATGTTGGGGAATTGGGCAAACAAACAATCGGGTATCAGCATTAGCAATATTGAAGGTAGCCTGTATAGCGAGGTAAAGCTTGGCGAGCTTGGCATTGTTAATGAGTCAATGCGTATCAAGGCAAATGAGCTTACGTTGGCACTTGATTTAGGGTGTTTGTTTGAATTTGAGCTATGCGTTGATAAGTTGTCGGCTGACATATTTAGTTTCACTATTGTTAATCAACAAGAGAGTGAGCCAAGGCCTGCTAATACGGAGTATATCGAGTTACCTCTGAAGGTCTCGTTAAATGAACTTGCTCTACAGCAGTTTTATTTGTTTCAGGGCGAGAATGCTACTGCGCCTTTACTGGAAATAAAGACGCTGAAACTAAACGCGAGTATGCACAAACAGGCCCTTGTTAAGCGTTTGAGCATTGAAAAACTGTTGTTCAACAGTGCTGTTGAAGAGCATGCCAGTGCGGCTGCTAACACGGCCTCAAATATTGCACCCAGCAATGCTGAACATTGGCTAACGGCACTTCATAACTGGCAGTACCAAAGTATTGAGCTACCTAATGTGTTTGTGCCAATTAACGCGGATATAAAACAGCTATCTATTGAGCAATTGTGCGCCAGTGAAATGTGTTTTGATAGCACGCTCTTAAATGCTTCAATAAAAAATCAAGTGCTAGATGCGACGCTGGCAACACAACCGCCTGTTGAAAATATACAATTACTTGAACTTGATGCGAATATTGATCTGCAAAACAAGTTTACCCATAGCCTTGAGCTGCGTGCTTCCCCTGCTGACAATAGCCAAACTATGCAGCTGGCACTGCAAGGTAATGCAAGTGATACCCAAATGGATATCAAGCAAGGTGACGAGGCTTTAGTAAGCTTGGCTGCACGGGTAGATATCAGCAATAATAAACTGCCGGTAAATGTCACCATGCAAGTGAAGCGCTTGGTGCCACTCATGACCCTTATTAGCAGTAGTGAAAATATGCCAATTAGTCAATTGGCATTGACTATTGCTGGCAATGCCGAGCGCTACGATATTGGCTTAGACGCAGAGTTAAATCAGGCTAAAACGGTACTGAATTATAGCAGCATTAATTTACAGGGGGCGGTATCGTTAATTGAAAAGTCTGTCAGTATTAGTGACTTGCGCACTAGTGGTGAATTAGGTGAATTCAGTTTACGCACCTATAACAACTTACAGGGTACAGCCCAAGATCCTGTTTTAGTGCATTCAGCCAAGGTCGATTTTACAGACTTTACGGCCTCGCCATTATTAGCTGGGACTGCACAAGCGAGTTTATCAAACAAGGTCAACGGCATTATTCGCACCGATGCAAGGTACACTAAAAAGGCCCTAAGCGCAGAGGTATTATGCAGCGACATTCAGGGCACAATTGCTAGCTTACCGTTTAGTGTGGCTTGTGATCTTGCTATGTTGCCAGGTGGCGTAATATCTATTGCTGAGCTAGCGATAGTACAAGGTAATAACCGCATTCTTGGAGAGGGTGAGTTGGTACTTGCTAACCCCTTGGACGCAAATGACATAGCAAATAGTGCTGCTGAGCTACTAAATAATAAGCAAACAAAAACGCAATTTGCACTTAATATTGATGTGAAATCCTTAGATGATTATGCTCAGCATTTACCCACGCTTGACCGTTTGGCGGGTAGTGTGCAAGGAGAGGTGACTGTTAGTGGTGAGGTATTTACACCGCGCATTAGTGCCAGCTTGATGGCAAAAGAGATATCGTTCAATGATGTTTCGTTTAACAGTGCAAGTGTTGATATCGACACCACTATCAACAAAGAATTTCCCCTCGTTGCCACAGTAGAGTTACTTGGATTAGCACAGCAGAACCTATTGGCAAACAAGGCCTTGATATCAATAAACGGCAATGCCGCGAAGCATATTATTTTGGCTAATCTGCAACATCCCGAGTACAGTTTTAGCCATAACTGGTCGGGAGGGTTTGAGGCCAAAGGTAATGACAGATTTAACCATTGGAACGGCACGTGGAACGAGGGGCAGTGGCGTCTTCCTTTTGATACCTTTACCCTAGCTAAGCGCTCGGCAATAAGTGTACAAGACCCTAATGTTGAACTTGAGGCACACTGCTGGCAAGGCATGGCAAAAACCGACCATCAATTGTGTTTTGATACGCTTACCTACCAAAACAACGAAGCGCAAGTTGCCGCACACATTGAATATGACTTGGCTATTCCTTTATTGCAGATGTATCCCGACGTAGTCAAAGCGGGTACGGTACTGCCGCTTAACAGCGATTTATCGTTGCGTTACAGCGATTCTGAAGGTCTCAATGCCGATGCGTTTAATGTGCTTACACAATCTACGCTAGTCACCAGCAAACACAACATTGCACTGTCGGCTGTAGTGGCAAACATGGTAGTAGACAATCAACAAGTGACGACTAATGTGTTTGCGGGTAGCGAAAATACCGGCGCCTTAGGCTTGCGCTCTGAGCTTAACTTAGACCCAAATGATCGCACGCACAAAGGGCAATTGCGTATAAATGAGATTGACCTCTCGCCTTTACTTCGTTTTGTGCCAGGTGCAGAAAAACTCGCGGGTATTGTTAATGGCAATCTGACATTTGCAGGTTTGTTGAATCAACCTGACGTAAATGGTGACATGACGGTTAGCAATGGAGAATTGTTAATCGACAACTACCCGTATCCATTTAGTAATTTTAACCAAAACATTCAGATAGTGAATAACCAAGCCAATATTAGCGGCGAGTTTGAGCTAGGTGCTGGTGATGCTGAGTATGAGGCCGTTGCCTTATTCAATGAAGCGTTGTTGATAGAAGGGCGTATTTATGGCTCGGGCATGCAAATCGCGTATCAAGATAGTGAGCTATTAGCATCGCCTAACATTAATTTTGCGATAACACCTGACAAGGTCAGTATTAATGGTGAAATTGGTATCCCAAATGCGCAAATAAATATTAAACAACTACCTAAAAGTGCGAAAACGGCAAGTAGCGACACCATTGTAATTGGTAAGCCCCAACCTGAGCCGGCTGTGCCAATAGGCATTGATGTTGATTTACGTTTGTTGATTGACGCACCTAAATTAGGCCGCGTTAATGTAGATGCCCTTGATTTAGAAGCTACCCTACAGGGCGATTTACAACTAAGAGTAGTTCAGCGCAGTATAAATGATAAAGAAGCAAGCAACCGCTATGCGCCCATGGAGACCTACCTAAACGGAAACATAAAAGTAGTGTCAGGTAGCTACGAAGCTTATGGACAAATGCTCCAAATAAGAAGCGGTGATATACACTTTAATGGCTTACCTAGCTTGCCGCAGTTTGACATTGTAGCAATTCGTAACCCGCTTAATACTGCCGATCAGGTAATTGCGGGTGTACGTATTAGTGGTAACCCTATCGTACCCAAAGTAGAACTGTTCTCTGAGCCGGCAATGATTCAGGCACGACAATTGTCATATTTACTGCAAGGTGCAGATATTGACGGTGGTGAAAGCACCGCGACCAATGTGCAGCTAATCAACGCGCTAGTTAATTATGGCATTGGCAGTAGCGAAAACCGTATTAATAAATTAGGCAAAAACCTAGGCTTTGATAGCCTAAACGTGCAAACTGCAGGGCAAGGTACTAGCACTCAAGTTCAGGTAACAGGCAGGGTATCTGAAAATATTCAAATTACTTATGGCGTGGGTTTATTCGACTCTGCAAGTGAGGCCGTTTTAAAGTATCAGTTATTGCCTCAGCTTTATTTAGAAGTTAAAAGCGGCGCAAATACCGCTGTTGATTTGTTCTATGAAATGACCCGTGGCGGTGATGATAAATAGTGCGTTGGCTTAGCGGTATTAGCAAAATTGATAAGTAATGCAATAGGTTCCCGCCTGCGCGGGAATGACTTTGATTTGTCGTCATTTCCGAAACTTCCACCGTCATTACCGCGAAGGCGGTAACCCCCCAAACACACCTCTATATCAAACCGATCACATATGTGAATTTAAAACCCCCTATTAAACAATCAGTTAATAATGAAATTTATAAATTTAAAACGAAATAGTTGATCGGTTTTAAAAACTCTGTAGTTTACTTTTCCGAATTAGAACATATGCCCATGTTAAACGATGGCTTCATTAGCGAAAATGAAGCCAAATAATTAGTTGATTTAGGTGCGGTAGGCGAAGTGATAGGCTGGGTGTTTGATCAAAACGGTAAGTTACTTAACCGTGAACTCAACCAGCGCGTTGCGAGCGCTAAGTTGAGCGTAAGCGATAACAAGTTAATTTATGGCATTGCGTCGGGCAAGGAAAAGGTGCCGGCGATCCATGGCGCATTGCAATCATCTTTATTAAACTGCCTTATTACAAACGAGTATACCGCTGAGGCCTTACTTCATTTATACTAAGCACGTGTAAACAAGCTAACAATAAGCGTATTAAGAGACTCAATTATTATGACCATAAAAACAGCCGTATTTGGCGAAGCCCTGTTTGATTTAATCGAACAACATGACAAATCGCTACAAGCGTTTATTGGCGGCTCACCGTTTAACGTAGCTCGAAGTTTTGCTAAACAAGGTATAGCAGTTGATTATTTGTCGCCTATTTCTATTGACGAATACGGTAAGCGTATATTCGATTATGCGCTTAGCGAAAACATTAGCGTACCGGCCAATAATCGTTCGAGCTTGCCTACGTCGTTGGCCTTGGTTTATAAAGACGAAAATGGCCAACCCGATTACCGCCTATACAGAAAGCACATTGCCGATTTAGATATCACTGCCAAACAATTAATGGCTTTAGTAAATGATGAGCTTGATTTATTTCATACCGGTTCTTTAACCTTAGTGCCCGATATGCTGAGCACGCTTAAGCCGTGCTTTGAGCAGCTAAAAGCAAAAGGTATTATCATTAGCGTAGACATTAACATGCGCAAAGGCGTTGAAGCTGACAACGACGCATACGTAAATGCAGTATTGGCACTATTACCCTATGCCGACATTGTAAAAGTAAGTGATGAAGACTTAAGCTTATTAGGTATTACCGCTGCCCCCCTTGAAGGCGCCAAACAAATACTCGCTAAACTCACTAACGGCATGGTATTGCTTACCCAAGGTGAGCATGGAGCCACCTTGTTAAGCAACAATGTTGAGATTCAGCGCCCAGTATTTACGCCAACTGAATTTGTAGATGCGGTAGGCGCCGGCGATACGTTTTTCTCTGCTTTTTTGGCAAATTTACTCAGTCATTCAGCCAACAAAGGCGCGTTTACTCATAGCGAATTAGAACAAGCCTTGGTGTTTGGACTGATGGCCGCTACCCTCAATGTTGAGAAAAATGGCTGCCAGCCGCCTACTGCACAAGACGTGATAGAGGCGCTAGCGCAACGTAATAATTAGTTGGTCATGCCTGCTAAATCACGGTAGTACAACGCCACTAAGGCGTTGCGGTTACGTATGCTGAGTTTTTTGTAAATATTGGCGCAGTGGAACTTAACCGTTCGCTCGCTAATATACAAATCACCCGCAATAAGTTTGTTTGGTAACCCTTCCATTATTTTTAACGCGATTTGTTTTTCACGGTTTGATAGTACTTCTATTTGTATTGTCATTCGATTATTCCTTATCATGTTTACTTAATATCCCGTCATTGGGCGTACAATTTACTTCAGTTAGTGCTAATGCTGACAAGGTATATACCTTGTTGGCGCTAGCGATGGCTTGTGGTCTATGCGCGACCATTATGGTTGTTGTCGGTAATTGTTTTAAATTAGCGCAAATAACCGCCTCACATTTTGTATCTAAGTGACTGGTAGCCTCGTCTAGCACCAATAGTCGTGGTTGCTGATAAAGTGCTCTAGCAAGCACAATACGCTGCTTTTGACCGCCACTTAGTGTGCTGCCCATATCACCAATTAAGGTTTGATACTGCATGGTCATTGCAATAATGTCATCGTGAATACACGCCAGACGGGCGCATGCTATGGCTAAGGCAATATTGGTGGTTTCAGCAAAGTTAGTGATGTTGTCCAGTATGCTACCGCTGAGCAATTCGTCTGATTGTAATACTGCGGCGATACCTTGCTGGCTGCGAGATTGTGCGTTAAGTACCGTGTTATCAACCAATATTTGTCCTTCACTTGGTGCTAGTAAGCCCATAATGCATTGTAATAACGTGCTTTTGCCACAACCGCTATCACCTACTATTGCAACATGGTCTCCCGCTTGAATGTGCATATTTATATGCGTAAATACGGGCGGGAGTCGGCTATTATGACGAACGCTAAGTCCCTCAATGCGCACCGCCGCACCTTGGCTTTGCTGGGCAGTACTTAAATGATGACTGATTTTTGCTTGGGCATGGCTTTGTAGCAGTGCTTGGGTAGAGCCACGGTTCTCTTGTGGGGTAAATAAAATATCTTCTAAGCGATGCAAGTGCACATTTAACAGCTTGTATTCAATCCACTTATCAACCAAATTTGCAGCCGCACCCACAAACCTCGATTTATAGCTTACAAAGGCAAAAAGCATTCCTATGCTAAAAAGCTGCTGATTAATTAAGCCAACGGCAATGAATATTACGCTCAAATTCTCAATACCAAATATTGCTTTATTACACACTGCAAAGTTGATATTCCATTTCCCCAGCGCAATACGTTGGTTAGCGTTAGTCACATAGTGATTTACCCATTTTGTTTGCGTGGCTTGGGCACTGTTACTTAATTTGATGGTTTTAATGGCGCGAACTGATTGCATGAACACACTTTGCTGACAGGCATCTGACTGCAGTATTTGTTGGTTCAGTTGTTTAATGGGGAAATACCAGGCCCAGCGCAAAGCACAATAAATAGCAGTGCTTATTAGTACTATTAGCGTGAGTTGTGGCGAGTACAGCCACATTAACAGTAAAGTGAGCACGCCTAATACACCGTCTATGCAAGCGCCAATTAAGCCTTGGGTAAGGATATCTCTGACAGGCTGCAATGAACCAAAGCGGCTAACAACATCGCCCATATGACGCCGCTCAAAATAAGACACCGGCAAGCCGAGTAAATGGGCAAAAACGCTGCTAGAAATTAATAGATTCAGCTGATGAGAAAACCTCAGCATAATGGTTTCTCGCAACCATTGCGTACTGGTATCGATTAACAATAATAATGCAAAACCTAAAGTTAATGTGGTGAGCAAAGTAGCTGAGTTACTGGTGATCACATGGTCAATCACGCTTTGCATGTAAAAAGGCGATGCCAATGCAAACACTTGCAGCAATAGTGATAAGCCTACAAGGGCAATTAAATACCGGCCAATGCCTTGGCTTTGTTTTATAAAGTCAAACAAATGCAATGCGCTACTGGGTGACTGCTTAGTAAAGTTAGCATTCATTTGTATGTTTAATGCTACGCCTGTAAAGCGATCACCGAATGCATCATAACTCAGCTTTTGCTTACCTATGGCAGGGTCATTAATGTAAATAAAGCGCTTTGTCACCTTGGTGAGAACAACAAAATGTGTAAACTGCCAATGTAAAATAGCGGGGGTGGTGAGCTGTGATAAATCATTAATTTCAAGCTTATATGCTTGGCAACTAAAGCCCAATGTATGAGTGCATTGCATCATAGTTTGCAATGACCAACCACGCTCGGTGCTAGGGGTGCTTAATCGCATTTCTCGCAAGCTAATTTGCTTTCCATAATAATTGGCAACCATGGTTAGGCAGGCTAGGCCGCATTCGCTTGATTCACTTTGCAACACAACAGGTACCTTTTTTCGCCAATTAAAATTCAAGCGAGCGATATTCTGATATGTAAAAAAACGCTTCATATCGCTTGCCTCTTTAATTCAAAGACTGGTTCTAGTAACCATTCCAAAACAGTGCGCTGCTCTTGTTCGATATTGGCTATTATGTGCATGCCAGATGAGAAAGTTTGCTGGCTTTGTTTGGCCTCTATGTGTTGTTGAGAAAGGGTCACTTCTGCCACATATACAGCAGAAGAAGACATGTTTTTAGGTATGCTTACTTGCTTAGCAATATGGCGAATTTGCCCCTCAATAAAACCGTATTTTTGATACGAAAACCCTGCCAGTTGAACTTGTACATCTTGGCCCACCTTCACAAAACCCGAGTGTGAAGCAGGAATAGCAAGTTTTGCTATAAAGTATGGTTGCCGCGGTACTATGTGCATTAATACATGCCCAAAGGCCACACTGTCGCCTAAATTCGCATCAAGATTTTCAACAACACCGCTTTGATCAGCATATACCGTGTAATACAGGCCTTGGTTAAAACTCAATTGTTGTTTTTGATACTCTATATCAAGCTTCTTTTTACGGGTATTAACTTCGCCAAATACGTGTTGGTGTTCGGCTAAGACCTTCTGTAATCTAATTTGCTCAGCGTTTAGCTGCCACTGCTCCCGCTGCAATTGGCTATATTGCTGTTGTTGCGCCAAATAGTTTAGTTGCCTTTGTTCCAGTTCTACGAGAGGCATGGCTTGTTGCGTGGCTAGAAGCTTAGCTTCTTGCCAATGCTGCTGATACAATGCAAGTTGCTGTTTATGGGTTATTAGCTGCTGTTCAACTAAGTGTGTTTGTTGTTGTTTAGCGTTGATTTGCGCTTTTGTATGCTCCATTAATGTTTGCGTGTGTTGTTGCGACACTGCATATTGGCGATGCTTGTTTTTATACTCTATGTGATTGAACTCACTGAGTTCTTGTATCCCCCTTTCGCCTAATAAAATGTGGTTGTTACGCTTTAGTTTAAGTAATGGGTCTCCTTTTGTTACCGCTTGACCATTTGCTACCCATACGCGCTCTATTACAGCACTGGTATCGTTAGCGGTAACGCTTAGCTCTTGGTTACCCGCCTGCAACCAACCGCGCACAACTACGGTTTGGGTAAAGGGTTGTGTGGAAATAAATAATGCGCTGGCACAAGCCAGTGATATCAATATAGCACTGGCCATTACATGTGAAAGTGTTGGTTTCAGTAATGGCGAGCCGCCATTGCTTTTTTGCGCATCAATGGCTTGTTGTCTATATAACTGAGAATGTTGTGTTTGCGTCACTATGTGCTCCTTCACATAATTAATGCAAACAGTTTAGGAATAGCAATGATTATTGACTGTTAGCTTTCGGTCATCCACCATTACTAGCAAGTTCAAACCGATGCTTGACCGCAATTTCCGCCTAGCCTTGGGTCTAGCCTTACATACATAACTGCATGTATGTTTAAATATCTCGCAACCATTCACACAATGTTATATAAGTGTCCAACACTACACGTAACGGATGTTAAAGACTTATGTGGTTTGCTTTGCAACACCCGCATAAATCTATACGCAAAATTAAAAGGAACTTTTACTCATGAGCGAGCAAACCTCCAAAGCTTGGTTACAAAGACTGAAAGATGAAAGCTGGGAAGCTGAGCTGCTGGTTGCGGCTATTAGTATTTATGGTACGTTGCAGTTGTTTGTATTTGTTGAATGGGTAACCGACGTCTTTATCGACACGCTTCCTCAATCTTTTTATTTTGTTGCATATGGCGTTGTATATAGTGCACTGGCGGCATTGAGTATTTTGTCGTCAATGTTTATCATTCATTTTATGCTAAGAGCCTATTGGGTGGGTCTTGTAGGGTTAAACTCGGTATTTGCCGACTATCATAGTGACAATACGCTCAACACCGCCCTGTATATGAAAAAGCTAGTAGAGACCTTGCCTAAACTTGAGCATAGTATTGAACAAGCCGACCGCTTATGCAGTGTTATTTTTTCGGCTGCCTTTGGTTTTTTACTGGGGTATGGCTGGATGTTTATTGTAAGTGCTCTCTACCTTCTAATTGCAAATGCTTTAATAGAGCATGTATCTGTTGTTTGGTTGCTAATTCCGGTACTCATATTTGCTATACCCACCGCCATTCAGCTTACTACGTTAGCACTGTGCAACCTCAAAACATACCGTAACCACGAAGCCTTAAATACCTTTCATCATAAAATTTCATTAATTACTGCTATGATAGGGTTTGGCCCTTTTTATAAAGTTATTTTACAAATTAGCAGTACCTTTAGTTCTAATTTTAAAAATGACAAAACCTTAGTGGGCCTTGTGTTGCTGTTTTTTGTTTGTGGGCTAGGCATGGCAACATTTAGAATGTTGCATACCAATATTCCATATCTTATTTTTCCTGAACTTAGTTACAACCCAACCAAAGCTGAGCCTCGTTACTATAAAAACCAGAGTGAAGGTGAAACACTTTTGGTTGCCCCGCAACTTAATAACAACGTAATATCAAACGGGCTTATTGAAGTATTTGTGCCTGTATTTTTAAGCGAGAGTAAGCAATATAAGAAACACTGTGAGGCGTTTAAAAGCGCAGACGGCGCGACGCGAGAAGAGCGCGGTTTGGCGAGTATTGCGTGCTTAAACCAATACCATCAGATAAAAATTGATGGCAAACCTGCAACATTCAGTATGATGAAAACGCTGCATCACGAAACGAAACAACATGGAATATTGGTATACGTTAAATTAAATAACCAGCTGCAAGATGGACTCTATAAAATAGAGATTAGCAAAACCATTTATTCAACCGACCGAGTGTGGAACATCCCGTTTTATTCGTTATCGCAATAGCTTGTTATGCGGGTATCATAGCGACAAGCTAATCAGGGTTAATACATAACCCCATTGCTCATTAAAAAAAACGCCTCATTTAGAGGCGTTTTGTTTGTTAACAACTTGCTAGGGTATTAGTGCACCCAGTGGAAGCGCTCTGCTTTTTCTTCCATCATTTGTTTGGTGCGTTCAGGCATAAAACTGGCGTTGTCGTTTTCAAAGAAAAACGTTGCGCGTTCGTTTTTAGCGCCCTTGTAGTCGCCCACTTCGGTCATGGTGGCGCTTTCAAACGTACGTCCATTAATTACCGTGTGACTCACAAATTCACTTTTACGAATGTCGCTAAGTACGTCACCATCAATAATAACCATGTCGGCCAGTTTACCCACTTCAATGCTGCCAATATCGGCATCCATACCAAGGTGTATGGCGCCATCTATGGTTGCGCCGCGTATGGCTTCAAATGGCGTAAAGCCGCCCTGAGCCATTATCCACATTTCCCAATGCGAGGCTAAGCCTTCACGTTGTCCGTGTGCACCAATCATTACTCGTACGCCTTCATCACGTAGGGTTTTGGCATATTTAGCCACTTCTACATGGTTGTAGTAATTTTCAGGCGCGGTGGGGCGACGAATGGCACGGCGGTCAACTAAAAACGACGGCGTGTAGCGCATTAATCGTTCATTTTTCCACACTTGGGTTTTATCATAAAAGTACTCTTCGCCCATCATGCCGCCATAGGCCACTACAAAGGTAGGTGTATAGCCAAATTCGGTCACTTTCCATAGTTGCGTAAGGTCGTTATATGCTTTGGCTATAGGCAAACTGTGTTCAAGGCCGGTGTGTCCATCAACCAGCATACTAATATTTTGCTGTAATTTACCGCCGCCTTCAGGCACTACCATCATGCCCAATTTACTGGCCGCCACTAACACTTGTTGGCGTTGGTCGCGACGAGGCTGGTTGTAACTTTTCACACTAATAGCCCCTTTATCTTGCAGGCGTTGCACATGAAAATACGCATCATCATAATCGTTAATAATGGCTTTGTAGCCCAATGCTTCGGCGCCATATAATATTGTGCCGGTAGAATAGGTGCGCGGTGCTACTCGCATACCTGCACGTTGCAGCTCAGCAGCTGCCATTATTTCGCTGGTGTCGTTAGAAGGGTCGTGAATAGTAGTCACACCAAAGGCTAGGTTTGAATATTGCCCCCAGTTTTGTTCAGGGATAATTTGGTTTGTTCCCTGCGAGCCATGCGCATGCGCATCAATTAAGCCTGGTATAATAGTTTTGCCGGTGGCGTCAATGGTTAAGGCGTCTTCAGGAATAGTTACGCTGTCTTGGGTGCCCACCGCAGTAATACGGTTGCCGTCAATAATAACCACGCCGTTTTCAATCACTTCTTGTTGGTTGTTGGCATCGCGCATGGTCACAATTTTGCCACCCACTATGGCAGTAACTACGTTAGGGCGGTCGGTTTTTTGGCTAAAGCTTACGTTAATGCCACTATTAACGGGCTCGGGTAAATCAGCGGTAGTGTTGCCAACAAAGTCAAATGCTTCATCTAAACTGCGCTCGTAATACGTGGCCGCTTGTGACCAACCTACCGTAGTATTGTTGTTGCGCCACGTAATATAGTTACCTGCTCTGGCCGAAAGTTGCTTAACGGGTAGGGCAGTAATTTTAGGGCCAATATTGAAGGTTTTACCGTTGGTTTCAAACGGTGCTACAAAGGTATTGTATTGGTGAACAAACGCGACCCACTTACCGTTGGGTGACAACCTATACTCACTAACATTATCGCCGCCGTTTAAATGTTGTTTTTTGTCGTGCCCGTTCAAATCAACGCTTGAAAAGCGTGTTTCGCGAAATGGCCCGCTGGCATTTTCAGTAAAGTATACGCGGCTGTTATCGCCTGCAAAGTGTGGTTCAAACCCACGGTTAGCAACGCGTGTTGCTTTTTCAGTTTTTAGGTTCAGTACGTAAAGGCCAGGTTCGTTAGAGTATTTAGGGTTAAGCAGGTAACCACCGGTAACCTTACGATACGCAATTAACTTATTATTGGTAGAAAAACTGGGTTCAACATAGTGTCCAGCTTGTGTACTTACCACTTTGCCTTTACCACCACGGGCTGAAACCACTCTAATGCTGCCTAGGTTTGCGTCATTCCATGTGGTATATACAATCTTTTTACCGTCGTTTGAATAACGCGGGTAGTATTCGTCATGATCATTTTGGCGGGTTAGGCGTTTCACTTTGCCCGACTTTATATTGTGTACATATAGTTTACCCAGTGCTTGAAACAACACCGACTTACCGTCAGGTGACTTTTGTGCCCAGCGCACCGCTTTCACGTCAAATTCGCTGGGGGCAACATCTACCTTAAATCGCAGGGCGTCAGCATAGCTTAAGGTGGTATCTACTTGTACGTTAAGTGTCTTTAAGCTTTTGTCGGCAACGTTCAAGCGGTGGAATTTTCCGCCTGTCCAAAATACAATATGCGTTGAGTCGGGGGTCCAGTCAAAATAGGCAAAGTACCCTTCGGTGCCAAAGCCTTCTTGCATGTCACGTTCAAGATCAAAAAATAAAGGCGATTCTAGACCGGTGGTTAAGTCTTTACTAAATAATACCGTTTTGTTTTTTACGCGTCGTATAAAGGCCAAGTGTTTACCGTCGGGCGAGGGCGTAGGCACAACAGCACCACCTGTACCCGATACAAAGCGTTCCTCTTCGCCGGTGTTACGGTCGTAACGAGTAATGGCAAAAATTGCTTTCAGTGGGTCGCGGTTATATTCAAAGCGTGAGCCGGGGCTAACGTCGTGGGTATAGTAAATGTATTGGCCGTCGGGAGAAAACGCAGGGTCTGCAATATTTTGTTGTTCTACTTTGCCGTTTTCGCGTTCTTTTATGGCAACACCGCTGCCACCGGTATGGTGATATAACCAAATTTCACCGGCAGGAATAGAGCGGGCCGACATAATACCCTTAGTTACTACAAGGTACTGCGAATCAGGGCTCCACTTAGGCGCATGAATTAAATACTTCGACTCTTTTGTAATTTGTTTTAAGTTATCGCCATCTATGTCCATTACCCACACGTTCGACAAACCATCGCGATCTGAAACAAACGCTACCTTGGTGCCGTCGGGGCTAATGGCGGGGTGAATATTCCATGCAAAGTCTTGCGTAAGTGCTTTGGCTTTCCCGCCCATAGCATCCACTATAAAAATATCGCCTAGCATGTCAAACACCATATGCTTGCCGTTTGGCGATATATCTAAACTCGACCAAGTGGTTTCGGTAGTACTAATATCAACGGTCTTTAAGTCCAGTGGCGGGGCTAGCACATTCCAATCTTTTAAGGGGTCGGTTTCTGTTTCGTCGTTGGTTTGGGCGGTCACGTTGGCAGGCAGCGCGGTTACCGCAAAGGCGAGTGCCAGTGCGGATAGTTTCTGTCGTATAGTCATATTGTGGTCTTATTATTGTGTTTTTTTGTGTATTAGAGCGACAACCTTAAATGCTACGGTAATCTTTGGCAAGATTTTCGCGTACTTTATAAACGTACCATGTCGAACTGGCGATTACGCAAGGCCAGTTTTGTTGAGTCGGCTACTTCGCCAATAGCAAATTGTGCGGGCCCGGTGGGTTCAACTAACACATAATTAAGGCCTTTTTGACTGATGGTCATTTCTTTAGGCAGTTTTCGCATGCCTATTGCTAATAAAGCATGCTCAGGTAAATACACCATTTGTATATCAATGTTTGGGTTGTAAGCTTTTAGTACAGCGGCTAACAAGGTTGATTTACTGTCGCAGTCCCCTTTGTTTTGCATAATGAGATCGCGGGGAGAGGCAAAGCCTGCACCGTTTGACGACAACCTATTTTCAAGAGTGTTGTAGGGAATATTTTGTATCCAGCTTAGGGCAATGCTAACAAACTCTCGTGGGTTATTAGGGTTTTGCTGTATTGCTTTAATTGCATCAACAACCGGTGCTAACGCACCATGACTCAGAGCGGTATATTTTGCATGGTCATGTCGAATGGTGCGTTGGCCGCTGTTTTCTTTGTACGTAACAAATAAATGCTCGCTATAATAGTCATTCTGCGCTTGTTCATGGGCCTGTTCTAGCTCCCGTAAAGTAGCTTGAGCACTGTTTTGATTGCGACTCTTCACTTGAAACGACAAGCCGTCATGTTTTTTATTAACGTTGATATTCGCGAATGTGGGGTCAATTTTTTGAGCGGCTTGCATCACGCGTTTGTACACATACTCATGTAATAGGGCAGAACGGTAAGCTGCTGGTGAGCCTGGCATAGCATATAACTCAGTGCTAAGGATACTAAAATTCAGACGGTAGTTTTTGTCTTGCTGTTGCCATTCATAGCTAAACACAGTTTGATTACCACTGCCTTTCACCATAAATTGAGTTTGCTTGGCACTGACTAAGCCTGTGTAAGTTAGACAAACCAATACTACAAGACATATTGTTGAGCGGGTGTTGATCGCGTTATTTAATCGCATACTGTTCACCTTAATACTAATAAGTTTATATCGTGCATTGCTGACGAAAGCTGAATATTAGTTGGCTATTTGTATGCGTTAGCCGGCAAACCAATTCAGTCGTTTGTGCAAGCTTACTACGCTGCCCACAATGATCAAGGTGGGTGGTTTTAAGGTTTTGGTGGCCTCTAGCGCAACAATATTCTCTAAAGTACCTGTAACCACCTTCTGAGTTGCTCTTGTAGCGCCCTCTACTAAAGCGATAGGCGTGTTTTTGTCCATGCCGTGTTCAACCAATTTTTGGGTAATAATGGGTAGTCCTGTAAGTCCCATATAAAATACCAATGTATGATTTGGCTTAACTAAACTCGGCCATTCAAGGTCAATGCTGTTGTCTTTTAGGTGACCGGTACTAAATGTAACCGATTGAGCATGGTCTCTGTGAGTGAGAGGAATACCTGCATAACTTGATGCGCCAGTGGCTGCGGTTATACCTGGCACCACTTGAAAATCAATACCATGGTCAATTAAGGTTTCTATTTCTTCACCACCGCGACCAAATATAAATGGGTCACCGCCTTTTAAGCGCACAACGCGATTTCCTTCTTTTGCGAGTGATGCCAGTAAATCGTTAATTTCTTCTTGGGGCATGGTGTGGTTACTTTTTGCTTTGCCTACGTATATTTTTTCGGCATCGCGTCTTACCAGTTCAAGTATTTCGGGTGACACTAAGCGGTCGTATACCACTACATCGGCTTTTTGCATTAAGCGTAACGCTCTGAAGGTAAGTAAGTCTGGATCGCCAGGCCCTGCGCCGACTAAATATACTTGGCCTGCTGGCTTATCGCCGCTGGCGTATTTGTTGAGTGCCACATCTAATTGCTCAGAGGCAAGGGTATTGTTGCCTTGTAACACATTTTCGCCAATGTCGCCGTCAAGTACGTCTTCCCAAAAATAACGGCGGTCGGTAACACTGCCCAAAGCATGCTTCACCTTGTTGCGATATTTCTCTGAAAACTCACCTAAGCGTTTGATGTTATGTGGGATCACCGATTCGAGTTTTTGTCGTATATACCTAAGCAAAACGGGTGCTACGCCGCCACTCGACATGGCAATGATAATGGGCGAACGGTCAACAATAGAAGGCGTAATAAACTTACACAACGGCGTGTTATCAACCACATTGACTAATATGTGCTTGGCGTGTGCAAGATCATGAATGTATTGGTTAACTTGTTCTTTGTCGGTGGCAACAAACACCATTTGTTTGACGTCTAAATCGCTATCAATAAACTCACGTTCAATCAGGGTAATATTATCTGACTTGCTTAAGTTTCTTACCGCATCACTTACCCAAGGCGCCACAATGGTAATTTTAGCTGGCGTTTTCAGTAATAACTCACATTTTCTAGCGGCTACTTCTCCCGCGCCTACTACAAGGCAATGAATATGTTGGGCATCAACAAATATGGGGAAGTATTTCATGGGTGATCTCTTTATATACTAGTCAGCTTATATTGAAACAAAAACGCAGGCACAAAAAAAGGAATAAAAAAGTAAATTTTATTCCTTTTTGGCATATGTGCTTTTTGGCATTGTGTACTAATAACCAATGCCATTAAAACCGTATTACTTTTTACGCTTTTTCGGTGGCTCGTCGCTCCACTCGCGTATGTTTAGACGTTGGCCGGCAACACGAGTTTTTTGTAAGGTTTCTTTCGCCTGATTAGGCAAGCTATCGGGCAAATCAACCAAGGTGTAGTTGTCGTGAATATCAATAGCACCAATATTTTTGCTGCTAATGTCAGCTTCGTTAGCTATTGCACCAACAATATTGCCAGGCTTAGCGCCATGCACATAGCCTACTTCAATCTTAAAGCGTTTCATGCCCGACTCTGGCTTGCCACGGCTGCGAGACGGTTTACGTTCACGGTTGCCTTCGCGACCGCTACGTTCGCGTCCACCGCGTTCTCTTGGACCACGATCGTTGCGTGCGCCACGGTCTTTAAATGACGGTTTTGCGTGAACGTCAGGACGATCCTTTTCGCTTAATAGCAATGGTTCGTCGCCTTGAGCAACGCGTGCTAGTGCCGCCATTACCAGTTCAGGAGAAGCTTCAGACTCTTTTAATATGGCATCTACTACTGGCATATACGATTCAATGCTGTCGTCGGTGATTGCTTCAAGTACATTCTTTTTAAAGCGCCCTAAACGAGATTCGTTTAGCTCAGAAATAGAGGGGATGTCCATAGGCGTGATTTCTTGCTTAGTCGCCTTTTCAATGGCGAATAACATGCGCTTTTCACGATGGGAAATAAACAATATTGCATCACCGGTACGACCCGCACGGCCAGTACGACCAATTCGATGTACGTACGACTCGGTATCGTGGGGTACGTCGAAATTGATAACGTGGCTAACGCGTTCAACATCAAGACCACGTGCTACAACGTCAGTAGCAACAAGAATATCAATTTTGCCTTGTTTAAGCTTATCTACGGTACGCTCACGCGCTGCTTGTGCAATATCACCGTTTAAGGCTTCAGCGTCGTATCCACG
The DNA here is from genome assembly GCA_049650345.1 of Glaciecola sp. GTDB lineage: Bacteria > Pseudomonadota > Gammaproteobacteria > Enterobacterales > Alteromonadaceae > Glaciecola. The sequence continues at coordinate 16,637 of JBARZY010000124.1, read as the reverse complement.
TGCAGATAGTTTATCGGCGAGTTCTATGGTGGCGGTTTTGGTGCGCACAAAAATGATTACGCCATCAAACTCTTCCACTTCCATAATGCGAGTAAGCGCTTCAAGTTTATGGTGTCCGGCAACCTGACAATAACGTTGGGTAATAGTACTGGCAGTACTTACCTTAGATTCAATTTTTACGTGCTGCGGATTGTTTAAATAACGCTGCGTAATCTTTTTGATTGGCGGCGGCATAGTTGCTGAAAACAGCGCTGTTTGGCGAGTTTCTGGGGCATGGCTGAGAATTAGTTCTACGTCATCAATAAAACCCATGCGCAACATTTCGTCGGCTTCATCAAGCACCAAAAATTTAAGTTGATCAAGTTTCAGTGTTTTACGTTTAATATGGTCAATAATACGACCCGGTGTACCTACAACAACTTGCACGCCACGCTTAAGTTGTCTAATTTGGTTGTCGTAAGATTGGCCGCCGTATACTGGCAACACACGTATCTTTTTAGAAAAGCTAGCATATACCTGAAATGCTTCTGCTACTTGAATAGCAAGCTCGCGAGTAGGGGCAAGTACCAACAGTTGTGTAAAATTTTCATCGGGGTTGATATTGGCTAACATTGGCAACGCAAACGCTGCAGTCTTGCCAGTACCAGTTTGGGCTTGGCCCAATAAATCGTGGCCCTCAAGTAATAGAGGGATACTTTTTGCTTGTATAGGAGACGGTTTTTCGTAGCCTACTTTTTCTAGAGCTTGCAGAATGGCGCTCGGCAAATTTAAATCTTTAAATGTCACGTCGACAGTGTCGGTCATGGTATATCCTGAGTAGTAAAAGAACAAAAGGCAAAGCAGAGAGGATGCGAACGCCAAAACTTAAGCGCGTATTATAAGTTAAAAATGCATCAGATACCATTAAACAAATTTGCAAACATGTGGTTAAATGTAACACTATTGCAGTATAAACGTTAATTCAACATTGGTCATATGGAATCCACACCTTTAAACGTGCGCGCAGGGCTTTTATTTATTCGCTTTGTTTGCATTAACAAAAGGTCAAAAAAAGGTACCGAAGTTCATGAAAAAACTACACGTAAGCGCTAAATATCCTTCATCTTCTATGCGAAACACGCTTTTGGCGCTTGTTGTTGCCGCAGGCTTATCGGGTTGCGCTGAAAAAACACCTGAAGAATTTGTTGCCGAGGCACAAACCTTTATTGAACAGGGCGATAATAATGCGGCAGTAGTGGCGCTGAAAAACGCGATTCAAAAACAGCCTCGCAACGCAGATTATCGCTTTATGCTAGGACGTTTATATGTAGAGCAGAAAAACTTCGAATCAGCTGAAAAAGAATTATCAAGAGCATTAGAATTAGGGTATGCGCCAAGCGAAACTATTCCGTTGTTATCGCAAGCTTTGCAAAGAACGGGCGCAAACGTTGCCCTTGCCGACATAGATACCGCGAATGTTGAACTAAGTCCTGAGCAAACATTAGAGGTGGGCTTTAGAAAACTGCAATCGTTAATGCAGCTAAATAAAACCCTTGAGGCGAAAAGCCTGATTACCGATTTATTGATAATAAATGCAGATACCGTTTATGCCGATTTGGTGCAGGGTTATAGGTTGGTGCAAGACAGACAATTTGAAGAAGCATTAACGCTAGCCAAAGCGGCTTATGAACAAGCGCCGGAAAATCGCGACGTACTAAATTTTACTGCGCGTTTATATATGATCAACAACATGCCGAGTGAGGCTGCCAATATTTACGAAGATTACATCAAGGTTGCACCAGAAGATTTAGAGTCTAAATTTTCTTTGGCCAGTATGTTAGTTGAGCAGCGTGAAGTCGCTCGAGCAGAGGTATATATTGATGAATTGCTCGCCATTAGCCAAAGTAATCCCTTACTTAATCAGCTTAAAGGTGTTGTACGCGCGGCTGATGAAGACTATGAAAATGCTAAATTATATAGTGAGAAGGCAATTGCCGCAGGGCGTCCTGACCCAACTCTGCGCTTGGTTGCTGGTTTGTCGTCGTACCAATTGAATGATTTTGAAGCCGCAGTAGGGCATTTATCGTTAATCGCGTCATTACTGCCAGACAATCATCCTGGCTTGCGCATTTTGGCGGCTAGTCAATTACAGGCCAATATGGGGGATGATGCTAATGAGATATTGGGTCGCATAAACGATGTTAGTCAAGATGACGCGACATTATTTTCAAAAGCGGGTTATGAGCTAATACGCTCTGGTAACACGCAAGCAGCAAAACAGATTATTGAGCAAGCCGATAAGATAAGTGAAAGCGCCGAAGATTTAACTCGCTTAGGTATTCTAAAATTGTCTATTAATGATATTGAAGGCTTGGTTGACCTTGAAAGCGCAGTCAGTAAAGCGCCAGAGTCGGCCCGTGCAAAAACAACGCTTGCTAGCGCCTATTTGAGCACTGACCAATTCGATAAAGCGATGGCATTAGCGAAAGAGTGGCAACAAGAGTCATCTGAAGACGTAGAAGCATATTTATTAGAGGCCGAAGTATTGATGCGCCAACAAAAATACGCCGCGGCGGCAGAGGTGTTGAGTACCGCTACTAACATTAATGACAACAGCACGCTTGTTGATGTGTCTAAAATTCGTCTTGACCTGCGTATGCAAAATTATGACGAGGCACTGGCAAAAACTACTGAATTGTTAGATAAGGAACCAAGCAATTTAAGTGCGTTGGCTAGTTTTGTGGCCTTACAAAATCAACGTGGCAATTCAGAAGCAGCCTTACAGCGGGTTAATAAAGCCTTGGTCGATGCGCCCGACAACACATCAATAAAACTATTGAATGCTCGCGTCAATTTAGCCTTTAACAAATTACCTGAGGCAATAAGTGCATTATCAACTATTACGCCAGATCGCAGCGCGCCTATGCCATATTGGCCCCTTCAAGGTATGGCACTATTGCGCAATAATGCCGTTGATGAAGCCCTTAGTCATTATCAAACGTGGGCATCGTTATATCCTAATCAGCAAAATTCGGTTGTGGGTCAGCTTGTGATTCACGATGCAAAACGTGAATATGAAAAAGGCGCACAAGTAGCACAAGATTACTTGTCGCAACGCAGTAGTCCTGAAGTTAACATTATGTTGAGCTATTTCAAGGTAATGTCGGGTGATGTAGAAAGCGCAAAACGCATTTATGACGGAATTCCGAGCGATTATATGGCCTTGCCATTTTTACGTGGCGTAAAGGCGCGTATCGCAATTCGAGAAGGCAGAGCGGCTGAAGTAGTTGAAGACGCCTTAGTTGCCTACGATGCCAACAAAAACACTAACAACTTGGTTGTGCTTACTTCTACTCTTGAGGCCGCTGGGCAGCGAGACGCAGCATTTAAAGCAATAAGTAGCCATGTGGAGGCCCGTCCTAATGATATGGCCGCAGTGATGATGTTGGCCGAACGTCAACTTGCCACTAAACCCGCTGACGCTATCGCCAGCTACGAAAAGGTATTGGCGGTATTGCCCGATAACTTTGTGGTGCTCAACAATATTGCCTACTTAGAAATGCAAGCGGGTAACCTTGAACGTGCTTCAGAATATGGTGGCAGAGCATACGAGATGCAGCCTGATAATGCAGCGACTGCAGACACTTACGCACAAATATTGATTCGCCAAGGTAAATTAGAAGACGCGGTGAAAACCTATAATCGCGTAATGACCGACGACGTGAAAAACGAAGAGATATTTTTAAATTATCTTGAAGCGTTGTGGATGAATGGCAATGGTATTTTGGCCGAGCGTAGAATGGACGATTTACCCCTTAGCCAAGCAGGTTCAATAGCTAGACTGAACGAACTAAAAGCAAAATACATGTAAGTGACAACTGACTGTGGCACAAAGGCGCGATACTTTCGGGCGTTTGTGTCACAGTAATATACAGGCCCCTTAACGAGACTTTTCACTGTGATAAAACAATTCCAATCTGCTTTTGTACGATTGCGCCATAATCGTGCATTCGAGTTTTTTGTGATCGCTGTTATTATTATTTCTGCCCTAGAAATTGGTGCGAAAACCTATGATTTATCGCCCGCTGCCATTGCGATTACCAAATATTTAGACGTGTTTATTACCTTGTTCTTTTTGTTTGAGATATTGGTGCGTTTTATTGCTGAAGAGAACAAAAAAGACTTTTTTAAGTCGGGTTGGAATATTTTTGATACTGTTGTGGTGGCTATTAGTTTAGTGCCCATTAACGAGTCTGAAATGGCCTTGTTGGCGCGTCTAATTCGTATATTTAGAGTGTTGCGAATGGTGTCAATTATTCCAGAGCTGAGGGTCCTGATTAATTCATTAATGAAAGCACTGCCTCGTTTAGGTTATGTAGTGTTACTCATGTTTATTATCTTTTATATATATGCAGCGGTGGGCTCGTACCTGTTTGCCGATATTAATTCAGTGTTATGGGGCAATATCGCTATTTCAATGCTGACCTTGTTCAGGGTTATGACGTTTGAAGATTGGACCGACATTCAGTACGAAACGATGGATGTTTATCCCATGAGCTGGATTTATTACATGACCTTCATATTCTTTACCGCATTTGCGTTCTTGAATATGGTTATTGGTATTGTGGTTGGGGTAATGGAAGAAGAACATTCTAAAGAGCGCAACGAAGGGCAACCCACCATGCTAGAACTGAAGCAACAAATTGAAGGCCTAAGTAAACAAATTGCTGAGATGAATAAACACAAGTAATAAAAAGCCACTGATTACGATATACGTAAACAGTGGCTTCGCTTTGCAAATATAACTATTAAGTACGTTTCAGTACTTTGTTAATATCGTTTAGGTCTTTTTCGGTTAAGGTACCTGCCGCTTGTTTCAAACTAACAATGGCTACAATAAAGTTGTATCGAGCATCTGCTAGGTTACGACGAGCATCAAATAAGTTACGTGTGCTGTTTAATACATCAACAATAGTACGCGTGCCCACATCAAACCCAGCTTCAGTGGCTTTGAGTGCGCTTTCTGCCGACACTACCGACTGCTCCAGTGCTCTAATGGTAGAAATAGATGCATTTACATCGTTAAACGAGCTTCTTACTTGACGCACGGTTTGACGGTAGGTAAGTTCAAGGTTTTCGCTTGCTACTACATAGTTGGCGCGCGCACGTTCGCTGCCGGCTTCAACTGAGCCACCTGAATAAATTGGCACACTTAACGACAAACCAATGCTAGAGCTGTTTAGCCCTGGTGGGTTGTCGGTATTGTTAAACGGCGTCACGCTGCTGGTGTTAATGTTGGTTAGGGTACCGTTTGCATCGGTTGAACGGTCTGAGCTGCCGTATGATCCGGTCAATGATAGGGTTGGGTAGTGTCCCGACTTGGCAATATCAATGTCTTCTTTGGCAATATCACGCGCAAAACGTTGTGCTAACAAGTCTAAATTTTTGTCTTCAGCAAGCGCTAACCAATTGGTCACCACCGCAGGGTTCGGTTTTACCGCGCTAAATACATCGGTATCAAGTACAGCCAAGTTGTTGTGATATTTACCTGTAATTTCACGCAACTCTTCTAGACGCAGTTCAAGTAAATTTTCGGCGCGTATTTGACGCGCCACAGTGTTATCGTAATTGGCTTGTGCTTCGTGTACATCAGTGATGGCGGTTAAGCCCACCTCAAAACGTTGCTTGGTTTGTTCAAGTTGGCGTTCAATGGCTTTTAGCTCAGACTTTACAAATTCAACACTGTTTTGTTCACGCAATACAGCAAGATATGCATTAACGGTACGTAGCATTAAGTTTTGTAGCGTAGAGCCTAGTACTGCGTCACTTTGTTGCGCAACCAGTTCGGCACGGTCCATACCAAGCCAATCAGAGTGGTCGTAAAGTGACATGCTCAAATTGACACCGTAGCTTAAGGTATCGGTATCAGAATCACCGTTTGTTTCAATTAGGCGTATATCGCCCGAGTCTTCGTCTTGTTCGAAGCGTTGGTCAAAGAACTCTGAGCTACTCATGCTATACGACACACTGGCAGAGATTTGTGGCAGTAAACTTGCTCGGCTGACCGAGATACCCGTGTAAGCCGCATCTTTTTGTGCTTTAGCACGGTTTAAAATAGGGTCATTTGCTTGGGCAAGTTGATAAACGGTGGCTAAATCGTCGGCAACTGCACTGCCGGCAAAAGTTAAACCCAAAAGGAGTGAAACAAGTGTTTTTTTCATGAATAGATGCTCTGCTATTTCCGATATTGTAAATTTAGCTACTGCTACCTAGCTAAGATGTGTATTAAAAGTACTAGCTAATATGGTGTTTAGTGTAAGATATTCAAGCGTATTTATATAACGATAGCTTGTATCAAATATCGTTTAAGTGTAACAGAATGTAATAATTTTGCTGTGTTAACTTATGTAAACTCAAGAGTTTTAGATCAAATCTTTTCACGGTAACTATCGTATTAATCCGCTCTTGAATACACAATATCTTTCAATTAAAAACAATTTGGGTGCACCTACTATGGCAAGTTTTGGTAAAAATGACGTTAAGTTGGTAAAAGTTCAGCGTAAATTTAACGGCTATTTTAACTTAAATAAGTACTATTTTACCCATGCTTTATTTGCTGGTGGTCATAGCGATGAGGTTGCTCGCGAGGTTTTTGAGCGCGGTCATGCGGTGGCTGTACTCCCTTACGATCCTATTCGTAAAGAGTTAGTGTTTATTGAACAATTTAGATATCCCGCGCTAGAAACTAGCGAGTCACCTTGGTTAATTGAAATCGTGGCCGGTATTATTGAGCCAGGTGAGGAAAAGGAAGATGTATGCAGACGAGAGGCACAAGAAGAGGCGGGTATTGAGCTTGAGCAATTGTTGCCAATGTGCTCATATTTACCCAGTCCCGGTGCGTGTACTGAACGTGTTGATTTATTCTTAGCGAAAGTGGATGCTACAACGGCTAAGGGCATTCATGGTTTAGACACAGAAGCCGAAGATATAAAAGTATTGCGAGTGGGGCTGGATGAAGCAAAAGCGTGGCTAAAATCGGGCAAGCTTGACAACAGCGCAGTGATAATCGCACTGCAGTGGTTGTTGTTAAACCATGATGATGTATTATCGCAGTGGCAGTTAACCGGTAAATAAATTACCAATTACGAGGTTTCTTAATTTTGCAAAAAAAGTATGTGCCGCATTTACCCAGTATTCTTGCAACGTGCGAGAATAACTATGTGTGCATGCTAAAACTGCTGCCCGACTGCGATACCCAAGATTTAAGTTATGAGTTTGACGTCAGTGACGCGCTCAAGTACAAAATACGAATTGTTGACTCAAGTCGCTATACCAGCACCATTGAAATGTCGCAAATTAGTGCAAATGTTCCAGTGTTTTTACGGCCCAAAATGGTGATTAGGCTATATCATGACGCCAAGGTTGCTGAAGTGCTTGAGGCGCAGCGCACTTCATCACTCAAGCCTGTTTACGAATACCCTAACTTGAACATGCACCAACGAAACGAAAAATTTATGGTAAATGTGTTTTTAGCCGAGTGGCTGCATTTTTGTTTAACCCAGCGCCTTACCTCTACTTCTTCGTAATTTTTTTGCGAATTAAGCCTACCTTCGGGTAAGCAAAATGCGATAACATCACTCTTTATTTTAAGAGATGTCTGTATGTCACACTTAGTTTATTTACACGGTTTTTTATCAAGCCCACAGTCGCTAAAAGCACAACAAACACTTACTTTCGCAAAACGCTATTATCCATCATTAACTCTGCATATGCCTGTGCTTTCAGGAAATGTGAACAAAGCCTTAGCAACGGTTGAACATTTAATTGCCACGCTGCCCAAGGGGCAGGCTAATGCCAGTAAATTGCGTTTTATAGGTAGCTCTATGGGAGGTTACCTAGCTACTTATTGTGTTGAGAAATACGGTGGTAAAGCTGTGCTGGTAAATCCTGCGGTAAAGCCGTTTGAACTATTGCGCGGATATATGGGGACCCATATTAATCCCAATACGAGTGAAATATTTTCTATACATCGAGGTCATATTCAAACGTTGCGTAGTATGTACCAACACACGCTGCATTCTGCTGGCGCGTATAAGGTGTTGTTGCAAACAGGTGATGAAACCTTGCCCTACAAAGATGCTGAATTAAAGTATTCGGGCGGCAATTTGGTAATAGAGCAGGGGGGCGATCACAGCTTTGTGCACTACGACCAACACCTGCCGAGTATTTTTAATTTTTTGCGCTAAGGTATGTTTGCCGAACTGGCCTTAGCTTGCTACTATTGGATTTATATACAGGTAACCATTTACGGCAATATGTGAGGGTTTTCACCCTGCAATGCGCCATAACAATTATAAAAACCGCAATCATTTTTCGAGTGTAAAACATGTCTGAACAATATAACTCTGATGCAATTGAAGTCTTAAATGGCCTTGAACCTGTTAAGCGCCGTCCTGGCATGTATACCGATACCACACGGCCAAATCACCTTAGCCAAGAGGTAATCGATAACAGTGTTGATGAAGCGCTAGCAGGGCATGCTAGCAACATCAAAGTTATTCTGCATGAAGATCAATCGCTTGAAGTCATAGACGATGGCCGTGGTATGCCGGTTGATATACACCCCGAAGAAAAAATGAGCGGTGTTGAGTTGATAATGACCAAGCTGCATGCCGGCGGTAAGTTTTCTAACAAAAATTATGAATTTTCAGGCGGTTTGCATGGCGTGGGTATTTCAGTGGTTAATGCCTTATCAAAACGCGTTGAAGTGACCATTCGCCGTAACGCAGAAGTGCATCAAATAGCGTTTGAAAATGGCGACAAAAAAGAAGACCTAGCGGTAATTGATACTTGTGGTAAACGCAATACTGGCACTCGCGTTCGATTTTGGCCCGACGCCAGTTACTTTGATACGGCTAAATTTTCAGTGTCTAAGTTACTGCATATATTGCGCGCTAAAGCGGTACTTTGCCCCGGTTTAAATATCAAGTTTGAAGACAAAATAGGCAAGGAAACCCACCAATGGTACTACGAAGATGGCTTGCGTGATTACTTAATTCAAGGCTTAAAAAATGAAGAGACCGTGCCGAATGATGCACCATTTGTTGGCGCATATTCTGGTAATGGTGAAGCCGCCGACTGGGCCGTAATGTGGTTAGTAGAAGGTGGCGAAATGGTCACCGAAAGCTACGTTAACTTAATTCCTACGGCGCAAGGCGGCACCCATGTAAATGGGCTACGCCAAGGCTTGCTGGATGCCATGCGAGAGTTTTGTGAATTTAGAAACTTATTGCCGCGGGGCGTAAAAATTACTGCCGACGATATCTGGGAACGATGCTGTTATATTTTAAGTACTAAAATGCAAGATCCACAATTTGCTGGGCAAACTAAAGAACGTTTATCGTCTCGCCAAGCTTCTGCATTCGTGTCGGGTATTGTGAAAGACGCGTTTAGCTTGTGGCTAAATCAACATACCGATGTGGCTGAGCTATTGGCCGAAATGTGTATTAATAATGCTCAAAAACGCCTGCGTCAAAGTAAAAAAGTTGCACGTAAAAAAATTACCTCAGGCCCAGCTTTACCGGGTAAATTAACCGATTGTTCAGGCCAAGATAATGAACGCTCTGAACTGTTTTTAGTTGAGGGTGACTCGGCGGGTGGCTCGGCCAAACAAGCCCGCGATCGTGAATTTCAAGCCATTATGCCGCTGCGCGGTAAAATACTAAACAGCTGGGAAGTTGATTCGTCTCAAGTGCTTGCATCGCAAGAAATCCACGACATATCAGTAGCATTGGGTATCGACCCAGACTCAAGCGACTTGTCGGGTTTGCGCTATGGTAAAATATGCATACTGGCCGACGCTGACTCCGATGGTTTGCACATTGCTACCTTACTGTGTGCCTTGTTTGTAAAACATTTCAGAACCCTTGTAGATGCAGGGCATGTGTATGTAGCTATGCCACCATTATTCAGAATAGATATAGGTAAAGAAGTGTATTACGCCCTTGATGAAGCCGAAAAACAAGGTGTACTTGACCGTATCGAAGCCGAGAAAAAACGTGGGAAAGTAAACGTTCAGCGCTTTAAAGGTCTAGGTGAGATGAACCCATTGCAGCTTCGTGAAACCACAATGGATCCAAATACTCGCCGATTAGTTAGGTTAACTAGCGAAGACGCTGAAGGTATGCTTGAACTAATGGATATGTTGTTATCCAAAAAGCGTTCGCCAGATCGCAAAGCATGGCTAGAGAGCAAAGGGAATTTGGCGCAGGTTTAAGCTGAAGTAGGCACCTTAACACTCATCCACAAAAACATCATACGAGGGTGATTCACCCGCGGCTGAAGGCAACCAATAATCAACGCGGCATTCTATTTGGTTATTGTCTGGGCCTCGGTCGCTATCAATGCGTGTACCCAAAAAAATACGTACCACGCTGACCCCGCTTATACTGTCTACGTCATATATAAACTGCGTAGAACCGTCACTAGCGCAAGAATTGTCGGTATTAAGATGGTGACAAATATCTATGTCTAAAATTTGTGCGAGGTTGGCACCGCTATGCACGTTGCTGTTGCTAAACGACAAATACCCGTAAGTAGTGGCAACTGAAACACTATTAGATATGTTGACGCTTCCCGATTCGATGGCGTCTTGATTCTGAATAATGGCTTTGGCATGCACAATTCGGTTGGCGCTAGACAATGCACCGCTAACGCCTTGCAGCACAGCACCTTCGGCATCTGACTGTATATCAATAAAACGCGGTGCTGCGGTTACCGCCAATATCCCTAAAATAACTATGACGATAATAAGTTCTATCAGGGTAAATCCAGATTGTGAGTGGTTACCCGTTTTAATGTGCTTAATTTTTATCATTACGATGTGTGCGAGCGGCTTTTATTAGCTATAAGTATATGTTATCGAATAATTTTGCTGTTCAATTATACGTTTATATACTTAAGTATGCGGTATTTTTAGGTGGTACGAGTTGGCTTAGCATCGTAGTAATGGTTTAATTAGTATATTAACAAAACACTTTTATAAGGCCCGTGTGTGGCGTTACTTACCTGCCATCAATCTTATATGCAACCAAAGGTTTCTAATGCGTAAGGCCCTTAAATCATTTGTCATTGTTGTTGTGCTTTTTTTCGCTTTGTTATTGGTGTTGTTGTTAGACTTATCGCCCAATGTCAAACCTGATTCAGGCAAGCAAGTTGACCATGCTGAAAGCGTACAAGTGTTATTTAACCAAGTGCGCCAGTCACTGCGAAAACGCTATAGTGCCCATGCTATTGATGTCACTAACAAACAAGCTAGCAGTCTTGCGGGTTTTTTGCAGCGCGCGCGAGATAAAGCCGCCGCTGACGTCGGTTTTAGCGCCGAAAAAATGCAGATCCAAGCGAGTTATCGGGTGTTTGAGTTTCCCCTTGATTTGTATGTGAACGTTCATATTGAGGTTTCTCAGGGGCAAGGTATAAATGTTACGCAGTTTCACTTAGGGAAAATAGCGTTGCCGGGAAATTGGGCTCTCGCAAAGGCGGAAGCTTTGGCAAATGCCTACACACAAAGTGTAGTGGCAACAAGGGCAATAAATACGGTAGAGCAGCTTGAAATTACTAACACTGGAGTAACTGTAAGCTTACGCCCAATGGATGGTTTATTGCGTGAGTTTAAAAACATTAAAACTGGCGGAAGCAACAAAGATACGCGCTTGCTAAAAATACGTATTGCGCATTATTTACGGTTTTTAAACCAACTTTACGTGCCTCCAATCAAACATAATCAACAGGCCCCTTCGCTGGCTTATTATTTAAGAGCGTTAATGCAAGAGGCTCACATTATGAGCCAACAGGGTTCAGCCACACTTGAAAATGAAGCCGCTATTCTTGCAATTACTATTTATGCGGGCAGTCCGCGTTTTGCTACGTTGGTGGGCGACTTAAGTTTTGCTATTGATGGTGTCCCTACCGCTAAACCAAAGCCCGTTTTATTTAAGCGAAAGGATTTGAGTTTGCACTTTGTATTCTCTGCTGCCATCAAACTACTGTCTGAAAAAGGAGTGAGCGTGGCGGTGGGTGAATTCAAAGAGCTTATGGACCGCGGCCAAGGTGGTTCGGGATACAGTTTTATTGACTTAGCGGCTGACTTATCGGGGGCCAACTTTGCAGCATTAGCGGTTAACCCCAAAACCGCTGAACAACTTCAGCAACAGATGCGAAACGAAGTCAACGAACAGCTGTTTATGGTGTCTACCGAGGCCTTAGAAGAAGGTTTGAGCAAGCAGGCGTTTGAAAATAAATATACCAAAGTAGACAGTCCTGCGTATAACACAGTAGTTGATTTAATTAACCAACGAATTAAGCAATTACCTATTAACCGTGCGCGTTAACAACAAGGAGCGTAACATGCGTTTGTTATTAATAAAGAAAGCGATCTTGTCGGCTGTAATACTCATTGTCACCAGCACCAGTGCCTTTAGCGCCCCGGTGTTTAAGGTTACCAAGAACAACAGCACTATTTATATTGGTGGCACGTTCCATATACTCACGCCCAACGACTTTCCGTTGCAAGAAGCGTTTTATAAGGCATATGAACAGTCAGACACCTTGTATTTTGAGACCGACATTGAAGCCACTAAAAGTCCTGCGTTTCAAGCGAAGTTAATGCCGGTGATGCTGGCGCAAAACGGCAGCACACTCGCTACCTTGTTATCAGGCGATACGATGAATGCACTAAAGGCGTATAGTGAAGCCAAAGGCTTGCCTCTGGCTCAACTAATGCCTCTTAGTCCCACAGGTTTGATGTTAACCATTACTGTTATGGAATATCAGGCACGTGGTTTTACTTTGGCCGGTGTGGATGATCATATGTTTAAAAAGGGCGTGGCCGACAATAAACAAATAAAATGGTTTGAAACCATTGAGCAGCAAGTGGCATTTTTAGATAGCTTTGATAATGGCGACCCCGATCAGCTCATTAATTACGTACTTGAATCAACTGCAGAGCTAGATGAAATGGTAGATAAGCTACACTCAAGCTGGCGCAGTGGAGATATGCAAACGCTTGCTAGTATTAATGCGTCTGAATTTGCTGACTACCCTGAGGTGTATACCACTTTAATAAAGGACCGCAATGATGCGTGGATGAAAACAATTCGCCCTATGTTTAACAACGACAGTGTGGAGTTTGTATTAGTAGGCGCTTTGCATTTGCCCGGTAAAGACGGTTTGTTAACACAACTTAAAGCGCAGGGCTACGACGTAACCCAAGTACCTTAACACTGCCCTGTCTATAATGAGCATGCTAATAAATTGGCGAACAAGATTACTATTGGTGATTGCTTGTACAGGCGTGTTTGCATGCTCACAACAAAACCAAGCTTCAGCGCCTATATTATACAGCCAGTATGATGTAACAGAGTTTGAGCAGGCTGCTAACAATTTGTTTGTATTACAAAGTGTATCGGTTAGCGAATATGCTGCGAGTTTGAACACCTTGCTTACTGCGCAAAAAGAACGGCAAATGGTATCGGTAAAATCGATAAATAAATCAATAACATTCAGCCCATGGCTTACAACAGCATTATTGAGTAAACAAGTAAAGGGTGACCTAGCCGAGCAAGCAAAACAAGACGCGCACATGCGGCGTTTAAAAATGCGCTTGTTACATCAACTGCACATTGCGTCTCCACCCTATTTGCACCCACAAGACCAATCGAGGCTACAAACAGACTCATTAAACGCTTATTATGAGTCACTGCAAGCCTTGCATAATGCTCATAATATATTGCTTAGTCATGCCATTGAGATTTATGAAGCAAGCGACGATACCCAACTGTTTGCTTATCAAATGCGAATAAATGATAAACGCGCATATGTGGCTTACAATTTCTCATTTGATATACACACCATGCCATTGCCCTTTGGATTTATGGCTTCTACAAAAGTGCTAATGTGGCAGTCAGATGCACAAGGCGTTGATGAATTTGTGACTTCTACACCGCTAATGATAAGACCACTTACCGCAGTCATTATTATTGTAGGCTAATATTTTTTAAACGTGAATATAAGAACAGGACGACTCATATCATGCAAACTTTAACACTGGGTCTTGATTGGACCCCAAACATTAATCACATCGGTTTTTTGTTGCCCAGCATATTGAGCCCAACATCCAGAGCAAGCTGCTTCTATTTTAGCGGAGCATTTGCCCACACACGATAACGATATTGATTTGGTAGCCGCTATCAAAATAAGCGCCCAAGCTTACTTTGATGAGCATGGCCAGTGGGGCAGTATTAAGCCCGAGGTTGTCAGTAAATTCTTAGCTTGGTTGCATGACAACTCGCTAGAAACAGCGCCCATCACCAGTAGCGATATATTGATGCCTTAGTGCTTATAAAGTTTGTTTAAATTGCTCTAAAGTAGTGAGCATTAACTCTAGTTTTTTTACAATGTTAGGCAATGCTTTACCAAGTGTTGCCTCGTCGGCGTCGACAAGGTGCGACACGTCTTCGGCTATTTCTTCAACGTAGGGGCCAAAGCGTTTGGCACGAGTGGTAAAAGCGGTATCGTCACCAAAAATGGTATTAAATTTTCCTTTGCCACTGTTTTGTAAATTATTAAGGGCGGCGTCGGCATCAACCGATTTGCGGTAGATGAGTTTAAGGTTGTCATTAAGGGCTGAAATTATATTGCTCATAAAACTCTTTTTTGGGTCGATAACTACGAGGCGGGCAATTGTGCCTGTAATTAGTTTTTGCTACAAGCAAATTAGAAAAAAGGAAACGCAATGGATATATCAGGTGCATCCAGCGTAGCCTATACCCTTCAAGTAAAGTCTGCTGCTATGTCTAACGACATGCAGAAGCAAGAAGGGCAAGCAGTATTGCAACTGCTTGAGGCCGCAGAATCTGTTCCGGCGCCAAGTACTTCAAGCTCTGGCGGCATTATAAACACATATGCTTAATATTAAGCGCAGTAGATTGTGTTAATAAGTAGCCAAAGCACGCTGTATGGAGTATTAATAGCACTTTACGTATGTTAGTGCTTACTAAGGCTCAAGCTTTAAATCTATAGGTGTCTTACCGGGTTGTCCGGCTAGTTCTTTAACTAGTTTAGGAACCAAAAAGCCCGGTAAGCGCTTTATCAATTCGGCCATAATGTGTTGTCCTTCTGCGCGCGGCACGTCAAAATGCGAAGCGCCTTTGACAGGGTCAAACATATGCAAGTAGTAGGGTAGTATGCCCGCATCAAATAAGGCTTCACTTAACGCTTCTAATGCATCAGCATTGTTATTTATGCCAGCCAGTAATACCGATTGATTCAACAGCGTTACACCGGCTTGTTGCAATTGTTGGCACTTTTGCTTTAAAGCAGGGCTTACTTCATTTGCATGATTAATATGCATTACCATAACTAGCTTCACTTCTAATTGCCTTACCCAAGCAAGGAATTCATCGTTTATTCTACTGGGAATAACCACGGGTAAACGAGTATGAATGCGCAGGCGTTTAACGTTCGCTATGGCACTAATATTTA
The DNA here is from genome assembly GCA_049650345.1 of Glaciecola sp. Taxonomy (GTDB): domain Bacteria; phylum Pseudomonadota; class Gammaproteobacteria; order Enterobacterales; family Alteromonadaceae; genus Glaciecola. The sequence goes on along the minus strand of JBARZY010000124.1, from coordinate 1,118 downwards.
GGGCGAGAGCTTCAAGATGAGCATCATTAGCCATCAACGGATCTCCACCCGAAAAAATGACTTCGTTAATTTCGGTATGCTGGCGAACGTAAGTTATAACCGAATCATAATTAGCATGCTTTATATGATTGTCTTGATAAGGAAAGTGACGCCTAAAGCAATACCTGCAATTAACCGCACAACCGCCTCTCACTACCAGTAAAATACGGCTTTTGTATTTGTGAATAATGCCTTTGTTTGGATTGTTTTGTTCCTCAAGTGGGTCTTCTACAAAGCCAGGCTTGTTGTTGTATTCGGCATATTGTGGAATCACTTGTTGCAGTAGTGGATCGTGCCAATTTCCAGCTTGCATTAAGTCGGCAAACGGGCGCGGCACACGCATGGGAAAAAGTTTGCGTGCTTTGCTGTGGTCATTAACGGAAATCGCTAAGGTTTGAGGATTAATACTCAAATATTCAAGCAAACTTTCAAGGCTAGTAAAACAATTTGCCAATTCTTTTTGCCAATGAGTCTCTACAGATTGGATTTTTTTCGGTATCATTTGCATAAGCGCTATATTACACATATATGCATCGGTTTCACTATCGAAATTTATAAAAGATCTTAACGAATATACCAGAGGAACAAATGGCTAATTTCAGCACTAACGAATTTAAAGCAGGCTTGAAAATAATGCTAGACGGCGAGCCTTGCAACATATTAGAAAACGAATACGTAAAACCGGGCAAGGGCCAAGCGTTTAACCGTGTCAAAATTCGTAAGCTTGTTTCTGGTAAAACCTTAGAGAAAACTTTCCGCTCGGGCGAGTCGGTTGAAGGCGCAGATGTAATGGATACTGACCTAGCGTATTTGTACAACGACGGTGAGTTTTGGCATTTCATGAATAATGAAACCTTTGAACAAATCGCTGCCGATGAAAAAGCCGTTGGCGACGCTAAAAAATGGTTAGTCGAAAATGACACCTGTACCTTAACTTTGTTCAATGGCAGCCCTATTGTGGTTACACCACCGAACTTTGTTGAGCTTGAAATCACTGAAACTGACCCAGGCTTGAAGGGCGATACAGCCGGCACCGGTGGTAAACCCGCTACCTTGTCTACCGGCGCAGTAGTAAGAGT
>JBARZY010000123.1:0-113184 GCA_049650345.1 Glaciecola sp. | reverse complement strand
TGAAGGTTTACGCTTTGCAATCCGTGAAGGCGGTCGTACAGTAGGTGCGGGCGTTGTAGCAAAAATCTTAGACTAATAAGATTCAAGCAACACATTTAAAAGCCGCTCAATGAGCGGCTTTTTTTATGCCTGTTTTTGTTACAAGCACTTACATTTCAAGCCTAGCACTTACAATTTTATTGTCGCTACACATATACACAATAGATTATGCTGAGCTATAGTGTCCTTCATCATTCAACAAAGGTGGCAACTATGGAATGGTTATTTAGCAGTATCTTCGGTGTATTTTTCGGCTTGATTGGGTTTATTGTTTGGATTATTCCATTCATTGTTATAGGCACGTCAAGTAAAACCCGTGGTGGCGAAAAGCTTGCGTGGTTAATACTCATGTTGTTCTTTTGGTTTGCTTGGGTGTTTTATTTGTTTTTAGCACCATTACAAGATGGTAAAAGAAATCATCGTGATAAGTACGACCTGTCGTAAGTGGTTAAGTCTCAGAATCAATAGTGACTAATTTTATGAATGCACTTTTCAAGCGTACTGAATCGAAATATTGGTTTGCATATAACGCGCGAATTTATTTACGAAAGCTAGTATTAGATGATGCGCCATTTATCCAAGTGCTTACAAATGAACCCGGTTGGCTGGAGTATATTGGAGACCGCAATATCCATAATGTTCACGATGCTGAACGGTTTCTCAAGCAAGGCCCACTACGTACTTATAAAACTCATGGTTTTGGTATGTATATCATAATGGATCGTTTCACTCACGAACCTATTGGCTTGTGTGGCCTCTTACAGCGCAGTTATTTGGATGCACCCGACCTAGGATTTGCGGTGAGCAAAGTCCATTGGCGCAATGGCTATGCCTACGATGCAGCTGAACTTGTGCTAAGCAACATACATACCCTTACTAAAAGCGATCGTGTTTATGCTTCAGCTAAACATCAAAATACTAAGAGCCAGTCGTTGTTAAAAAAATTAGGTTTTAGATTGTTGGATGAGCCGCTTAAGATACCGAGTGAACCCGAAACCTTTGCGCTGTTTTGCAAGTCAGTGTGAGCATTAAACATAGTGTGTAATCAGCGCATATCCCAGTAAGGTAAATGGTACAGAAAGCACCGTACTAATGGCAATGATTTGGGCCGCTAGTTCATGATTCCCACCAATTTTTCTGACCATAATGTAGCTCGCTGCTGCTGTAGGGCAAATTGCCATTAAATATACTATCATTAAGGGCATGCCTGTTAGCTCAAACCACAACGCTATGCCAACCACCACAGCAGGATATATCAAACATTTCGTGACTATGCTCACAAACGCCGGTAGCCCATTTGAGCGCATGGACGAAAAGCGCAATGCTGCACCGGTACATAATAACGCTAAAGGCAAGGTAAGTTGTGCAAAATAGGCGATACTATTTGTTGCAATGGTAGGCAGTGTAATTTGATAAGCTGAAACAACTAGCCCCAAAACAATAGAAATGATAATAGGGTTGGTGAGTATATCTTTGCCTATTTTTGTCCATGATGTGGTGGCGTTCTGATACACATTGAGTATGGCGACAGAGAGCACGTTATACACAATGGTAAGCCCTCCCAGATAAACTGAACCATATGCTAGGCCCTCACTGCCGTATGCGTTTGCGCAATATGCTAGGCCAATGATCCCCATGTTTGAACGAAAAGCCCCTTGAATGACCACCCCCCGATCGTTTTTGTGGGTGATTAAGATAGGGGCAAATAGCAACAACAGGGCGAATACCAACAAGGTGCCAATTATGCCTATTGATATAACCTTAGGGTCGCTTAATGTAATTACCGAACTACTACTAATGGTAGAAAATAACAGTGCGGGAAGGGCAAAATTAAACACAAGACGCGAGGCACGCTCTACAAATTCATCGTTAAACGTGCCGTGTTTGTATAGCCCATAGCCAAATGCAATCATTAGCATAACCGGGCCAATCACCGATACTGCAAAATCAAAAAAGCTAAGGTCGTGCTGCATCTGGAGGTTGCCTAAGTAGCTAAAATTATTAGCCTTATAGTGTAGCGGCTTGGTGGTATTTTATATAGTGGTAAATGGCGATTTTATGTTTAGCAGTAAAGCGTGTAATGAATAAAGCGGAGTGCTTGTTAAAGTTACACTTCTATACTGGTTATTTTGTTTCTACCACCGTGTTTACTTTCATATAGTTTGTCGTCGGTAAGTTTAAATAGATCATTCAACCCCATTGTAAAATCATGCCTAACGGATACCACCCCAGCGCTTAGCGTCATTGAAATTACGTTGCCTTGAACCACAATATTGTTGTTTGCAATTTCTTCTTTTATCTTCGCGACAAAACTTAAATGTTCACTATATTTATCGCCACTTAATAATAAAATAAATTCTTCACCACCAAATCGGGCAACTAAATCACTGTCGCGTTTGATGTGGGTTTGTAGTACGTCTGCTAAATGTTGTATGCATTTGTCACCCACAAAGTGACCATGTGTGTCGTTTATGTTCTTGAATAAATCGATATCTATTAACACCATGGTGAACGGTATTTTATTGCGTACACAGGTTTGGAAGGTGTTCTCTGCTAGCGTATCAAACGCGCCCCTATTATATAAGCCTGTTAGCGCATCTCTTCTTGATGTTTCAAGTAACTTTTCATTTAATACATTCAGTTTTTTGGTTTTTTCTTCTACTTGTTGTTGTAGTTCAGACTGAAAGTGAAGGTCTACTTTCCGTGCTGTAACTAAACTTTTCGCCACAGCTTTTATTTCGCGGCTAATGATTGCGTCGGCAAGCAGTTTTTCTTCGTTTTCTTGCCCGTTAATATAGCTCTCTAAATTTACCAAGGGCGTTGTGATTTTGTGGGCTAAACGCGCAGCCAACAAGGTAATCAACAAAAAAGACAGCAGAATAGTAATACCAATATAAACGGAATAATCCAAAATACTGGCAAATACTTTATTAGGGGGGGCCATTACATAAATTGTCCAACCGTATGGACTAATTCGATTGCGATATATATAAGATACGTCATTGATTGATAAGAGTGGTGCTGACTTGATAAAAATATGTTGCCCATACTCAATATCAAATTGACTCCTGATAGGTTGTGCCAGTAAGTGAGAGGCATATATAACGGCTCCCTCTTTGTCGGTGATCACAATCTGATTACCGCTGCTTTCAACTGCGGTGAGCGCGCGAGAATCTATTAAACGCTCTAAGCGAATGGCAGCTTGAATTAAGCCATCAAACTGGCCGTTGTTTTGAATGGGAGCGGTTAATGACACAATGTTTAAATTACCCAAGCCTTGCCCTCTGAGCAACTTTGATACCATGGGTTGATTGTATTGCTTGGTGTTAGTGAAATACTCGCGGTGTTGAATATTTAAATTGCCCATACCGGAAAATAGCGTTGCATAGGTTTCAGGACCAACCGCTTGCACATTAGCGTTGCGATCGGTAATTAACATGCTTTCAATATCAATATTAGCATTGGCGACATGATTCAGTAGATCTTGAACTTTCCCCTCACTTCTTGCTGTATCAAGTGCTTTCACCGCGTAGGTTAATGAATAGATGTTGCGCTCAATAGTGGTGGTGACCATTGCTTCAAATTGTTTGGCCGCGCCCTCAAGTTCAGCACTCATTTTGGACTCTGTTTCGGTTGTTGACCGCCATGTAAAGACCAAGGTCACTAAAATAGTGGGTAATACTACACTTACAATGCATAGCTCGAACACCACATTTGCGAATTTCGGTGAGGTTTGAATAAACCGTTTAAACTGATTAGATGAAGGGACAAACCAGTACGTAAGTAAAGCGGTAATACCGCATACTAAGCCATTTAACGCTATGGTAGTGGATAAAAACAATGCATTTAGGGCATTAAAATCGTAGCTATATTGCAGTATAAAGGTGGCCGGGAAGCCAATCACAATCCAAAATAAAAATACAGCAAACAAAAACCGCTGTCTAAAACAGACAAAAGCCGCGATAAACGCAAACTCCGCTACTTGTAAAAAAACAAACACAGCAGAACTGACTTGCATGAAGAAACCGACTTGGCTGGCTGCCAGCACAATAAGGCTTAATTTCAGCGGTAAAACAAGAATAGCAAAGAGCGGGAAGATACTGCCCACATAAATTGCGATTGAGCCATAAATAGGAATTTCGCCAAACAAATTTGTGGCAAGCGCTAGCATACTTAAGCAAGCGCAAAGCAGCCAGTCTTTTTGATTATTTGATAAAGCGGGCGCTTGACTCATTCACTTTAACCTTAGCTACTTTGGTTATATTAAGTACATGTATCGGTAATATAGCAAAAAGTATTAAAAAACAAGCTGGATTATTGTTGTATACATGTATCAAACCTATATATAAGCGCCTATTTAGTTAAGTGATTGCAAGCCTTTATCATGGTCGCTATTCTTAGTTATTAACATACTAATAACAAATATGAGGCTAATATGAATTTTGCTGAGTTTGCTGCTTCCAGAAAAAGCATTCGTGGGTTTACTAAGCAAGCAGTAAGTAAAGACCTAGTTGAGAAAGTGATCAATGCAGCAAAGTGGGCACCGTCTTCTTACAATACCCAAACGTGGAAAATACACGCTGTTGCTGGCGAGGTACTTAACAAAATTCGCAAAGGAAATACTGAAGACACCCTTGCCGGAAAACCCCATGTTCGCGATTTTCCTTATAAAGAAGACTACCAAGGCACCCATCGACAACGTCAAATTGATGTTGCCATTCAATTATTTGAAGCGATGGGTATAGAGCGAGAAGATAAAGAGAGGCGAATGGATTGGATGATGCGCGGTTTTAGGCAATTTGACGCGCCCGTCTCGCTGGTACTTACCTATAACAAAGAGCTTGAACCGGCGGGGATCACTCAGTTTAGTTTAGGTTCGTTAGCGTATGGGATTGTGTTAGCAGCCTGGGATTTAGGTTTGGGTTGCGTGATCAACGGTCAGGGCATTATGCAATCTGATGTGGTGCATAAGTACGCGAATATACCCGACAATGAAGCAATAATGATTTGTATCGCGATGGGCTATCCAGACCCTAACTTTGCGGCTAATGACGTGCGCTCAGTTCGTGCTGACAACAGCGAATTTGTAGAATATCACGGTTTTTAATGGCGAGTAGATGCAGCTTACCCAAGGTTAAGCTGCATCAATAAACTTTAAAATACTACCGAACGCCCGGGATCCGTGCTTTTGTATTTGCTTATCAAAATACCACTTACCCAACAATGGTATATCAATCGTACCTTGTGACACCCATACTGCCTTTGTGCCTTCTTGCGTCTCGCTTAAGGTTATTTCACCCAATAAATGCTTGTAGGGCAGTGGTTTTGAATACACTATTTTATAGCCCAAAATATAGGGAGGCTCGAACCTTACAATGGCCTCGTGCAATGTTGCACCTGCTGCTACCATCTCTCGTACCGCACCTAAGCCATTTTCGTCTTGCTCACCAGCCTTCACAAGCCGAGCAGTGTCTACACCTTTAAACTGGGCATAATTAGCGTGGTCACTAATATAATCAAACACCTCTTTTATGGGTTTGTTAATAGTGCGTTCAACTCGAATGTTAAACATAGTTTTGTTTACCTTATTGCTAATTAAGTACGTAATTCACGGCGTAGAATTTTGCCTACTGTCGATTTGGGTAACTCATTTATGGCGTTAAATTCTTTAGGTATTTTATAGCCAGTTAAATATTCACGACAATGTGCCTGAAGTTCTTCTTCGCTAACAGGTTCGCTAAGGGTAAAGTAAGCACAAACCCGTTCTTGGGTTTTTTCGTCAGGCTTACCTACCACCGCCGCCTCTAACACTTTCGGATGTTTTGTTAGAACATCTTCTACTTCGTTGGGGTATACATTAAAGCCCGACACAATTATTAAGTCTTTGAGCCTATCTACAATTTTAATGCAGTTTTCAGGGGTGCGAACGCCTATATCACCGGTTTTGAAATAACCATTTGCGGTCATCACTTTGGCGGTTTCGTCTGGGCGCTGCCAATACCCGGTCATCACTTGTGGACCCTTGGCAGCAATTTGTCCCTCTTTACCGTCTTCTACCTCTTGGTCATGTTCGTCCAGCAGTTGTATATCGGTTTCGAGTAATGCGTAACCCACGGTGCCGGCGACTTCTTTTTGTGGGATGTTAAAGGCTAACACCGGTGCGGTTTCTGACAAACCATACCCTTCGGTTACCGAACACCCAGTGGTACGCTGCCATAAATCTGCTGCTGATGTGGTCAATGCCGTACCTCCCGATATGGTCAGCGTTAAACTGCTAAAATCTAAGGTTTTAAATTCAGGATGTTGGCACAAGCCCATAAATAACGTATTGATGCCTGCAAAAGCAGTAAATTTATGCGGTTTGATGGTTTGTACAAATGCATCCATATCACGTGGGTTAGGTACCAGTACCACTAGCGCACCTTTGGCAAAAAAGGTCATCATACATACCGTAAATGCATATATATGGTAAAGCGGCAGTGGACACACCACAATTTCTTCGCCTTCTTTAAAGGCCGCACCCAAACGGTCGAGTGTTTGCACACTATTGGCTAACACATTTAAATGCGACAGTTCAGCCCCTTTAGACACCCCAGTGGTACCACCGGTGTATTGCAATATTGCAGCGTCGTTCAATTGTGTAGGGGCACGTTTAGGAATAGTGGTTTCAGTGACTTGTTCAAAAATACTGGCGTAACATGTATAGCCACTGCTGTTTAAAGCCTGGTTATCAAGTAATTGAGTGGCGCCCGTTATAATTACGTGTTCTATGCCAACCTGTGCTTTTATACCCTCATATTTTGGCAAGAAGTCTTCTAAAATTACTAATGCTTTTGCCCCTGAATCATTAAACTGATGCTGCATTTCTGTGGGGGTATACAAAGGGTTGGTGTTAACCACAATCAAGCCAGCGCGCAGTGCGCCATATACAGCTATTGGATGTTGTATTAAATTAGGTAACTGTATCGCAATGCGATCGCCTGCTACCAAGTCGGTATGATGAATAAGGTAATTGGCAAATTTAGCCGACAACTCGTTTATTTCAGCAAAGCTAAGGGTTTGTCCTAAGGCATTATAACAAGGGCGGTCGGCATACTTGTTGAAAACTGACTCGATATAATCGGCAAGACTGTGAATATTAGCTGGAACAAGTGATGAGGTAGACATAAGCGATCAAATCCCTAAATTGTGTAAAGCAGCTTGAATCGCTGCACAATTGATTAATATGTCATATTTAACACCAATTTTACAAATTAAGATCATCAGATTTTTGATGAATCACTTATTCAGCAAAGTAATACGGGTATCACTATACCGCGTTTGACAAGTGATAACGCTGCCTTAAATACACAAAGGCAAGGCCACCAATTGCGCCCGCTAACATCTGTAAAACAATACCTGTAGTACTGCGTGTACTGGCTAAAAACGTGATTTCTAAAATAGGGTGCATAGCTTGAATAATGACGTACATAGCACTCGCACCTGCTATGGGATACCAAAAAAAATGATTAAACGGCGGGAATTTACGTATTATGACGACGCATATAAAGCTTAAACCTAAGCCAATAGTAACTACACTCCCATAAGTAGGAATAAGTCCAATCAAATCTTGTACCGACATATACACGTAATCTTGAAACGTAAGCGCCACATCAATATTGCGTAGTTCATGCAGCACAACTTGTGTGTGCATTAAACATGCGCAAACGATAGCGACCAGACTGGCAGAGACAAAATGCACTAAAATTGCGAGTTTGTTATTCATATTGGGCTTACTTCTTTGTTATGGTTGTTAAAAGATAATGAATGGTCATTATTACGAAGTATAGTAATCAATAGTAAACGCATAATAATAATAGGAGCAAGTGCAAGATGCATAAACACCACAGGCATCAACAACTAAATAGATTAGGCGTACACGTCATTTTTACTGTTGTGTTGGTATGGAGCGTATTTATACCAACTCACGCTGAGGGTAATGAGTTGAAGCTAGTGCCTATTATTGAAAATCTCTCGCCTTCATGGGCAGTGGCTGTGTCGCCCAGTGACGAGGTGTTTATATCTGGCAGAGCCGGCGTTATCGAAAAGTATACACTCAATGGGGAGCTGGTAAAAAAGTATCCACTACCGCTAAGTGATTTATTTTATGAAGGGCAGGGTGGACTGCTTGATATTGCTTTTGCTCCTGACTATCTGCAAACCGGCCATATATATGCGTCGTACTCTTATGGCACTAGTGCAGCAAACGCATTAAAAGTGGTTAAAATAGATATTCGTAATGCAAACAAGCCGTTAGTCACAACAATATTTGCACAGCGAGACATGCGTAGTACGCCTGTTCATTACGGCGCGCGAATGGCATTCATGAATAACGGTAATTTATTGCTGAGCACGGGCGATGGTTTTGATTTTAGAGAAGATGCTCAGCGCGATGCATCACAACTGGGAAAAATACTCAACATTACGCCTGAAGGCGAGATCATTACATTATCAAAGGGGCATCGCAACCCACAGGGCCTAATTGTGATGCCGAACGGGCAAGTGCTTTCGCATGAGCATGGCCCAGACGGCGGCGATGAGCTTAATATTATTGAGTTAGGTAATAATTATGGCTGGCCAGTTATTACAAATGGCAAAGACTACATTGGTGGGTTAATTACCCCCTTTACTGAATATCCTAAGATGCAACAGCCGGCAGTAGACTGGACACCGTCAATTGCGCCATCAGGTATGATTTACTACGCGAATACACGCTTACCAACACTCTCGAAGCGACTGCTCATTACGTCGCTAAAGTACCAACAACTGCATACCTTGGCGGTCACGGAGCACAACGGCGAGTTACAATTTACTGACGAAACTGTGTTGTTCCCAAAAAGCGGATACCGAATGAGAGATATTGCGCAAACAAGTGAAGGCCGAATCTTCATTTTGGGTGATGGCAAACAAGCAAATTTGTTTGAGCTAACACATTCAGATTAATACGGTGTGGGCATGATATTGACCCGTTACGACCTTAGTATTGCTTTTGCTTATTTACATTTTGTTTTCAATTATCTTGGTGAATAATGGCTATATTCGTATATTCGCTTACAAACATTCATTTCTTTGGCACAAATGTTATACTTTGCGCCCAAGATTTCTAATAGCTTACATTATTGTATGCATATTCATGCAAAATAAAGCCATAATGAACAGCTTTGCAAGCCCACACTAGAGGACTATAAACGTGTTAGAAGACTATCGTAAACATGTAGAAGAACGTGCCGCAGAAGGTATTCCACCAAAGCCATTAAACCCTGAGCAAGTAGCCGGTTTAGTTGAATTGTTGAAGAACCCACCTACCGGTGAAGAAGCATTTTTAGTAGAGTTATTGTCAGAACGTGTTCCTCCGGGCGTTGACGAAGCCGCTTATGTAAAAGCCGGTTTTTTAAGTGCCGTTGCTAAAGGCGAAGAGGCATGCTCGTTAATTAGTGCAGAAGCTGCAGTGCAGTTGCTTGGCAATATGCATGGTGGTTACAACATTACCACTTTAGTTGAGTTGCTAGACAATAACGACTTAGCTGAATTAGCCGCTGAAGAACTTAAACATACTTTGTTAATGTTTGATGCGTTTCACGACGTAGAAGAAAAGCACAAAGCAGGCAACGCGTATGCTACCGACGTAATGAACTCGTGGGCTGAAGCTGAATGGTTTACCTCACGTGACGACTTAGCAGAAAAAATCACCTGTTCAGTATTCAAAGTAACTGGCGAAACTAACACCGACGACCTATCACCCGCACCTGATGCGTGGTCACGCCCTGATATCCCATTACACGCTCGCGCAATGTACAAAATGACTCGCGACGGTCTAGAGCCAGAAAAACATGGTGAAGTGGGTCCATTAGCACAAATTGACGAAATCAAAGCAAAGGGTCACCCAGTTGCCTTTGTTGGTGACGTAGTGGGTACGGGTTCATCGCGTAAATCAGCGACTAACTCAGTATTGTGGTTCTTCGGTGAAGACCTACCTGGCGTACCTAACAAGCGCGGCGGTGGTATATGTATTGGTTCTAAAGTAGCGCCAATCTTCTTTAATACTATGGAAGACGCGGGTGCTTTAGTATTTGAAGCTGACGTTGAAAAAATGAACATGGGTGACGTAATTGATGTGTACCCATTAGACGGTGTGATCAAAAACGCCGACACCGGTGAAGTGCTAGCTGAATACAGCTACAAATCAAAAGTATTGCTAGATGAAGTGCGTGCGGGTGGCCGTATTAACCTAATTATTGGTCGTGGCCTTACCCAAAAAGCGCGTGAGTCATTAGGCTTGCCAACTAGTGACATTTTCCGCGTGCCGGAAGTACCTGCAAGCTCTGACGCAGGCTTTACTTTGGCGCAAAAAATGGTAGGTAAAGCGTGTGGTGTTGACGGCATCCGTCCAGGCACATACTGCGAGCCTAAAATGACCACTGTAGGATCTCAAGATACTACCGGCCCAATGACGCGTGATGAACTAAAAGACTTAGCTTGTTTAGGTTTTTCTGCCGACTTAACTATGCAGTCGTTCTGTCACACAGCGGCGTATCCTAAGCCTGTAGATATTGACACTCAACACACACTACCTGATTTTATTATGAATCGCGGCGGTGTATCGCTGCGTCCTGGCGACGGTATCATTCACTCATGGTTAAACCGCATGCTATTACCTGATACTGTAGGTACCGGCGGCGACTCACATACGCGTTTCCCAATGGGTATTTCATTCCCAGCGGGCTCTGGTCTTGTTGCCTTTGCCGCGGCAACCGGTGTTATGCCTCTAGATATGCCAGAGTCGGTACTTGTGCGTTTCAAAGGGAAAATGAAGCCTGGTATTACCTTACGTGATTTAGTACACGCTATTCCTCTATACGGTATTAAAGAAGGCTTACTAACCGTAGCCAAAAAAGGCAAAATCAACACGTTCTCAGGTCGTATTCTAGAGATTGAAGGCCTTGAAGATTTAACTGTAGAGCAAGCGTTTGAGTTATCAGATGCATCAGCTGAGCGTTCAGCTGCTGGTTGTACTATTAAGTTATCAGAAGAATCAATTGCAGAATACTTAACGTCTAACATTACTATGTTACGTTGGATGATTAACGAAGGTTACGGCGACCCACGTACACTCGAGCGTCGTGCTCAAAAAATGGAAGAGTGGTTGGCTGAACCATCGCTTATGCAAGCTGATGCCGACGCAGAATACGCTGAAGTTATCGAAATTGACTTAGCAGAGATTGATGAGCCAATTTTATGTTGTCCTAACGATCCAGATGATGCAAAAACATTGTCTGACGTAGCTGGTGACAAAATTGACGAAGTGTTTATTGGTTCTTGTATGACGAACATTGGCCACTTCAGAGCCGCAGGTAAGTTACTTGAACAATATGGCGGTACGCTACCAACTCGTTTGTGGATTTCTCCACCCACGAAAATGGATAAAGCACAGCTGATGGATGAAGGTTATTACAACATTTATGGCCGTGCTGGCGTGCGTACTGAAATGCCTGGATGTTCATTATGTATGGGTAACCAAGCACGTGTATTAGCAGGTACAACCGTACTTTCTACTTCAACACGTAACTTCCCTAACCGTTTAGGTGATGGTGCTGACGTATATTTATGCTCTGCTGAAATGGCCGCTGTTGGCGCTATTTTAGGTAAGATACCTAGTAAAGAAGAGTATATGGATTATGCTGATAAGATAGATTCTATGAGTTCTGAAGTATTCCGTTACTTAAACTTTGACAAAATGGAATCATTCAAAAAAGCAGAAGACGAAGCCAAGGCTAAGATTATTCCAACCTTGAACGTTGCCTAAGCTTTAACGCAATATAGCAAAGCCGGGTAACGTAGTTGCCCGGCTTTTTTGTGGAACCAAATACTTGTTTTATGCTCTGAATCATATACTTTGTATTCAGTTTGTTATCACTATAAGGCCATACAATGTTAAGTGAAAATGTTTTGCGAAAGTGTGTAAAGGGTTTAGCGGCTCTAACAATACTGATTTGTTTTAACCTTAGTGCGCTTGAAGAAGCAGATGATCCTAACACCATTGATATTTCAGTCGGCGATCTAACACTTACTGTTGCCTATGCCGATGAAGATCTTGAGCGTCAGTTAGGACTTATGTATCGTCGAGCCATGTGCGATAACTGCGGCATGTTGTTTAAGTTCGACAGCGTGCGAATTGCGAGTATTTGGATGAAAAATACTTATATCCCGCTAGATTTAGCGTATATCGACGAAGATGGTCTTATTATTGATATACAGCCATTAACGCCACACGATTTGACCTCCGTTCGTTCGCCAAAACCAGTGTTGTATGCTTTAGAGATGAATCAAGGCTGGTTTGGCAAAAATAATATCAAAGTTGGCGACACCTTAGTCGTCAATCAGAAACAGTGAATAACACGATAATATTAGCGCCTGTGGTTGGGCGATAGTTTATAGGAACTTACATGCAAAATTTGTTAAACGTTGCCAAGTTTGGCGGTACGAGTGTTGCTAATTACAACACGATTAATAGCTGCGCAGCGATTGTGGTGAATAACCCTGCAACAAAAGTCATGGTTGTGAGTGCCGCTGCTGGCGTTACGAATCACTTGGTACTGCTAGCGAATACCGCGCTTACTTCTGAGCAAATCACCGACGTTATAGAAAATATCCGAAAGATTGAATTTAATATTTTAAATGAGCTTAAAAAACCGAGTGAAGTTGAAGACAAGCTTTTTGCTTTGCTAGATGAACTGGATTCGTATGCACGTCATGAAGAACTTAATTATCGAGATGATTTAAAAGATGCCCTAATGTCGATGGGTGAGCGCATGTCATCGCTGTTATGCGCTGCAATATTGCGCGAGCAGGGTGCAAATGCAATTAACTTTGACGTACGAAAAGTATTACGCACCGACGCTCGTTTTACTGAAGCGGCGCCAGACTTACCCAATATCAAAGCACTATGCCAACAACTATTATTACCCGAGTTAGCCAATCACATTGTAGTTACTCAAGGCTTTGTCGGCGCTGATGACCAAGGCCGCACCACTACGCTTGGCAGAGGTGGTTCTGATTTTACTGCAGCCTTGTTAGCGGAAGCACTAGGTGCGCAAACTTGCGAAATTTGGACCGATGTAATAGGTGTGTATACAACCGATCCTCGTATCACTGACAAAGCTAAACCGCTTCCTGAGTTAAGTTTTGAAGAAGCTGCTGAAATGGCAACTTTCGGTGCCAAAGTATTGCATCCTGCCACGATGGAGCCGGCTTTGCGTCAAAACATCCAAGTATTTGTGGGTTCGAGTAAAGAGCCTGAAAAGGGTGGTACTTGGATTAAGCGCGATTGTGAGGTGGAGCCACCTTTTAGAGCCATTACCAAGCGTAAAGACCAAGTATTGGTTACCGTAAAAACGCCGAAGATGATGTATGCCCAAGGCTTTTTGGAACGAGTGTTTAATGTTATTGCAAAGCATGAGTTAAGTGTTGATTTGGTGACTACCTCAGAAATAGCGGTGTCATTTACCTTAGATAATCCTCCCAATTCAATGTCAGAAAAAATTAATAAAGAAACCTTGGTAGAACTCAGTAATATTTGCGAGGTAACGGTTGAACAAGACTTCGACGTTGTCACTGTAGTGGGAAATAATATGCACAGTGAGTCTGGTGTATCTTCTCGTGTCTTTGCCGCTATAGGTGATTTTAATCTACGGATGATTTGTTTCGGCGCTAACGTGCATAACTTATCGTTTGTGGTAAGCAATCAGCAAAGCGACGCAGTGGTAAAAACGCTTCACAAAGCGTTGTTTGAATAGTCTTCTATTTGCTTAAGCGCCATAAAAAAACGCCCTGTTACTGTATTAGTAACAGGGCGTTTTGTAATTGCTAATTATACTTTAAAGCGGCCAATTGATTCTTGTAGCTCTTCTGCAAGTTTAGCTACCTCTGCACTGGAGTCAGAGGTTTGCTGCGCACCAGTAGTGGTTTGCTCCGCAATGCCTACAATATTCTCTAGGCGCTCACTAATTTCAGATGAAACTGTGTGTTGCTCACGTGCAGCTTGTTCTATACGTGTGCTTACTTCGTATGCTCTATGAACAGCGCTAGTAATTAAATTCAAGGCTTCGCCAGCTTTCTCGGTTTGCTCTACGCATAGCACCGTTTGCTCTTTGCCTTGATTCATAACCGACACGGCTTTCTCAGCGCCAGCTTGTAACACTTCAATCATTGAATTGATTTCTTGGGTCGACTGCTGCGTGCGACTTGCTAGTGTACGTACTTCATCAGCAACTACTGCAAAGCCACGCCCTTGCTCACCGGCTCTCGCGGCTTCAATAGCAGCGTTAAGAGCAAGTAAGTTAGTTTGATCTGCAACTCCTCGTATTACGTCTAAAATGCCGCCGATGCTTGCGCTGTCTTGATGTAATTTATTAATCACTTCCGCAGCTTGTTGTACATCGTTTGCTAATACTTCTATGGTTGACTTGTTTTTGTTTGATATTTCTTTCACTTTTTCAGCTTCAACATCAGCGTGTTTTATTTCTTGAAGTGTGTCATCAGCATTCGCCGATACCAATTCAGAAGTGGTGTGCATTTCAGTTGTTGCAGCGGCAATCTGTGAAATTTGCTGCTTTTGATCCTCAATTGATAAGGTCGTTTGTTTAGTTATATTTGACGTTTGTCCGCTGGCAGCGGCCAACTGGTCGGCGCGTTGATTAATACCGTTTATTAGGTCTTTTAAACTATCGATCAAGTTATTACAGTTTTTCGATAGGGTACCAAACTCATCTCGCGACGAGTCATCTAAACGTTGTGTTAAGTCTCCTGAAGAAGCGACTTTGAGCAATTGATTAACACGCGCAAGCGGCACGGTTATCGCTCGAACACTCAAATAAGCAATACCTGCAGCAATCACCAACGACACCAATATAACCATAATCACCCATACCGTACTGCTGGTGATTTGATCTGATACACTTAATTTAACTGCACTGGCTTTTTTGTCAGCAAGTGTATTTAGTATAGTCAGTTGCTCAACCGCTAAGTCTATTTGCTCATCAGATTCTGCTAATTTGGATTGTGCGAGTATAACGGATTCAAGTTGCGCAACCTTAACTGGCAGTATTCCACTAGAGCTAATTAGCAACTGATCGATATCCCCTATTAATTCTCCCACTTCTTCTAGTGTACCAGAGTCATCTGCACCGTCTGCAGTGCTTAGAATCTCAGATAGCCGAGATTTAGTTTGCTCTAAAATTACGGTTATTTCTTGGCTACGTAAGTCAGCTCTTGATAAGGTTTCAGATGTTGTATACTCAGCACTAATCGACAAGAGGGTCAATAGTCCCGACTCCATAGGGCCGGTTAACTCAGACACGGCACGTAATTTTGTTGAACGAGCGACTTCGTCTAAGTCATTAAAATCAAGTAGCAAGGAAGATGCGTCATCTGCCTTTTCCTCAAGCTCTTCAAGCATATTAGTAATAGCGCTGGTATGGTCAATCGATGCGATATGAGCGTCAAACAATTGGTCAGTGCTAATACTGTAAGCATCATAAATTTCCTGCACAGTAGATACCGCTGCTCGCAGATCTTTCTGCTTGTTTACTACGCTACGGAGTTTACTTAGCGTGGCATCAAAGGTGTCTTGTGCTTGTTTGTAAGCGTCACGTTTTTCTTGAACCACAGATTTGTTTTTAGAAACAAAGCCTTCAAAAGTGAGTCTACCCATATTCAGAAAAGATGCTTTTAAATCAGAACTACCTGCAACCGTAGGCAAGGCAAGAGTGCTCAACTCTTCAGATGCGTTGCCTATTCGGCCAACACTCCATATTGATGATATGCCCAAAGCAATCAGCAATAAGCTGATAACACTGAACCCACCAATAACGCGCATGGCAACGGTTATTCTCATGACAACTCCTAAAACAATATGTATACGGCCAACAAAAAATAGCCGCATTAAATAAAACGTATGTAGAGTTATCGTCAGCGAAATTAATTACTTTATGCTTGTACGCGGATTAGTTTTTGTGTCTCGATACAATATAAAGTCATTGTATTTCCCCATACGTAACCGGTATCTAAGGCTACCACTTTTGCAGGAGACGAGATGTTACTCGGGATTTGTCCTAACAGAGACGCCCAATGACCAAACAATACAGTTTGCTTTGGGTTTGTTTTGGCATTGTGAAAGTCAAACCATGGTCGCACGTTAGAAGTCGTATTGTCTGGATGGCTTTTAGTTGAAAACTCTAAACCAAAATCGGGTGTAATGTAACGCATTCTGGTGAGTGCATTTACGCTGAAGCGAAGCTTTTCTTCATCGCTTAGTGTTTTACTCCATACGTTGGGTTTGTTGCCGTACATTGATTTTAAGAAGTCAGTAGGATTACCGGTGTTTAGTGAGGCGCTGACTTTACGTGCCATTTTTAATGCTTTTTGAAGCGACCATTTGGGGTATAAACCAGCATGGCTAATCAATATATCTTTAGCAGGATACAATGCTAAGGGTTTGCTAAGTAGAAAATCAATGTATCGGCTAAAGTGTTTATGTTTAACTAATGCGTCAAGTTTGTCTTGGGGTTTTAATTTACTCACACCATGGGCATGCGCGATAAGGTGTAAGTCATGATTCCCTAACACGGTGTCAAAGTGTTCTCCTAAATCGTGTAAGTATGCCAAGGTTTCTAAGCTTTCAGGGCCTCTGGCAATCAAATCGCCTACTGACCACAGTTTATCCTGTTGGGGATTAAACTGTGCTTTTTTTAGCAGTTTTCGAAGGCCTTTATAACAACCTTGAATGTCACCCACTACATAGTTTTTCATTATTTAATGAACACTATTGGGTACGGCTAAACTAAAAGCAGGAATATCTGTTTTAAATTCCGACTCTACAGGGGTTTCAGTAGGGCTTTCAGGACTTGGAATAACAAAGGCATAAAAACCTTCCATGGTGCCCACAGCGGTTTTTAACATTGAGGCGCTAGTGTACGAAAAGGTTTCTTGGGGAGCAATAATAGGTTGTTCTCCTACTACGCCATCACCTTGCACTTCAATTTTTTCACCGTCTCCATTTGTAATAAGCCAATAGCGGCTCATTAACTGCACAGTACTTGGGCTATTGTTAGTAATATTGACGGTATAACTGAATACGTACATATTGCTATCGGCAGGCTTGTCTTGCCTGCCTAAATACTTTGTGGTGACATCAATTTGTATGCTTTGACTCATTTGTTGAATTCTCAAATACTGCATTTGCTAGCGCCGCAAACTCTTCAAGTGTAAGTTTTTCAGCTCTAATTTCAGGTTTGATACCCAATGTAGTAATTTGTGACTCATCTAACAAGTCTTTTAGGCTATTTCTTATGGTTTTTCTGCGTTGGTTAAACGCCGCCGTTACAACTTTCTGTAACATATCCACCGATTTAACGTTAATTCTGGGAGTGGCGTGAGGTGTTAATCTGACTACGGCAGAGTCTACTTTTGGTGGTGGCTTAAATGCCGTTGGTGGAACCATCACCACTGGGACGGCGCTGCAATAATATTGCGCCATTACCGACAATCTGCCATAGAGTTTATCGCCGCTTGTAGCACATAAACGTTTAACCACTTCATTTTGGAGCATAAAGTGCATATCTTGAATATGGGCGCAATGTTCAAACAGATGAAACATCAATGGTGTAGAGATGTTGTAAGGAAGGTTGCCAAATACCCGCAGTTTGCCCTTCGATTCTCCATTATCACTGGTTACCATAGATGAAAAGTCAAATTTAAGCGCATCTTGTTCAACTACGGTGAGCTTGCTTTGCATAAATGGATGCTCGCGCAAACGTTTGGCTAAATCGCGGTCTAACTCTACCACGGTTAGTTGGTCTACTATTTCGGTCACGGGCTCAGTTAAAGCCCCTAAACCTGGGCCTATTTCGACTAAGTTTTCACCATTTTTAGGTGCTATGGCACTTACAATTTTGTCAATGATATAATCGTCATGCAAAAAGTTTTGCCCAAACCGTTTGCGGGCAGTGTGCCCTAAATGTTTGTTATTACTCACGCTTTTAACTTCGCTAATTTAATGGCTTTGTTTATTGCTCGTTTCATACTGCCGGTATCGGCAGTACCAGTACCTGCTAAATCAGTTGCCGTGCCATGATCAACAGAAGTTCTAATAAAAGGCAATCCCAAGGTAATATTCACTGAGTTACCAAAACCTTTAAATTTTAGTACCGGCAAACCTTGGTCATGATACATCGCTAATACGGCATCAGCTTGTTCTAAATATTTGGGTTGAAATATTGTGTCAGCGGGTAGAGGCCCAACTAAATTCATACCCTGTTCGCGCAAGCGCTCAAGCGTAGGAGTAATAGTTAGAATCTCTTCATTACCTAAGTGCCCATCTTCACCGGCATGTGGATTTAAGCCACACACATATATTGTAGGGTTAGGGATGCCGAATTTTTGTTGTAAATCGGTATGCATAATACCGACTACTTTTTCAATTCGCTCTGGCGTAATTGCTTTGCTTACGTAGGCCAAAGGTATATGCGTTGTTGCTAAGCATACCCGCAGGCCGTCAGTCGCTAGCATCATAACAACATCGGCGGTATTAGATTGTTGCGCGAAGTATTCAGTGTGCCCACTGAAAGAAACACCTGCCTTATTTATAATACCTTTATGCACTGGGCCGGTTACCACGGCGTCAAATTCACCTTGCATATTAGCTTCGCAAGCTAAGCGAAGGGTGTCTACAACATAATGTCCGTTCTCACTGTTTAATTCACCTGCCACTGCAGGTGCAGCCAATGGAACATGTTGTACTATTAATTGACCAGGTTTTTGAATGTACTGCATGCCTTGGCTATAAGGTATTACGTCAAGTGTTTTTCCCAACAGTTGCGCGCGAGATTTAAGTAAGTCAATATCAGCAAAAACAACAATTTGAGCGTCCCATTCATATTCACTCAATAAAATAACAAGATCAGGACCTATACCGGCAGGTTCGCCTGGTGTAACAGCTAGTTTTATTAGGGTAGAGCTATTCGTATCAAGCATTTTCGTCAACTACTTCTATGTACGCCTGATTGCGCATCTCGCGTAGCCATGTATCGGTTTCTTCTTGGAATTTTCGGTTAAATATAAGTTGATACGCGCGCTCTTCTTTACGTTTTTCAGTAGCGTCGTCTACTCTGCGGTCGAGTAATTGGATTAAGTGCCAACCATGTACGGTGCGAATAGGCATACTGTATTCATCTTTTTTCATGACGGCTAATGCGTCTCTGAATTCTGGCACGTAAGCGCTAGGATCGCTCCACCCAAGATTCCCGCCTTTCAAACCAGAGCCCGGATCTTCTGAATGTTGCTTAGCCAGTTCAGCAAAATCGGCGGTACCTTCAATTAGCTGTGCTCTAAACGTGGTTAACATTTCTTGCGCTTTAGCGTCACTCAGAATAATAGAAGGTTTTATTAAAATATGACGCGCGTTCACTTCTTCAATTTCTACTTTTTCGACGCCACGCGTATCCATAATTTTCAGAATATGGAACCCAGCACCACTTCGAATTGGGCCGATTATATTTTCTTTATCTTTGCCTGCTACTACTTCTGCGAAGAGGGTAGGCATTGAGTTGATGTTCATCCAGCCCATGTCACCACCTTCTAACGCCTTTGCGCCCGAAGATGCGCCTAATGCTAATTTAGCAAAGTCTGACCCTTTTTCTAATAATTCAAGAATTTTGTCGGCACGTTCACGAGCAGTGCTAATGTCTTGCTCAGTTGCGGTGCTGGGGATATCAATTAATATGTGGCCCAAACGATATTCCGCTTGTTGCTCGCCTTGTTGGTTAATAATGCTCAACAGGGTATCTATTTCTTGTTGTGTGATATAAATTCGGCGGCGTACATTGGCACGTCTTACTTCACCGGTGATCAGCTCTTTTCTCACCTGCTCACGATACACATCATAACTCATACCTTGCGCAGCTAAATCATTACGCAGCGTTTGCACAGTTATACCTTGACCCTGTGCAATGTTAGCGATGGTTTGTTCAAGTTGTGGATCACTTACCTGAATGCCCATACGCTCAGCCATTTGCATTTGAAGGTTCTCAAGAATCAAGCGTTCAATTGCTTGGCGTCTAACTGCGGCATTTGATGGTAACGCTTGTCCGCTTTTAAGTGCGTTCGCATTTACCACGTCAACTAGCTCAGCGATTTCGCTTTCTAGGACCACACCTTTATCTACAATAACGGCCACCTTGTCTAGTAACTCACGAGCGTGCGCTGCGGTGTTTATTACTAAGGTACTTGCCATTAAGCTTGCACTTAGTAGCCCTACTAACAATGTTTTTTTCATAACTACTCTATTTGGTTTCTTAATTAAGCACAAACGGTTGTCGATATCCAAACAACCCTTGGTTTAGCATATCTGCTTTATTCCGGCTACTGCCCATACCTTTGAAGGTAAATTGTAACGCAATTCCCGAATCAAATTCATTTAAATCTCGCACACCGTTGTTGTTAAAGCGCGTTGCTAAATGCCGGCGAGCGGTTAGGCGTATTGCCCAACAGCAACTTTCATACTCAATGCCTATGTAACTTTCAATTGACCGAGAACGTTTCAAATCTCGATAATAACGACCCACCCAATGCCAATTTTGATTGATTGGCCAACTCGCAGACAAGCCCACTTGATCAATCTTTTCGTTTGATAGTTCGCGTATGTATCGATGATTAAGTTGTATTAGCTTTTTGTCACTGAGTTGGTATTGGGTTGAAAAACTGCTTCTTTCTACACGGTCAGATTGATCGCCAACTTGTATATCAGAGTGTAAAAACCAATTTTGGTTCACTTGCCAGTCAATTTCTGCCGCAATAGCGCTTCTATTTTCATCTCGTTGACTGTCAATTAAGCGCGCATCTTCAATAAAGAATATTTGCCCAATACTCGCAGTCAGTAGTTCTTTGTTATTGCTATCTAACAGTCTAGAAGTTGCACCAAGTGTTAGCTGATTGTTATCGTTTATGCGATCAAGCCCTGTAAATTCCTGACCGCTAAATAAATTTCCAAAATTGGTTAATAGTTGGGTAGAGTCATACAATCCTATATTGGACTGATCTTGAAAGGTGGTATACAAATATTGGGCTTTAGGCTCTAAGGTAAGCAAAAATTTATCGCCGAGCATCGTTTGGTCACGTTCAAATATAAGAGAACCATACAATCTTGCTTGGCCTACTGTTCGCGTAACTTCTTTTTCTAGAGGCGTGGTAGTCGGGTCAATATTTTTTAGGTCTTGTCGGTAGTACGTATGTAAAATACTACCTTGTGCTAACAACTCACCCCATGCGCGTTGATAGGGCACGCTAATTGACGGCTCTATATGCACACGCACTGCATTAGGCGATACATCTTCATCAATTTCAAAATACGCCACTTCCGACTTAATGCCAAAGTTAACGGCATCATTTAACTGGGTACGATAGTTCAGTTTTGCTTCAGGTAAGGCGCGGTAATTGTTTGATACTTGTCCAATGTTAGTGAAATCGCGTATAAACATAGAAAAGTCTAATTCGCTTGACGCATAATTTACACCTAATTGACGGTACAAAAAGGTATCAGCTTGGCTATAGTGTTCAGAGCCTAAATCGATAATATAATTGTTATCGCTTAGGTCACTTATATCAGCAGCAATTGACCAACTGTCGCTTAATCTGCCTCTGTGCGTGTATCTGTAGAAGTATCGTTCGTCTAGCAGGGCATTATCGTTGTCGCTGGGTAAGTATTCGAGTTGCAGTTCGCCGGTGTGTTTCTCAAACAGATACCTAAATTCCGATTTTAGCTGCAGGCCACGATTGGTCATAAAGCGACCAGAAATAGTAGCATCCATGTTTGGCGCAATATTCCAATAAAATGGTTGTTCGTATTCAATACCGGTACTTGATGAGTTGCCAAATTGTGGAAACAAAAATCCACTTTGGCGTTCAGTAGTAATGGGAAAGGCAAAGTAAGGCAAGTAAAAAACCGGCACATCGCGCACATAAAATCGTGTGTTGTAAGCTTGCCCAAAGGGCATATCTTTTTCAATCGATATTTCGGATGCTTGAATCTTCCAATCTTCGCCTCCTAAAGGACAGGTAGTAAAGGATACATCCTCGAGTACTACACCTTTTTCTCTCGATATTGATAATATATCAGCGCCACCACGGCCATTAATGCCCTTGATTTTATAGTCGGTTTCTTGCATTTGTAATAGCTCAAGTGCGCTGTTTAGCTCAACGCCTTCGCTATTAACTTGCAGTAAATCATCGGTGTATTGAACATCGCCAGACGCAGATATTTGTTTACCCGAGTTTAGTATATCAGCGCTGTCTGCGGTGATTATGCTAGTACTGCTCACAATAGATACATCGCCTTTAAATACTGCAAGGGTATCTTTGACCACTAATGCCGACGCTGATTTAACCTCTATTTTGTCACTTGCAATGGTTGGGGGAGTAAAATCAAAGTTTTGCACGGGACACTGGGCGTTCAATAAGTTTTGAGAAGGACTAGTTTGCCCATGTGCGGGCGCAACAGCCAAGAATGTAACAAAACACACAACACGTGCACGTAGGCTGCTGGTTGATACGACTTTATATGTGCGGCGCAAATGAGACGCGAGACAAGTTGGATAACAAAATTTAAGCATTAATGAGTCAGCACCTGCTAACACCTCTGTTGATTTACTTTATTGTTCGGGGCATTTTGATTATTTTCATCGTTATTCTGCACCCTTTGTAGATTTTACGGTGTTCACACATAATTACCAACAAAATAACGGTTTTATTGGGTAATTTTGTATATAAATATACGCTAACAATTAAATTTGCAGGTGTTTTATACTTTCGCCTAGCAAAAACAAGCATTACACTACATAAATAAGACTATTTGTAACACCTTAACGCTGGGGCAACTAACAACATAATGAGTATTTACGGGAAGATCTTAGGTTTTGTGATTGGGTTTATCTTTTTAAAGTTACCCGGCGCCATTATTGGTTTAATTGTAGGTCACATGTTTGATGTGGGATATGCCAAAGACTTTTCAAAACAAGGTGGCTTTGCGCGATTTTTTAGTGCCAATGGCGACTTTAAACGCCAAGCTGTTTTCTTTCATGCCTTGTTTTCATCGTTGGGACACATTTCTAAGGCAGATGGCAAAGTTACGCCTGAAGAAATTGCCGTGGCGTCGACATTAATGGATAACATGAAGTTAAGTGGAGAGCTGAGGGCTGAGGCACAACAAGCGTTCCGTGATGGCAAAGCACGAGATTTCCCGTTGCAAGAAATGTTGAAAGATTTTGTGCAGCATTGCCATGGTCGCAGTGACATAATGCAAGTGTTTTTGGAAATACTAATCAGCGCTGCGTGTGCAGATGGGCGTATCACACAAGCAGAGTTGAATGTGCTAGAAAAGGTTGCAGCAAGCCTTGGCTTTAGCCGTAAAGACTTACACTTTTTAATTACTAGCTACGAAGCTCAGCAGCGGTTTAGGCAAGGGTTTCATAAGCAACAAAGTTCACAACAAGGCGGTCAACAGCAAGGCCAGCATCAACAATACTCAACAAAAAGCTCATTAGCCGATGCATACAGTATACTGGGCGCAAGTGAACGTGACGATGACAAAACAATTAAGCGGGCGTACAAAAAGCAAATGTCGTTACACCACCCTGACAAGCTGAGTGCAAAAGGGTTACCGCCTCAAGCCTTAGAGTTAGCCAAATCAAAAACGCAAGATATTCAAGCTGCCTATGAGCTTGTTAAAAATAGTCGTGGATTTTAATGTCACAGCAGCCCCGATTAAATAAACGGGTAGATAAACGCACGGCGCTTGCGCCACATAATGCTGAATATGTCGACGCTTTTTTAACCATGTTGTGGGTAGAAAAAGGCTTAAGTGATAATACCGTCAGTGCGTACAAAACCGATTTGACTAAGTTTGCGCTTTTTATCGAAAAGTATTGCGCTAATGTGACATTACTTGAAGTCACCACTACGCATATTCAAACTTACCTCGCTGTGCGGCTAGACCAAAAATTTAGTCAGCGCTCTACGGCGCGTTTATTAAGCTGTGTACGTGCGTTTTATCTGTATTTAGTCACACGTGAATTACGCAAAGACAATCCTGTTTCTCATATTTCGAATCCAAAGCTACCCCAGTATTTACCTGCCACACTTACTGAAAATGAAGTTCTCGCCTTGTTAAATGCACCAGAAGAGCATGACCCCATTCAAATGCGAGATAAAGCAATGCTAGAGCTACTATATGCTACAGGTATGCGGGTGAGTGAGCTGGTTAATTTACAAATGCATGAATTAGGCTTACAGCAAGGGGTTATTCGAGTAACAGGCAAGGGCGGTAAAGAGCGCTTAGTGCCAATGGGCGAAGAGGCCTTAGATCATGTGTCGGCCTACTTAAAATATGCTCGTGCTGATTTACTTAAGAAGCCTACAAATACTGTTTTTCCTAGTAAGCGAGGGCTTACTATGACGCGTCAAACGTTTTGGCATAGAATTAAACATTATGCAAAATTAGCGGGGATAAAAGTGACCTTATCTCCGCATACCCTGCGACATGCTTTCGCTACTCATTTGCTGAATCATGGTGCTGACTTACGCGTAGTGCAAATGTTATTAGGGCACTCTGACTTATCTACAACACAAATTTATACCCACGTTGCGACGCATAGGCTGCAATCTTTGGTTAAAAATCACCATCCGCGAGGGTAGTTGTGGATGGTTTTAGCAATTAAATATAAATTTTCACTCCTTTATGCCGCTACAACGTATGTTAAAAGTAAATAATTGAAGTAATATACGCTGCTTGCCGGTCTATATATTAAATACGAACTAAAACGGAATAATAGAAAGAATTATGACGACAGTGAATCGAATATTTCCACTTACTTTACACGTCCATGTAAAACGCTTGTTTACGTTAACTTGTATGTTACTTACTGCCAGCTTCGCTCAGGCGAACATGCAGGCACTTGATACCCCCGAGCTTTCTATTGAAAGACTCTCTGCCAAACTGAATATTCAAATAAGCAGTATTGCCGATTCTCCAGTGCCGGGTCTTAAACAAATATATACCGATCGCGGTTTGTTTTACGTTAGCGATAATGGCGAGTATTTTTTGCAAGCGCGCTTGTATAACATTGCCAATGGCATCGTCGACGAGACTGAACTCGCCTTACAAGACTTGCGCTTGAAAGGCGTGGCACGGTTTTCTGAATCAGCTATTGAATTTAAAGCACCTGACGAAAAGTATGTGATTAACGTATTTACAGATGCGACTTGTGGCTATTGCCGTAAGCTTCACAACGAAATGCCACAACTCAACCAGCTTGGCATCACCGTTAGGTACCTTGCTTGGCCGCGAGCGGGCTTAAATAGCCAGGTTTACCGGGATACGGTTTCTATTTGGTGTGCAGACGATCCTCATCAAGCAATTACCGATGCAAAAGCAGGCGAAACCGTGGCCAGTTCGTCATGTGAAAATGAGGTGGCCGAACAATACAAATTTGGTCAACAAATTGGTGTAAATGGTACGCCAAACATTGTGTTACCGAATGGCTCGGTTATCCCTGGTTACAAGCCGGCACAGGCAATTTTGGCAGAGCTTAAACAAGCTAGCTAATTTTAATTGCCCTAACAACAAATCGCTGCTTTGGGTTAGGGCTAATATCATTAAATGGATAACACGTTATTAATGTCAGTGCGGTGTCATCTAATGGTGCTGTTACTGAGATAGATGATTGATCTACAATTGCTGTATCAATTACCTCATAGTCAATAGTTGTCCCATTGCGTTCCACTTTAATGCGCTCACCTACGTGTACATGTTGGAGCACCTCAAAATGCGTATCTCGGTGTCCTACTACTACGCTGTTGCCGCGTGTTCCCGGTAAGCTTGTGTTGGCTATTACGGTTGGCCCAAATGCTAAATTTCGTGCACTGGCGCCAAAAAGTACATACATCCACTGGTGTTTAATTTTAATTCTTGCCGCTACATGGGTGTCTGCCCAAGGCCATGGTTTAATGCTTTCGTTAGTTGTTCGCTGTTGTTGATACGCATGGGCAATTAATAACTGCGCCATTTGCGCTTTGAGTTGAATGTAAAAGCCGCTAGTGAGCAGTGCTAGACCAATTAAGCATATACTCACGCCTAGCGCCTTTTGCCAATTAATGTTCATAACGCTTGATCCTAAATAACCATATGAAAGCACCTAACATACTCATAATAGTGCCACTGAGTAGAAAAATACCCGCAGGTGTGGCGGTTTGCGGTAGCTGTGCGTTTGCATATGATTGTAGCTTGGCTCGACTGTGTTTACGCTGTGCTTTGGCTAATTCTGCCTGTTTTTGCATGGCGACGTTTTTTACCATTGCATCGGTTTCTACGGCGACTAAGCTAGTAAATTGGCTCACCAAGCCATATTTAAGGGCAACATTGGTAATGTAAGTTGTTAGCGTTTTACTTTTGTCATCTTCTGCTGCCTGCTTTTTCTGAAAATACAGTTGTTGCGTGAGGTCTTGAATTTTCATGCGCGCCCAGTGTTTATGCAGTCCTCGTTTTTTTTGAGCACTCAGTGCCGGCAATTGACTTGACCATGCTCTATTTTGAACGCCGCCATCCGCTGTTGCACTTAAATATTCACCTTCAATTATAAAGGGAAGCTGTTGTGAGTCTGGGCTTATCTGCGACGATTGTGTCGACAACTTTCGTCTATAAGTAAGCTCTAATGGCATGTCGGCATATAAATCAGGGAGTGTGCTAGGATATACCTCAAATGCAAATGCTTGGCTGTTGTTAGCACTTAATGTGAGGTTAGTCAGTGCTGGTGATTTGAGTTTGGCCAATAAGCTAGTCATTTTATTCTCTACTTGGTTTACATCACCAATAAAAGTGAATGTGCCTTTGCCTATCATGGCGGCTTGGCGCATAAAGTATGCATTCGGTGCACTGCCAATACCCACGGTAAATAGTCTAAAATTGTGCTTATCTTCGTTAATTGTGCGCATAAGTTCTGCTTCGTTACTAACGCTGCCATCGGTAATAAAAACCACTTGGTTAAGGCGCGTCTGTGACGGTAATGAATGTTGGCTATGAGGAGTTGAGAACGCCAGCCTTAGCGCACTTTGCATTTCTGTGCCGCCATCGGCCTTCAATTGATGTAAATAGGCCAGTGCTTCATCTTTGTAACCGGGTGTGGCTTGCTCGCTTTGTTGCCACAATCGTGTTGCCGTAGATGAAAACGTAATTACATTAAAATAATCAGATTCGTTGAGGTCGCGTATACCTAATGCAAGTGCAAGTTTTGCTTGGTCTAGCGCATCCCCAAGCATCGAACCTGATACATCAAGCACAAACACAACATTGCGCCTCGCATTAATGTGCTCTTTTGCCGGTGGCATTAGGGTAATTAGGCCGTATTCGTATTCATCATCGCTGTAATTAAAGTGCGAGGCTTGTATGCTGCGGCCGCTGTTGATTTGCCAGTTCAGAACAAAGTCTTTAGTAGTCATATTGGGTTCATCTAGCACTACGCGATATTCGGTTGAATAGGGGTTACTGGTTAATATTTCGTGATGCTCGCTAGTAATGTTACTAAGGGGTAAGCCGGTATTAAGCGAAACCCGAATATGTGTCTTGCTAGGCGTTTTAGTGAGTGTTGGTATAGCACTCTCTGTTGTATTAGACGTATACCGCGGTGTAATGGCCAGTGGCACACGAAGCGAATATCTGTGGTCAGCATGGTGCACTAGCTGTTGGTATTCTATGCTAACTGATAATGTTGAATTTGCAGGTATGTTAGCCACACTGTTAGTAAAGATGTTGGGGCGTAATTGCGCTACTAAAGAAGCTTGTTTACCGCTCACTTTTGCCTGCTGATACATTTTTTTTGCAGTGTCTTTGGCTTTTATCACGCCTTTTATTGTAGCGTTATCGGTGGTCATCACTAAAGTATCTACGGCAGCATTACTTGGTAACGGAAACACATATACGCCGGATCTTGGTTCGTTACTGGTATTAGTAAATACCTGGGTGAGTCGCGTTCGTGCAATGGGCCCTGTTACACTAATATCAGCATGAGTACTCAGGATATTAGCAACTTCATAGTACGGTAAGGGGTCGCCTAACTCATGGGGCTGATTAGTGTGACTTGCCTCCATACTTTTATCGGCTTCAAAGTAAAAACTACCGCTTCCAGATTGATATATATTCGTGACATAAGTGGGTGAGACATGCTCGGTATTAAGGGTAGTATTTGACTCATTTTTATTCACCAACAATGCCATATTTTTGTTGTGTGAATTTATGTGAATATTTGCTACAGGTGCTTTTTTGTTGGTGTACAAGCCGGTTTGCGAAAGGACAATGCTGACTACGCCAAAAGCGGCTAAAATTAGGATAATGCGTTGAAGATGGGACATATTAGTAACCTTCAGAATGAAGCAATGCCGCGCCACATGTAGTATATCTAGAAGCCTATTAACCTAACTGTTAACATTAGGTCAATAGGCAAACACGCTACGCTAAATCGCGGCACTGGCGGAACATAACAACTTAGTTAGCAGCGGTCATTTGTTTATTACTATTCACTAAAGTGACACTTACGCGGCGCTCGAAAAACAAGTCTTCATTGTTTACCTTACCTTGCGTGGTTAGCGTGGTTTCTCCAGCACCCGACACACCAATTTGCGATGCATTTACATTATTACCCAACAAAAATTCTTTAACCGCTTGCGCGCGTTGTTCTGACAATTGTTGGTTATACTGCGAATCACCACGTTGGTCTGCATAACCTGTCAGTTTTATGCGTAGTTGTGGGTAGGTATTGGCAAGCGCAGCTACTTGTTTAAGTTGTGCTTTGTAAGCATCTTCCACTAGAAATGAAGCGGTCTTGAATTGTAGATTACTCTCAAACCCGTTGAAGTCATTTAACCATTCTTCGTCGGTGTTTTCTTGATACGCAACAAGTTGCGTCATATTTTTTTGCTGTAACGATTTTAGGTCTCTATTAACGCTAGCAATGGTTTCCTCTTTTTGGCGCAATTCACGACTAATACTCACAATTTCAGCGTTTTTCGCTTCAATTTCGTCGTCGGTATTAGCATCGTGCGCAACCAGCACACCAAATGTACCACCTACAATTGCACCAATAGGGCCGCCTACTAATGCGCCAGTAACAAAGCCAGATCCAAAACCAATGGCTTCAGTTTTTTGCGCGTCGGTCATGTCGCTTTCGCTTTTATTTGCAGCAACTGCTGCATTGTTCATACCTAAGGTCATCGCCACTGTAATTGAACTAACAAGAATAAGTTTTTTCATGATTGTCTCCAAACGGTTTACGTTTATTGGTTTGTTGTTTCGTCGAGATGTATTACACAACAACAAAGAGGCAAAGAAAGGGTGCAATAATGGCAATGTGACGATCAAATGTGGCGAAAAAATGGAAATTGCGGGCTGGGGCTTTTGATTTGGTGTGATTTAACCGATACTAAATGTCACAGATACACACCATTAGCTTGAGTGTTTACACAAGCAGCAAACACGTTTGGGTAGTAATAGCATGCAAAAGAACATTGCACTGATTGAAGATGAAAAAGCGCTACGAGAAAACTATGTGGCGGCACTTACTCGCCAAGGTTATAAAGTGTCTGAATACAGTGATCGCTATTCTGCTGAGGCAGCGTTTAAACTACATCTTCCTGATTTAGCCATTATCGATATAGGCTTAGGCGATGACATTGATGGAGGGTTTGCCCTTTGTCAGCAACTACGCGCATTGTCGAGCAGTTTGCCGATAATATTTTTCACCGCACGAGACAATGATTTTGATACCATTTGTGGCTTAAGAATGGGCGCCGACGATTATTTAACCAAAGACATCAGCTTGGCTCATTTATTGGCGCGTATATCGGCATTATTCAGACGTACAGAGGTATTACAACAAGCGCCTGTGCAATCGCAATTGGTAACAATTGGAGATTTGGTCATGGATACCGATCGTATGACCGTTTTATACCAGCAACAAGGCGTAGATTTAACGGTAACCGAGTTTTGGATGTTACATGCCATTGCAAAACATGCAGGGCATGTCAAAAGCCGTCAACAACTTATGGATGAGTCAAAGATGGTGGTGGACGACACCACGATTACATCTCATATCAAACGTATTCGCAAAAAATTTATTCAAATAGACCCACAATTTGACGGCATCGAGACCGTGTATGGCATGGGTTATCGCTTCAAGCATGCCGTATCATGAAAATTAAACTGGGTTTGCGCGCCAAACTATTAATCTTTGCGTCCTTTTTATTGGCCATTCCCTATATGAGTTACCAATATGTTTGGCAGCTAGAAACTTATTTGCGAATAGGCCAAGAGCAAACCTTGGTAGGCACGGCAAGGGCCGTAGCCACTGCACTGCACGAAAGGCCGGCGCTGTTCGACAAACAATCCGCTTACTTGGCAAACATTCGTCCGGGCACCGATTTATATGCTCATAAAATTAATTATCCGATTACGCTGAATGGCGAGTTGTCTGACTGGGAAGATTATGCTGATGCTATGATTAGCTATGGCGCTGACAACTTAATTGAGCAGACTCAAGCATATCAGCCAACGAGTTTGTCGTTTAAGCACATGGTAGGACAATATGGACAGTTTTTTTATGCCGTGTTTGAGGTGTCAGATAACAAAGTAGTGATGCGCGAAAAAAACGCACGGCGGGTCGATAAAAATGACTTTTTACAAATAGCACTAACAGACGCTGAGGGAAAGTTTCAGCGTTATGTTATTTCGCCTTTTAAGCCAGGGTGGGTCAATGCATATAAAGTAGACGTGAGTGTGAATCAAAGTGCCAATATAATCAATGCACTAGATCTTGAAACGCGTATACAAGGTCAATGGGAAAACACCGATACCGGCTACAACCTAGAACTTCGGTTTCCCTTATCGATGATATCGAGCAATATCGCTTTTGCTTTGGCCGATGTAGACAACACCGTTGAACGCACTGTTAATTATGTAATGGGCACAGCAAACCCAACCCAGTCAGATGCCTTGGGTACTTTATTACTGCCATCGCCTGAAATTGAGAGCATTATTAAAGGCTTAGAGTACGCGGGTGCGCGCGTGTGGGTGGTTGATAAACACATGCGAGTGCTGGCGAAATCTGGCGATTTACAAGATGCACAAGGTATTGGTACAGTTTTATCTACGCAGAATGATGAAACACATAATAAAGCTGTTCCGGCGCAAGAAGATTCTGCTGTTGGTGCACCTTCGCTTTGGAATGCATTGGAGCAACGCGTATTGCTTCCCCTTTATTATAAAATATTGACTAAGCCGCCTAGTGATTTTATTGACGATTTAGCCGATGCATTCGCCTTACAAGGGCGTGACATTGCAAGTGCCTTAAGCGGTGAACCTAGTACATTATGGCGCCTTAGTCCCGACAACAAGGCAGTAATATTGTCAGCCGCCCATCCTATTTTTATAGACCAAGAAGTGATGGGCGCAGTGGTGGTTGAACAAACCACTCATGGTATTAGAAGTTTACGAAACCAAGCCTTAGAAAAACAATTTCACTTTATTCTAGCGATTATTTTGTTGGGAACCGCCTCATTGTTTTTGTTTGCTTCGCGTATTTCTAGCCGCGTTAGAAAGTTACGCGATGATACCGAACAAGCCATCGATAATAATGGCAAAATAGTAGGCAGTGTTACGCCATCAAGCAGCTCAGATGAAATTGGCGATTTGTCCCGCTCGTTTCATCAAGTATTGGTTAAGTTGTCGCAATACAACCAATACTTAGAACAAATGGCGTCTAGGTTGTCACACGAATTACGCACCCCAGTTGCGGTGGTCACTTCCTCACTCGATAATTTACAGCTAATTAGTCAAAACGATGAGCAACAACAATACGTTGAGCGTGCTCAGCAAGGTATCTCTAGATTGAGTAATATTTTAAACAATATGAGTGAGGCGACCCGACTAGAGCAAGCTATACATCGTACTGAAGCTGAATCGTTTGATGCAATTGAAGTATTGAGGGGCTGTGTGCAAGGCTACCAGATGACCTATCCAGAAGCGCAAACTGAACTTACTATTAGTGTTAAACAAGCACCTCTTAAAGGCTCCCCTGACATGTTTGCGCAAATGCTTGATAAAATTGTCGTCAATGCGATGGAATTTAAGCGCAGTGGTACACCGGTATCGCTACGTTTGTTTGAAAAAAACAAGTCGCTTGCCCTGAGTATTACCAATCAAGGTGAACTCCTGCCAGAGAATATGCAAAACCAACTGCTAAACTCTATGATATCGGTACGTAAGTCAACAACGTCAGAGCAATCTCATTTAGGCTTAGGACTGTTTGTGGCGAATATAATTGCGCAGTATCACGGTGCAAAAATGACGATAGATAACTTACCCGATCACAGCGGTGTAATTGTACTAATACGCTTTAAAGAGGGTAAATAGCCAGTACAAAGGTACAGGTGTTTGGGGTATCATTTGCATATTATATATTGTTATTAATTTGCTAGGTATCCATTGCTTATTCAACGTCGTCAAGCAGCAAGCAGTACATCGCTTAATCAGGCTTTTCATCCAATACTGGATCAAGTGATCCGCCAGCGTGGTATTTCTTCATCGGAAGAATTGACCACACAAGCACAACATTTGTTGCATTATAATTTGTTCAAAGATATTGATGTGGCTTCACAGCTGCTGGCTAATGCGGTAATTAATAAACGCGCTATTTGTATTGTGGGCGACTTTGACGCTGATGGCGCCACTAGTACTGCCTTGTGTATATTGGCGCTGCGCGCAATGGGCCACACCAATGTTAGCTTTATTGTGCCTAACCGATTTGATTACGGTTATGGGCTAACCTCTCCAGTGGTTGAATTGGCTCATCAACAGGGAGCAGAGTTGATAGTTACCGTTGATAACGGTATTTC
Organism: Glaciecola sp.; assembly: GCA_049650345.1. Taxonomy (GTDB): domain Bacteria; phylum Pseudomonadota; class Gammaproteobacteria; order Enterobacterales; family Alteromonadaceae; genus Glaciecola. Next base: position 80,121 of record JBARZY010000123.1, on the reverse strand, counting down.
GAGTATTGATGGTGTAAACACAGCAAAAGCGCTGGGTATTGAGGTAGTGGTAACCGACCACCATTTACCAGCAGAACAGCTTCCCGCAGCCGACGCTATTGTTAATCCTAATCAAGTGGATTGTGATTTTCCTTCAAAAGCCATTGCCGGAGTAGGAGTGGCGTTTTATGTAATGACGGCCCTAAAGAACACCTTGCAACAAATGGACTATTTTTCCCACAACACTATTACACCCCCTAATATGGCAAATTTTTTGGATATTGTTGCCCTTGGCACTGTAGCTGACGTAGTAGCGCTTGATAAAAACAACCGTATTTTGGTGCATCAAGGGATTGCGCGTATTCGCAGTGGCCGCACACGGCCTGGTATTTTGGCCTTGCTCAATGTGGCCAACAAAAACTTTAGAAAATGTTGTACCACTGATATTGGCTTTGTGCTTGGCCCTCGACTCAATGCCGCAGGGCGTTTAGAAGATATGTCACAAGGCATTGAATGTTTAATCAGTGATGATAGCAATCAATGTGCTGTATTAGCGGCCCAATTAGATGGCTTAAATCAATCGCGCCGAGAAATAGAGGCTTCTATGCGTGAAGATGCTAACACCGCATTAGCGCAATTAGATTTAACGGGCGATCTAAAACCCTCTGCGTTAGTTGTATATCGTAGCGATTTTCATCAAGGTGTAGTGGGTATTGTTGCTGGACGTTTAAAAGAGGCACATTATCGGCCCACCATCGTATTTGCCGACGAAGACGAATATTTTATCAAGGGGTCGGCGCGCTCAATCGATGGTGTGCATATAAGAGATGCCTTAGCCAGAGTCGATGCGCTTGTACCTGGCTTGATCAAAAAGTTTGGTGGACATGCAATGGCAGCAGGCTTATCTATTGCAAAGCAAGACTTAGCTAAGTTTAGTGAGTTACTGCAGCAAGTTGTAAGTGAACTGCTTGTTGATATGCCTAGTGAAGCGATCTTGTATTCAGATGGCGAGTTGTCCAGTAATGATTTGAGCTTAGAAACTGCCTCATTACTTAAGTTTGCCATGCCTTGGGGTCAACAATTTGAAGAGCCTGTATTTGACGGTGAATTTGCACTTGTGAGCCAGAAAATAGTGGGTCAGAAGCATTTAAAGGTAGTCTTACAACATGGCGAACAGTATATTGACGGGATTGCCTTTAATGTAAATACTGATGAATGGCCAAATCTTCAGGCCAAGCGGGCAAACGTCGCTTATCGTTTAGATATAAATGAGTTTAGAGGACAAACTTCAGTGCAATTAATTATATTGGGTATTGAGGCACTTGCGTAGTGTCAATGGTTCCTTCTAGTAGCCGTTCACAAGCGTACACTGGTTATGTATTGCATAAGCGTGCTTACCGAGAGACCAGTTTGCTGGTTGACTTTTTTACCTTGGAACAAGGTCGAGTGAGTGCTGTTGCTAAAGGCGCTCGAGGCAACACCAAATCAGAAAGAAAAAGCTTACTGCAAGCACTGCAAAAAAATGATTTTGAATTGAGCGGACGATCTGCTTTAAAGAATTTAGGAAAGATTGAGGGCAACGGCAGCAATATTAGCTTAACGCACACCGCACTGTATTGTGCTTTTTACATTAATGAAATACTCACTAGAGCACTGCCTGAAGCTGAGCCCATGCCAGAGCTATTTGCCCATTACGAGCGCACTTTACAGTTATTATCACAAACACATAGCACTGAAGTGGTGATGTTTGAGCCCATTTTACGCGAGTTTGAGTTTACCTTGTTGCATTGCATGGGTTATTTACCTGATTTTTCCAGTGACATGCAATCACAACAAGCGATCAACATTGATGAATATTATCGCTTTGATGTGCAGGGCGGATTTACGCAGTGTCACCCGCAAACTAAACACGCTATCAGTGGACAAGCGCTTATCGCTATTGCCTCAGGTGAGTATACGTCTAGTCATAGTGTTGATGTATTAAAAGCCGCGAAATATATATGTCGACATGCTTTAAAGGAAATTATTGGTAGCAAACCAATTAAAAGTCGTGAATTATTTTTAGCTAGTTTGTAATAGAAGAGCATAACATTGAGTCTGACTGAGCTAATTTAGCCGGCTTACGTACCTACACACATCACACGAGCCTTGAGTTTCCATTGATTAGTATTAGTCGATGACTGATAATACCTACAACGCTTTATGCAAGTACTTCGGAGAATAATATGCAACCCATTTTACTGGGCGTAAACATTGATCACATTGCCACCATTCGTAATGCGCGTGGTACTGACTATCCTAATCCTGTGCACGCAGCAGATATCGCAGAGCGAGCAGGTGCCGATGGCATTACTATTCACTTGCGCGAAGACCGTCGCCATATAATGGATAAAGACGTGTACACCCTAAAAAACACCCTAAATACGCGCATGAACCTAGAAATGGCAGTAACCGATGAAATGCTCGCAATCGCCGCAAAGGTGCTTCCTGAGTTTTGTTGCTTGGTACCAGAAAAACGCGAAGAGCTCACCACCGAAGGTGGCTTAGACGTGGCAGGTAACTTAGCCAAAATTACCGATGCATGCACGCAATTACACGAGCAAGGCACCTTTGCATCATTATTTATTGACGCCGACCAGGCGCAAATTGAAGCAGCCTTAGAGGCTGGCGCACCCTATATTGAAATACACACAGGGCAATATGCAGAAGCAAAAACTGAAGCAGAAATGGCACATGAACTTGCTAAATTGGTCGAAGGCATCGAGTATGCAGATCGCTTAGGCTTGAAAGTAAATGCAGGTCATGGCTTGCATTATCATAATGTCCAAGCCATTGCCGCCATTGAACAGCTTGTTGAGTTGAATATAGGCCATGCTATTATTGCACGAGCAGCGTTTGATGGCCTCGAAAAGGCGGTGGCAGATATGCGTAGAGAAATGCAGCAAGCCAGAATGCAGGCTTCTTTATTCAAGCAATTAAGATCGAACTAGTTTTATTATGATATTGGGTATCGGTACCGACATTGTTGAAATAAGCCGCATACAAAGTGCAATGGCAAAGAGTGAGCGCTTTGCGCAGCGTATTTTATGTCCTGAAGAACTGATAGAAATGCACACTTGCAATAATGCCAGCCGTTTTGTTGCCAAGCGTTTTGCCGCAAAAGAAGCTGTGCTAAAAGCGTTCGGTACGGGTATTGGCAATGGTATGAGTTGGCACATGGTGCATATAAAACATGATGCACTTGGTAAACCTACTGTTCACACTAGTGGCCTATTACACGAAAAATTAAGTGAACTAGGGATGCGTAGTTGTCATCTTTCTATTTCTGATGAAGTGATGTATGCCACTGCATTTGCGGTTATTGAAATATAAATTATCACTATACAGTGAACAGCAGTTAGTTGCGGTATTATCGCTAGGAGCCTACAGTGGCACAAGTTTACAAGCCCAAAAATAGTCGAGCGAAACACCAAGTAAAGAAACGCGCAGGCGCTAATAAAGGTGGGCTTGCCCATAGTGCGCTACAGCAAGATTTGCGAGTAACAGTGGCTGACCATAGCGGCAATGGTTTATGCTTAGAAACGCAGCCCCTTACCGTTATTAAAAACGCATTAGCAGGGGAACACGTAAAAGTAAAAATTACCCAGCAATCAAAACGCGTTAACTTCGCAACTGCTATAAAGGTGCTAAAGCCCAGCGAGTATCGTACCGAGCCTTTTTGTGAATATTATGGGCGTTGCGGTGGGTGTTCAATGCAACACACTTCCCCAGAGCACGCCCTAAGTGAAAAACAAACGGCACTTCAAAACTATATTGAAAATAGGGTGCAAGTGGCAACTGAAAAGTGGGTGTCACCCATACGCGCAAGCATTTCTTATTCAGCTAGTGCAAACGATATAGATAGTTATGGTTATCGACGCCGCGTTAAATTGGCGATAGATGCACGTAATATTAATGCCGTTAAAATTGGATACAGAGAGGCAGCAAGCAATAAAATAGTTGATGTACGCCATTGTGCAATTACTGTTAGTGAAATCAACCAGCATATTGCGAGTATTACCGATCGTATTAAAACACTCGACTGTGTTGATAAAATTGGCCATATTGTGATTACACAGGGATACCGATCAGATGCAAGTGATACGTCTGTACAGAGTAAAAACACACAACTTCAGTTGGCTATTTTTTGCGTAAAAACTTTGTCCAATGCTACTTATGAGCAACTCAGCGAGTTTGCAAGCAACACTCAACTAAACATTGTTATTCATCAAAAAAACCAAGCAGTGGTTGGCATTAACAAAGCGTCTACTGAGCTATGTATTTATCCCAACAATCACATTGTGCAAGCCATTAGTGCCGATCAGTTTTTGCAGGTAAACGAGTCGGTTAACCATGATATGGTAGCCTTGGCGCTCACTTGGCTTGCGTCAACCAAGCAACAAACTTTGTATGATTTTTTTTGCGGCTCAGGGAACTTTGCTTTGGCATTATCTACGAAGTTTGACAAGGTAATTGCATATGAAGGCGTACAGAGCATGGTCGATAGCGCCATCGCTAATGCTAAGCGCAATCACATTACCAATTGTGTGTTTGCAAAACTCGATTTGTCAGATGAACACGCGCTGGCCAATATCAACATCGAAAAAAACAGTGCGGTGGTACTTGACCCATCACGCGAAGGCGCATTAGCCTTAAGTAAAAAGCTTTGTCACAGTAAGGTGCAAACAATTGTGTATGTGTCGTGTAACGCGAATACGTTTATTAGAGATTTTGCTGAGCTACAAACACACTACACGCTTGAAAAAATTACAGCCTTAGATATGTTTCCATTTACCTCTCATTTAGAAGTAATGGCATTATTGCACCGAAAATAGCCGCTTTAATTAAGCAAGGAATAGTATGGTTTCTATAAGAAGCGTTCATCAAACACAGCGTCCTGAGTTTCATCAGTGGTTACAAGATTTAGCGCTGTCATCAAGCACGAAAGAAAAACTGCGTACGGTATCAGAATCACCCGAAACCTTGTTGATTGGGCAAGAAATGGTAGAAATTCTGCAGCAATTGCATATGGATGACGAAACCTTGCAAGCGGCGCTTGTGTATCCGTATTGCGAAATTCATCAGCTTGAACATGAAGATCTTGTAGAGCGCTTCGGTCCAAATATTACGCAACTAGTTGAAAGCGTAAGAAAAATGCGGGCTATTAATAGCTTGCAGTCGAAACGAGTCAGCTCTGATGCGCATCAAATTGAAAGCTTACGTAATATGTTATTGACCATGGTCGAAGACGTTCGAGCAATTGTAATTAAAATGGCCGAGCGCATATGTACCTTGCATAAAGTAAAAGAAGAAGATGAAGAAAAGCGTGTGTTAGTGGCCAAAGAGTGCGCCACTATTTATGCGCCGCTGGCTAATAGATTGGGCATTGGACAGCTAAAATGGGAGTTAGAAGATCTTTCGTTCCGTTATTTGCACCCTCAAACATACAAGCGCATTGCAAGTATGTTAAAAGAGAAGCGTAGCGACAGAGAACAATATATTCTTGATTTTGTTGACGATTTACAAGCCTTGCTCGATAAAGAAAATATACAAGCACAGGTGATTGGCCGCCCTAAGCACATATACAGCATTTATAAAAAGATGCACAAAAAGAATTTAAGTTTTGAGCAGTTGTTTGATATTCGCGCCTTGCGTATTGTTGCCAATCGCTTACAAGACTGTTATGCGGCGTTAGGTACCGTTCATGCTAATTTCAAGCATATTCCCAGCGAGTTCGACGATTATATTGCCACGCCCAAACCTAACGGTTATCAAAGTATTCATACTGTGGTGGTGGGGCCAAGCGGTAAATCTATTGAAATACAAATACGTACCGAGCAAATGCACCAAGATGCAGAATTAGGTGTGGCTGCGCATTGGCGATATAAAGAGGGGAGCTCGGGTAAAAACGCCAGCACCGATGAGCGTGTCAATTGGTTGCGTAAAATTTTGCAGTGGCAAGAAGAAATGGCCGAATCGGGAGATTTGGTTGAAGAATTCAGAAGCCAAGTATTTGATGACCGCGTTTATGTGTTCACACCCAAAGGCGATGTTGTTGATTTGCCGGTGGGGGCAACACCACTGGACTTCGCCTATTATATTCATTCTAATGTGGGCCATCGTTGTACTGGCGCCAAAATTAATGGGCGTATTGTTCCTTTCACCTATAAATTGCAAAACGGCGACCAAGTCAGCGTGCTTACAAACAAAAATGGCACGCCAAGCCGCGATTGGATGCATCCTGGCTTAGGTTATGTGCATTCTTCTCGAGCAAGGGCAACGATTCATTCTTACTTTAAAAAGCAAGACAAAGATAAAAACGCCGAGGCAGGTAAAGAATTACTTGAGCGAGAGTTACTAAAAGCTGGCCTACAACTGAAACAAGCCGTTGATGTGGTAGAAAAGTATAATCTTAAAAATGTAGAAGACTTATATGTTGCCATTGGCGCTGGCGACTTGCGGGTAATGAACGTTATTAACAGCATTGCGGCAATACATATGCCAGCAGAGCCAGCCCCTGAAGTGCCAATTACGCGTCAACGCAAGGTAAATCCAAAGAAGCAACATCAAGCGATTATTGCTGAAGGTGTGGGTAACTTAATGAGTCAACTGGCAAAGTGTTGTAAGCCCGTGCAAGGTGAGCAAATAGTAGGCTATATTACGCAGGGTAAGGGCGTAAGCGTGCATAAAGAATCGTGCCCGCAACTAGAGAACCTGTTACAACAACATCCCGAGCGTGAAATTGAGGTCAGTTGGTCACAAGATTATGCGGCAAGCTTTGAAACCAAGTTAGATATTTTTACCACCGACAGAAGCGGTATTTTACGAGATATCACAACGGTACTTGCAAATGATAAAGTGGCCTTGTTGGGGGTAAATAGCCGCAGCGATAAGTCTAATTATCAAGCGCAAATAACCATTAATATTGAAGTGAGTAATCGTGATGCGCTAGAAAAAGTCATTGAAAAACTTAAACAAATTCAAGATGTGAGTGATGTCATAAGGTTTAGTCATTAATGAATAAACCACTGAACCCCCAAAAATCTATTTTTGATGGCATCACATTAAGTGAAAATGGCTGCGCGCTGCATACCGCGCATCAGTTACAACAGGCTTGTGCCAAGGTTGGATTTGACTGGCCGAATATTGCGCCTGTGTTTGACAAAGCTGACGAAGAATTAGAAGAAGTGAAAGAGGCCATTGCCAATCCTTCAAAAGATAGTAGTGACGTGCAAGAAGAGTTGGGGGATTTGTTGTTTGTATGTGTGAATTTATGTCGGCATTTAGATATTGACCCTGATGTGGCGCTAACCAAGGCAAACCAAAAGTTTGCGAGCCGTTTTCAAAGCATAGAAGCGATGCTTGGAAATGAGCAAAAAGAAATTGTCGACCTTAGCCTTGATACATTAGAACAGTACTGGGTTAAAGCCAAGCAAGTACATAAGTCATAAGCATCGCACCGCGTAACCAATCGCATTGTGTGCCACACAGGAGTCATTTTGGATTTAGTATATACCACGCTAAATAGCATCACTAATATCATACAGCCCTATTTAAACGAAGTCGCCTTAACGTTATTAGCTACTTTACTTGTAGTATATGGCGACATCCTCAACCGTCATATTAAAAAGCTCGTGCGCCCATATCACTTTGTGTTGAGAACCGCTGTATTTATATTCGTATGTGCTTTCGGTTACGGCTTATTGATAGTGTTTTTAACCCCATTTGTAAAATCAACGCTGATGCAAGTGCCTCCACTTTATAGAGGTAGTGCAATTATTGGCATATTTTGTATGTTGGGATGGATGGCAGAAAATAGACGCTACATTTAACGCTGATAAATTATAGGTCTGCCCCGCAAAAACACGCCTATGCTTAATTGTACAAATTATTCTCAATAAAGACTTCGCTTTTACGTACAAATCTGTATAATTCGCGACCTGCCCAGTTACGCCCACCTTTGGGAAGGTGGAAGATTGATCGGCTCGAAGGGGTCATATGATTGATATCGATAACTTTTTTTAATATTTTCGGGTGAATTTGAATGAAAACTTTTGTTGCTAAACCAGAAAGCGTACAACGCGACTGGTTCGTGGTAGACGCCACTGACAAAACGTTAGGTCGCTTAGCGGCTGAAATCGCAACTAGATTGCGTGGTAAACATAAACCAGAGTATACGCCTCACGTAGACACTGGTGATTACATTGTTGTTGTAAACGCTGATAAAGTTACTGTTACCGGTAACAAAGCGAAAGGCAAAATCTACTACAGACACTCTGGCTATGTAGGCAGCTTGAAAGAAACAACATTTGAAAAATTGTTAGCAAAAAAACCAGAAGCGGTTTTAGAGCTTGCAGTTAAAGGTATGTTGCCGAAAGGACCACTAGGGCGTGCTATGTTCCGCAAAATGAAAGTTTTTGCTGGACCAGAGCATACGCATCAAGCACAACAGCCACAAGTTTTGGATATATAAGGAGCGCGCACAATGGCAGATACTCAATATTATGGTACAGGTCGTCGCAAAAGCTCAACAGCTCGCGTATTCCTTCGTCCAGGTAACGGCACAATTACGGTAAACAAACGTCCATTAGATGTTTTCTTTGGCCGTGAAACTGCTCGTATGATAGTTAAGCAGCCACTAGAATTAGTGGACATGCTAGAAAAATTTGACCTATACGTTACTGTTTCTGGTGGCGGTATTTCTGGTCAAGCTGGCGCAATTCGCCACGGTATTACCCGTGCACTTATGGAATATGACGAAAGTCTACGTCCAGAGTTGCGTAAAGCTGGCTTTGTTACACGTGACGCACGTCGCGTTGAACGTAAGAAAGTGGGTCTACACAAAGCACGTAAACGTCCACAGTTCTCAAAACGTTAATTCGTTTTTGGTACTGCAAACGCGTTTCGCTTTGCACCTCATTCAAAACCCAGCACATGCTGGGTTTTTTATTGTGTAGTGGTAAACCAAGCCTACCAGTAACATCATACGGGTACTGTCACACCATACTACTGTCTAGTATTTTATACCTAAATCGTAAGGGTAATATCTATACTTAATCTCAAGTAAAAAAACATCAACGTTACCTTGTAACTACTTTACCTTTCTTAACATTACACAAGGGTATCATTTGAATATTGTCGACACTTTGATGCAACAATGGCAAAACGCAGATGTGAGTTTTTTCTTGACCACTATCGCATCACTGGGTTTTGCATGGTTTGCTGCTAAAGGTTCAGCAGTATCATGGGGTTTTGGTCTACTCAATGCCATTGTTTCGTTAACGCTTAGTATGCTCCATTCTTCGTTTATACATAACCTCGCAATGCTATTGTTTTTATTCCTGTGTGCTTGGGGACTATATACGTGGAAATATGGCATCGATAGGGCGTTTAGAATCAACAAAATTAAAATATCTACCCATATGAAGGCGATAGGAACCATTGTAATTGGCAGTATATTGCTTTATGCCAGCTCTTATTTTCATAAAGGCGAAATTAATTTGTATTTTGCGGTGCACTTCTCGGCTTCAATGGTATGCGTATACTTGACCATAAGACGAATTTTAGAAGTGTGGTTTTATTGGGCCAGTGTCAACATGGTGCATGCCTTTATGTTACTGCAATTTGAGCAGTATTTATCGTTGAGTGTGATATTGATTTATATACCGTTAATGGTACGCGGACTCTATCGCTGGAACGCTAGATATTACGAACAATTGGAAGACCATGCTCCGCCCAGCACTAGGTAAATATAACTGTGTTAATAATGCCCAATAATCAAAAGACCATGGTCGAATGGGCAAACTTTATCTAACTGTGCAAAATAGTTGACTCAAAACAAACATAAAGCGTGCTTTTTTACAGTAAAACCTTGTGTTTACTAAGTGTTTTCTTTTACCATACGCAGTGAATTTTGATTGGTTGCGGCATACACAACTGCGTCGTTATGCTTTTTGGCGCATTGACGATAACCAATAACAAAGCAAAAGTAGGTTGAAAGGCCTGTTCCAACCCTCGGAGAATAGTTGATGAGCGAAGTATCAGTTGATGCTAATAAATCAGCCCCTAACGGCAATTCAGACCAGCAAGCGTCTGACAACGGTCGCCGTAAGTTCCTAACTGTAACTACAGCCGTAATTGGCGCTGTAGGTGCAGCAGGTGCAGCGGTTCCATTTATTGCATCGTGGCAACCAAGTGCCAGAGCTAAAGCGGCAGGTGCCGATGTTGAAGTTGACATCAGTGGCATTCAATCTGGTCAGTTAATACGTGTAATGTGGCGAAGCAAGCCAGTATGGATCGTGCGACGCACGCCAGAATTGTTGGCAAGTTTGTCAGTACATGAAGATCAACTGCGTGATCCTAATTCAGAAAACGAACAGCAACCTGCTTACGCGCAAAACCAATACCGTTCTGTTAAAGAAGAGTTTTTGGTACTTGTTGGTATTTGTACGCATTTAGGGTGTTCACCACAGCATTTAACCGAAGGCGCTTTTGCTGAATATGCAGAAGGTATTGCTGAAGGTTTCTTCTGTCCTTGTCACGGTTCTAAATTTGACATGGCTGGTCGTGTATTTTCTGGTGTTCCTGCACCACTTAACTTAGTTGTGCCGCCGTATATGTACATCGACGACAACACAATTTTGATTGGTTCTGACGAGGGAGTAGCATAATGAACGCTTTCTTAGGTTGGATTGAAGCCCGTATACCCATGATGCGCGTTGCTAACATGCACGCTATTCAGTATCCGGCTCCTCGTAATATGAATTTTTGGTATGTGTTTGGTTTCTTAGCTACGATTGTGCTAGTGAACCAAATTGTTACTGGTATTTGGCTAACCATGAACTTCGAGCCTTCAGCTGAGCGCGCATTTGCATCAGTTGAGTACATCATGCGCGAAGTCGATTATGGATGGCTAATTCGTTATATGCACAGTACTGGCGCATCTGCGTTCTTTATTGTGGTATATATGCACATGTTCCGCGGCATGATCTATGGTTCATATCAAAAGCCCCGTGAATTACTTTGGGTGTTTGGTATGCTTATATACCTAGCGCTTATGGCCGAAGCTTTTATGGGCTACGTTCTGCCTTGGGGGCAAATGTCTTATTGGGGCGCTCAAGTAATCGTATCCTTGTTTAGTGCCATCCCGGTAATTGGTCCAGACCTGGTTGAGTGGATTCAAGGTGACTACGTAATTTCTGGCGCCACGCTTAACCGCTTCTTTGCACTGCACGTTATAGCGTTGCCACTGGTTATCGTAATTTTAGTATTTTTGCATATTATTGCGTTGCACGAAGTAGGTTCAAACAACCCTGACGGCGTAAACATTAAGCACCCTAAAGGTAGCTTGTCTGAAGACGACAAAACCAAGTTTGAAATCCACGAGTACTATACTAAAAAGTATGATATTGCTGACGATGTTGTACCATTCTTCCCGCACATTGTGCTTAAAGACTTGGTGGCATTTACCATCTTCTTGTTTGGATTCTGCTACATTATGTTTTTTGCCCCAGAAATGGGCGGTAAGTTCTTAGAGCATCCAAATTTTGAAATTGCTAATCCGCTTAAAACCCCTGAGCACATTTTCCCAGTGTGGTATTTCACGCCGTTCTACGCAATTTTGAAAGCTGTGCCTGACAAACTAATGGGTGTATTGGCTATGTTTGGCGCCATTGCATTCTTGTTTGCATTACCTTGGTTTGACCGCAGTAATGTTCGCTCATGGCGCTACAGAAGTGGTTTGCACAAAGCTAACCTGATTGTATTTGCGATAGTGTTTGTGTTCTTAGGTTACCTTGGCGGTACACCTCAAGAAGCATGGAAGATCACCGCTTCTCAAATTGCAACGGTAATGTATTTTGGCTTCTTTATATTACTGTTCTTGTACTCTAAAAACGAACAGACTAAACCAGTACCAGCGAGGATCCCTAGATGAAAAAATGGATAGCACTGATGTTACTTGTGCCAAGCTTCGCTTTTGCTGCAGGTTCATCTTACCCACTAGATGACGTTGATATTGACTTGAAAGACAAGGCATCGTTGCAAAATGGTGCCAAGATATTCATGAACTACTGCCTTGGTTGTCACCAAATGCAGTATCAACGATATCAACGTACGTTTAACGACTTAGACATACCTGAAGATTTAGGTCAGCAATATTTGCAGTTTACTGGCGTTAAGGTGTCTGATTATATTACTTCACCTATGCCTGCTGACGATGCTGCAGTATGGTTTGGTGCACCGCCACCTGATTTAACATTGGTTGCTCGTGTGCGTGGACCTGAGTGGTTGTACACTTACTTGCGTACCTTTTATGTCGACGAATCGAAAACATTTGGTGTGAACAACTTGGTATTCCCGAATGTAGGTATGCCTCACGTTCTTGAAAGCTTACAAGGCACACCTCGTCTAGCCACAGAAACCGTTATGGTTGACGGCGACATGGTAGAACGTGCCAACGGGCTTACTACCGACGGCAACGGTCGTTTAGCACCAGAAGAGTACGATGCTGCAATTAGAGATTTAGTGAACTACTTAGAATATTCAGGCGAGCCTAGCCGCTTGCAGAGCGAGTCAATTGGTCGTGGCGTGCTGATATTCATTGTAATCTTCTTTGTATTTGCATTGCTACTGAAGAAAGAATACTGGCGAGATATCAAGTAATAGTATACAATTTGTCGTCATTTTTAAGGGGTACTGCTTGAAGTAGTGCCCCTTTTTACGCTTTATTTATATAAAACAAATCTTTACTACAACACACTACGTGCATAGTAAAGACTGTGGAGGTTTTAATGGCATTAGCCACAAACAAACGTTCTATCATGACGATGTTCTCTGACAACATCGACATCTATTCACACCAAGTTCGCATTGTATTAGCAGAAAAAGGCGTTGGTGTTGAAGTGATTTTTACTGACCCAAGTCAAATCAACGAAGAGTTGCTAGAGCTTAACCCATATGGGACAGTGCCAACTTTAGTTGATCGTGAGTTAGTGTTATATAAATCTCATATTATTATGGAATATTTAGACGAGCGTTTTCCTCATCCACCGCTTATGCCGGTCTATCCAGTATCACGTGGTCAAAGTCGTTTAATGATGCATCGTATCGAGCAAGATTGGTATTCTCTTGCTGCAAGAGTGTTCCGCAACGAACAGGGCGCAAACGAAGCGCGTAAAGAATTAAAAGAAGCGATCCTAAGCTTAGCGCCAATCTTCGCTGAAACCGACTACTTCATGAGTGAAGAATTCAGCCTAGTTGATTGTTACTTAGCACCGTTGTTGTGGCGTTTACCTGCACTAGACATTGAGCTAGACGGTCAAGGCAGTCGCGAAATTGTTGCCTATATGAAGCGCATATTTGAACGTGGTTCATTTAAAGCGTCGCTTACTGACCAAGAACGTGAAATTCATAACCCTTTGTAAAAAGGGTTATTTGTTTTAACAAATAGGTACAGTTATGCAAGACATGAGTTCTAATCAGCCGTATTTGTTACGTGCATTTTTTGACTGGATAGTAGATAACGACTTAACACCATATATGGTGGTAGACGTTAGCCAACCCGATGTTGAAGTGCCGATGCAATTTGTGAATGACGGCCAGATAGTGCTTAATGTGTCACCCAGTGCATGTGTTAACTTTTCAATTGATACTCAGTGGGTACAATTTCAAGCTCGGTTTTCTGGGCAACCCATGCTTGTGTCATTTCCATGCAGCGCAGTAGGCGCTATATACGCAAAAGAAAACGGTGCGGGTACGGTATTTACGGTGCCTGAGCCACAGCCTCCTGAGCCGACTAAAGCAACGCCAGAACTTTCTAGCGTTGAAAGTTCCGCAAATAAAAAGCCTGCCTCATCTACCTCAAAGCCAGGTCTGCGTATTGTAAAGTAGCTGCTACTTCACCAACTCCATTACGCGAATTACTTTTACCACGCCATCTACATTTCTAACTAACTCTACGGCATTAGTCGCTTCTTGCTTGGTGAGTTGGCCCATTATGAACACTTCGCTGTCTTCTACTATTAGGTCAAGTTTAAGCAAGGGAACGTTGTCGTCTGCCGCCATCAGTGTTCTAATCTTGGTACCAATATAGATATCGTTAATGGTCGATGTAGTGGGGATTGGCTGGCCTAAACGAATTTGGTTGTGTACTTTTACAACGTTTGCGACGTTGCTGGCAGCGCTGGCAGCTTGGCTGATAATATCTTGAGTTAATGCTTGGCCGGTAAGAAGCACTTGGCCATTGTATACATGCACACTAACGTCAGCGTTTTCTTCCACGTTAGGAATTTTATTAATTGCAGTGTTAACCCTTGCTGTAGTGGTTTTGTCGTCTATTTGAGTTCCCAGAGTGCGTCTATCGCTAGTTGATACAGCAGCAGTGCCTGCTGCACCTACTGCCAGTGCTGAAACACAGCCACTAAGTTGTGACACTACTGACAATAAAATAATAAGGCGTAATACAATCAAAATTAGTTTCCTTCAGCCATTGGAAATAAAGCGTTATCGATACATTCACAAAGGTTGTTGGTTACCAATAAATGTACTTCTTGAATTCTAGCCGTGCGCGACGAGGGAACGCGAATTTCAACGTCGTTTTCGCCTATAAGTCCTGCCATTTCACCTCCGTCTTTGCCCGTTAACGCAATAATTGTCATGTCGCGAGTGAGTGCTGCTTGCATAGCATTAATTACATTTTTAGCGTTACCAGCGGCGCATATCACCAATAGTATATCACCGCTTTGTCCTAACGCTTTAACTTGTTTTGAAAACACATCATGGTATGAAAAGTCGTTTGCTATTGCTGTAATCGTAACGTTGTCGGTGGTTAACGACAGCGCAGGTAACGACGGGCGGTTGCGCTCGTAACGGTTTAATAAATGAGAGGCGCATAGTTGTGCAATGCCCGCAGATCCACCATTGCCACAAGTGAGTATTTTGTTTCCTCTAATTAAGGCTTGAGTCATCATGCTGGCGGCTTTTTCTATATGGGTAGGCAATGCCTCAGCCGCAGCAATTTTTGTTTGTATGCTTTCAGTAAAACTTTTCTTAATGTTGTCTAACACCGTGCCGTTTTCCTTGTTACTGTTTTTTATACATTTATAAGCCACTCTATTGCTGTGTTATCAATGGCAACCACATCTATGCGTAAGCTAGTGTGATGTATATTTAAATTTTTATCGTTTAAGTAACACATAATTGCTTTATGCATTTTTTGACGCTTGTTGGCTGTGAAATATTCCGCCGCAGTGCCATATTCTGTGTTACTTCTGTATTTTACCTCAACAAACACCCATTGTTCTTGGTCTCTAAAAATAAGATCAAGTTCCCCCATAACCACTGAATAATTTTGTTCAACAAAACATAGCCCGTTATCCATGAGGTGGTGCTTGGCTAGTAATTCAGCATCCATTCCTGCTTGCCTAGCGATGTCTTTCTTAGTGCTAGATGTTTGCATACTGTCATCCTTTTAGTATTGGCAAACGTGATTTAATTCCCAGTGATACTTATGCTTGATAACTCTCGCAGTAGGGTTTTATCGTCACTAATTTGCAGTGTCCCGCTAAGCCCCTTTATATGCATATGCTTAAAGGTGCTTAGTTGTGCCATATTTTCGCTAAGCGCCAAGGCATCATAGCCAAAGGCAAACAAGCGTAAAAATGCACTGGGAGGTTGATTAAACAATGTATTAATTTGTGCTGACAATGCAGATTGACGCCCTTCTGGTAGCAACCATGGCATATCTATGAAGACTAAGTTTTTGAGATCACGTTGTGTATTTTTATTTTGTTTATGATTATACGAATATGAGCTGGCAAATACAGGCACTTGTTGTTCTGTAAATAAGCTAATACTCGATTCTATAATGGGATTAATTAGCTCTAAGTCCTCGGGTTTAGCAAACACTATAAAAGCGTCAACGTCGCGTCTGTTGCGTGTTACGCTATAAACACGTTCAGATGACAAGTTACTTAGCTGTTGTATTCTACGTTGGCTTTGTAGTACATCAAGCGCAGAGGTAATACCTATACGCATGCTTTTATTATTGGTATACGCTATTTCAGTTAGGTTGTTTGGTTTCGATGTATTGGCGCCAGCCGGGTGCAGCCTAGACCATTGCTCACTAAACGCTTCGCTTAGTCGTTTTCCCATTGCAGAGGAATCATTAATCAGCACTGGATTAGTAACATTGCGTGAGTAAATAACATTCGCTAGTTGAACAGCTTCCTGTTCGGGCGACAGCGCATAGTAAGTATAAAGGTTGTTATCGAAAGCTTGGGTCTCATCAATGTTGTTCAGCAGTACTTTCTTTGCCTTGTTCAGGTCAAAACTAGCTAGTTGCTCTACGTGTGACTTAAGCAAGGGCCCAATAATCATATCAAACTCGCTAAGCGTGCCAGCGTTAACGTCGCTCGAAAGTTGTGAGAGTGATCCGGTATCTATGAAGGTGAGTGACGGCACCTGTTGATTGCTTTGTAGTTCAAGTCGGTCTAGATAAGCGGTTAATACGCCTTGTTTAATGGCATTACCTTGACTGGTTAAACGCCCGCTTAGCGGCAATAATACCGCTGTTCGTTGTTGCTGTTGACTATTTAACAACAAGTATTGGCTTATTTGCGAAGGCACGTTTAAGGCGATGGGCGCATCGGCGTATTGGGTTAACCACTGTTGCAGGTTTTTTTGGCGAAGTTTGTCGTTAAGAGAGCTGTCTTCAATAATTTGTAACAATGCAGCGTGATCGCGTAATACGGGAAAGCGTGATGTTAGAGACGACCGTTCATTTGGCGTAGAAAGGGAGAACCATTGCCAAATGTTATTGCCATACACCGGATCAAGTAGGTACTCAGCGCTACTATTGGCTTGCATCAAGGTGGTTAACGCATTTGCATATTGCTGTTGCAGCACAAAAAACGATGATTTAGCGACCCAATACCGTTGTTGCATGGCGGTGTTTAGCCCTGTGGAAGCATGTGTTAGCCAAGTATTTAACAAACTAACTTTGTCATCTGTAGCGATGTTGCTAGCTAACAGTAGACATTCGCTTTTGATAAGATCCGCAATAGCCTGAGTTTGATCATTCACTATGCTGTCATTAATGTGGGCAAGGATAATGTTGGCTTTGCTGCAGTTGTTGTTTAAATAATGGCTGTCAGCTAAATTCACCAATGCAAAGTTTCTTGCTTCTACGTTGCCTGTTTGCAAAAAATCTTCGCGAATTATGTCGAGTGTTGTTTGTTCTTTTACTATGTCGATAGTTGTTACTGGGGCTGTTACTTGTTTGTTTTTAGCTTGCTTTGGTGGTGCTGAGCCACATGCCCACAACGAAAAAGCAAGTATGCTAAGTATGGCTGTTCTGAATAACAGAGTACTAGATAGGTTCACTGACATATTATTCCTATTGTGAATATCTTGCATAGTCTACTTGCCTGAATAAAAATATCTATAGAATGTTCATGCAAACTGGCCTTAAGTTTGTGTAAACTATTCCTTTGTTGTTTTAAGAGATAATGATTTTGACAGGTATTTTGTACATAGTTCCCACGCCCATTGGTAATTTATCCGATATTAGCCAGCGCGCGCTAACTATTCTCAATGAGGTGAGTTTAATTGCCGCGGAAGATACGCGTCACTCAGGGCAGTTACTGCAGAATTTTGGGATTAAAACCAGAACCATTAGCTTACATGATCATAACGAACAACAACGAACGCAACTATTGGTGGCTAAATTACAGGCAGGGGAGTCAATAGCATTAATATCCGATGCAGGCACGCCACTGATCAGTGACCCTGGCTACACCTTGGTGAGTACATGCCGTGCAGCACAACTTAATGTTGTTGCTTTGCCGGGGCCTTGCGCCCTTACCACTGCTTTAAGTGCTTCGGGCTTACCTACTGACCAATTTATGTTTTCTGGGTTTTTACCTGTAAAGCAAAAAGCCAAATTTGCGGCCTTAGATGCAGCGGCCAAGCGCAATATTACTTGCGTGTTTTACGAAGCACCTCGACGAATTAAAGATACTATTGAGGCTTGTATTGAAGTGTTACCTAGCAACCATCAATTAGTATTAGCCAAAGAACTTACCAAGCATTTTGAACGTTATGTGAGTGGCAGTGCGCAACAGGTTCTAGCATGGCTGGAAGAAGCCCCTGCGCATCAAAAGGGAGAGTTTGTACTTATGCTATATTGCGAAAAACAACAAAATACAGAGTTACCGCATCAAGCACTCGATTTATTGCGTTCGTTAAACAGCTTATTGCCGCCCAAACAAGCAGCAGCTGTGGTGAGTGAGCATTACAAATTAAACAAAAAGCAATTATATGAATATGCCCTTACTAACAAATAGGGCATGCTAGACCTTGGCTTATACGCTATCGAACAAATCTTGCACTTTTTGACGCAGTTCTTCTATTTTGTCTATGTCGGCCGGGGCAATAAAGATAGTGTCGTCGCCAGCAATGGTACCCAACACGCCGTCGGTATGACTTAATGAATCGAGTAATCGCGCAATCAACTGGGCTGCTCCCGGGCTGGTTCTAATAATCACCATCACGCGGTTGTGTACAATGTCCAATACTAATTGCTTTAATGGGCTTTTAGCTGTGGGCATGCCTAGTTCAGGCGGTAGGCAGTAAACCATATCACCGCGCGCATCACGGGTTCTTACCGCACCAAACTTGCTGAGCATACGCGACACTTTCGACTGGCTGATATTATCAAAACCCAATGACTTTAAACCTGTAACAATGTCGCCTTGCGATCCATAACTTTCGGTTTTGAGAATTTCTCTGAATGCTTTTACCAGTACATCTTGTTTTTGTGTAGTCATATGCTGCCGATCGATTGAGTTCTAATATATTTTCATGCCGTTTCATCATTGTCCTACAAGCACTGCGCAATGGCAATGACCCTGACGACATATTAATAGTGCTGATTAAATGTACATATTCAACAAGTAATTTATGACTTAGACCATAGGGTGATTGAGATTTTGCCATAATTGGGCTAATCTTCGCGCTCCTTATGTCAATCTTATTTACCGGAGAGAACTTTATGAAAGTAGCCGTATTGGGCGCAGCAGGTGGTATTGGTCAAGCCTTGTCATTATTGTTAAAAACACAATTACCAGCAGGTTCTGAATTATCATTATATGACGTTGCACCAGTTGTACCAGGTGTTGCCGTTGATTTAAGTCACATCCCTACTGACGTTAAAGTAGCGGGTTTTGGTAAAGATGACTTAGGTGCAGCACTTACCGGTTGTGACATTGTATTGATTCCAGCAGGCGTACCTAGAAAGCCTGGTATGGACCGTTCAGATTTATTTAATATCAATGCTGGCATAGTGAAAAACCTAATTGAAGCATGTGCAGATAACTGCCCAACTGCATGTATTGGTATTATTACTAACCCAGTTAACACAACTGTTGCTATTGCCGCTGAAACACTAAAAGCAAAAGGCGTTTACAACAAAAACAAATTGTTTGGTGTAACTACTCTTGACGTAATTCGCTCTGAAACCTTTATTGCAGAATTAAAAGGTAAGAGCACTTCAGAAGTACACGTGCCAGTAATTGGTGGCCACTCGGGTACTACTATTTTACCATTATTGTCACAGGTTGAAGGCGTAAGTTTCACAGACGACGAAATTGCTGCACTGACTCCACGTATTCAAAATGCTGGTACTGAAGTTGTTGAAGCTAAAGCCGGTGGCGGATCTGCTACCTTGTCTATGGGCCAAGCCGCTGCACGTTTTTGCTTGTCACTAGTTGACGCTTTACAAGGCAAAGATGTGGTTGAATACACTTACGTTCAAGTAGATGGTTCTGAAGATGCTGCATTTTTTGCTCACCCTGTACGTTTAGGCAAAAACGGCGTTGAAGAAATTTTACCATATGGCGAGCTAAGTGCTTTTGAAGAAAAAGCCAAAGCAGATATGCTTGACGGCTTACGCGGCGACATCCAGTTAGGTGTTGACTTTGTAAACGGCTAGTTTGTAATCTATTAAAAAAGCCAGTCTATAGACTGGCTTTTTTGTGCCTGTTTTACCGATATTAAACTACGAGGCAATATCAAACAGCGGTATTGTTGTTTTTATCTCGGCTTTGTTTTATCAGTATGTCGCTATGCGCGTAATTTGACTTCGCTAGGCGGTCATACAGCACCACATTTGCGCTTACCGCAAGGTTTAAGCTGCTGGCGGTCGGAATATACACCACATGATCACAGCAATTAAGCACTTCTTGCGATATTGAACCATCCTCTGGACCAAAGATATAAAATGCATTGCTTGGGTGTGTAAACGCCGGTAAGGGGATCGCTCCTTCCGTTAGCTCAACCGCTACCACCGTTGCCCCTTGTGGAGCACTGGCGACTAAATCGTCTACTGAATGGGTAGGTATACTGTCGCGAAACCTTTTGGTATCTTCATGAAACGCTTTCGCATAGGTGTACCGTACACCGGTATAAAATATTTCAGACACCCCAAAACAGCCAGCAGCGCGAAGTACAACAGCAACATTACTGGCCGATTTTGGATTAACTAAGCCAATGGCTACTGGGTCTTTATTCACGCCATTACCCAGTATTTCGCATGCCAACCGCAATACCGGTGATTGCTACCATCATAGCGCGCTCAAGAACAGCTTTATCGTCATCTTGGTATGCAGAGGCCTCGGCTTTACGAATACGATCGAGCAACTCTATTTGCAAATAATGCAACGGTTGCAAATAACCGGCGCGAATGTGCATATTGTTTAGTGCACTAGGATCATCTTCCATCATGTGTTCATGGCCCGTAATGTCTAACAAACTCTGCATTGATTGCCTTAGTTCGCTGCGCAAGCTCGCACCAAAATGCATGAGGTTGTCAGGTACTAAACGTTTATCATAGGCCTCACTTACATTAGGATCAGCTTTTTGAAATACCATGTCTAGCATAGACAAGCGCGATGCAAAGAATGGCCATTGCTCTATCATTTCTTTCACAATCGCTTGAGTGTCGCCTGAGTTAACTTCGTCAACCGCCTTCATTACGCCTAGCCAGCTCGGTAATACTAAGCGCGTTTGTGCCCAAGCGAATATCCATGGAATAGCACGTAAGCTTTCGATGCCTCCTTGTGGGTTACGTTTGGCAGGACGACTGCCCAGTGGTAATTTACCTAATTCTTGCTCAGGTGTCGCTACTCTGAAGTAGGGCACAAATTCTGGATCGTGACGCACGGTATGGCGATAATTATCTCTGCCTTTATTTGCCATTTCACCAATCACATCGCGCCAAGCTTGTTTCGGTGCTGGAGGAGGAAGCATTACCGCTTCGACCACTGCACTGGCATACAAACTTAGGCTGTGTTTTGCCAGTTGAGGCATACCAAACTTATGGCGAATGGTTTCACCTTGCTCGGTTACCCGAAAGCCACCGTCTAGTGAACCTGGTGGTTGTGAGTGAATGGCCGCTTTTGCGGGTAAACCGCCACGACCAATAGTGCCGCCGCGACCATGAAATAAAGTGAGTTTTACTGAATGTTCTTGAGCAATTTGTACTAAGGCTTCTTGTGCACTGTATTGTGCCCAACCCGCGGCCAGTGAGCCTGCGTCTTTGGCTGAATCTGAATAGCCAATCATCACAAACTGTTGGCCATTAACGTAGTCTTTGTACCAATCAATATCCAGTAGCTTTTTCATTACCGTGGGTGAATGGTTTAAGTCGTCTAAGGTTTCAAATAAAGGTGCCACAGGCATTGCCCAGTCAACGCCAGCTTCTTTCAGCAATAATTGCACTGCAAGTACATCAGACGCTTCGCTAGCCATGGAGATTATATAAATACCAAATCCATCTTTGCCGTTGTTTGCGATCACCTTGCAGGTATCTAGTACTTCTTGTACATCAGCAGAAGGTTGCCAATTAGCAGGGATCAAGGGGCGCTTAGACGCCAATTCACGCAACAAAAAGGCTTGCTTGTTAGCTTCGCTCCACTCGTTGTAGTCGCCCATATTAAAATACTGAGTCAACTCTGAAAATACATCAGCATGGCGCTGTGAGTCTTGGCGTACATCTAGTTTTAGCAAGTGCATACCAAAACTGTACGTACGTCTAATGGTGTCTAGCAATTCACCGTTTGCAATAACTTGCATACCGCAGTCTATCAGTGATTGATAACAATCTAACAGCGGGCGCTGCAATTCTTCATTACTGTTTAGCCATTCGCTTTGTTTGGCGCGCCCCTCGCGGGTAATTTCTAGTTTGGTAATAAGAGGTTTTAACAACGCTCTGTAAGGTTCTTTTACATCACCCACTTGCTCTCTAATTTGTGAGTTGCAGTCGTTCATCGACAATTCTACATACAATTGTTGTAGGTCTTGAAGAAACAATTTTGCAGCACGTCGTCTTGCACGTATTAGCACTTCTTGTGTCACCACTGACGTAACAAAGGGGTTGCCGTCGCGATCGCCGCCCATCCATGAGCTAAATTGAATAGGTTTTGCATCAAGAGGTAAAGGTGCGTCAAAGTTTACGGTTACATAGTCGTCTAAGTCACGTATAAAATCTGGGATGGCTTCCCATAATGAGTTTTCAATAACCGAGTATCCCCAGCGCGCTTCGTCTACTGGAGTAGGGCGCACCGACCGTATTTCTTCAGTGTGCCAAGCTTGGCTAATAAGATCAGCAATACGTTGCTTCACACGCCTTTGTTCCACGTCAGTCAAATGGCTTTTGTGCAATTTTTGTAACTGATTGGCAAGTTGACGGTGTTTATGAATATTGGTTCTACGGGTCACTTCTGTAGGATGAGCGGTTAATACCATATCGAGTTTCAGGTTTTGAATGGCAGCAAGCACATCTTGCTTTTTGCTGCTCATATCAATTTGCTCATGCAAACCGTTTAGCATAGAAGCTAATGAAACCCCTTGGTTTTGCGCGATAGTAAATTCTTGCTCTGCAATATTGGCTAAATTCAAAAATTGCGCAAATGCTCTTGCAATGGTTAGCAACGACTTGTTGTCTAACTGACTTAATGCGCTTGCAAGTTGTTCTGTGCTTGCGCTATCACCTTTGGACGAGTGTCTGCCGTCATGCCTAATTTGTTCTATTTGTGCGAGCCACTCTTCACCTAGCTCGTCTCTTATCGCTTCACCTAAAGTTGCCCCCAAGTATTTAACGGTATCTTTAAGTTGTTCGGTTAGTGCTTGATTCATAAGCAGAAAAACTCCATTGCATGTTAAATAGTCAATAGTATGCACCTTGCATCTACGACGAGAGGTGCATAAACATAATCAGCTTTTTATTAGGTGTCTAACATTTAAACTGTATAACTTACCACGTTAAAATATATCGTATATTGCCACGCAGCGAACTATTTATTTGCCTTGAAGGCCTATTTTGCGAAAAAAAGCCCATAGTGAATAAAAGTTTGTTGGGCTTCATTTCGATGATTATTTGCATGTGTTACACTACCGCGCTAAATCGTTGAGCCGCAATAGCGGTCATGCAAACTAACATGTCACTAGGAGAAATTGTGTCTGATAAATACACCACGGTAGAGCAACAAGCAAGTTATGGTATTGGTTACCAAATGGGCGAACAACTAGTATCTAACCCGTTTGACGGGCTTGATATTGATACTGTAATGGCCGGCGTTCAACATGGTTTTAGTAAAACAGCACCCGAAGTTGGTAACGACGAACTACGCGTTGCATTTAATGAAATTCACACGCGTATGCAAGCTGCAAAACAAGAGCAATTTGCTGGTGCCGTGCAAGAAGGCGCTGATTACCTTGAAAAGAATGCCCAACGTGACGAAGTTAGCACCACTGAATCAGGGTTACAGTACGAAGTCATTAACGAAGGTTCTGGCGAGAAGCCGGTACCAAGTTCAACGGTTCGCGTACACTACCACGGTACCTTAATTGACGGTACGGTGTTTGACAGCAGCTATGAGCGCGGTCAACCAGCTGAATTTCCTGTGGGCGGCGTAATTAAAGGCTGGACTGAAGCGTTACAGCTTATGTCGGTTGGTGAAAAATGGCGTATTCATGTTCCACATGATCTAGCATACGGTGAACAAGGCGCGGGCGCAGCAATTGGTCCGTACAGCACCCTTGTATTTGATGTAGAGTTATTAGAAATATTAGGTTAATAACGATTATCGCGACTCAGCAATAAACGTTTAACCGATATACACTGAAAAGCCAGCATAGTGAATGATGTTGGCTTTTTTCATGGCAAATGATGGAGTATGTAAAAAATGAATGGAATTGAATTGATAGGCTTGGCGGCCGCGGTGTTGACCACTGCATCATTTTTGCCCCAAGTCATTAAAGTGATAAAAACAAATGACACCCAAGCCTTAAGTTTAACCATGTATATTACTTTTGTAATAGGGATATCATGCTGGCTGGCATATGGTATTGCAATTAACGACATGCCGATCATTTTTGCGAATATTATTACTTTGTTGTTGTCGGCGGTAATTTTAGTTAAAAAAATCATTAACCGCAAAACCGACAAAGCCGGTACCACTCAAATAAGACCATAAAGTTTGTTCATTGCGCCGCGCCCAAATAGCGAATACAATATAAACCATTAATTACTATCAATAATTTGAGTTATTTGTAGTAAGACGCATCTGGACAGATTTGTTATCCCGCTAAGCTTGATTACAATGCCCGTCAATTTCAACATTACTCATATTAATACGAGTTAAACGCCTCGCTATATTAATAATAATGGATTTATACGTTTTAGGAGTTTTACATGGTTATTAAACCAAAAGTTCGTGGCTTTATTTGCACTAATTCACATCCGCTTGGCTGTGCACAAAGTGTTGCCAATCAAATTGATTATATTAAGTCGCAAACCTTTGGCGAACCAGGCCCTAAAAATGTGCTCGTAATTGGTTGCTCTACTGGCTATGGCTTAGCATCTCGTATTACTTCAGCATTTGGTTATGGTGCGAATACCTTAGGTGTGTGTTTTGAGAAGCCACCTACCGAGCGTAAGACAGGCACTGCTGGCTGGTATAACACCGCAGCTTTTCACGATGCCGCCAAACAACACGATTTATACGCTGACACAATTAATGGCGATGCGTTTTCAGATGAGATCAAAGCGCAGACGATTGCAAAAATCAAAGCTAATATGGAAAAAGTTGATTTGGTGGTTTATAGCCTAGCCTCGCCTCGTAGAACTGACCCAGATACTGGTGAAGTATTTAAGTCTACATTAAAGCCGGTTGGACAGTCGTATACCACTAAAACCTACGATACCGACAAAGACTTAGTGCATGAAGTCTCACTAGAGCCTGCCAATCAAGAAGAGATTGACAACACGGTAAAAGTAATGGGTGGCGAGGATTGGGAAAGATGGTTAGTACAACTTGCCAATGCTGGTGTATTGAGTGAAAACTGTAAAACCACTGCTTACACCTATATAGGAAAAGAACTGACTTGGCCAATTTATGGACAAGCAACGATTGGCCTAGCAAAAGAAGATCTCGATAGAGCGGCTGCCGCAATCATGCAAAAGCTGTCGTCGCTATCGGTTCAAGCCAATGTATCATCTTTAAAAGCCTTGGTTACACAAGCTAGCAGCGCGATTCCGGTAATGCCTTTATACATTTCTCTTATTTATAAGGTAATGAAAGAAGAAAATACCCATGAAGGCTGTATTGAACAAATAAACGGTTTGTTTAATACGTGCTTGTATGGAGACACTCCAACACTTGATGAGCTAAACCGTTTCCGTATGGACGGCAAAGAAACTAACGATGCTACGCAAGCTAAAATAAAATCATTGTGGGACCAAGTGACCCAAGAAAACTTCCACCAACTAAGCGATTACAAAGGTTATAACACCGAGTTTTTAAATTTGTTTGGTTTTGAAATTCAAGGTGTTGACTATGAAGCCGATGTTAACCCATTGGTAGATTGGAAATAGCGTTTAACATTCTTTGTATATATAGCCTTTAGCCTCGCGTAAAGGCTATATATTGTTCACCATAGGTTAGACTGTAAAGAATATTAATCACAGAAATAGTCTTTTGGTATAATTACGAGCGGGTTTTCTAGCCTTTTGTGTGTAGTTAGTGCTAAAATCGCGCCACAAAATTGGGTGAATGTCTGAATTGTCATAAATTTGTGCTTCCAAAACCCAAAGCGCTATAAATAACAATAATAACAAAATAAGGTGTTTGCCTTGTGTCTTGCAACTAAACGATGCGTTATGACACTTAGCGTGCGCTTTTACTGTGCGCAAATACCTATGTGTTTAAATTTATACCTAATGGAATAGGCGCTAATTTAAACTGGCTTGATTCAGGCCAATTTAAATTGGTAACTATTTGAGAGTAGCTAATTGCATATGATTAAAATCAAAAAAGGCTTAGACCTTCCTATTAAAGGGGCGCCAGAGCAACAGATAGGCACGACTATATCTGTTACTAAGGTTGCTGTTTTAGGGGAAGAGTATGTGGGAATGCGACCAACCATGCATGTTCAGGTGGGTGATGTCGTTAAAAAAGGGCAGTTGTTGTTTGAAGACAAGAAAAACCCAGGGGTAAAGTTCGTTGCGCCAGCAGCGGGTGAAATCCTAGAGGTAAACCGCGGTGCAAAACGTGTTTTGCAATCTGTGGTAATTGGCATTCAAGGCAACGATGCGATCGCTTTCAACAAGGTTGAATCAGCATCAATTAACAATACCGAGCGCGACGCACTTGTATCTACGTTAGTTGACTCTGGTTTATGGACAGCAATAAGAACGCGTCCATTTAGCAAATCTCCTGCCATTGACAGCACGCCTCACTCTATATTTGTGACAGCAACCGACACTAATCCACTTGCGGTAGACCCGCAATTGGTCATTGCCGAGCGCACAGACGATTTCGATAGTGGCTTAAAAGTACTTAGCAAGCTTAGTGGCGGCAAGGTATTTGTGTGTAAAGCAAACGGTGCAAATGTTAGTGCTTCAGGTGAAAACGTTGAAGTTCACGAGTTTACAGGCCCGCATCCTTCAGGACTAGTTGGCACCCACATTCATCATCTTGATGCAGTTGGCGCAAGCAAAACGGTTTGGCATGTTAACTATCAAGACGTTATTGCAATTGGCGCTACCGTAACTAGCGGTGAGCTTGATACAACTCGTGTTGTATCGATAGCAGGCCCAGCGGCTAATACACCACAAATTGTGCGCACACAGCTAGGTGCTAGCACGAATGAGTTGGTGAAAGGCCAGTTTAATGATACGCCTGTGCGCATTATTTCGGGTTCTGTACTTAATGGCACAAAAGCGAGTGGCCCCCATGCGTATCTTGGGCGCTTCCACATGCAAATATCGCTGATTGAAGAAGACGCTGAAAAGCGTTTCTTAGGTTGGATTACACCAGGCGGTGATAAGCATTCCGTTACGCGTGCTTACTTGGGCCATTTAAGCCCTAAAAAACTGTTCAATATGACATCTACTACTAACGGTTCAGACCGTTCAATGGTGCCAATTGGTAACTATGAACGTGTAATGCCGCTAGATGTTATTCCTACTTTATTACTTCGTGATTTGTTGTCGGGTGATACCGATGGCGCTCAAACGCTTGGTGCGCTTGAGCTTGACGAAGAAGATTTAGCATTATGTACCTACGTGTGTCCTGGCAAATATAACTATGGGCCAGTGCTACGCGACGTTTTAACTACCATTGAGTCTGAGGGGTAAAGCATGGGTTTAAAAGCATTTATCGAGAAAATCGAGCCAGATTTTGAAGCTGGTGGAAAATATGAAAAGTTCTATGCGCTTTACGAAGCTGCTGCAACTATTTTTTACACACCTGGTAAAGTCAACAAGTCGACTACACACGTAAAAGACAGTATCGACTTAAAACGCATTATGATAATGGTGTGGATGGCTACTTTCCCAGCTATGTTCTACGGTATGTATAACATTGGTGCTCAGGCACAAGCGGCCATCGTTGCTGGAGCAGGTACCTTACCTGATATTTGGCAGGCGGCTTTATTTACTGCATTAGGCGGCTCACTTGACGCCAGCACCGGCTGGTTAGGCATGATGGGTTATGGCGCTTGTTTCTTTGTGCCTATTTATGCGACTACATTTATTGTGGGCGGCTTTTGGGAAGTACTTTTTGCTTCTATCCGTAAGCATGAAATTAACGAAGGCTTCTTTGTTACCTCAGTATTATTCGCACTAACGCTACCGGCAACTATTCCTTTATGGCAAGTTGCACTGGGTATTACATTTGGTGTGGTTATCGCCAAAGAAATATTTGGCGGTACGGGTCGTAACTTCTTAAACCCAGCATTATCTGGTCGTGCATTCTTATACTTCGCTTACCCTGCGCAAATTTCAGGTGATCAAGTATGGGTGGCTGCCGATGGTTATTCGGGTGCAACATGGCTTACACAAGCGGCAAATGGCACACTTGAATACACATCTGACAACTTCTGGCAGGCATTCTTGGGAAATATCCCAGGGTCAGCCGGTGAAGTGTCTACCTTAATGATTATATTAGGCGGACTATTCATTATGTACATGCGTATTGCAAGCTGGCGCATTGTAGCCGGCGTTGCATTGGGGGCAGGTGTATTTGGTTACCTTCTTAATGTGATTGGTTCAGATACCAACGCAATGATGAATATGCCGTTTTACTTCCACTACGTAATTGGTGGCATGGCCTTTGGTATGTTCTTTATGGCAACTGATCCAGTATCGGCAGCGTTCACCAATCAAGGTAAATGGGCTTATGGTATTTTCATTGGCTTTATGACAGTGTTTGTACGAGCCTTAAACCCTGCTTTCCCTGAAGGCATAATGCTAGCAATCTTATTTGCTAATTTATGGGCGCCACTGTTCGATTACTTTGTAGCGCAAAGCAATATTAAACGGAGGCTTGCACGTGTCGGCTAAAAAAGAAACCTTAGGAAAAACTGTAGGTATTGTTGTTGCGGTTTGTTTGGTGTGTTCTATTGTTGTATCTGGAGCAGCCGTTGGCTTGCGCAGCTTACAAAATACCAATGAGGCACTTGATAAAAAAACTAATATTTTAAGTGCGGCTGGCTTACTAGACCAAGCCAGCAACAAGCAAGAAATAGCTGAGCTATACGATTTACGTGTTGAAGAAAAGTATGTTGATTTGGCAAGTGGTAGTTATGTTGCTAAGCCAACGGAAGACTTTGATATGTACAAAGCAGCTAAAACATCAGAGTATGGTGTAGCGGTTGAAGGTTCTAATGTGGGGTTTAAGCAACGTTCTAGTGTTGCTTCTATTTATCACATTAAAGATGAGTCAGGTGCAGTATCGCGTATTATTTTACCGGTGCATGGCAGTGGACTATGGGACCTTATGTATGGCTTTTTGGCGGTTGATAACGACGGCCAAACCATTCGTGAATTGATTTATTACCAACACAAAGAAACGCCAGGATTAGGTGCAGAAATACTTAATCCTGCGTGGCAAGCTAAGTGGAATGGTAAACAACTATATAAAGATGGCCAAGTGGCTATCTCAGTTGACAAAAACGTGGGTAACAACAACGACTATGCGGTAGATGCATTGTCGGGAGCCACACTAACCAGCAACGGTGTAGAAAATACATTGGTTTATTGGGCAAGTGAAAACGGCTACGGTACTTATCTTAAAAATCAATCTTGGAAATCCTAAGGCACGAACATGGCTGATACTAAAGAAATGAAAAAAGCCCTCTTCGGGCCCATAATTGACAGCAACCCGATTGCCCTGCACGTACTGGGTATTTGTTCGGCACTTGCTATTACAACTAAACTAGAAACTGCGTTGGTAATGTCGTTGGCACTTACCACGGTAGTTGCGTTCTCAAATTTGTTTATATCGTTAATTCGTAACCAAATACCGTCGAGCGTACGTATTATCATTCAGATGACGATTATTGCGTCGTTAGTAATTGTGGTAGACCAAGTGCTTAAAGCGTTCTCTTACGAGATATCTAAACAACTGTCGGTATTCGTGGGTTTGATTATTACTAATTGTATTGTAATGGGTCGCGCTGAAGCTTACGCAATGAAGTCGCCACCTATGATGAGTTTCCTTGACGGCATCGGTAATGGATTAGGTTATAGCTTTATTCTTATTGTTATCGGTACGGTTAAAGAGCTATTTGGTTTTGGTACTATCTTAGGCTTTGAAATATTGCCACTGGTACAAAATGGTGGTTGGTACACGGGTAACGGGTTGTTAATTTTACCGTTTAGCTCGTTTATCTTAATTGGCTTAATGATTTGGGGTATTCGTACTATTCGCCCTGAACAAGTAGAACCTAAGGAATAAGCACTCATGGACTCATACGTATCATTACTTATTCGTGCAATATTTGTTGAAAATATGGCACTCACCCTGTTTTTGGGTATGTGTACTTTCTTGGCGGTATCAAAGAAAGTGAAAACTTCAATGGGCCTTGGTGTAGCAGTTATTGTGGTATTAGGTATCTCAGTACCGGTAAACCAAGTGGTTTATACCAGCATTTTGGCACCCGGCGCATTAGCTTGGGCTGGCTTTCCTGATGCTGACCTTAGTTTCTTAAGTTTCTTAACGTTTATTGGTGTAATTGCAGCTTTAGTACAAATATTGGAAATGACCTTAGATAAGTTTTTCCCAGCGTTGTATAACGCGCTTGGTATCTTCTTACCGCTAATAACCGTTAACTGTGCAATTTTTGGTGGTGTGGCGTTTGCCGTACAACGTGAATACAACTTTACAGAAAGTATCGTATATGGCGTTGGTAGTGGTATAGGTTGGGCTATTGCTATTGTATTATTAGCAGCAGTACGTGAAAAACTGAAATATGCCGATATGCCTGATGGTATTCGCGGTTTAGGTTCAGTATTCATGATCGCGGGCCTTATGGCTCTTGGTTTCCAATCATTCACCGGCGTACAGCTGTAACGCGGCCTAGGAGAATATAGAATGAATCCTACAGAGATATATTTAGGCGTTGGCATGTTCATCGCAATCGTGTTGGTTTTGGTATTCATCATTATGTTTGCTAAATCAAAACTTGTCCCAAGCGGCGATGTGAAAATTTTGGTAAATGACGATCCAGCCAACACAATTACCACGCAGCCTGGCGGTAAGTTGTTAGGTGCATTAGCTGATTCTGGTATTTTTGTGTCATCTGCTTGTGGTGGTGGTGGTTCGTGTGGTCAGTGTCGAGTAGACATTAAAGACGGTGGCGGTGAAATACTGCCAACTGAACTAGACCATATTACCAAACGTGAAGCAAAAGACGGTTGTCGCTTGGCCTGTCAGGTGGCAATTAAGCAAGACATGGTTATTGAGCTACCAGAAGAAGTATTTGGTATCAAAAAATGGGATTGTGAAGTTATTTCTAATAATAACGAAGCAACGTTCATTAAAGAGCTTAAATTGGGTATTCCTGACGGCGAGAGTGTTCCTTTCCGTGCCGGTGGTTATATCCAAATTGAGGCGCCACCTCATCATGTTAAGTACAAAGAGTTTGATATCCCAGAAGAATATAGAAAAGACTGGGAGCACTTTGGTTTCTTCGATGTAGAGTCAAAGGTAGACGAAGAAACAATTCGCGCTTACTCAATGGCAAATTATCCAGAAGAAGAAGGTATTATTATGTTGAATGTGCGTATTGCTACGCCGCCGCCTAATAATCTCAGCTTGCCTGCTGGTAAAATGTCATCATTCATTTGGTCGCTAAAAGAAGGTGATAAAGTGACTATTTCGGGGCCATTCGGTGAGTTCTTTGCTAAAGAAACCGATGCTGAAATGGTGTTTGTAGGTGGTGGTGCTGGAATGGCGCCAATGCGCTCGCACATATTTGACCAGCTTCGTCGAATCAAAACAGATCGTAAAATGACGTTTTGGTATGGTGCGCGCTCGCTACGTGAAATGTTCTACGTTGAAGATTTTGATATGCTTCAAGCTGAAAACGAAAACTTCACATGGCATGTAGCGTTGTCTGACCCGCAACCAGAAGATAACTGGGAAGGTGATACTGGCTTTATTCACAACGTATTGCTTGAAAATTACCTAAAAGACCACCCTGCACCTGAAGACTGTGAGTTCTATATGTGTGGTCCTCCAATGATGAATGCAGCAGTTATTAACATGCTAAAAGAGTTAGGTGTTGAAGACGAAAACATCATGCTTGATGACTTCGGCGGCTAAATATCACTAGTATTAATAAAGGGGCACTATTGTATATAGCGCCCCTTTTTTTATAGGAAATATATGAATATACGATTGTTATTAATACTCGGTATGGGGCTTCTTTTACAAGCTTGTACTCAACCTGTTTCGCCCTTACAAAGCATATCAGGGCAAACCATGGGCACTACGTACTCCGTAAAGTATGTGAGTAACGCAGAGCAAGATGCAAAACAGCAAAACGCTGAATTCGCAAGTGAAATTACGTCATTGTTAGTTGATATTAACCAATTGATGTCTACTTATATACCTGACTCTGAGTTGTCATTATTGAATAAAGCAGATGCTGGCGAGTCTTATCGTATATCGACTGAAACTCAGTACGTAATTAACGAAGCCTTAAGGATACATGCGCTTAGCGGTGGTATGTTAGATGTGACGGTTGGGCCATTGGTCAACTTATGGGGCTTTGGTCCTGATAAAAAGCCAGAAACGCTGCCTACACCAGAACAGCTGTCGGATATATCAGACTTTGTAGGCATTGATAAGTTTACACTGAACAACAATATCGTTACGAAAGCTCATCAGCAGGTGTATATCGATTTATCTACGATTGCAAAAGGTTACGCGGTTGATGAAATTGCTGAATTACTAATTAGTCACGGAATTTCCAACTTTTTAGTGGAAATTGGTGGTGAAATGCGTTTATCTGGCACGAAACCCCATGATCAAGATTGGTTGGTTGCAATAGAAAAACCGGTTACGAACGAGCGCAGTGTACAGCGTGTTATTAGTATTGGAGATAATGCGATTGCGTCTTCAGGGGATTATCGTAACTACTTCGAAGAGGATGGCGTAAGATACTCACACTTAATCGACCCCACCACGGCTTATCCTATACAACACAATTTAGTATCGGTATCGGTGGTGGCGAGTAAATCGATTACTGCAGATGGCTTGGCCACAGCGTTAATAGTGATGGGTAAAGATGCGGGTATGGATATGGCGCAAGCTAACAATATTGCAGCACTATTCGTAACAAAAGAAGGTGATGAATTTGTTGAATATACTACTGACGCGTTTAATCAGCGTGTAACAGTGATAAAATAGTACCTTATAGTTGAAAACCGTTAACCAAGTTGGGTGTCGCCCAATAAGCGAGAGTAAGTGAGTACATTTATATTAGCGTTTGGATTTTTCTTATTGATGTCGCTAGCGATGGCAATAGGCTATATATTACAAAAGAAAAGTATTTCAGGTTCATGTGGTGGCCTAGGCGTTTTAGGCGTTGAAAAAGCGTGTGATTGCCCTGAACCGTGTGATCGTAAAAAAGCACGTTTGGAAAAAGCCGCTGCACGTGAAGCCAAGCTCAACGAGTGGAAAAATAACAAAATTATTTAGTATCGCGTTGTTGATGAAATGCATTAATACGCGTTACTATCTCGGGCGCGTTAATTGTACGTTTATTTACCGAATAGTAGGTGGGTACCTCTGTAAGAGACACCTCGGTAAAGTCAACGGCAAGCTGTTTAAACGCGCGTTGAGACATATTTTCTTTTAAGTAATGATCAAAAGGGTGCCTATAGCTTAATAAGTGTGTAGTGGCGCCGCGTAAAAATACGGTTAATGACTCTTTTATATTTGAATAATCAATAAATGTGTAGCCATTACTAGCTAATCTTTTACGCATGCCATGATATTCGAACTTATTAATAGCTGACACGGTTTTACTGTTCATTTGTGTATTTGAATACAACATCACTTCGAGTATTCGATGAGGTTCCATAGAGTACTCAACGAACTTGCTAAGACTTTTAGTGCTTTTAATATTGATAGTCAGATCTATTCTGTTTAATTCTAAATCACGATAAATACGTGCCGGAGAGGCGCAGTACATTACTACTTTGTAATCGCTTGGTGGAAATATTTCGTTTATGTTATCTACTGTTGAACCGACACACTCGGATCCTATGTTTTGCTGCACAAACGGCGGGAAGATAATAAGACCAACTCTTAGCGTTGGTAAATTTTCAACGTCAGTCGCGTGACTACAACATGTCATCAATAATAACCATAAGCATACGATTTTATTTTTGTTATCAACTTGATTAAGCATCGTTAATATAATATCTCTACTGCAACGTCTTGCTAACAATATCGTTTAAGTAGAAAAAAGCAACGATTTTCGAGATTAATTACTGGCGTGTTTATTAATTTCTGCGCATAATACTGGTAATTCATACAGTGGTGCTGGTATGCAAAAATTTATACATGTTGATATGGACGCCTTTTATGTTTCGGTAGAGGTGCGTGATAACCCCGCTTTGTTAAACAAACCTGTTGCCGTAGGTGGTAAATCTAGCCAGCGTGGCGTGTTATCTACCTGCAATTATATGGCGCGCGAGTATGGTGTTAGGTCAGCAATGCCTACGGCCATGGCAAAGCGAATGTGTCCACACTTAGTTATTGTGCCTTCGCGCATGCAGGTGTATCAAGAAGTCAGTACAACCATTCAAGAAATCTTTTCGCGATACACGAATAAAATAGAACCTTTATCGCTTGACGAGGCCTATCTTGATGTTACCCATTGTCGGCTTTTTTCTGGTTCCGCTACGCTGATAGCCCAAGATATTAGGCGAACCATTTTAAATGAAACAGGTTTAACTGCGTCTGCAGGAATAGCACCGCTAAAATTTATTGCCAAAATTGCATCAGATATGAATAAACCAAATGGTCAGTGCGTAGTAAAGCCTGACCAAGTCCAGCCCTTTATTGATACTTTACCGTTAAATAAAATCCCAGGAGTAGGCAAGGTAACCTATGCAAAACTTGAGGGCATGGGTTTACGCACTGGTGCGGATATAAAGCAGTATGAACTTAATCGTTTAACACAACACTTTGGTAAAATGGGTTTAAATTTATGGAATAAATGCCAAGGCATTGATAATCGTGGTGTGGTGACTAGTCGCATTAGAAAATCAATTGCCGTAGAACGGACTTTTTCAAGCAATATTAGCTCTCAGCTCGAATTACAGCAATATTTAACCGACCACTTGTTGCCAGAACTAAATAAACGCGCCCAGCGTCATTTAAACGAGCGTAAAATAGACAAACTGGGTATAAAAATAAAATTTTCAGATTTTAGGCAAACAACTAAAGAGCTCAAAACAAATGAGCTAAAACCAGACTTATTACTCAGCCTGTTATCTGAGGCATGGCATCGACGAAACGGTAAAGATGCCCGTTTACTGGGTTTGTATATTGGTTTTGCTGATTCCAAGTCAGGCCATCAACAACTGTCGCTTGAACTTGAATAACTAGTTAACGCCCAGTAATAAAACATGTAAAATCTGATTATCATTCGATGATTTTTCATCGGTATTCTAATAATAATTATACGGCGACAACATGGCTTATATACCAGCAAAATACAGTAATTCAATATATAAAGATCACGATTTAATTATTGTAATATCAAATTCTCTGTCCAGCTTAGTCGTTCCTGATTTAGCAAATGCACTAAACATAAAAGCAGGTATTGATCCGCGGGTTGGGAAGCAAGCGAGTTTGGTTGCAATACCGAATACATCACTTAGATGTTTGCACGTGCCTCTTCCTGATTTGCTTGATGACTATCAAGATGTGCGTGCTTTTTTCGCTTTAGGTAAGCAACTCGGCGCTCATTTAGACGATCTGATATCTATCAAACCATTAGTTGTATTAGAGATTGACGATTTACAAACGACAGTTGCAAGTAAATACAACCATGCGCTCGCTAATATTTACTTTGGTATTTGTCAGCATCAGTGGCAGCCTTTAGAGGCTCGCGAGGCCTTAGGTGAGTCTAGCATCGAAAGAGTCGCGCAAATTTCTTTATATGGGATGTCTAATGACGAGGTCCAATTTATTAATGCTACTGAACAAGGCAAGCGTATTGCCCGAGACTTATGTGGCACCGAGCCCGAGCGCATGGCACCACTTGGTTTTGCCGAATATTGTGAACACGCGTTTCAAGAAAGCGTAGTTGAATGCAAGGTAGAGTCGAATATTGACAACATCAAGCGAGATTACCCCTTATTGTTTGCTGTTGCCCGAGCTTCTATTGAAGTGCCTAGGCACAATCCCGCAGTTATTCACTTAAGCTACAAAGGCGACGGTCCCATCGAACACGTATATTACCTAGCCGGCAAAGGCATTACGTATGATACCGGCGGTGCAGATTTAAAAGTCAATGGCCATATGGCTGGAATGAGCAGAGATAAAGGCGGCGCAGCCGCTGTGGCGGGCCTTATGTATGCTTTAGGTGTATTGCGACCTAAAGGCATTAAAGTGATAGCGCAAATTGGTGCGGTGCGAAATAGTATTGGGGCTGAAGCTTATGTGCCTGATGAAATTATTACGAGTCATGCTGGTGTGCGCGTACGTGTGGGAAACACTGACGCAGAAGGCCGCATGGTGTTGGCTGATTTGTTGTCACATTTAAAAGACCAAGCGTTAGAAGACGAACCCAACAAATCCAAACTATACTCAGTGGCTACGTTAACTGGACACGCACTTGTTGCCTTAGGACCATATACTGCGCTGGTTGAAAATGCGCAAGCTATTAATAAGGGTGAAGGTGAGCACATTGCAAAATGTGGTGAACAATGGGGCGACCCATGTGAACGTTCATTGCTTCGCAAGGAAGATTTTGAATTTATTAAGCCGCGCACAAAAGCCGATGACGTGTTATCGTCGAACAATGCGCCGAGTGTCTCTACGGTTCGTGGACATCAGTTTCCGGCCGCATTTTTGTCTATTGCATCGGGCATTCAACGTTATGATACTCGCTGCGAAACACCGCTAGCATACACGCATATTGATATAGCTGGCTCTGGGGTTGAGCAAATGGACTGGCAGCATGGTAAACCAACAGCAGCACCAGTAGTGGCTTTACTGGCCGCATTTACCTATCAGTAGGTCATTTATGAATATACAAACTGGAAAATATAGGCATTACAAAGGTGGCATGTACGAGGTCATTGATACAGTGATGCATTCTGAAGATGAAAGTGTGCTAGTACTATACCGGCCCTTGTATGGAGAACGCAAATTATGGGTACGGCCATACAATATGTTTTTTGAACAAGTGACGCTTGCTGATGGCACAGTAGATCGCTTCTCGTTTGTGGAAAATAGTATTTAATAACAAATCCATCTATTTATGGGTTTAAGCAGTATATAAAGCACTATTCTCACAAAAAGGCGTTAGCTGTTGTGAATCAATAAGAATCTTATGAGGAATATGCAATGAAAAAAATGATAGCTGCCAGTTTGTTATTGGCAAGTAGCCTAACAGCGGCCGACGACCGCTTTGCTGATGTTGAAATAAGCGCGACTAAGGTTGCTGGTTCTGTGTATATGCTGGTGGGCGCTGGCGGGAATATAGGAGTGTCTGCAGGAGAAGACGGGCTATTAATGGTCGATGACCAATATGCACCCTTAGCTGAAAAAATAGTAGCCACTTTGGCTTCGCTTGGTGACAAGGCGCCACGCTATGTCATTAATACGCATTATCATGGGGACCACACTGGCTCTAATGCATTTTTTCATGAAAACCGGGGCGCTACTATTTTTGCCCATGAAAACGTGCGTATTCGGCTGGCTTCCGATGAAAAAGTGAGTAAGGCCGCGTTACCCGTAGTCACGTATCAAGATGGCGTAAAGTTTCATTTAAATGGCGAAACTATACATGTTATCCATTTAGCTGAAGGCCATACCGATGGCGACAGTATTGTGTGGTTTGAACAACCCGATGTACTGCACACTGGAGATTTATTTTTTAGAGATATGTTTCCTTACATTGACTTAGGTGCGGGTGGTTCAGTAGCAGGATATATTGAATCGGTAGAAACAATACTTAACAAAATAAACGACAACACGACAGTTATTCCAGGACACGGCGAACTTGCTACTAAGGCCGACTTACAACGATTTGTTGATATGATCAAAACGACCTATGCCTTTGTACAAGCACAAAAAGCCAAGGGCATGAGCGAAGCTGAGGTAATTGAAGTTGGCCTCGATGACGCGTGGGAGTCGTGGTCATGGCGATTTATTACTGAAGAAAGATGGATCAAAACCCTATATCCACAATAAACGTTTCGTCCACCGTTTTAGTAGAGGCAGCGCTCACAGACTTTAAAGCGCTGCAGCAATGGTTTGCGCATCCGCGAGATGTGCTGTTGTGGGCAGGTCCTTCTTTTGTGTTCCCCTACAGCGAGGCAAACTTTACTTCGCAATTAAGCGAGCAAGGGTTTAAGTCGTTTGCACTCAAGCAAACAAATACCTTAGTGGCGTTTGGGCAGTTTCAATTACACGGTTCTAATGCTCACTTTGGGCGTTTAGCAGTTAACCCCCAATATCGCAAGCAAGGCTTATCGTATGCGTTGATAAATGCCTTGATTGAGAGGGCGTCAAACGCCAATCCCGAGGCGCTCAAAACAATTTCCTTATTTGTCTTTACGGCAAATAAAGCAGCGGTTACCAGCTATACTAATATGGGATTTGTTAAAGCAGAAGCACTAGCAAGTTACAAGCGCATTAAGCAATGTGATTACATGCTATTGCACTTGTAACTTAAACAATTATCTAATTGCGAGTAAAAACAGCCTGGCCATTTACATAAGTAGCAAGCACGTTAATGTTCCGGATCTCGCTTTCGTCTACGCTAAAATAGTTTTTGTCAGTAATAATGAAGTCTGCGCGTTTTCCTACTTCTAGACTACCAATCATGTTTTCTTGAAACGCCGCGTATGCTGCATCTACGGTAAAGCCTTTTAAGGCTTGCACGCGAGATACACGTTCTTCGCTTATCCATCCATCAGATGGCTCTGAAGCCGCGTTTTGCCGTGTAACGGCAGCATGTAAGCCATGAAACACATTTGCCAGCTCTACTGGAAAATCAGAACCAAATGCGATAGGTGTACCTTGACTCAAAAACGTTTGCCAAGCGTAGGCACCTTTTAAGCGCGCTTTACCCACTCTGTCTTCGGCCATATTCATGTCGCTAGTGGCGTGTGTGGGTTGCATAGAGGGAATAACGCCGTACTCTTTAAATAAGGGAATATCCTCTAAAGCTACCACTTGGGCGTGCTCAATTCGATGTCTAGCAGCGTTCTCAGGAAAAGTAACAAACGTTTTGGCAAACTGCTGCAGTGCCAAACGGTTGGCCTTATCGCCAATGGCGTGGAAGTTTAGCTGAAAGTTTGCACCAATAACATTGTTAAACAAGCTTGGTAAGGTTTCTGGTGCGGTCACCAATAACCCCGAAGTGTCTGGTGCATCAGAATAGGGTGCTAATAAAGCCGCACCGCGACTGCCTAAAGCACCGTCGCCATAAGCTTTTACACTGCGTATAGACAACAAACCATTGGCGTCTTCAAAATGTCCTTGCTTGAGCATATGCATTAATTGTGGATCTGTCGCCGACAGCATGGCGTATATTCGCACTTTCAGTTTGTTTGCTTGGGCTCTCTCAATGTAAAAGTTGCGAACAGAGTTTGATACCCCTGCGTCGTGCGCACTGGTAATGCCTAAACTAACTAAGTGGTTCAACGCAGTATTTAGCTGAGTTTCATATTGTTGTTTGCTTGCTTTAGGGAGCACTTTGTTAATAAGGTATTCAGCATTGTCTATTAATAACCCAGTAGGCTCGCCGTATTCATCTTTTACAATTTCTCCGCCCGATGGCGACATGGTGTCACGGGTAATGCCTGCAAGTTCTAGGGCTTTACTGTTTACCCAGCCCGCATGTCCATCTACTCTTGATAAATAAACTGGGCGATCTTTTATTACCTTATCTAAGCTATCTTTGGTGGGAAACGACTTTGAAGGCCATAATACTTGATTCCAGCCTCTGCCGATTATCCAGTCGTTTTTAGCACCATCAGAATTTGACGCCGCGCCAACATACTCAAGGACCCGTTTTACAGCCGCTTCTTCAGAGCTTGCGCCGCGTAAATCAACTTCTAATAAGTTTGCTCCTAATCCTAATATATGACCATGTGCATCTATTAAACCAGGCAGTACATTAGCACCTTTAAGATCAACGGTTTCCATTGTTTGCATTAACTTAGCATCGTTGCCGACCGCTGCTATGATCTCGTTATTAACAACCATTGTATCAAATTGAACAAGATCGCCTGTGCTGGTAAGAGTATAAGCATTCATGTTGATGTACTTGGTGGTGCGTGTTTCGCTTGCATGTGTGCTTACGTTGAACAGTAACGATATAATGACTATAACGCCGAATGGTTGCCAAGGTGCTCGCATATGGTATTTCCTATTTTAATAGTGTTGTGTAAACGGTTGCGGACGTTTGTTTAAGTGATCGTGCTGCCATATTTTTTGCATACTTTGTGCACTTATATTTCCGCCAGATAGCATTACCAGTACATGCTGTTGTGAGTTTTGCTTCGCTAGCCACTCAACGACCGCTTGCATGGTCATGGCGCAAGTGGGTTCTATGTGTAGTTTAAGCAAGTGTTGCAGCCATTGCGTCCAATAGCAAATATCTTGCTCGTTTACTTCATAAAAATCATCAAGTTGCTGTAAATATGGAAAAGTGTGTTCGCCCACACTGGGAGTGGCTGCGCCATCAGCTAAGGTAATGGGGGCTTTCGGGAGTGATACAATTTTACCTGTGCGAATGGACTCTGCCGCATCGTTTGCTGATAAAGGCTCGGCACCCATCACTTTAATACGCTTATTTACGTGTTTAGCGTAAAGGTAACTGCCAGAGACTAGACCACCGCCACCACAGGGCGCAAAAATTGCGTCTGTTTGAGGCACTTGTTTGAGTGCTTCTAATGCTACGGTACCTTGACCCGCAATAATGTCTGGGTGATTAAACGGCGGTATCCACACTGTACCTTGCTCAAGACTCGCTTCATATACTGCTTGGTCGGCTTCAACACGTGTGTCAAAGGTAAGTAGCTTTGCACCATAGGCCCGAGTAGCGGCAGCTTTTACTGCTGATATAGTACTGCTGCTATATATACAAACAGGAATATTAAAATGTCGCGCCACATAAGCGACCGCTTGCGCATGATTACCCGAGGAGTTTGCAACAATACGTTGGGGTAAGGCACCTTGTTCTGCTAATTTAGCAACAAAGTTAAATGCGCCTCTAAGCTTAAACGCCCCCGTTGTTTGCAAACATTCTGCTTTAAAATAAATTGAGTGTCCCAACCAGTCGTTCAATAGTTGAGACTGCACAATAGGCGTTTGCTTAACAGCATGCTTTATACGTTCATGCGCACGCTGCACAGTTTTAAATGAAAGGTTTGCGCTTGTTGATTCAGTTTGCAATGGCATTATTGTGCTAACCAATGTACACGTAGTTATAATTTGTTTTAACTGTAGCATATTAGCTCACATACTCACATTAAGATCGTGACTAAAGCTGCAGCATAAGCGTTAGAATATGAAGTATTGATTACTCGATAGTTTGAATAGAATAAAAGATGGTTAAATAAAGCTAACTATATCAATACCTTACACTTAGTGTGCAGCAGTGATTACAAGCGAGATAAGACTTAATGATGCAATAGTCCTGTTCACCACTAGTGATTTGTTGGTATGGTTATCACCTCTATTATTAGTTGATAATCATTTGGGTATAAATGACGAAGAAGTACAGCGCGCTTGTATTAGGTGCCACTGGTTTAGTGGGTAAAGCATTAGTGAACATATTGTGCCAAGACGAACGTTATTCTCAGGTAACGTGTTTAGTCAGAGCGCCGTTGAAACGCTCTGACTACCATGATCCATTAAATAAAATTCAAGCCCTAGTGATTGATTTTGAAGTATTTCAAGACTATCAAGGTTACTTTTCTGTAGAACATGTGTACTGTTGTTTGGGTAGCACTATGCAACAAGCTAAGACTCAATCAGCGTTTCGTCGTGTGGACTTTGAGTACGTGCATGTTGCGGCGCAACTTGCACGAGCGCAACGAGCACAGAGTTTTGTGTGGATTTCGTCGTTGGGCGCAAATGCTAAAAGCCGCAATTTTTATTTAAAAGTAAAAGGCGAGCTAGAAAATGCGATATTAACCATGCCACAACTTGCTAATGCAGCAGCTGTGAGGCCGCCTTTACTGTTAGGGAAACGCAACGAGTATCGCAGGGGGGAAGCGTGGGGGGGCAAGATACTAGCATGGCTGAACCCTATGTTAAGAGGACCGCTGGCTAAATACAAACCGGTGCCTGCACATCACGTTGCGAGGCAAATGATTAAATTACAGGTTTTTTAGTTAGTTAACTTAGTTTATATTTATAAATCGTGTTTTTTGCTAAAGGAAAACACATTCAGGGTGGATATATAAGAAGTAAAGTTGTATCCATCTAGTAATCATGCGCAAGCCGGAGTAACGAGTATAGCTTAATCAAGTGCCATAAAGGCGTATCAATTTTCCCATCACCATTGCGTGATAATAAAAAGGATAACACCATGAATATAGCAATGCCTAAAGCAGTATCGAACTTGTTTGATAAAATTAAAGTAGAGCGTTTCTGGTGGGATGGCATTCAAGTCAATATCCCTTTTCACTGCATATATGCAACCATACCCAATCCAGTGCCTGATCATAGCACCGAGATAAACGGCATTAATGTACAAGTTCTGCAGCTTGGTAATTACAAAGTACCTATTTGGGATCCTATGCACAAAGAACTCAAAGAACCACCAAAGTACGCCATTGTATTAACTCACCAAGAAGGTGAAAAATTTGGTTTGTATGCTTACCCTGCTGATTGTCTTGATGAGGGTTTTTACCTCACCTATGAAGACTGGTTTTCCCGTCAGCAAAGCAATTAATTACTGGTAATTTACCCGTAAATACGCATAATAAGCGCCCCTTTTTTAAAAGGGGCGCTTTTTTATATTCAAAGGTTGGAGAAACTTAGTGATAGAAAATCAAGTGTTCATTGCAGAGATGTTCGGTGCAGTGGCTGTTATTTTTAATTTTATTGGTTATCGTCAACAAGATATCAACCGCTATTTACTTATTTCTGCGGTTGCCCTTGCCGCGGTGAGCACGCATTTTTTCTTACTGGGCGCGGTGGCCGCTGGTATTGGTTGTGCCCTAGCATGTGTGCGTAACATTGTTGCTATAAAATATCGTGGTACTCCTATATTGGTATTATTTGTGTTGGCAAACATTGGTTTTTTTGTATACGAATGGTTTTATCTAGATAGCCAGTGGATCATATTGTTTGCTTATACTAGCTCGTTAATTTTTACGGTAGGCTCTATTGTGCTCACCAGTGCATTGCGAATAAGGCAGTGGTTTATATTGGCAGAAAGCTTTGGCTTAATATATGCGGTATTGGTGGGCAGTATTTTTGGTACGGTGTTTAACTTTACCAATTTGTGCAGTATCTTTTTCACGTTGTATCGCGATAAACGAAAAAGCAGGTAACTTCAAAACATAAAAAAACCAGTGCGAGCACTGGTTTTTATCATAACTTTAGTGATATTACTTTTTAACTAATACCGATACGTTAACAATACCCGCTTGTCTTACTTGGTCCATAACCGAAACCACTATGCCGTGCTCAGTGTCTTCATGGGCTTGAATTGCTGCGTTTTCAGTGTTGTTTTCAGCAAGGAAAGTTTGCGTGTTCGCTACTACTCGACGAATATCAACTACACGTCCACCCATATAAACTTGGCCTGCTTCGTCAATACGAATAGACAAGGCTTTACTTGGTTGCGAGGTTTGTTGTTTGTTTTCAGGTCTGTTAGCCGACAAGCCTTTCTCGTTTGAGAAGGTCGTAGTAACAATAAAGAATATCAACATTATAAAAACTATGTCGAGCATAGGGGTCATGTCAATTGCTGCGTCATCGTCAGCAGCGCCGTGCTTTTTTCTTTTCATTAGTGACTCTTATTCTTGTTCAATTCCTCTAGTATAACTATTCAGCAGAAAATGACTAGAGGGAAAGGATAAAATTTCGTTACATTTTATACGATAAAGCTTAACTTTTCTGCAGTAAAGTGCTCAATTAAATCATCGCACCATGTTTTGATACGCTCGTCTGTTTGTTCAAATTGGTTTTCATCGTCAAGCGACAAGCCCACAAAAAACGCATTGTCATCTGTTAGGCCTTTTGAAGCAACAAAGTCATAACCTTCATTAGGCCAATACCCTATTAGCGTACAATCATGCGCAAGCACTTCGTCATGCAGCATGCCTAAGGCATCTTGGAACCAGTCGGCGTAACCTAATTGGTCACCTAAACCGAACAAAGCAATGGTTTTTCCATTTAGATCGAGGCCTTGTATGTCGTCCCAGGTAGATTCCCAGTCTTCTTGTAACTCGCCAAAATCCCATGTAGAAATACCAAACAGTATTACGCTGTAATTAGATGTGCGGGCTAAGGCAGTGTC
Organism: Glaciecola sp.; assembly: GCA_049650345.1. Taxonomy (GTDB): domain Bacteria; phylum Pseudomonadota; class Gammaproteobacteria; order Enterobacterales; family Alteromonadaceae; genus Glaciecola. Next base: position 35,523 of record JBARZY010000123.1, on the reverse strand, counting down.
TTTAATGTCAAACATATCTACTGCTATATTTAATGACGTTTGCAATTGCTGCTGGATTTTCTCCGCTGCCATTTCGGTATAACAGGTTGTCGACCCATAAAAAATGGCTATGTTGGCTTGTTGATTAGGTGTTGTTTGCATTTTACCTCAAGTGCGTATCACAATTTTGCTTGTCATTGTTGTGTCGCCAAGCATGTCTTTTATTTTATTTGTTAAAGTTTACCACTTTGCCGTTGGCTAAGATCAATTTACACGCTTTTTCATGACCCTTGTCGTTCAGCTCTAATAAGCCCAAGCTTGTTGCGTTGACAAGATCTAGGCCGTCAACATCATTGGTGCGTTCTTTTATTGTCATGTTTCGGCGTTTGGTAAGCACATTTAGGGGAGAACGATGCCCTAATAACCAGCGATTTAAACGTTCAAACCACGTGATCAGTTTGTCGGGAAACTGGTTATGAATACCTGAACAGGTGAATTGTGTTATTTTCGGACTGTTGCGCCTAAATCGCAGGCTAATGTCGTATACAAACGAATAATGCACATCACCCGACAGAATAATAAAGTGAGGCGGTGTTTTGATATGTCTGAAAATATTGAGCATGACGCTTGCAGTGCCGCGATGTGCCATCCAGTTCTCGGCATCTACCATTAAGGCACCACCAAATGTGATAAACGCACGTTGTATTGCCTCAATAAATTTCACGCCATATACAGGTGCAGCCGATACCATAATCACCGATTCTTTGCCCATGACTTGTTGTTGTAACTCGCAAAGTGCCTCCCAGTCCATTAAGCCAGAAGGTTTATTTCCGTTTGATTCGCTCCGCCATCTTTGGGTACGAGTGTCTAAGACTTGTATTGGCGGGTGGGTTTGCAGGCCATAATGCCACTGATCATGATTAAGCACATCATCTATGCATTCATCGTGTTGTTTGAACCCATCTTCAGTGAAGGTTTTGTTGATAGTTTCTTGTAAGTCGCCCCAAGTGCTGTAGGGATTGCCTACGCCTTGGCAAATCAAATAGGCCACTAGTGCATTGCCTACAATACGTTTTGAAAAAGGGTTTTCGTAAACATGCTCTTCCCAAGTACGGGTTAAGTTCCAGTCGTCGGTTACATCGTGATCATCAAAAATCATGTAGACAGGAATATGCGCCAGTCCCCGCTCTACTTGGTTTAATCCCGCTGAAAATTGTTCAATTGCCTGTTGCTCTTTGGCGTATACATCAGCAAATTCATCGCTTAAGTCTGGTGTGACAGGTTCTATACATTCCCATAAGCGCGAAGACCAAGATAATAAATACAAGGCAATCATTTCATTCAGTGCAATAAGGTGGTTCTTTGCGTTCACAGACGTAAAAATGGGCTTCTTTTTACCTTTGAAAAAAGCGGAACTCAAATCTTCATTGTCTTCTGTTTCGGGCAGTAAATTTTCGCGCTGATAATAGTTGTGTTTATGTGTCAGCAGTTCACTCGAATCTTTAACGGTACTGCCTTCAAACGATTCGTGAAACAAACCAAGACATTCTATTACCCGTTGCACGGCATTTAACGTGGGGCCTGCAACATCATCAACATATACTTGATCGCCAGTGAATATGAGTAAGTCAGGGCGTTCGTCAACACTGCAAGAGGTAACACTGGCGCTAAGTAGTCCATCAATTTGTACTAAGGCGTCTTGTCCTTCAAAGTGCGCTTTACGACACGAACCATGAATGACTTGTTTAAGGGTACTGGCAAACTTAAAATGAAAATGCGTGCAACCTTCATACAACAGATCAGGCAGTTCGTTACTTAGCCATGTATGGTTTTTGGCGTTGTCGGTTAGCTGTACATCGTAATTATAAATGTTTTGGTCACTAAACGGCGTACTAGGCTCAATCTGCAAAGTGTGTATAAAGCAATTTTTGCCAACCGTTATAGTGTGTTGCTTGGTATTGCTACTGTAAGCTGATCTCTGGTCATTAGTGGTTTTATTTATGTCTTCGTTAGCAGCGCACACATGGGCATTCATCTCCACTTTTTTACTGGTTACCAGCCACAGCGTCAACATACTGTCATCTACATGACGTACAATCGGTCCCGCAATAACAAGTGGTAACGAAGCCTTTGGTGGTGACATAAATCAGTGTTTCCTTTTTACCCAGAGTGTAAAATACAGTGACAAGCCCAAAACAATATTGAGCATACCATCGAATTAAGCAATATTTTGTTATTTTACGTAATTTACCAACAATTACTATTGACTAAATGTAAGCTTAAGTTACCTTTTTAACCCGCGCTTGCGCACTTATGCAAAGCAGTTTCATAACAAAATACGGTGTAAACCACCACATATTTGAGGAAAGTATTCGTGATATTATCACTGGCTAGCAAAAGCAAGCTTAAAACATTATTCATCATGCTTATGCTGTTTAGCCTAACAGCATGCTCACTTACCGGTGTGCAGCAACGCACAGCAACGCAGCCGATTACTAGTACCGGTAAGTGGATAATAGAAACCGATGGGAGCACTATGCTCGATCCGCAAACCTCAGGTTTAACCTTCTACCAAAACATGTTGTTGTCGGTATCAGATGGCAGTGCACACGAATCTCAAATTCAACGTATTCATCAGTTGTCACCCAATACGGGCGAGATCATCAATAAATTGGGCCCTATTGTATTATCTGAACGCACACAACAAAGTTGCTTTGCCGACTATTTATCTCAGCGTCCTGACTATGAGGCCATCGTTGCTGTGCCTAATACGCCCAACACATGGTTATTAGTAACTGAGGACGCGACCAGAAGCGGAAATTACAGTACCGCATGCAAACAAAAATTCAAGCAAACGGGGTCTACCGAACACCCTAGTTTGTTGGTACAAATTACGTTAATTAATGATCAATTAGTGCTGACCGGTGTCCGCGCCTTACAATTTGATGTTGCAGACAAAGTAGGAAATTTCCCAAATGATGGTCTAGAAGGCATGGCAATTACGCGTGACGGAAAAATTTTGGTCGGTCTTGAAAAAGACGCTAAGGTACATCCGCGTGTATTTGAATTGGCGTATACCAACGATATGTTTAACACGCTAGATGCATTTTTGCCTATTGTAGATAGCAAGTTGTGGTTGCCTGATATGGGGGAGGGCAATCATCCCATAAATGGCATGGACGTATTTTATCCGGCCAATAGCGATAACGGGTTCTTGATTTTAGCCGCTCGCAATGACAACCAGCTGTGGATAGTCGATTTACAAAAACAGATACCCACGCAAATTATTGATATGGTATTTAGCTCACCTTGTGACGATTGGTTGGATACCGAAAAACACTACGAACTTGCAAATACGTCTTTAGAAGGAGTGGCTGTGCATAATAATACGCTGTACCTAATTAACGACCCATGGAAAAAAGTGTATCGTTCTAACACTAACCAACATAAATGCCCAAGCGATAAGATAAAATACGACGCCATGTCACCTTTGTTATTTCGTATCGATATTCCGGCGTGTTTCGCAACGGGGAACTGTTCATAGTATGAATAATACGCTATCACCAATAAGATGTTGCAAATGTGTTAACTAAAATGCAAATTATTGGTTAATCTTTCTAAGTATATAGGACGCAGTTTATGTTGAAGTTGTATGGGTTTGATGTCAGTAACTATTATAATATGCTAAAGCTAGCATTGGCGTTAAAGGGTATTGAGTATGAGGCCGTTATTACTTACCCGAATCAAACACCCGAGTATTTAGCTATTTGCGCAACCGGAAAGGTGCCTGCACTTGAAACACCTGAAGGCGTATTGCTTGAAACTAATGTCATTTTAGAGTATTTCGAAGAAATATCTGCCGATACACCCTTACTTGGTAATTCGCCATTTGAGCGTGCTCGCATTCGCGAACTAATGAAAATGCTCGAGCTTTATATTGAGCTGCCTGCAAGACGCTGCCATACAGAGGCATTTTGGGGCGTTCCAGTGGCCGATCAAACCAAGAAAGAAGTAAAAAGAGCTTTATTGACGGGTATGCAATCTATTGCCAGGGTGGCTAGCTTTGGTCCTTACATTGCAGGAGATAAACTCACCGCCGCCGATATTTTCTTTTTATATTCAGTCGATTTAGCGGCTAAAGTGGCGGATAAGCTTTACGCGATTGATTTATTAGCAGAAGCGCCGGGCGCAAAAGCATTATTAGAACGTTTGAATGATATGCCAGAGGTACAAAAGATAGCCAAGGCACGTGCTGCTGCGCAACCGGCATTTGCAGAATATCTAAAAAAGGCGTTTGCTAAATAGCGAACGCCTTTCTGCGATTTACTATGCTTAACGGACGTTATTTTAGCCGTGCCGCAAATGTCTTTTTAAACTTGGCTAGCTTTGGTGCAACCACTAAATTGCAATACACGTTTTCTGGGTTATTACTGAAATAATCTTGGTGGTAGTCTTCTGCTTGATAGTAGTCTCGCAATGGTTCAACTTCAGTCACAATAGGGTTGGGCCATATTTGCTCTGCGGTCATCTCTTCAATGATGGCCAAGGCATCTTGCTGTTGTTCTGCAGATGTATAATAAATTCCCCCTCTATATTGTGTGCCAGTGTCGTTCCCTTGCTTATTTAGCTGAGTAGGATCATGCAAGGCAAAAAATATCTCTAATACCTCTCTGCGAGTAATTATGCTGGTATCAAAGTTAACTTGCACCACCTCTGCGTGGCCGGTGTTGCCACTGCACACTTGTTCATAACTAGGATTGTCTACGTCACCATTAGAGTAGCCACAATAAGCACTAACTACGCCCTCTACACTACTAAAAGCTGATTCTATACACCAAAAGCAGCCGCCTGCTAACGTGATTGTTTCTGTTGCCATTGTTCATTTCCTTTTACGATGCTGTGGTGTACGTATGTGCATTTAATTTTAATTCAATACATCTATTGTACATTTATTTGCGTAATACAGATTACTAATTTAGCTTGCGCAGGTTTAGCAGAGTCATCATCGGTTTAGATGCTAATTTTCGGCTGGCTGCCAGCAAATATACATAGAGGCAATAATTTTGGCGTTCACTATATTCTATGATGGCAATTGCCCATTGTGCGCAATTGAAATGAATCATCTAAAAAAGCACAACACCCAAGACAAGTTGGCATTTGTTGATATTAATCAGGCCAGTTTTACGCAGCAGTATGCGCACTTAGATTACGACGCATTAAACGCGCGTATTCACGGGATGTTGGAAGACGGATCTATGTTAATAGGGCTTGATGCAACTCACAAAGCGTGGTCGTTAGTAGGGAAAGGTTGGTTATATGCACCTTTACGCTGGCCGGTTATTCGTTTTTTTGCCGACAAAGCCTACTTGGTGTTTGCGCGAAATCGCTACAAAATTTCTTATTGGTTAACCGGCAAAAAGCGCTGTGAAACCAACTGCGAAACAAAATTTTAAAAAAAAGAAGTATATTATGACTAAACACTCTCTTGTTATAGGTGCTAACGGCGGTATAGCACAAGCTATTATTAAACAATTATGTGAGCAAGATTCAGACAGCCATCAAGTGTACACCGTATCGCGTTCACCTGTAGCGCATCAACACCCAAACCAGCACCATCAATGCATTGATGCCACAGACGATGAGCAAGTCAAAACATATTTAAAAGATATGGCTGCAAAATCGATACGTTTTGACACCGTAATATGCGCAACAGGTGTATTGCAGCAAGATGGGCCTCAGCAGCTAAAGGCTGAAAAACGTTTAGAGGACGTCTCGGCTGAGCAGCTTGCTGAGTATTTTCGCGTGAACACCATATTACCCGCATTGTGGCTTAAGTATTTGGTCAAGGTAATGGCCAAGCAACGTGCCGTGGTGGTGTTTTTTAGTGCACGTGTAGGCAGTATTTCAGAAAACAAGCTAGGTGGCTGGTATGGCTACAGGGCATCGAAAGCGGCACTTAATATGATCATGAAAACCGCCAGTATTGAGTACAAGCGCCGTGCGCCTAACACTATTTTGAGTTGTTATCATCCTGGTACGGTCGACACGGGTTTGTCTAAACCGTTTCAAGCCAACGTGAAGCCCGAAAAGCTTTTCACGCCAGAATTTACCGCCACTCAACTGTTGCATCACATAAGTGGATTTACAACAGAAGACGGCCCTTATTATTTTGATTGGGATGGGCAGTCAATTTCATACTAGTTGTTTGTTGACCTTCAAATGCTTGCATGCAAAAACAACGATATTTTTTATTAGCGGTGTATAGAGCGGTAACGTTTACCGATTATGCACCGCTCAATCCTCTTATTTTCTAGCAGACATTCCTGTTAACTGCTGTTAACATTCTTTACTACAAAAAATAATAACAATAAAAAGGAATTCTCATGGCAGGTTCTCGTGAGCAATTTGGCTCTAAACTAGGTTTTATATTAGCCGCCGCAGGTTCAGCAGTAGGTATTGGTAACTTGGTAGGCTTTCCGGTAGGTGCTGCTAAAAATGGTGGTGGTGCATTTTTATTAATGTACGCTATTTTTGTGGTGGCCATATGTTTGCCAGTAATGATTGCCGAAATGACCGTTGGTCGTGCTAGTCAAAAAGATCCATTGGGGGCTTATACATCATTGTCGAATGGTAATCCTGCATGGCGCATAGCAGGCTGGTTATCGGTCATCACGCCATTCATGATTGCGGTATTTTATTTGGTAATTACCGTATGGATATTTGGTTACTTAGTTGAAAGTGTAAGTGGCAATCTTGATGTGTTAGCTGACCCGAGCACCTTTGGTTCATTTATCAGTGGAAATAGCCTATTCGCATATATGGCAGGTGTATTAGCCATTGTCTATTTAATTTTACAAGGCGGTGTCAAACAAGGCATCGAAAAAGCAGCTAAAGTCCTTATGCCTGCATTGTTGCTTATGTTAATCGCCATGGTCTTGTTTGTATTAACCCGCGACAACGCAATGGCCGGTGTGGCTTTCTATTTAATTCCCGATTTTGACAAAATTAACGCAAATGTGGTTAATGGCGCGTTATCTCAAGCGTTCTTTTCGCTATCGTTGGGCATGGGTATAATGATCACCTATGGCAGTTATATTGATAAACGCTCTGATTTACCCTCGTCGGCAAAATTGGTCGCACTTACCGATACAGCAGTGGCATTTACTGCAGGCTTAATGATTTTACCGGCTATTTTTTCATTTAATCCACAAGTAAACCCCGCCGAGTTGAGTGAATCATCCATTTCAATGATCTTCTCATATTTGCCTCAAATCTTTCTCGCTCTGCAAGCGTCACTTGGCTATGTCGGCGCCAGCGTTGTGGCATCGGTGTTTTTCTTGCTAGTATTTTTCGCTGCTATTACCTCGTTGGTGTCTATTTTCGAAGTGCCGGTGGCAGCGTTAATGAGTGAAAAGGGCGTGCGCCGCAAAAGCTCACTGTTTATATGTGGTGTGTTGCTGCTGGTATTTTCCCTCATGTGCGCGTTTTCATTTGGCTTTTTTGAGTTTTTCACGCGTTTTGTCACATATGCAGGGGCCGATAAATCGTTTTTTGATGTGGTATATGACGTATTTTATGACACCATTCTGCCGCTTAACGGATTGCTAATATGCTTGTTCGTGAGTTACAAGTGGAAACACAAAGCGTTTAACGAAGAACTTGACCAAGGCGCAGGTGAGTTTAAAGCGAGCTTTTTAGAGCGTTATGTTAACTTTTCACTTGGTACATTTATTCCCTTTATTTTGGCAGTTATATTTATTAACACAGTGGCGGCAAAGTATTTTGGTGCGGCGTTAATTGGTTAGCTGCAGTAATATTCTATAAGCGCGGTTTCATCTGCCGCGCGTATTAAATTTACTTTTCTAACAATGGTTTAATCAAACTCATGGTTGAGTCAAAATGCGGTCTCAGCTGCAAATCTTTGAAGGTGTCTTCCCCCACGATTATTTTTCCCTGATTATCGTTTTGTGATGCTTCTGGCAAAAAGCCGGGCGCGGGTAAGTTCAACAACTCGGCGCATGTTGCGTAATAATCTGATTTTATCGGGTGGTCAAAGGCCGCTAAATTGAATACATGCTGCTTGGTCTGTGTGCAAATTAGCGTTTCTATCACTGCAATAACATCGGCTTGATGCACTAAGTTAATGACTTGGTGGCCGTTTGCAATATCTTGTTTTTTACTGAGACTATACACTGGGTGTCGGTAGCCTATGTTTTGCCCTTTGTGATTGATAATTGGGCCGACTAAACCAGAGGGTCTTACAATGTATGTTTGCTCGGGATATTGCTGTTGTAAATGATGTTCAATAGCAACATGGGCTTTTCCAGATTCAGTGGTAGGCTGCACAGAAGTATAATTGTGAATCTGGCCCTTTACCCCATTGAATACCGAGGTTGTACTGACAAATATAAGCTTTTGTAAGCCCGCTTGCATGGCGTTATCAATAAACGCTATCATTGCTTGGCTATACTCGTCAGGGTTGAATGCCTTACGTCCTGGTGGGATGTTAAGTACCAAGGCTGCGTTGGCAAAGTCGTCAACCACCCTATTAGACATGTGGTTGTAAAGGTTAAATACACGTGTAGGAATAACCTGATTAAGTACCGCTTGTTTCGCCTCGCTGCTTACACTACCTGTTACCTTAATACCGCGCGATTTAAGCGAGAAGGCTAGGGGTAAACCTAGCCATCCTAATCCGAAAACATGCGTTGTTGATATGTTTGCCATACTGCCAAATTGTGTTTAGTTTATTGCTTATTCGTTACGTTCATTACGTCTAAATGGCGCAATGCCTTTACTTGATTTAGCGTGTTTTCGGCATTATCGATACGCTCAAAGGTGTCACACAATGCATCAGCTTTATCTTCAAGTTGCACCGCTAGTGACTCAACCTTTTGCTCAATATCACTGCCAAGGGTTTCCATCCTTGATTCAAAATCACTTAAGTTACTATCGCCACTCATCATCGCTTTACCCAGCGCCATAAATATTTCCCCCATAAACTCACCCATGGCTTCTTCTTTTAGTGCTTCAATTTCAGCATCTAAGTTATCGTCCAGACCAAGTTCATTTTCAAGGTAGGTGCTATTAAAGGTAAGTGAAGTAGGATCTTTATACACATGTTCTTCTATTGATGTACCTACATTTTTGAGCTTGTCGCTAATTTTTGCAGGTAACTCGCTGTCACTACCTAAAAAGCCAGTAAATACATCGGTTAATGCAATATTGGTAATATTAAGCGCTTCAACCGTAATGTCTACTACCATTGGGATAGCCGTTTCAACACCTTCATAGTAGTTGATTGCCGCGTTTTGCTGCGCACTCGTCAAAACTACTGTGCTGCCGTTGTGTGTCACATTGCCGCGAGGATCAAAACTAATTTTTTCGTCTTGTTCAGTGGTAACAGTAAGGGTATTTTTAGCAAAGCTAACTTCACCATTAATATTTGTATCACAGCTACCATAGTGACTATTGTGAGCAAACGCTGGCGTATTTACCATGGTTGTCGCTAAAATTGTTAAGCTAGCAAGAGAGAGTAGTTTCATATTTTCATCCTAAATTATGAGTGAATATGTGTTGAACCTCAACACTGACATATAGACACACCTTAGCAAGTAAAGTACCACATTTAAAACCTAATAAATTCATGTGCTTACCTTTTTGTTGATATGCTTAGCATTAAATATACTATCGCTTTTAATTATTTTGGCGATTTATTAGTACATTTGACTAAGATCATAATTTGCTCAAAAAATACCTTTGTAGCATAGGTTTACGACATAATTTAAGGCATAATATTGCCAATTGTTATTAGGAACATATTTATGAATGATTTAATTACTACCGTATTGTTTGGCGCCATGATGTTAGCGTTAGTGCTTGGGCTGTCGTGTATTGTGATGAGCGTCACATCTACTAAGCAAGGTCCAGAAGCCCTTAAAGAGCGTATTGAATACGGTTTCTTCGGTGTTACTGGGTTAGCGTTAACTGCATTGTTGGCCTACGCGTCAGCATAGCCGTATAATTTATAAAAAAACCAGCTTCGTGCTGGTTTTTTTATATCAGGTTGGCGTGAATATTTAGATTAACGCTCGTATTTACGTGTATTGTTTGTAACGCGCTGATAAGTCGCTAAGTTAAACAAAGGTAACATAGCCAACAAGTGGTCAAAAATCTCTGACTGCACATGTTCGTATTCTACCCAATTTTTGTTTTTGCTAAAGCAGTATACTTCTATTGGCAAGCCTGTTTCGCTAGGCTTGAGCTGACGCACCATGCAGGTCATCTCGTTGTTGATTTCTGGATGCTGTTGAATATAAGCTGTTACATACGCTCTAAACGTACCAATATTGGTAAGCTTGCGGCTATTTAATATATCAAGCTTAGCGCCTTTACAGCGTAGCTGATCTGCTTGTATTTGCTGCTGCTTATCCTCTAAATATCCATGAATCAGCGTTAACTTCCGCCATTTTTCTAGCTGCTCGTCATTAGCAAAGTCGATGGTACGCATATCGATATTTATAGCTCGTTTTATACGCCTGCCACCTGAAGCCTGCATACCACGCCAGTTTTTTACTGCGTCTGAAGTGAGGGCATAGGTAGGAATAGTGGAAATGGTTTTATCCCAATTTTGCACCTTCACTACGTTTAAGCCAATTTCAATAATGTCGCCATCAACGCCGTATTTTGGAATTTCTATCCAGTCGCCGGTATTGAACATACGATTTGCCGCAATTTGAATCCCTGCTACAAAGCCTAAAATGGTGTCTCTGAATATTAATAGTAGTACCGCGGCAACCGCAGTGAGTCCAGACAGTAAATAAATTGGGCTCTTATCTAACAATAACGAGATAATTAAAAATATTAATCCAAGGGTAATAATTAATCGGGCAACTTGAACAAAGCCCGTAATCGGTGCTTTTGTTGATAATCTAGACTGTTCGTATATTGCTTCTCCAGCGCCCAGCAGTGCTTGCAGTACCATATACACAGCAATAGCAATATATAGGTTAATACTCAACGATAGGGCATTAAAAATAGACCATTCGGGATCAAGTAATGCAAATTGGCCAGCATATAGCACGGCCCCCGAAACTAAATGTGCGGTTCGCTTGAATACTCTATGATTGCTTAATTCGTCGTCCCATGTATTTTTGGTTAATCCAACTACTCGTATAGCTTTAAAATGCAATATAAAACGGGCAATAACATAACTGCTTATTCCTACAACAATAAGCAAACCTACGCATAAACCCATAAATTGCCAGCTCGTGTGGCTTAGGGTTAAGCCAAGTTGTTCAAATAATTGTGCTATATTAGTGTGTATGTCAGTCACATCAGTTGGCATTATATTCGGCCATCCATTTCTTCATACGTGCGTTTTTATGCTCCCATAAGCGATTGAGCCATACTTGGAAGTTTTCTTTAAACGTATTGTTATTAAAATAATCGCCTATTAGTTCATTGCTGACCTCAAGTGTTCTCACATCAATCACAATGGTTGTCATGCGCCCGCTTAGCATATCCATCATAGGGTGCGTAGAGTTAGGGTAAGCCAGTGTTATGTCGAGTACATTACTAAAAAGCTCGCCCATTGCTGAAAGCGTAAAGGCAATACCACCCGCTTTGGGCCTTAACAAATGGCTAAATGGGCTTTTTCGTTGCGCTTGTTTCGTTGGCGTAAAGCGCGTGCCCTCAACAAAATTAATGACGGTAGTAGGGCGATTAACGAATTTTTGGCAAGAGGCTTTGGTGGTTTCAATATCAGTGCCACGTAAATGGGGATGCTTAGCTAAAAAAGCCTGTGAATAACGGCGCATAAAAGGCATATCCATTGCCCATGCCGCAAGGCCTACAAACGGCAGCCAAATAAGTTGCTGCTTAAGAAAAAATTTGGGTGGAGGAATGCGCGGTGCACAAAAATCAATCAGCAAAATGATGTCGAGGTAGCTTATGTGATTAGCCGTTATTAAGTACCACTTTTGCTTTGACAAGGGCTCATCAATTTCGTGGCGTACCTCAATCCGATTAAATATTTTTATGAGTGCAACACTCAAAATACCAAATGCGAAATATAAGCGATGCATAATGTTAAGTAGATTGCTGCTGATAGATTTGACGGGCAATAAAAAGCGAACACAGCCAAATACAATAATTAGCCCGCCCCAAATAGCCAAGTTAATTAATTGTAAGCTTAAATGTAGTGGGAAGATAAAAACAGCTCTAAGCTTACTCACTGGGCGAAAACTCCTTATGTAAGGCCAACAAGCGCTTATCTTTTTGTTGCCATCGTTGGTTTAGCCAATCTTGAAATACTTGCTTTTGTTTTGGGTCCTCAAAATATTGTTGAGAATATATACCGCTATTGAACAAACTTTTAATATCAACGGTATCTACTTCAACCACAATATTGTTAACTTTTCCGCTAATAAAATCCCAGAAGCTAGGAATGCCTTTTGGGTAATAAATCGTCACGTCAACTAATTGAGTTAAGCGATGTCCCATGGCACTGAGTACAAAGGCTATGCCACCCGATTTAGGTGCTAGCGTTTGGGTCAATTGTAATTGGGTATTTAATGCTGACTTTGTTTTACCCGGCGATAACCTAGTACCTTCCACAAAGTTCATAATACTCACGGGGTTATGCTCAAATTTTTCACATGCTTTTTGTGTGGTTTTTAAATCGGTGCCTTTTAAATGAGGATGTTTGGCCAGTTGCTTTTTGGAATAGCGCTGCATAAATGGAAAGTCTAAGCCCCACCATGCTAAGCCTAGGAAAGGCACATAAATCAGATTTTTCTTTAAAAAGAATTTTAAAAACGGTATTTGTTTATTAAATATGCGTTGTAAAACGAGTATGTCTACCCATGATTGATGATTGGCGATGACTAAATACCACAGATCTTCACTTAATTTTGCACTTTGTTTTACATGAAAACGGGTGCGTGAAAATACAAATTGATTCAGTGTATTGACTTTTATCCAAAGCGTTGCGCTAGCATCACAAATTATAGACATTTGCTTTTGCCATGCTTTTATTGGTAATAGCTTGAAAAGAGAGCAGATTATTATAGGAATAAACCATACTACGGTGTTGATAAAATACAAACACACCGATGTCATACCATTAATAAAATAAAATATAGATTTCATAACACATTGTATAATAATTAAAACCGATGAATTATAACGTATATTATGCACAAAAACGAACGTTACATATCGGTCAAGGTGTTAACCGATATCTTGTCGCGTCCGTTGCGTTTGCATTTGTACAGTTCTTCATCTGCCAGAATAGTCAACTCGCGAAGCGACAAGTTAATGCTGCCTATTACCGTACAAACACCAATACTAACAGTAAAGTTAACTGATTTGCCGGTGACATCATCGCGTACACTAATAAAACGCGTTTGTTGATGAATATCTTGTATAATATTGTGCTGTGAGGCTACGTCGGTTCCCGACATAAAGATAATAAACTCTTCACCGCCATATCGGCCAATAATATCGGTATCTCGCTTACAAAAGCCTTGCATTAAGTTAGCAAACGCAACCAAGCATTTATCTCCTAAGGGGTGGCCATATGTGTCATTAATATTTTTAAAGTTATCGATATCAAGCAACACTAAACTGAAGTTTTGTTGTAAGCGATAGCTTGTTTTAATCGCGTTGATGGCTAATTCGTTAAAGCCACTTCTGTTATATAATGCGGTGAGCCCGTCTTCCCTCGCTTGTGCGGCTAACTGCAAATTGAGTTGCTCTAGCTGTTCGGTTTTTTCTGACACTTGTAATTTTAAGCGGTTTTCAAAGTTACGTACCAAATACGAAGAGCGTTTCAGCTTTTTGGCCATCTCCGAAATTTCCTGACTTGTGTCAAGATTATCTATATCGGCTGGCGACACCTCATCCTCATCATTTAGTAAGGATACCAGTGGCGCGGTAATTCGCCGAGATAAACGGTCTACAAAAAATAGGAACACGGCTAATACTAATAATAGACCAATTGCAACGACTACAAACTGATTGCGGATGATGTTTGCGGTTGCTTGGCTATTTTTAAACACATAAATATGCCAGTTGTCGTCATTTTGGTATTTACCATAAATATATGTGTCGTTATTGACCTTAAACATAGGGGTATTGGCCAGTACAACACTGTTGAAATAATTAGGTGTAAACGCTTCAAGTAAGCCCATAAAGTTGGGCATATTTGAATATAGGATCTGTTTATTGCTATCGGTAATAACAACGTTGTTATTACCGATAATATCAGTAATGCTTTGTTCAAAGCCACTGGCTGAGCTTAAATTAATGGTGCCGAAAACAATGCCAGAAAAATTTGATGCTTTAATGATAGGTGCGGCGAAGGCTATCATGGGTAGTTGTTGCACGCCTTGGCTGATAATGCCATTGGATACTATTACTTGTCGTTTAGTCTTCGCTTTTTGAAAATATAGCCTGTCGGCTATGTTAGCGAGTTTATCTGGGTGTTTCTTATAATAATCATTATATTTAGCTGGTGCGAAAAACAATAAATTTCCGTTGTTATCGCTGGTGGTTATATTAAAAAAGTTGCTATGCTCTTTCTGAGTATTCACTAATACATTACCGTAGCCTTGTGGCGTATTTCCGTTCGAAATGGTATGTGCTAACTGTGTAATAACGGTTTTATGTTTGAGAATAAAGTTGTTTGTATACAAGGCGATAAGTTGTGCCCGGTGGGCTTGCTCTTTTTTTATGGCTTCTTCTTGCAGCGACAGGCCTCGCAAGATAAACATAAAGGCAATTACCAATAACGGTAACACTAATGTTGAGGCACAAATATTGAATATGTTTGTCGACAGCCTACTTTGTCTGGGAATGTGAGCAAATATGTGCTTGTGTGGTAAACAGGCAAAAATTGTCGTCGCTAGAGCTACATTTATTAGACCAATGAACGCCTGTTGCAAGCTCAATATAATGCTAGTGCCTGGCAAATCAGCAAATGAGAAATGAAAGCCTATCCATAATAACGGTACGCCAATAAGCAGCCAATATATTACAGCTGCTAATATCATCACAACTTTGCGTTGGCGCAATTGAAATATGATGTAGCATTCAAGCATAAAAATAACGCTTAAAAATATTGTCGGCCCAGTAGCAATCAAGGTTACTGAACAGCTCAGAATAATAGGTAACACATATAGTCTAGGCAGCATCAACATGCCTAAATATACAAAGCTAGCGCCTACTGAAAGGATAGGGCTGCCAATCACATTAAATGACAAAAATAGATTAGTGACTATCGTGAGTAAAGATAGGAGTAAACTTATTTGTAGGTATTCATTTGTGGATGGCTTATTTGTGCTCATTTTAGCGGGAGGTGTACTTTTTTTAACCATCATTACATGCTTTTATTTAATTATCGAGCTAATTCTATTTCTCCCCCCTCGTTTGCTAAGGTAAAGTTGTTCATCTGCAAGCTGTAACAAGTCGTCGTAATCAATATTAAAATTTTCATCTAAACTACACATGCCTGCACTAACTGTCATACTAACTTGACTGCTATCGGTGTTGAATTTTAGGGCTTCAACTTGCTTTCTAATGAGCTCTACACGCTCTACATGCTCAGCGACTTCGCCGCCTGAAATCATAATAATAAACTCTTCACCACCATATCTACCAATAATGTCGGTATCTCGCTTACAATGTTGCAGAATGGTGTTCGCTGCGGCAACAATGCATTTATCACCAAACGGGTGCCCAAAATTGTCGTTAATACGTTTAAAATGATCGATATCTAAAAATATGACTGACAAACTATTATGATTTCTAGTGCAGTTTCGGTAGGCAGTTAGTGCTAAGCGATTAAAACCAGCGCGGTTTAATAGTTGCGTTAGTGAATCTTTTTGTGCAATCGAATATAACTCTTTATTGAGCTTTTTAAGTTGCTTGGTTTTGTGATGCACTTGTTCTGACAATTGCTGCTGAAAGTTTGTCATCACTTCATGCGAATCAATCAATCGGTTGGTTAAGGTCACCATCTCCGAGCTGACATGAGACTCGTCTAAAATTTCCATATGGCGTTCAGAATTTGGAAAATGTTGAGCAATATCTACTAAAGGTTTGGTAATTTTCTGTGCCAAGGCGTTGGCAATAAAGGCAAACGCTGCCAACATAAAAAACGTGGCAACAGTCAACATGAAAAAGAAATCGAATATTACTGAGGTAACTTCTGAAGTATCGCCTAGTACGGTAATTTGCCAGCCATACTCTGAGCTTACTTGCGTATATAAATATTTTTTTTGATTAAATGATAATACACTAATGTGAGGAATAAGCGGGTCGCTAACCGGCTCATAATCAAAGTTAGATAATAACGGAAACCCTAGCGTGTCAGAGCGCGCAATTATACGACCTTTACTGTCGGTAATGATAAATTGGTAATCGCTATCGTCGCTCGAATGGTTCAGCTGTGCCAGCGAATCGAGCAAAATTGCTCCTTGCACAAGGCCTGAAAACTCGCCGTTCTGCACAATGGGTGCTGCCAAACTTAATAAGTAGTCGTTGCCGAAACCCTTGCCTACAAGTGCGTCTGATACGACGGGTTGATGAGTCGTTTTTGCTCGAATAAAGTAGTCACGGTTGCGCAAATTTGGATTTCTAAGTTTTTGTAGTTTTATGGCAAATTGATTGGGTGCCGCACGCACTACTCTGCCTTGTTGGTCGGCTATGATGACGCTCTGAAACAACTCATAATGCTTAGCGGTGGCATTCAAAAGAGGTTGCAGCTGAACGCCATGGGTAGTACTCAATATGCTCGATAACATTTTAATGCCAGTTAGGTGGCGGTTAATTTCTACAAAGTTGGTTTTTTGAATTTGCTCTACTTGGCTACTTAAGGCTTTTAAAACGGATTGCTCGTTATTTGTGGTGGTTTGCCACATAAAAAATGAGGCCACAACCATTGCCGGCAGGGTGACGGTAATCATGCATAATGAAAAAATGAGACTAGCTAAGCGCGGCGGTTGAGAGTAATACTTTTTATAGGCAAAAATACTGGGTAAAAACCAGCAAATAACAGACGCAATTGACAAACAAATTAAGCCATTGATACCTCGAGTAATACCATTTACAAATAATAGTTCGGTTGAGGTAAAACTAGTCAGTGCATGTAAAGTAAAAGTAAGAGGAATGCCTACTACTAACCAATATAAGGTTGCCGATTGGAACATGAAAAAGCCGCGTATCATGAGGACATGGACTATAAACATTTCTAGCATCAATATAATAATTAAAAACGGCTCGTTACCTAGTATTGCAGCAGATATAGACGTGAATAAAACAGTAATAAAAGCAGCATTAATGCCGCGGGTGGCTAAGCAAATAAATACAAATATTTGCCCGAAGAACAAAGTGAAATCTGCAAATACGGTGATGTGTAAAAAGGCATTTAGAAATGCTCCTAACACACCAAAGTTCACTCCATATAGCACATTAGGTAAAGCAAAAAATGCATGTTTGCTTTCCTTGTGCGCAGTGGTGTGATCACGTTCCATATTTATCATTTATATTCTTATTATTTTTGTCTACTATATATACAGGGAACACGCCAAACGCTGTGGTATTAGTGCCCAACAAATTAAACTTAACAAACCAACTCAAAAGTATAACAAGTTTTTGATAAGTTGAATATGTTGTTTGATTTATGAGCGAATTGGATAGACACAACAGTCACACGAATTGATGGAATACAGGGCAAAAGTAAGCGCGCATAAAAAAGCCCCGCAGATAGCGAGGCTTTAAGGTACAAATGCTTTTATTTTTTGTGGTTAACGCTAGCAATGCTTGCGTCTTTGTGAGCAACCACATAAATGGTCATTGTGCGAGCGTCGAAGGTAACCGATGCTAATGCGCGGTCATTGCCAGTGCTTGCTTTCTCAATAATTGCTTTTTCTGCGTTCTTGAACGCTAAGTTTGATTCTATATTCTGACTCATGCACTCGCTGTTGATAGCGAATGACTTTTTATCCATACAGTTAAATGTCTTAGCTTCACCGGAATTAGCAGATGCAACAAATGAACTTACCGATAACAGCGCAAGTAAGGCGCCTGATAAACGTTTCATAGATTTCCTTAGTGAATTAACTTACCAAAAAGTATAGGTTAAAATAACTACTAATGCAAGTTAAATCATATGTATATTACAGTTATGTGACAGCAATATGAAAGATTGATGTATTTGCAGTGTAATTTCCAAGGATACTATAAAATATTGTCTAATACTTGTTCGTATAAGCCTTTGTGCTGTGTAGACGTTTATCAACGATGGTTTGAATGTCTGAAATAGCGCAGCTATAAGTATGAATCATCTATACGTACGTATTTATATATATACCTTAAAGCAAAAGTCCTGCTGGCGTAAACACATTAACGTGTTAACACCAGCAGGGCTTTCATTAGCTATTTACAGCTGTGGTTTATTTAGCCTGAGAACGATGTTAGTTAGATACCATCACCGTCACCAAACTCATGTAAACCACATTCGCGTTTTAAGCCAAAGAATCTTGTGTCTTCTTCCGACATGCCTGCTTCTAACTTACGCGTAGTATGCCAATCACCAATTGATACATAGCCTTGCTCCCAAAGCGGATGATAGGGCAAGTCGTTTTGCTTCATATATTGATGCAGTTGTTGATTGTTTTGGTCAATAATAGGATGGACTTTAAACTGCTTCCCCTGTGTTTGGAGTACGTTTAGGTTTTTGCGGCTATCAGATTGACTGCGTCTTAAACCAGCAAACCAAGTGCCCGCATCAAGTGATTCAAGTGCGTTTTTCATCGGTTGTACTTTATTCAATTGATTGTATTGAGTTATACCGTCTACGCCTTGTTCCCATAATCTGCCGAAGCGCGCTTCTTGCCATGCTGGGCTAATAGCGGCACTGTATACTTGCACATTTAAGTTCAGCTTTTCGGTGAGCTGGTCAATAAACTGGTACGTTTCTGGAAATAAATAACCCGTATCAGTTAACACAACGGGTATGCCGGGCGCTACTTCATTTAATAAGTGCAACATCACTGCAGATTGTGCGCCAAAACTTGATGACACAATGTGGGTGCCTGGCAAGTGTTTCATTGCCCATTCTACCCGCTCTATAGGAGTTAACTTTTCTAACGATTTACTGTGTTGTTCGATGCCGCTTTTAGCCGCATCAATATTTAGTACGTCAGCAGTTGTTAGTGCGTTAGCCAAATTATGCATAAAAATCCTTAGCTGAATTAACAACCGGTGCCACAATACCTGCGCGTACTACATAGTCACCAAAGCTTTCATCTGTTTGACGGTCACTTGCCCATTTACCTACCAGATCATCAATGATGCTCATTATTTCAGTGTCGAGGATGTTTTCTTTGTACATCTTCGGAATACGCGTACCTTCTCTGTTTCCACCTATATGAAGGTTGTACTTATTTGGTCCTTTTCCTACCAAGCCAATCTCTGCAAGCATCGCTCTGCCGCAGCCATTGGGGCAACCAGTGATACGATAAATGATACTTTCATCGGCAAGACCATGTTTGGCAAGAATACTCTCTATTTCGGTTACCGCTTGCGGTAGATAACGCTCAGCTTCTGCCATTGCAAGTGGACAGGTAGGTAGAGATACGCAAGCCATTGAGTCTTTGCGTTGGTTTGTTGTGTCTTTTTCAAGTAAACCATGCTTAACCGCAAGGGCTTCTATCTCGGTTTTTTGATCGCTAGGTACGCCTGCAACTATCAAATTTTGGTTTGCGGTAAGTCGAAAATCACCTTTATGAATTTTTGCTATTTCTGCACAGCCAGTTTTAAGCGTTTTTTCGGGGTAGTCTAAAATACGGCCATTTTCAATAAATAAGGTTAAGTGATGCTTGCCATCAATACCCTCTACCCAACCAAAGCGGTCACCACGGCTAGTAAATTCATAAGGTTTACTGGTTTCAAAACTCACATTTGCACGTTGTTCTACTTCTTGTTTAAAGGTCTCAACGCCTACACGCTCAAGGGTATATTTAGTTTTAGCATTTTTGCGATTAACGCGATTTCCCCAGTCGCGCTGTGTAGACACAACTGCTGCGGCAACATCTAATGTTTTATCTAGCGGTATAAAACCAAAATCGTCGGCCTTACGTGGGAATGTACTCTCATCTCCGTGTGTCATGGCCAAACCACCACCCACTAATACGTTAAAGCCGATTAATTTGCCCTTTTCAGCAATTGCAACAAAGTTCAAATCGTTAGCGTGCACGTCAATGTCATTGTGCGGAGGAATAACAACGGTCGTTTTAAACTTACGCGGTAAGTAGTTATTACCTAGTATCGGCTCGTCTTCTTGAGTAGACTCGACCTTTTCGCCATCAAGCCAAATTTCAGCATAAGCGTTTGTTTTGGGTAGTAAGTGCTCACTAATTTTTGTGGCCCACTCCCATGCTTCTTGGTGTATTGCTGACTCAACTGGATTAGAAGTACACAGCACGTTTCGGTTAACATCGCCTGCTGTGGCTATTGAGTCAATACCCGTTGCATTAAGCGTTTGATGCATTAATTTAATATTAGGCTTAAGTACGCCGTGAAACTGAAAGGTTTGACGCGTGGTTAATCTTATACTGCCATACATGGTGTGGTCGGCAGCAAATTTATCAATAACCAACCATTGTTCTGGTGTGATAACACCGCCAGGTAAACGTGCTCGCAACATTACGTTGTGCAATGGCTCTAGTTTTTGCTTGGTACGTTCACCGCGAATGTCACGGTCGTCTTGCTGATACATGCCATGAAAGCGTATTAACTGAAAATTATCAGCCGTAAAACCGCCAGTTACCGGATCGCTCAAGTCTTGTACTATTGTGCCGCGTAAGTGTTGGCTCTGACTTTTTAAACGCTCATTGTCAGATAACTTACCTTCAACAATTTTGTTGTTATCACTCATTAGTAAACATCCTTTTGGTAGCGCTTCGCTTTACGCATGTCGGTTAAATATTGTTTGGCTGCAGCAAGGTCTTTATTGCCGTATTGTTGAATAATATCTAAAAGTGCTGTTTCAACATCTTTTGCCATGCGCATCGCATCGCCGCACACATAAAAATGTGCACCTTGTTCCAGCCATTCAAATATCGCTTTGCCCTCTTCTAATAAGCGATCTTGCACATAAATTTTGTTTGCTTGATCACGTGAAAACGCAAGGCTAATTTTTGATAGCAAGCCTGACTTAAGATACGACTGCCACTCAACTTGATACAAAAAGTCTTGGGTGAAATTAGGATTACCAAAGAATAACCAGTTATTTCCACTAGCTTCTGTCGCTTCACGTTCTTGCATAAATGCTCTAAAAGGCGCAATTCCAGTACCGGGACCTACCATAATGATGGGTGTGTTTGGATCGGGTGGTAATCTAAAGTTATCGTTACTTTCAACAAACACTTTTACGTTATCGCCTTCTTCTAATCTTGTGGATAAGAAGCCTGACGCTCCGCCTTGATGTTGAGTGCCAAAAGCATCATATTTAACATGTGCAACGGTTAAATGGACTTCATCTTCTACTTCTGCTTGGCTCGAAGCAATCGAGTACAAGCGCGGCGTAATTGGGCGCAATGCATCAACAAGTGCTTGCGCATCAATTTTGTTGGGGAATTGCTCTATAATATCAACAATTTGGCGCTCTTCTAAAAACGCTCTAAGTGCTTTTTTATCAGCAAGTATTTCACCTAATGGTGCATCGCCAGTAGCGGCTTGATACTGTTTTACAAAGCCAGGGTAACTTAATGTAAGTTCAAGCTTTTCAGCTAAGGCTTGTTGTAACGTTAGACTGTCTTCTTTTACTGTTACGGTATCGTTGGCAGAGGTTTGTGTAGCTGCAATGATTCTGTCGACTATTTTTGCATCGTTACTAAAATACACACCTAAGGCGTCACCCACCTGATACTGTAAACCAGAGTCTTCAAGCGATATCTCTATATGGCGGATATCTTTTATAGAATCTCGACCGGTAATTTTCTGGCTGCCCACCAATGTAGCTGCGAATGGATTTTGCTTAGTATAGGCACTCACACTTGCGGCATTTGCTGCAGTGCTGACAGCCACTTCGGTGGTAGTAACTTGTTGTAGTGATTTCACCAGCGTGCTGGTTAATGTTTGTGACCATGCTGCAATGCTTTCGGCGTAGTCAACGTCGCAATCTAGGCGAGGGATCAGGGCGGTTGCCCCTAAAGCGGCTAATCGAGTATCGAAGTCTTTGCCTGTTTGGCAAAAGTATTCATAGCTGGTATCACCTAAGCCAACCACTGCATAGTGCAAATTAGGTAATTTAGGCGCTTTTTTACTGGCTAAAAACTCATGTAACTCAATCGCATCGTCTGGCGCATCGCCCTCACCATGTGTGCTGACAAACACAACTAAATGACTTTCATCTTTAATTTTTCGTGGTTTGTAGTCGGCCATGCTAACCACATTGTTGGCTAAGCCTTGCGCGCTAAGGTTTTCTGCAAAAGCATGTGCTTCATGTTTAGAATTACCTGTTTGCGAACCAAACAAAACGGTGATGGTCGCTTGCTTTTGACTACTTGCAGATACATCTTGGCCGCTTGCGCTTGACCCTTGAGCGGCCGCGGCACCAGCTAAATAGCCGCTAGCCCAGATAAGTTGCTCTTTGTTATAGCCAGACACTGCTTGCGCGAGTGTGCTAAGTTGCATATCGCTTAACAATGGAAACGGTGTATTGTTGTTTTGAGACATAAAAAAATCACTACCTTACGAATTAGTGGTAAGGATAGCGATTTTTTTTGATAACTTGAAAGAATTAAAACTGATTTTTTATTCAGTTTTGTGCTGAAAGCAATTTAAAAGTCGAATTCAATGCCTACAAAAGCACCATCAAACTCAACGTCAGCGTATATATCGTCTAAGTCTTCTATGTCTAATGTAACTGAGCGATAGCCAGCTTGTATGGTTAAATCGAGTGCTAAGGTTTCAACGAAATTGTAAGTTAACGCCACTTGATAATCGGTAAACGAATCATCGTCAATAGACAAAAAGCTGCCTTCAGCATGCAAGCCTAAACCGGTAAGGGGCAAGCCAATTTGCACTTTGCCATATGCCATAGGAATAAAACCATCAAAGTTTTCAGTGCCTGTATTGCCATTTTCATCAACAACAATAAAATCACCTTCAACTTGTTTGGCACTAATGCCCACATCTAATGCAACAAGGCTGTTGTCTAATAATTCGTAATACAATACATAATCCGTTGCGGTCATTTCCACTGTGGTTTCTAGATTTGCGTCCACTAAGTATAAATTGCCACCAAATGTAAACTGGGTGTCAATATTAGCGGTGCCCATAGTATCCATATTAGTGCGCGCAATCTTAATATTGGGAACAAAAGGAATAGGATGCTCTAATGCGGCATAAAACCCAATATTAGTTTCATCATCAAAATTAAAGCCTTGTATACTCTCATTTTGAGAGAAGCCACCCGTTGCACCCATATTCCATGCTTGTGCACCAACATAACCGCCTAAGAGTGTGTCTGCATTAGCCGCGGTGCTGAGCAATCCTGCGCACAATAATGCGCTTATTTTAAGTGTGTGTTTCATAGTTAACCTTGGTTGAGAAGTTCAGATAATTCAATAATGGCAGCATTGGCACGGGAGATATAATTGGCCATCACCAACGAATGATTGGCTAGCAAACCAAAGCCATCACCGTTCAAAATCATCGGGCTAAATACAGGCTCTTGCGTCGCCTCTAACTCTCGAATGATTTGCTGCAAACTCACGGTGGCGTTTTTCTTGCGAAGCACATCTGCAAAGTCGGTTTCTACCGCCGACAAGAAGTGTAGCAAAGCCCAGCTCGCACCGCGAGCTTCATAAAAATTATTGTCTAACTGAAACCAACTTGTTTGATTCATGACCACGTTTGCTTCAGGAGATGAGTTAGTCGCTGCGCTGTCGCCAGCTAAATTGGTATTGATCACTTCTGTGCCTACACTGGCGCTTAATTTTTGCGATAAGCTACCCAAGCGCTTTTCTACTTGTTTTAAGTAATCGCGCAGGTTGTCGGCACGTGCGTAAAATTGATTATTGGTAGACTGTGGATTGCCAAGTTGATCGCGATACACGTAAAGTTGTTCTACGGCATTTTGGTATTGGCCCTCACTAGACGGTAATATCCAACGATTATTGTCAAAATTGAGATTCGGCTGAGCCTTTGCTAGCGCTTCGTTATCAATCGACTGCGATTGCGAACGACTAAAGTCTTTACGCATCGCTAAGGCAAGGTCTCGGCTCATTTCTAATACGCCAAATTCCCAGCTAGGGATATTGTCCATCACTATGCCTGGAGGTGTAATATCGTTAGTGATATAGCCCCCCGATTTATTTAACATGGTTTCTAATACGTCTATAAGTGTTTGCGTGGTGGTGTAGCCAGTCACCACTTTTTGACTCGAGCCTTGTGCTGCCTGTTGCGCGCGTTCGTTTACATTAAAGGTGCTAGGCTCGAAGCTCCACCAAAAACCGACTAAACAAAATAAAAGGATAATTGCGGCAAAAATAGCACTGATATTTTTGGTGGTAAATACAGAATTCATAGTAGTCCTTTTAACACGTAAAAAGTGGCTTGATCATTAAAAAATATAAAGAAGAGGGCGCTAGTGTAACCACGTTGTAAAGCTTATCGCAATCGTTATTGCCGTTCTATATAGTAAAGTTACGCTAACTTCTCTATTGTAGACTATTTGTGCTGTTACAGTAAATTACACTTTTTTGCCAAATGGTATGGTACAGAAAGCGTGCTTATAAATTGTGTTGTGATTTTTCGCTTATATCTATTTGTAACTAAGCAATAATACGCCTAATACGTAAGCTAGGCCGACAGCGAACGGTGCCATCAAAAAGCCCGCAAGTACCACTGCTCGTACTAGCCAGTCATTCACGTCAAAATACTTTGCTACGCCTGCGCACACACCAGATACTTTTGCTTTTTGAGCATCTCTAAAAAATCTTTTTTCATTTAATACGGTTTTCATCAAAATACCTCTCGGTTACTGTATTAGTTGGTTGGCGATTCGTCGCTATTCACAATTGTGCGTATAGATTTACGCATCACCCTTTATTATATTTAAGTGTGAAAGCAGCATAATTAACATGGCGCTTCCCGCATAAAATAGTACCGGCGACAGTACTAAACTTAATAAATTGACTTGTGCTAGCATAATGATTTCCTTTCGCGTTCTGTTGTTTACAAGTGTGTATGGCTTTTGACTTACTATTAGTCGCTAGCTTCTGATTTTTGGTTTAGTTTTGTCTCACTTTCTTTTGTCTTCTTTTCTGTGTCGGCAACCAAATCAGTAATAGTTACTTTGCCTGTAGGAAGCTCTTCTGTTTCAAGTGAGAACATATTGGCCGCGCTAGCAAACGACTTTTGAAGTTGCACATCAATATCATCCGATACGCTTTCAACAGCACTGTTAACATAGTTAGATACAATCTGGTCAAGTGCAGATTCTTGAGCGCTTACTTGGGTTGAAAGTGCACAAGCTGATACAACAAATAAAGCCGCTAGTTTTTGATTAATTATCATGGTCATTTCCTAAAGTGTGTACGTTTTATAAGGTATCGCTGACAACTTGTTTGCTTACCTATGCTGCACCATGCAGTCACACTTTCTGTATAGCCAAAGACGTGCCAAAAAATAAAAAATCGAAAAAATATATATTTATCAGGGCTTTATAAATTTCGGTGAGGGTTGAGAGATGTTTCGAAGAGTAAATTTGTGGTGATGTGGTCAATTTCACCAGTTGTTTTAAGCAAATTGACCAAATTTTAACAAGTAGTTTGAACTATTCTTGTTTGAGTGGATATTGCACATGCTCTTTGGCTTTTTGTTGTGCAATTTTTACTTGGGCTAAGCCTTCAAGCAATAAATCTGGGTTGTTATGTTTGCCTGTACCGTTTTGGCTTAAGTATCGACGCCAAATTTTGCCGCCCGCTTGCCCTTGAAATAAGCCTAGCATGTGTCTGGCAATGTGCCACACTCTCGCGCCATTGTTCATTTCTTGGCGTATGTATTGCGTCATACCATGTACGATTTCGTCTCGGGTTAAAGGCGCAGCGTCGTTGTCGTTGTATAGTTGCGCGTCTACTTGGCTTAAAATAAACGGATTTGAATAGACCTCTCTGCCCATCATTACGCCGTCAACATATTGCAAATGTTCTTTAGCATCATCTAGTTGAGTAATGCCGCCGTTGATTGAAATTTGTAAATGCGGGTTGTCTTGTTTCAAACGATAAACGCGTTCGTAATTCAGTGGCGGAATATCTCGGTTTTGTTTGGGGCTTAAGCCTTGCAGCCATGCTTTGCGGGCGTGCACAATAAAATGCTCGCAGCCAACTTCGGCTATAGGCAATACAAAATCAGACAAGCCTTGGTCATCGTCCATGTCATCAATGCCAATTCTGCATTTAACCGTCACGGGGATATCTACGGCTTGTTGCATGGCGCTGACACACTCTGCGACAACAGCAGGTGTCGCCATTAAACATGCGCCAAAACTGCCATTTTTAACGCGATCAGATGGGCAGCCAACGTTAATATTGATTTCGTCATAACCCTTATCTTGAGCAATCTGCGCACAATGCGCCATATCGGCTGGATTACTGCCTCCAAGCTGCAGCACTACTGGGTGCTCACTGTGACTAAAACCTAGGTAATCACCTTTGCCGTGAATGATTGCGCCGGTGGTAACCATTTCGGTATACAAAACAGTGTGGCGAGATAATAATCTTAAAAAATAACGACAGTGGCGGTCAGTCCAGTCAAGCATTGGAGCCACGCTAAATCTATGATCGAGTGCTTGTTTGGCCACGCGACTATTTACCTCAAAAAATCTGCTATGCAATAATGGCGCAATATTACATCGCCCAACCAGCCCGCTCAACCTTTAATGTAATACGAGACTATTCTTGTCTTATTGCTAACACTGTAATGTACTCGCCTCTTTATGCGTTTACTTGGTATACTCTAGCCCTTAGCGTGGTTATTTACCTAACCCTAATTTTATTTTAAATTTTGGATCTTTACTCATGTCGTATTCGAGTAATCAAAACAATCCCAGGTCTTATGAACCTCCAGTCTTGCGCACTACGGTAAGTACGTCTGCAGAAACGCCATCGGTTGCCAAACACGTATTCGCGAATATGCCCGATTTGGGACAGTCTCATATTCGAATATTGGCTCGGTTTATTGCGTTAGGTAACTTGATGGTAGCAGTCAATGGCCTTGTATGGGGCGCTGTTTGGATTGTACTAGGCAGTTGGCCTATGGCAGTCATTAGCTTTTCATTTATTGTTTATGCAGCTATGACACAAAACGTTAGCATGCGAGGGGAATACTACAAAGCACTGAGCCTCATGACATGTGGCATTGTTTTTTGGCTTTTTGTAGTAGCAATTGTGGCCTCAGGGCCAGGTTTAGCGAATAGCGGAAGTGTACATGCATTTTTTCTCACATTAGCGGTATGTCTATATATTGTGTTAGGTAAAGTAAAACCGGGCATAAGGCTTGGCGTGACTTTTACCATGCTAGTGTGTTTTCTGGGAGTTCATTTATCTAACTTTACCCCCATCCTATCGGTTCCCGAAAAACAGCATATTATGGCTGGCTATTTTACGTGGACCTCGGCATTCATATGTACCTGTTTATTTGTATTCTTTTCTCGCGCAGAGTTCAGTTACGATCGTAAAATTACCTTTGTTGATAGGCGATTAAAAGACGTTTTTATTGCTACTCATAAAAACAAACACGATAGCTATTTGCAAACTCAGGCAAAACAGCGAATGGTCGCTAAAGCAATACCTGAATGCAGCATGTTATATGTAAGTACTTCTAGTGTTTCTGAACTGATAAAAACACAAACCGAACTGCAGGTGTTAGCCGATCTAAATAATCTATATGGAGATTTTGATAACGCAGTGTACGACATGGGTTTAGATAAAATAGACACAGTCAAATCTGCATACTTTGTTTCCTCAGGCGTGACTCGCTATAACAAACATAATGACGGAAGCCACCATGCCAATCAATTACTTAAATTGGCGATTCGATTTTTGACAATTGCAGCGCGTTATCCACATATTGATGTGAGCTTGGGAATTCATTCGGGCGCGGCAACAGCCGGGCTTACTAACGATCACACCTTAGTATATTCATTGTGGGGAGAAAATGTTGACCTAGCTTATCGCTTACACAGATTAGGCCAAAAAAATGTGGTTAATATGTCATATCAAACTTATCAATACGTAGGCCAACATCACCTATGCAAGCACACTCGTGATGTGGTATCGGCCGACCAGTCTATTGTAGGATTGTACGAGCTTTGTAACTAACTAGTATAAAAAATAGCCTAAAATACGCGATTTAGGCCATTTAATGCAGCTACTCTATAGGCTTCGGCCATAGTAGGATAATTAAAGGTAGTATTCACAAAATACTCAATGGTGTTGGCATCACCTTCTTGCTGCATCACCGCTTGCCCAATGTGAACAATTTCAGATGCACGCTCACCAAAACAATGTATGCCTAAAAGCTGCTTTGTATCGCGATGAAACAACAACTTCAAACTGCCTACGTTAGTATCTGCAATTTGCGCACGTGCTAGGTGTTTAAATTGTGCTCTACCCACTTCATATGGCACTTTAGCTGCGGTTAATTCTTGTTCATTCTTACCCACTGAACTAATTTCAGGAATGGTGTAAATACCGGTAGGAATGTCTTCAATAAGCGTTTTATGACATTCACCGTTTAGCATAGCTTCGGCTGCGAACCGGCCTTGGTTATAGGCCGCAGAAGCTAAGCTAGGATAACCTACTACATCACCCACCGCGTATATGTTTTCTTCTTGAGTGCGATAGTTTTGATTAACTTTTAACAAGCCTCGGCCATCGGCTTTTAATTCGGTATTTTTTAACTCAAGCATATCGGTATTACCGGTTCTACCATTTGCAAATAGCATACAATCGGCTTTCATTTTTTTACCCGACTTAAGGTTCATTACTACGCAGTCGTCAAAACCTTCTACACTTTCATATTCTTCATTGTGCCTAATGACCACGCCAGAATTCCATAAGTGATAACTTAGGGCATCTGATATTTCAGCATCAAGAAATGATAGCAAGCGATCGCGCATGTTTACCAAATCAACCTTTATACCTAGGCCTCTAAATATTGATGCGTATTCGCTGCCAATAACCCCTGCGCCGTACACAATGATTGTTTTAGGTTGAAAATCCATCGACAAAATTGTGTCACTATTAAAAATACGTGGATGATTAAAATCAATGTCTTTAGGTGTATATGGCCTTGAACCGGTTGCTAAAACCACTTGCTTTGTGCGTAATTCGTCAATAGAGCCATCGGGTTTTTGAATATTTATGGTGTGCTTATCAATAAAGCTGGCAATACCTGTAATTACATGCACGTCGTTGCGGTCGTAGAATGATGCTCTTAAGTTTGATTGTTTTCTTACCACACCGCTAGCGTGCTTCATGATATCCACGAACTTCAAGCTTCTTGAGCTGTTGTTATCAGCAAACAAGGGGTTTGAATTGTATTCCACTAATCGACTCACAGAATGCCGGAGTGCTTTTGAAGGAATAGTTCCCCAGTGAGTACAACCGCCACCTACCGAGCTATAACGTTCTACTACGCCCACTTTTTTACCTGCTTTGGCGAGCTGCATTGCCACGCCTTCACCGGCAGGACCTGTGCCTATAATGACAGCATCATAGTCAAATACATTTTTCTTCTTTCTATGTGGCATAGATATCTCCGCTCGGCTTTTCTGGTTATGTGGTAACAGTTGTGGGCTCATACAAAAAAGGATGCTTAGCGCATCCTTTTTGTAAATAACTGAGTGCTATTATGCACTTATCGGCTCAAGATAGTAAGAGTAAAGCGATTGCCACTTTTCTTTTTGTAACTTTAATGATTGTTGCAGCTCTTTATACTTAAAATCTAGCTCTAAACTTTCATATGACGCCTGTAACTTTTGCTTTTTCATCGCCATTACCGCTTTTTTCGTTTTATAGTATTCAGTCATTTTCGCCACTAACACATCGTATTCAGCCTGTATTTTATGGGCTACTTCGTCGGCATTAGGTAAATTAACCAAGTTGGTCTTTGCGTACTTAAGCTGCATTTGTAAACGCGCTTTTTCAATTCGCTCTTCAGGTGTCGTGCGTAACTTTGAGGTAAGTTTTAACCATGACAAGCCCTTGATTAACCATTTAGTGGGATCGTATTGCCACCAATGAATACCATTTCGATAATCGTATTCAAAAATGTGGTGGTAGTTATGATAGCCCTCACCAAACGTGAAAAAAGCAAGTATACCGTTGTCACGGGCAGTGTTAGCGTCGGTGTAAGGGCGCTTGCCCCATATGTGCGCCAGCGAATTTATAAAAAATGTGACGTGGTGAACCGCCACTAATCGCGCTACGCCGGCAACCAAAATCATGCCAATAATGTCGCCATTTAGCCAACCTAGAAAGCCGGTAATACCAAAATTAGAGATCAACAAAATAGGCACGTAATAATTGTGTTGCCACATAACAATTTTGTCTTTTTGTAGGTCTCTGCAGTTAGAGTAGTCGCTGTAGCGCTGCGCTTGGTATTCTCGCAGCATCCACCCAATGTGAGAAAACCAAAAGCCGCGCTTTGCAGAATATGGGTCAACATCATTTTCATCAACATGGCGATGATGCACACGGTGGTCGCTACACCAATGTAAAATACTATTTTGCACTGCCATTGCACCACCAACAGCTAACACAGCTCTTACAATCGGATGTGCTTCGTAGGTTTTATGAGACCACAATCGATGGTAACCGGCGGTAATTGACATGCCAGTAAAGAAAAACAACACTATCGCAGTGATAACTTCTGTCCATCCTATACCTGCATTTATTGCCCAAAGTGGCACGCCAACAAGAGCGATGGTTGTGGTTACAACGAATACAGATATATTCAGCGGAATTAGAGGGGGCTTTTTCAAAACAATCTACTCACTACAAAAAAACAAAATTTCAGCGTACAACTGTGCGCTAATTTAACTTTTAGCTTAATGAAGTGCAAGAATTTTATTGCAGACACTTAAACAAATGTGTAAACATTCACAAATGAATCGCCAACAACAAAAACAGCAAACTCGTCAACGCATCATCAACGCAGCTTTTACGCTCCTCGACGAAAACAAGAGTTTTACGTCTATCAGTCTGCGTGAAGTTGCGCGCGCAGCTAACATTGCTCCAACATCTTTCTATCGGCACTTTTCTGATATTGATGAGCTAGGTCTTACCTTGGTTGATGAGTCTGGCTTAGCATTAAGGCAATTAATGCGTCAAGCAAGGCTTCGGTTAGAGTGTGGTGGTAGTATTATTGATATTTCGGTTGACACATTTATGGAGTTTGTTCTGCAAAATAGAAATGTGTTTAGGTTGCTGTTAAGGGAGCACACCGGCACGTCGGCTTCATTTAGAGCTGCTGTGATGCGTGAAATACAGCATTTTACTGAAGAGCTTAGTGATTATATTGTAGCGCGGCTCGAAATACCCATGACCGTTGCCAATCTGCAAGCCGAAGCCATGGTTAAATTAGTGTTTAGCGCAGGTGCAGAAGCCATTGATGCCGACGCCGCTAACGTGGCCCAAATTGCCGAGCGGGTTAAAATTCAATTGCGCTTTATTCAAAGTGGTGCCGCAACTTTTGCCATATCTAAACCATAACGGCGTGTTTGTTACTGCGATTTGCGTTGCAAAATAACACCTGACTCCATGTGTTCGGTAAATGGGAACTGGTCAAACAGGGCTGCTTGTTTCACCTCATGGGTTTTTGCCAGTACGTGTAAGTTATCAACCAAAGTATTTGGATTACAAGAAATATAGATAATGGTTTCGAACCTTGCCATTAATGCTAACGTATTGTCGTCAATGCCTGCGCGAGGTGGATCAACCAAAACGGTAGTAAAGTTGTACGCACTTAGATCAATGTTTGCGAGGCGATTAAATTTTCTTCCTTCTACATAAGCTTCTACAAATTCTTCGCTAGATAGTCGTGCAATATGTAAATTGTCTACGTGGTTATTTCGTATATTGTCCTGAGCCGCATTAACCGAAGTCTTTGAAATTTCAGTTGCAAGCACAGCATTAAAGCAATCACTAAGAGGAACTGAAAAGTTGCCCGCACCACAGTAAAGTTCTAGTAAGTCAGATTTTGGCTCGGCTGCGTTTTGGATCACCCACTCAATCATATCTACATTTATCTTTGCGTTTGGCTGGGTAAAGCTATTTTCGATTTGCTTAAATACGTATGCTTTATTATCAATGGTTAATGTTTCGTTAACGTAGTCAGCGCCTAGGACATGTTTGAGTTTTCGGGCCCTACCAATAATATTAACCACGCACAGTGTGCCTAGCTTTGTTGCTAGCGCATCAACTAAATATTGCTGCAGGGCTTCGGCCTCATTTAACCATGCCTGTTCAAGCTGCCGGTGGTAAAGCATACTAATGACCAATTCGTTACTGGTTGACGAAAGATAGTCAATTTGAAATAACTTCGTTCTTAATTCAGGCCTAGCAGTAACTTGTTGAATCACGCACTGCATGGCTTCATTTATCAGTATGCTCGCTGCAGGAAGTTGATCAACGCGGTATTTTTCTTTTGTGTGTTGATTGAACATTATATGGAACGTGTCATCACCTTCATGCCAAACGCGAAACTCAGCGCGCATTCTGTAATGTGTTTCCGGTGAAGAAAAAACACTCAACTCATCTGAAAAGAAGGGTGAGAGTAATAAGTTTAGTTTATCTTGTTTATATGTTAACTGGTCGTCATAACTCATGTTAGCTATGTGTGAAGTAGATTTTTTAACTGCAGTATCAGTAGTTTGACTACTAGTATTAGATGACATGTCGCAACCCATATAAATAAAAAACAGCGTGATTCTAACGCTTATTAAAAATATACCAACTCTTTATTAAAGTTTGTGTCAGTACTGGCCGATAAATCAGGTGAGGATAGTGAGGTATCTTTTTATGAACACAGTACAAGCTCCAGCTAATATATCGGTGAACACGAGTAAACCCGTTCCTACCGATGAGGCTACCAGTAAGGTAGAACGAGCACAACCTACGGCAACACAGGCAATTAGCAACGACCGCTATAGCGCGTCAGCAGCTAACGATGCTGTTGTGGCTAAAGTGTTAAGCATGTCTATTAATAAAGGTGTTGGTCAGTCTATTTCTGACCAAGGCGGCTCGGTAAACAGTCGTACGCTAAGTGACAAGTTCGAGTCTGCAAACGATAACGATGCGGCAATCTTCAGTATTGATACTGTAAAACAAAATGTAGTGGGTTTTGTCAGCAAGGCACTATCAAATATGGCTGCAAATGGGGTAACTGAAGATCAGCTCAGTTATTTTAAAGACCAAGCTGTTATTGGTGTCGAGGTAGGTATAGATCAAGCAAAGTTAGAGTTAGTAGGTATTGCCGATGATGAAATATACGCTACCATTGATAAAACTCGTGATGCCATACTAGGCGGTATTCGAGAATTACCCGCAAACCCAACTGAATATGCTGCCACCATAGAAGCGAATAAAGAAAGCAATCGTTATGGCTTTGGCGTAGTAAATGTGACCTCGGTTAACAACAGTCAAACTAGCATCGATTTTAATTCCTCTGCCTTTACGTCTCAGGCACAAGGTAGCAACAATGGACGATCGGTTTATACAACGAATGCGTCTAACATTTCATTTGCGGTTACGGGTACAACAACGAGCAGTGGTGAAATAGCCGATCTATTAAACAAAGTGGATAGCCTTGCAAATACCTTCTATAGAGGTGATATTGAATCTTCTTACAATAAAGCGGTAGAGCAAGGTTATACAAATAAAGAAATAACCTTATTGGCAAGACAGTTACAAAATGCTGAGGTAGGGCAATCTGCTCTTGCTTATGACGAGATTCAACATATGAATGCCAGTGTATTGGCTGATAATTCCGCGCCCAAGGCGGTGGCTGAGTATTTAAACAAATACCTTGATGTGATTGAATCGAGTAAGGCAACCTTAAGTGAAGAGAAAGATTTCAATCAAATCATCAATGGTATTGTTAACCAGATGAAAGATGTACAAGTACCAGATTTGTTACAAGCAATAAATCGGTTTCATGCATTTAATAAAAATTTGAGTACATAATTACTCTACACAGCAACTTGATAATCACAGACTAAGATTTTCACGCATTAAAAAAGCTCGACAATTATGTTCGAGCTTTTTTAATGCACGATATTTTACTAATGCTGCTTTTCGTTTGCCGGCCTAACAATAATGTTACGCTCCATAAACTCGGTGTCGTTCATTTTACTAATGAACTTACTTTCGTCAGAAGCGCTAACTTCAACAAATCCAAAACCTTTACGTCGATTAGTTTTTTTATCTTTCACTAAACGTACAGATTTTATTGCAGCAACCTGTTCAAAGTGTTCTTGGACTAATTTTTCATTTGCTTTGTACGCCAGATTGCCAACATAAAGTGTAGCAATGTCTCCAGTTACTGGTTTTGGGCTAGCTGTTGGCTTGCTTTTTGGTGTTTCAGTTACTGTACTAGGTGCAGCATTTATTATATTAGATACGACCAACAATGATATGGTGGTGAGCACACAAAAGATACTGGGTAACAGTAGCACTATAATAGTTGTAGAGTCTGGAAGAAGTTGTTTCGCCACAACAAAAGCAACAACGCTGAGAATGAGCGTTACTAATAACGCAGCACCCGCTTTTAAATTCAACATAAAATGAACCTTTTTATAATTATTAGGTGTTATAAGAATGTAACTTACAAAGCTATATTAAAGCGTAATAAAAATATAGCTAGTTTAACTTTGTATTTATAGCCACTACATAATGTATTAAGCTCGTGGAAAGTACAACTTTTAGCGTCTTGAACAAAATATAAGCATAAGAACACCTTTTTTGCCCTTTTTCTAAAAAAGGTGTTGACCCAAACTGATATGCATGTAGAATGCGCGCTCGCTTCAAGGAGACATCAGCAAGGCCTTTAAACAAGCCGCGTTGAGGTGCCAAGAAGCCGTTAAGTGAGGTGTCATAACCATGACGCAAATTGATAAAAACGGTAAGCAACATTAATTACAACTTTTATCAAAAAACACTTGACTTACGATGTGAACAGCGTATTATTCGCATCCCGCTTCAGGCAGTAGCCTAAAGCAGCTAGCAAGGCTAACGCCTACTAGCACCGTTCTTTAACAATTAGTAGCAAGACAATCTGTGTGGGTACTCATTAAGAGTGTCTACAACAAAAATTTATTTAGCTTGATTTTATGCAGTGTTTACTTTGTATATTTGAAAGCACGATTAGTATTCAATTGAAGAGTTTGATCATGGCTCAGATTGAACGCTGGCGGCAGGCCTAACACATGCAAGTCGAACGGTAACATTTCTAGCTTGCTAGAAG
>JBARZY010000122.1:0-75996 GCA_049650345.1 Glaciecola sp. | reverse complement strand
CTGGTAGAGACTTGCTCACGCCCATTTAGTGTTGAGAAAACAAAGTCGCCCGACAGCCCGCGAATATTAATTTCTGCCGCTTGCCCACCTGTACGAACAGCGGATATGCCTGGTAAACGCGTTAATGCATCAGCAATCGAAACATCGGGAAGTCCGCCTAAATCATCAGCAGATATTTGTTCAGATACCGTATCACTGAAGCGCTTTTGGTTTAGTGCTTTAATCAAACTTGTGCTGTAACCGGTTACCTCAATAATCTCGAGTGCTTCTTCCTCGCTCGTTTGCTCCGCTTCTGCTTGTTGGGCATATAAAGCAGTGCTGCCTAGCAACATGCCACTGGCAAAAATTGCACGAGTGATAAGGTTGGGTCTAAATATGTTCATTCGTATGTCTCATATTAGTTAGAATATGTGTTGTGTTGAGAGAGCAAATCACAATCCGTTGTGGGTGTTGTTTTCACATTGGCGAGAGTTGATTCATCACTTTTTATGTTACAGCTTTCACATATCTTTAACATTAGCCTGCATACGTATTCATTTTTATGCATTAGCGCTTTCTTTAATTACCCCTTCAATAATCATAAAATCAGAGACATACGTTGATTTTTATCGAAATTAGGACATAAATTTGACGAAAAGTAGGTATTTTGATTAATACTGTTTGCAAAACTTGCTCACTTAGGTGATTGTTCATCAATATTGTTTAGCGCGGTTAACTACAGGCTTTTTTTACTTATTATGTTTGCTAAATACCTTAATTTATTGGAACAAGAATTTACGCAGGCGATTGCCGACCCTTACACATTGCTGCAAATAGGTGTGGTAATGGCTGTGTATGCAGTTGCCTACAGTGCTGCTGTATTATTACGTAAAAATATAGCGGTGTTAAACACGCCGCCTGAACCAAATGCTCACCCCTTAAAAACGTTTGCATACCAAGCCGCATCACTTACTACGCCAATTTTAGCGGTTGTTTTAATTAAAATAATTGACCAAATAGCCATTAATCAAAACATTCCCCATTGGGTGATTACCGTCAGTTTAAGCGTTGCGGCACTGTTATTGTTTAGCTCATTAATTAACACCTTTGTGCAAGACAAAACACCTGCGCGCCTGTTTAAGTGGATTGGTGTGCCTATTGTGTTTTTGCATGTAGTGGGTTTGCTTGATGAAGTCATTGTTGCCTTGAGTGATATATCCATAAGTGTGGGCAACGTAAGCGTATCTCTCTACGGTGTGGTGCGCGTCATTATTTTTGCCTGTTTATTGTTTTGGTTAGGACGCCGCTCTAACCACTTTGGCAAAGCGGTTATCCGCAAACAAGCGTCGTTAGATGTCCCCACTAAAGAAGTATTTTCTAAACTATTTGAAGTCGCATTGTTTTGTATCATCGTACTGTTATTGCTGAACGTAATGGGCATTAACCTCACCACATTGGCGGTGTTTGGCGGTGCGTTGGGCGTGGGCATTGGGCTTGGTTTGCAGTCTATTGCCTCAAACTTCATATCGGGCATCATTATTTTGCTTGATCGGTCGCTTACTATTGGTGACTACGTTGAATTGGATAATGGCCAAAAAGGTTTTGTGCGCGAATTTAAAATGCGCTATGCCGTATTAGAAACCTATGACGGTAAAGATATTTTAGTACCCAACGAAATGTTTATTTCGAATTTGTTGGTGAACTGGTCTCATAAAGATCCTAAACAACGTTATCGAGTCGATTTTAGCGTACCTTATGCCACCGATATTCGAACCATGGTTGACTACATTAAAACTGCTGTTGGCGAACATCCGCAAGTATTAAGTGGCGAGCAATACCCCATAGAAGAACGTCCAGACTGCGAAATCGATAGCTTTGGTGACTCGGGGGTAAATATGTTTGTAGAATTTTGGATGGTGGGCATTGATGACGGCAAAAATCGAGTAGGTGGTGACTTGTTACTAACGATTTTTGAAACGCTGAAAGAAAATGGCGTAGATATGCCCTTCCCTCAACGTGAAGTACGTATCCTTAATCCAAACGATATTGCTAAGTAAAGCGTAAAGAGCACTTAAAACTGCTCTTTAAACCACGACCATATACCTAAAGAAAAGCCTTCAAATAGGTCAATCCCCAATGCGGATTTCAATAAGTACAATATCAGTAAACCTATTACCATTGACACCATTAAAAACACACTAATCACAAGCAAAGACGCAAATGCTGATATTCGTTTTTCGCCTCGTGACAATTCACGGGTGTTCCGCCCTACGAGAAACACATAGTAAATACGTTTAGTCGTAAAGGGAATAGCAAAGGTAGAGCGCACATCGATACTGTGCTTTTTCCAGCTGCGAACGCCTAAGGCTTCATGCAAATGATTAAGTTGCGTTTCACTGAAACTGTCTACCACCTCTTTTGGCATGCGTTGCAAAAAGTTCTGCAAAGCTTGAGGGGGCTTTTTAGGAATGACCTTAATTGTAGTCAATGCTGATGACACCCAATCTGACACTATACAAATGTTAACGACTGCAACGAATAAAAATGAAGCCCTAATATGTGTTTTCAAAATGTATGAGCATAAAAAAAGGCCCAACAATCGTTGAGCCTTTAAAATATTTGCATTGCATAGCCTAGCGACTAACAATGCACACAGCGGTGTTTACCAGCCTGTGATTTCGCGTAAGCCTTTACCAATCTCAGCAAGTGAACGCACGGTTTTAACACCAGCGGCTTCAAGCGCCTTGAATTTTTCATCAGCCGTACCTTTACCACCAGCAATGATTGCACCGGCGTGACCCATGCGCTTACCAGCAGGAGCAGTTACACCTGCAATGTAAGAAACAACAGGCTTAGTTACGTTGTCTTTGATGTAAGCTGCTGCTTCTTCTTCAGCAGTACCACCAATTTCACCAATCATAACAATGGCTTCTGTTGCTGGATCTTCTTGGAACAACTTAAGAATATCGATAAAGTTTGAACCTGGGATAGGGTCGCCACCAATACCCACGCAAGTAGACTGTCCAAAACCTTCATCAGTAGTTTGCTTAACTGCTTCGTAAGTAAGCGTACCTGAACGAGATACAATACCAACTTTACCTGGCTTATGAATGTGACCTGGCATAATACCAATTTTACATTCACCTGGTGTGATTACACCTGGGCAGTTTGGACCAATCATACGTGCGCCTTTAAGGGTCACATATTCTTTTACGTAAAGCATATCAATAGTAGGAATACCTTCGGTAATACATACTACTAACTCAATACCAGCATCAACTGCTTCTACGATAGAGTCTTTACAAAATGGTGCAGGTACGTAAATTACAGAAGCAGTTGCGCCTGTAGCCTTAACTGCATCTTTTACTGTATTGAAAACAGGTAAACCTAAGTGCTCAGTACCGCCCTTGCCTGGTGTAACACCACCAACCATTTGCGTACCATAAGCAATTGCTTGCTCAGAGTGGAATGTACCTTGACCGCCGGTAAAACCTTGGCAAATTACTTTGGTGTCTTTATTAATTAAAACTGACATTATTTGCCCTCCGCAGCAGCAACAACTTTTTCAGCAGCATCTGTAAGTGATTCAGCCGCAATGATATCAAGGTCAGAACCCGCTAGTACTTCACGGCCTAGTTCAGCGTTAGTGCCTTCTAAACGCACAACAACAGGTACGTTTACGCCAACTTCTTTAACTGCACCAATAATACCTTCTGCGATCATGTCACAACGCACAATACCGCCAAAGATGTTCACTAATACCGCTTTTACGTTGCTATCAGACAAAATGATTTTGAATGCTTCAGCAACACGCTCTTTAGTTGCACCGCCACCTACGTCAAGGAAGTTAGCTGGGCTACCGCCGTGTAAGTTAACGATATCCATGGTACCCATTGCTAGGCCCGCACCGTTAACCATGCAACCAACGTTGCCGTCAAGGGCTACGTAGTTAAGTTCAAATTTAGCAGCGTGCGCTTCGCGAGCGTCTTCTTGTGAAGGATCGTTCATTTCAGATACTTCTTTTTGACGATATAACGCGTTGCTATCAACACCTAATTTAGCGTCTAGACAGTGTAAGTCACCGTCTTCTTTGATCACTAATGGGTTAATTTCAATCAGTGCTAAATCTAGGTCTTCAAACATTTTAGCAAGACCCATAAAGATGTTGGTAAACTGTCTAACCTGTACACCGGTTAAACCAAGTGCGAAAGCAATTTCACGCGCTTGGAAAGGCTGTG
Source organism: Glaciecola sp. (assembly GCA_049650345.1). GTDB lineage: Bacteria > Pseudomonadota > Gammaproteobacteria > Enterobacterales > Alteromonadaceae > Glaciecola. Next base: position 71,779 of record JBARZY010000122.1, on the reverse strand, counting down.
CGCCTACAAGCGGATCAATTTCTGCTTTAAGGATCTTTTCAGGTGTCTCTTCAGCAACGGTTTCAATTTCAACGCCACCTTCAGTTGATGCCATAAACACGATTTTACGTGACGTACGGTCAACAACGGCACCAAGATACAATTCTTGTGCAATGTCGGTGCAAGACTCAACTAAAATACGGCTAACAGGTTGCCCATTTTCGTCAGTTTGGTAAGTAACCAAGTTTTTGCCCAGCCAGTTTTCTGCGAAGGCTCTGATTTCGTCTTTAGTTTTAACTAATTTTACGCCGCCCGCTTTACCGCGGCCGCCTGCGTGTACTTGGCACTTTACTACCCACTCAGAACCGCCTATGCGATCTGCCGCTTCAACAGCAGTTTGTGGAGTATCAGCAGCATACCCGTCAGAAACAGGTAAACCATATTGTTTAAACAATTGTTTACCCTGATATTCATGCAAATTCATGGTTATTTATCCGATTGTATTGATTGATGGACTTATATTCCGCATCACTCAGAATGCGACTTAGTATGTCCGGTTAAAACAGCGCCGAATTCAAACATGAACTCGGCGTTTAGTACAATAACACCTAAGGTATTATTACGTTGAGTATGTAGCGACTAAAACACCAGTGGTCGCTACTACGCCATTATACGTCTAAAATTAGGCGTGTTGGGTCTTCTAGCATTTCTTTCACTGTTACCAAGAAACCAACTGATTCTTTACCATCAACAATTCTGTGATCGTAAGAAAGGGCTAAGTACATCATTGGTAAAATTTCAACTTTGCCATTAACTGCCATAGGACGATCTTGGATTTTGTGCATTCCCAAGATAGCGCTTTGAGGTGGGTTAATGATTGGCGTTGACATAAGTGAGCCAAAAACACCACCATTAGTGATGGTAAAGTTACCGCCTTGTAGTTCGGCTAACGACAATTTGCCGTCACGACCTTTAAGCGCTAGCTCTCTGATGCCTTTTTCTATCCCTGCCATGCCAAGCATGTCAGAATCTTTTAATACTGGCGTAACTAGGCCACGTGGCGTAGATACGGCAATAGAAATATCAAAATAGTTGTGATAAACGATGTCATCACCATCAATAGAAGCGTTTACTTCTGGATAACGCTTAAGTGCTTCAGTTACCGCTTTAACATAAAACGACATAAAACCTAAACGAATACCATGACGCTTTTCAAAACCTTCTTGGTATTGCTTGCGCAGGTCCATAATAGGTTTCATGTTCACTTCATTGAAAGTTGTCAACATAGCGGTAGAGTTTTTCGCTTCTAATAAACGATTGGCAATGGTTTTGCGCAAGCGTGTCATAGGCACACGTTTCTCGGTACGACTACCCGCAGCAATGCTTGGCTCATCGTTTTGTGTGCTAGCTGGTGCAGCTTTAGCAGCTGAGCCGCCTTTTAAGTGCTTCTCAACGTCTTCTTTAGTGATGCGACCGCCTTTACCGGTGCCACTTACTTTGCTTGGGTCTATGTCTTTTTCAGCAAGTAAACGACGTACTGATGGACTAAGCGCATCGCTGTCGTCACCTTCTTCAGTTGCTTCAGCTGCGGCAGGTGCATTAGCAGTTTGCGCAGCGCCCGCACCCGCTACAAACTTAGCAATCACTTCTTCAGCAACTACTGTTGTGCCATCGGCAGCAATAATTTCGCTTACATGACCGTCGGCGGGAGCAACTACTTCTAGTACTACTTTGTCGGTTTCTATATCAACTAAGTTCTGGTCGCGTGTTACGGCTTCGCCTGCTGCAACATGCCATGTAGCAATAGTTGCATCAGCCACAGACTCGGGTAATACAGGCACTTTAATATCATCGGCAGGTGCGTTTTCAGCGGCGGCTGGCGCTGCTGCTGCAGGTGCTTCTGCGGTATTACCCGTATTAGCTACTGCGCCCTCACTTACGTTAGCAATAACTTGCTCGCCTAGCACTGTTTCGCCCTCACCAAATAAAATCTCAGTAATTACGCCATCTGCTGGTGATACTACTTCTAGTACCACTTTGTCGGTTTCAATATCTACCAAATTTTGATCGCGTGTTACTGTGTCGCCTGCTTTAACGTGCCAAGTGGCTACTGTTGCATCAGCAACTGATTCTGGTAAAACGGGAACTTTAATCTCATGTGCCATCTGGGGTTCCTTATCTAATTGTGAGAGCATCTTCAACCAATGCTTTTTGTTGTTGCAAATGAACTGCAGCATAACCCACTGCAGGTGAAGCAGAAGCTTCACGCCCTGCATAAGTTAGTTTTGCGCCGTCTGGAATTGCATCATAAAAATGGTGCTGGCTACAATACCAAGCGCCTTGATTTTGAGGCTCTTCCTGACACCAGACCCAATCTTTCACATGTGAAAATTGCGATACTTTTTCAAGTAATTCGGCCTGTGGGAACGGATACAACTGCTCAATACGAACAATTGCGACCTTGTTTAATTCGTTCTTACGACGTTGCTCTAGCAAGTCGTAATACACTTTACCTGAACACATCACTACGCGTTCAACGTTAGCTGGGTCAAGTTCGTCAATTTCGCCAATCACGTTCTGGAATACACCAGATGACAGCTCTTCCAAGCTAGAAACCGCTAAAGGATGACGTAATAACGACTTAGGCGACATAACAATAAGCGGACGACGCATTGGCCTTACCGCTTGACGTCGCAACATATTATATACCTGAGCGGGCGTAGATGGTACGCAAACTTGCCAGTTGTGATCAGCGCACAATTGCAAGAAACGCTCTAAACGTGCCGAGCTATGTTCTGGACCTTGTCCTTCATATCCGTGAGGAAGCAGCACGGTTAGGCCACATAAACGACCCCACTTCGCTTCACCCGAACTAAGGAATTGGTCAAATACCACTTGAGCACCATTAGCAAAATCACCAAACTGTGCTTCCCAAATAGTCATAGTGGCAGGCTCTGCTGTTGCATAGCCATATTCAAAGGCCATCACTGCTTCTTCAGACAACACCGAGTCATATATTTCAATTGAACCTTGCTTACCATGTAAGTGTTGCAAAGGCATATAATCGGTCGCATCTACTTGATTGTGCAGTACCGCGTGGCGATGGAAGAAGGTGCCACGGCCAGAATCTTGTCCCGTAATACGGATTTGTGTGCCTTCATCGAGAATTGTTGCGTAAGCTAGGTTTTCGGCCATTCCCCAATCAAACAGCTTGTCGCCATTAATCATTGAGACACGGTCGTTGTATAACTTATTTACACGCGACTGTAACTTGTGGCTTTCAGGGAAGCTTGTAATTGACTTACCTAGCTCAACCAAGCGCTCAGGTGTAACGCTAGCATCGTAGTCTACATCCCAATCATGACCAATATATGGTGACCAATCCACCGAGTGTTCAGTCATTGGACGCCATTCTTCTACTACGCATGCGCCATGGTCAAGCGCGTTACGGTACTCTGATACCAACTTATCGATTTCGTGCTGTGCAACTGTGCCTTCGGCAATGAGCTGGTCAGCATAAATTTGACGCGGCACCGGGTGCTTTTTAATTTTTTGATACATCAATGGCTGTGTTGCGTTAGGCTCATCGGCTTCGTTGTGGCCATGACGACGATAACACACTAAGTCAATCACAACGTCGCGCTTAAACTTGTTGCGATAATCAAGGGCAAGTTTGGTTACGTACGATACCGCTTCTGGGTCGTCAGCATTAACGTGGAAAATTGGCGCCTGTACCATTTTAGCAATATCGGTACAGTACTGCGTAGAACGCGTATCTTCTGTTTTAGATGTGGTAAAACCTACTTGGTTATTAATAACAATTCTAACCGTACCGCCAACTGAGAATCCTCGCGTTTGCGACATATTAAATGTTTCTTGTACTACACCTTGACCTGCAATTGCTGAATCACCATGAATAGTAATGGGTAATACAGCAGAGCCATCGTTGCAATCGCGGCGAGATAAACGTGCTCGAACCGAGCCCATTACTACCGGATTAACAATTTCTAAATGCGAAGGGTTGAAGGCTAGTGCCAAATGCACGTTGCCACCCGGTGTGGCGAAATCTGAAGAAAAACCAGCGTGGTACTTAACATCGCCAGCGCCGAGGCTATCGTCATGTTTACCCGCAAACTCGTCAAACAGTACTGACGGGTTTTTACCCAATACGTTTACGAGAACGTTTAGGCGACCACGGTGAGCCATGCCCAGCACGACTTCTTTCGCGCCCGCCGCACCAGCTTCACTAATAAGCCCTTTAAGCATAGGAATAAGTGCATCACCACCTTCTAAACTAAAGCGTTTAGCGCCGGTGAACTTAGAGCCTAAGTATTTTTCCATACCGTCGGCTGCAATTAAGCCTTTCAAAATTTGGATTTTAGCATCACGGTCAAATTGTGGCTTCGCCTCAACTGACTCTAAACGCTGCTGAATCCAACGTTTCTGCTCGGTATCAGTAATATGCATATATTCTGAGCCAATCGAACCGCAATATGTGCGATTTAACGATTTAAATAAATCGTTCAAGTTTAGTTTTTCAGGGCCTACCGCGTATGAGCCTAAACTAAACATGGTATCAAAATCACTTTCTGATAAATTGTGATGAGAAAGTTCTAAATCACGAACTCGCTCTTGTTGCCACAATCCCAATGGATCAAGGTTAGCGTGTTGATGTCCACGAAAACGGAATGCATTAATAAGTTGCAAGACCTTAACCTGTTTTACGTCACCAGGTGAAGATGCGGTGTTAGCAACCGCTGAGCCAATTCTGGCGGCAGGACCTGCAGCAGCCATCTTTTTGAACTCTTCACGTATATTATAGTGATTTTCTTCAACGGCTACGCCGTCTACTTTAGGAAGGTTGTCAAATGTTGACTTCCAGGTTTCGGGTACATCTTGAGGGTTTTCGAGATATGCTTCGTACAGTTCTTCAACATAAGCAGCATTAGCCCCTGCCATATGAGAGGAATCCCACCATGCTTTCATCACGCTATTTTGCATCGTTTAGCCTTGATTAGTGATATTAACGGTATTGTATTCTATGTAGTTTTTAATTTAAATCTTATATAACCAATGTCGTATGCTTTTTTATCATTATATAAAAAAATAGCCATCCATTGCTGGATAGCTATTCTTATTTAGTTCAAAAAACGCACTACAGTGATCAATTACACAGCTCTCTGTAATAACATTGATTTTATTTGACCAATTGCTTTGGTCGGGTTCAAACCTTTTGGACAAACACTTACGCAGTTCATGATGCCGTGACATCTGAATACGCTAAATGCATCGTCTAAGTCATTTAAACGCTCATCAGTTGCTGTATCGCGGCTATCGATTAAGAAGCGATATGCATGCAACAATCCTGCTGGACCAATGAATTTATCTGGGTTCCACCAGAATGATGGGCAAGATGTTGAACAACATGCACACAAGATACATTCGTACAAGCCGTCTAATTTTGCTCTATCTTCAGGCATTTGAATGTGCTCACGCGCAGGTGGCTGCTTCTCGTCGTTGATCAAAAACGGCTTAATTTTTTCATACTGCGTATAAAATTGTGTCATGTCTACCACAAGGTCACGCACTACGGGTAGGCCTGGCAATGGACGAACCACTACCTTACCTTTACCCAATGCCGACAATGGTGTAATGCACGCTAGACCATTTTTGCCGTTCATGTTCATGCCATCTGAGCCACACACACCTTCACGGCATGAGCGTCTAAACGACAACGTAGGATCGGTTTCTTTAAGGGCAATCAGTGCATCAAGCACCATCATATCTTGGCCTTCTTCAACCTCTAGAGAATAATCTACCATGCGTGGTGCATCGTCCACGTCTGGGTTGTAACGGTATATAGAAAAGTCTAATTGCATTGCTAATACTCCTCTTAGTATGTACGCGCTTTAGGAGGGAATGCCTCTCTAATTTTTGGCGCCATATTAACTTCACGCTTACGCATTGATTCGTTTTCAGGTACATATACTGAGTGACACAACCAGTTGTCATCGTCACGCTCAGGAAAATCGAATCGACTGTGGGCACCGCGGCTTTCAGTTCTAAAGTTAGCTGCAACCGCTGTGCTATAGGCTGTTTCCATTAAGTTGTCTAACTCTAAGCACTCAATACGCTGAGTGTTAAAGTCACTACTTTTATCGTCCAAACGAGCATTTTGCAAACGCTCACGGATTTCAGCTAGCTCTTTAAGGCCTTCGGCCATCGCTTCGCCTTCACGGAATACTGAGAAATTAAGCTGCATACATTTTTGCATGTCTTTCTTAATTTGTACCGGATCTTCACCCTTGCCTTTCTCAGACGATTCCCAACGATTAAAACGAGCCATAGCTAAGTCTAAGTCGCTTTGTGACGCATCTGACTTAACATCAATCTCGTCAATACTCTTACCTAGGTGTAAACCGGTTGCACGACCAAATACCACCAAGTCGAGTAGTGAGTTACCGCCTAAGCGGTTTGCGCCGTGTACAGATACACAAGCAATTTCACCACATGCAAACAAGCCATCCATCGGTGTCTCGTTGCCGTCTTTATCAATTTGAATAACCTGACCATCAACGTTAGTTGGGATACCTCCCATCATATAGTGACATGTAGGTATAACCGGAATGGGCTCTTTTACTGGATCTACGTGTGCAAATGTACGAGACAATTCAAGAATACCAGGTAAGCGAGACTCAAGTACGTCTTTACCAAGATGGTCTAGTTTAAGTTTAATGTGCGTGCCCCAAGGGCCTTCACAACCACGACCTTCACGAATTTCGGTCATCATTGAACGTGCAACTACGTCACGACCAGCTAGGTCTTTCGCATTTGGCGCATAACGCTCCATGAAACGCTCGCCGTCTTTATTCAATAAGTAACCACCTTCACCACGGCAACCTTCGGTTACCAAGGTACCGGCACCAGCAATACCCGTAGGGTGGAACTGCCACATTTCCATGTCTTGCACCGGTGCACCAGCACGCAATGCCATACCAACACCATCACCAGTGTTAATGTGAGCATTTGTGGTAGAAGCGTATATACGCCCTGCACCACCAGTAGCTAATACAACAGCCTTTGATTTGAAATACACTACTTCACCAGTTTCAATGTCAATAGCGGTACAACCTACTACTTGACCTTGCTGGTTTTTGACTAAATCGAGTGCGTACCACTCTGAAAACACTTTGGTTTTGTTTTTCACATTTTGTTGATACAACAAATGTAATAGTGCGTGACCAGTACGGTCAGCTGCAGCTGCAGTACGTGCGGCTTGCTCGCCACCGAAGTTTTTAGATTGTCCGCCAAATGGACGCTGATAAACGCGACCGTCGTCGGTACGTGAAAAGGGTAAGCCCATGTTTTCCATTTCAATAATGGCTTCAGGACCGGTTTTACACATATATTCTATAGCTTCTTGATCACCGATGTAATCAGACCCTTTAACGGTATCATACATGTGCCATTCCCAATTATCTTCATGGGAATTACCCAGCGCTACGGTTATACCGCCTTGCGCTGATACGGTGTGTGAACGTGTAGGAAATACTTTTGACAACAACGCACACGAACGACCAGATTCTGATATTTGCAACGCTGCGCGCATTCCAGCACCACCAGCGCCTATTACTACTGCATCAAACTCATGAACAGGTAAGGTCATATTAAACTCCCAACAATACGAAAAGACCAACCGCTACGTAAGCAAAAGCGATTAGATTCAAAACAAACTGCAACGCGGTGCGCAATTTGTGCGCCTTGACATAATCAGTAAGCACCTGCCATAAGCCAATGCGTACGTGCATCATGATTGCAACCAAGGCCGCCATCGTAAATGCTTTCATATATATTGATGCAAATAAACCCTGCCACACCTCAAAGGTTATGGTCGGGGTGGAAATAAAGAAGTACAGCATGTAGGCAGCGAATACCGTGATAACTGCTGCTGATGCACGCAAGGTCACATAATCTTGTATACCGTTACGTTTTATTGATGCGTGATTTGAAATCATATTAACACTCCTGCAATTGCAATGGTCACTACAATCCACAAGCCTATTGCAACGTTTGCACTAGTATTGCCTGATTGCAACTCTTCCCAGTAGCCCATGTCCATAACTACATGGCGTAAACCGCCAATAAGATGAAAAGAAAATGCAGACAGGGTACCTATGGCAACAAATTTGCCAACAAAACCGTTCATTAATTCGGTAACCAGTGCGAAACCATCAGCAGAAGCTACTGAAGTTGCCCAAGCCCAAATAACGAAAAGTAATGCAAAGAACATTGCAACACCGGTAATGCGGTGCAATATAGACGCTTTGCCCGCCGATGGTAATTTGATTGTGGTCAAGTCGAGATTGACTGGTCTTTGTTTTTTCACAATAAAACGCCTACTATTTTGAACGCGTGCCGTTACATTTTTATTTATAGTGTATCCAGCATTGCGTGGTTGTGTGTTAAATATTTATCAAAACAAAAAAACTGCCTTGTTAAATTTTTGTGAATGAAATATTGACAAAATATGTCTAAATATCCCTTTAAATTCAGCGGGTTTGAATATATCAACCTCAACGCTGAATAGCAATGCCTACTTAAGGATTGGGACTTTAGTAGTAAACATTTCTTTATAGCCAATTTATCAGACCAAAATATGATTAAGTTATGTAGAATATATATTGAACACATATGCATTTAAATTGACTTCACTGTAGATTAAGTGAAGAATATCGGCACTTTTCGCGAAGGTGTTAAATATTTTGTGCACAAATATGAACAAAACTAGCACTTTTTCCGTTTAAGCGGATACTCAAACTTAGGAGAGTTATTTAATGTCAAATAAGACCGCAACCCTCAAAGCAGGCGATATGGAACTCGAACTTCCAATTTTGGAAGGCACCGAGGGTCACCCTGTTATTGATGTACGAGCGTTAGGCGCCAACGGATACTTTACCTTCGACCCTGGTTTTATGGCCACTGGATCATGCGAGTCAGCCATTACCTTTATTGATGGTGCTAAGGGTGTGTTGTTGCATCGTGGTTACTCTATTGAAGAGTTAGCGCGCGATTCTGACTACCTAGAAGTATGTCACATGCTACTACATGGTGGCGCGCCCACTGCAGACGAATACACCGAGTTTAAAGAAACAATAACTCGTCACACTATGGTACATGAGCAACTAAACATGTTTTTCCATGGCTTCAGAAACGATGCTCACCCTATGGCGATGCTATGCGGCACAGTAGGTGCGTTGTCATCGTTTTACCACAGTGATTTAGACGTTGCCGACCCAGACCAACGCAAACGTTCGGCACACAGACTTATTGCTAAAATGCCAACGCTAGTAGCAATGTGCTATAAGTACAACGTTGGACAGCCGTTTGTTTATCCTCGCAACGACTTAAGCTACGCAGCAAACTTCTTAAATATGATGTTTTCTGTACCAGCAGAGAAATACGAAATTAGTCCTGCCGTTGAACGCGCTATGGATAGAATTTTCATATTACATGCTGACCACGAGCAAAATGCGTCTACGTCTACCGTGCGTTTAGCCGGCTCTTCAGGTGCTAACCCTTACGCGTGTATCGCTGCTGGTGTAGCGTCATTATGGGGACCTGCTCACGGCGGTGCAAACGAAGCGTGTTTGCAGATGCTAGAAGAAATCGGTTCTGTTGATCGTATTCCTGAGTTCATAGCGCGTGCTAAAGACAAAAATGACCCATTCCGCTTAATGGGATTTGGTCACCGCGTTTACAAAAACCACGACCCACGTGCAACGGTAATGCGTGAAAGCTGTCACGAAGTATTGGCAGAGCTTAAAGTTAAAAACCCATTGTTAGAAGTAGCAATGGAGCTAGAACGCATCGCATTGAGCGACCCATACTTTGCTGAGAAGAAATTATTCCCTAACGTTGATTTCTACTCGGGTATCGTATTGAGCGCTATTGGTATTCCTACTAACATGTTTACTTGTATCTTTGCGCTTGCAAGAACAGTAGGTTGGATATCACATTGGCATGAAATGCTGAGCCAACCGGGTCAAAAAATAGGTCGTCCTCGCCAATTATACACTGGTGAAAGTAAGCGTCCTTATACACCAATAAAAAAGTAAAACGTAAAACGTTTTTTTAAAATAGCGCGATTTCGCGCTATTTTTTTATCTTTAATTTACGCTTCTTTACCCAATTTGGACGCTATCGATTATGCATAACTCAGCAAAGTTACTTGGCTATTTAGGTTTACTACCCTTTATTGGTATTCCCTTACTAGTGTTGTTAGATGTACTAAATGAATATCAGGCTTATATCTATTTTGTACAGTACTCAGCAATCATATTGTCATTCTTTGGTGGCATTCATTGGTTAGATGCTTTACAAAATCGTCGTAACAATCACCAATTGTATATCGCGATGCTACCAAGTATTGTGGGGTGGTTGAGCCTTATTGTTTTAGAAGGCCCAGCTTTATTCAGTGCATTGTCGGTCGCTTACATTGGTATTTTAATGTATGACAAATATACCTTAGCCCTTGAAAAAGACATATTGCTTGACTATACAACCTTACGAACCATTCTTACCACAGTAGTAGTAGCGAGCCATTTAATCATGGCCTACATATAAACACCCGTCACCTAACACTGTAAACATAAAAAAACGCGATGCTGCTACTAGCCATCGCGTTTTTTAGTCACAATTTTTTACTCACAACAATGCATTATCTACACATAATTACGCCTTGATTAAGGCTTCAATCTCTTCTGTTTTAGCTTGCATAAGCGCTTCGTCATTGCGACTTTCAACATTCAAACGAATAACCGGCTCAGTGTTTGATTTACGTAAATTAAACCGCCATGTACCAAACTCCATCCCAATACCATCGGTCTTATCAATCAGCTCGGCTTCATTTTCGTAATGTGACACAATTTTCTTAATGGTCTCGCCCGCATCGGCTACTTTGTAGTTAATCTCGCCCGAAGATGGAAACAATGCTATACGCGATTTGACAAGTTCTGATAAAGGCTGCTTGGTTTTACATAATAACTCAGCCACTAGCAACCAAGGGATCATACCTGAATCACAATATGCAAAGTCTCTGAAGTAATGATGCGCACTCATTTCGCCACCATACACCGCATCTTCTTTACGCATACGCTCTTTAATAAATGCGTGACCGGTTTTAGATTTAATGGGTCGTCCACCTGCACTTTCTACTATGTCTTGCGTATTCCAATATACACGAGGGTCATAGATAATTTTAGCGCCTTTGTTTTTGTCTAAAAACGCCTGTGCCAACAGCCCTACAATATAGTAACCCTCAATAAACTCACCGTTTTCATCAAACAAGAAACAACGGTCAAAGTCACCGTCCCAAGCAATTCCCATGTTAGCGTTGTTTTCAATAACCGCCTTTGCCGTATCGGCCCTATTTTCAGGTAAAAGTGGGTTTGGAATACCGTTGGGGAAATTACCATCTGCTTCATGATGTACTTTTATGAATTCAACAGGTACGTTTTGGTGTTTAAAGAATAACTCTATGGCATCAACTATGTGCCCTGCACTGCCGTTGCCCGAGTTGACCACTAACTTTAATGGGGTAAGTTTGCTCACATCTAAATATTCATTTAGGTGCAATACATAATCGTTTACACAACTGATGCGCTGATATTGAGCGCTTTCTAATAACAAGGCTTCTTTTATTGAGTGCTCACCGTTAATGAATGCATCGTCAGTCACTAACTGATTATCTGAATAGTGCGCTATGCGCTGGGTAACGTCATCATCATTGTATGATTCAGCTAATTCTCTAATTGCATGTAAACCGGTGTCGCCACTAATGGGCACAGAGCCACTCTTCACCATTTTCATGCCATTATAATTAATTGGATTGTGACTTGCGGTCACTTCTATGCCGCCGTCAACGCCAAGATGTTTGGTTGCAAAATAAATTTCTTCAGTGCCCGCTGCACCAATATCAGAAACTTTAGCTCCCCCGTCTATAATACCGGCACTTAGTGCTAGCTTTAACGGCAATGAGGTTTTTCTGGCATCGGCGCCTACAACCACAGTTTTAGCCGATAAAAATTCAGCAAATGCACGACCAACGCGGTATACAACATTTTCATTTAGTTGAGACAATAGCTCGCCACGAATATCGTAGGCTTTAAAACAGGTAATTTTTGGCATAATACTTTTAATGATGAAGTGTAATTACAATATTGGGGATAATTAGAGTATAGCAAAGCACTTAAAAATTAAAATCGTTAATCTACGTCCAAAACAATAAATCTACGTACAAATATATAAGGCGCACGTAACAGCGCGCCTCGATTATGACCCAATGAATCTTTATGCTAAGCGATTTGCTCTAAAATCTTCAATCGCTTGTTCAATCTCTGTTTGTGAATTCATGACAAAAGGCCCATATTGCACAATTGGTTCGCCAATTGGTTTACCACTTACAAAAATTGCTTTGGCATGCTGAGTGCTTTTAATATTAAGCTCTGTAGACAAATTTAGAGTCGCCAGTTGACCTTTAACAAGCGTACGATCAGCCACCAATATTTCGCCTTCATACACATAAATAAATGCGTTATGGGTTTTATCCACACTAATAATTATATTTTCGTTGTTAACTAAATGTAAATCGTAAAATTGTGGTTTAACAGCTTGTGTCGTTACTGCCCCGGCTACGCCATTTAGCTCCCCCGCAAGCACTCTAGCCTTTGATTGTTGGCCTATGTTGACTTCGTTAATGTCAGCACTTTTTATATCGTAATAGGCAGGCTCAGACATTTTTTCACTTGCCGGTAAGTTTACCCACAACTGAAATCCGCGCATCAGCCCTTCTGTTTGCTGAGGCATTTCTTCGTGAATGATACCTTTGCCAGCATTCATCCATTGTAAACCGCCGTCTTCAATTACGCCCTGGTTGCCAACAGAATCTTTGTGGCCCATTTTACCGTTAAGCATGTAAGTAACCGTTTGGAAGCCGCGATGAGGATGGGGAGGAAATCCGGCTAAATAATCTGCTGGAGTATCAGAGCCAAACTCATCAAGCATCAAAAATGGATCCAAGCGTGTTAAGGCTGGTTGACCTAATACACGTTTAAGTTTTACACCGGCACCATCTGATGCCGCTCTGCCACTTACAATTTGGGTAACTGTTGTCATTTATATTACTCCTTAGCGCTTAGGTGCTCACGTCCATGGGGTTCAAGCAAATTAAGCTCAGGTCCCACAGGAATTACTTGAGTAGGATTAATCATAGTGTGACTGAAATAGTAATGGCGTTTAATATGTTCAAAATTAACCGTTTCAGCTACTCCTTCTATTTGGTATAGCTCACGCACATAGGCCCACAACGCCGGATACTGGGCAATTTGTTTTAAGTTACATTTAAAGTGGCCCACATACACAGGATCAAACCTGATCAAGGTGGTAAATAAGCGCCAGTCTGCTTCTGTTAATGTGTTACCCGCTAAATAACGCTGATTAGTTAGTTTTTCTTCTAAGGTATCAAGTGCCCCAAATAAACTGTTAAGTGCCTCTTCGTAAGCAGTCTGCGTAGTGGCAAACCCTGCCTTGTATACGCCGTTGTTGATATTCGGATATACAAAGTCATTAATCTGGTCAATTTCAGCTTGTAAGTGTGATGGATAATAGTCGACGTGATTACCGGTTAGCTCATTGAAAGCCGAATTAAAAATGCGAATGATCTCTGACGATTCATTGTTCACAATTTTGTTTGTGTGTTTATCAAACAATACCGGTACCGTTACCCTTGACGTAATGTCGGGCGTGTCTTTTGTATAAACCTGATGCATATGAGAAAAATCAAACAAGTGGTCCTCGGTTGTTGCTTCATCACTGTTATAGGTTTTGCCAAATTGCCAGCCTTTGTCTAGCATGTCTGGGCTCACTACCGATACACTAATATGGGCCGTTAACCCTTTTAACTTTCTAAAGATTAACGTTCGATGCGCCCAAGGACAGGCTAAGGAAACATATAAATGATAGCGGCCCGACTCAGGCGTAAACTCACTATCAGAATGAGTGCTAATTTGATGCCTAAACATAGAGTCTTGACGAACAAACTTGCCATTTGACTTTTTAGTGTCGTACCATTGGTCTTGCCATTGACCTTCTACTAATAAACCCATAATACTTTCCTTTAACAATTGTGTGTTTTGATTCAATGGCTTAATTAAAGCATTAAGAATAACGAATAAAAACTGCTAATTTTCGCTATATACGTTCTACTTTTTAGAACGATAATTCACAAGTGAGTATCAATGTCATACCAACAACGCTTTTCTGGGATTGCACGAGTATACGGGCAACATGGTTTAGAGCAACTTGCCGCCTCTCATGTGTGCATTATAGGCATTGGTGGTGTGGGCGCATGGTCTGCAGAGGCAATTGCACGCAGTGGCATTAACGCAATTACGCTCATTGACCTTGACGATTTAGCGCAAAGTAACATTAACCGGCAAATTCATGCTCTTGACTCTACCCTTGAACAAAGCAAAGTGGAGGTAATGCAACAACGAATTTTCGATATCAATCCAGAGTGTCACGTTACGGTTATAGAAGATTTTGTTACCGCTGAAAATGTGGGTGAATACTTAGGCGAACGCGGTGACTTTTCAACTGTAATTGATGCAGTTGACAGCGTAAAAGCGAAAGCCGCAATTATTGCGTATTGTAAACGCAATAAAATAAAGGTCATTAGCGTGGGAGGAGCTGGCGGACAGCGCGACCCCCTGCAAATTACCAAGGGTGATCTAGCAAAAACGATTCAAGATCCTTTGCTCGCAAAAGTGCGCTCTGAACTTCGTCGGTTTTATCACTTTAGTCAAAACCCAAAGCGTAACTTTGGGGTTGAGTGCGTATATTCAACAGAACAACTCAAATATCCAACAGTCGATGGTGGTACCAGTCAAGCAAAACAGCGTAGCCAAGGCGCTAGTAAAATGGATTGCAGTACTGGGTTTGGTGCTTTTGTTGGGGTAACCGCTACATTTGGACTAGTTGCTGCAAGTCGCGCAATTGCCCATATTACCAATACGTAATTAATCATGGCTGTTAGTTTCACGCGCTTGCTTAACGTCGTAATATAGTGCGACAGCCAACCAAATACATACCACACTAATCAAAAATACCGTATTTTCTGCCATCGCCATCACTTGCTCACTTAATACCGCGGTACCAACTATTAGCAGTAAATAATAAGGTAAATTTAGTAATCCAGCTAACCAAACCACGTTAATAGTGCGCTTTGCCGCGCCTTGAGAAAACATGAAAAATGCCAAGGAGTTAATATGGATCATGGCCAATAACAAGCGTTTTAATTTAGGTTTCGTATCGTCGTTTTCTTCAACCGCATTATTAGACGCCTTGCCTAATTGGTAATTGATAAAAGATGCTAAGGTAGCCGCCAACACCATACTCAGCGTTAAATAAACGATATCCATGGCAGTGGGCTTAGCACCTACTACTAAAATTACTGCAAAAAACTGTCCCGGAAAATAAAATCCTATATAAATGATTGCTTCGAATAAAATAATTAGAAAAATCACCCAATAGAACCCATCAGTAAACACGTCGTTGATAGCCGTTAACAACTCTGCGCCGGGAGGAAGTACCGAGTAGTGCGTCAACACACTAATGGCAAGTAAAGCAAGCAGTGCGCTAAACGGTAAAAAGGCGTTATATTTCATAGAGCGTAATATTCTTGTATGTTTTTGTTGCCTATTGCTTTAGTGCAAATATTTAGCACCTTACAGTTTCAACAAAATGAGTGTTTAATTAAAAGTAAATACGGTAGTGTACAGCAAAGTGTTTAACTATTTTCGATTACGTTTTTGTAATATGGAACATGCGTGCCTAAGTAGGAGCTAATTTGTATCGTCCCAAAACAACATTAGAGCAATGGCGTATTCTGCAAGCGGTGGTAGATCATGGCGGCTATGCGCATGCCGCAGACGCTTTAAATAAAAGCCAATCGTCACTCAATCATGCAGTCGCAAAGTTACAAACAATGCTAGGCGTGCAGCTATTACAGGTAGTTGGCCGAAAAGCGGTATTGACCGAAGCAGGTGAAGTCATGCTGCGTAGATCACGCGATCTGACTCAACACGTTGAGTCACTCGAACAATTGGCAGTAAATATTAATCAAGACTGGGAGCCTGAAATTACCCTAAGTGTCGATTTGGCCTATCCGCGAGAAGCCTTATTACCCGTATTAGCTGAATTTTTGCCACAAAGCCGTGGCAGCCGCCTAAAAGTAATTGATACTGTACTTACGGGCAGTAAAGAAGCCGTTACTCAACATAAGGTCGATTTAGCTATTTTAATGGAAGTCCCAAAGGGCTACTTGGGCGAGCCCTTGTGTCATGTCGAGTTTGTATTAGTGTGTCACCCCGAGCACGAGCTAGCGCAAATGCAACAGCCATTGTCACCTAACACCCTTGCTCAACATCTTCAAATAGTGATTAAAGATACTTCTAGTAGTCCCAGTGAAGATACCGGCTGGTTAAAGTCTGAAAATAGATGGACTTTTAGCCAGTTTGAAACTGCGATTGATACTTTATTACAAAATATTGGTTTTTGTTGGTTGCCTAAACATAAAGTCAGCCGTTTAATTGCACAAGGCAAGTTAGCCAGTATTCAGGTTCACGGCAGTGCATTTAAACAAATCACCGGATTTTTAGTGTGTCCTAAGCCCGAACAACAAGGCCCTGGTACCACACTGCTAGCATCATTGATTTTAGCCCACAGGAAAATAGCACTACCAAACTATGAGTAATGCGCTATCATAAATAAAACCTAACAGAAATAAGAACATACATTATATGAATGCATCTGAACTACAACAACTTATGGTCGACAGTGCATCTGACGCTGTTACCCTAGCCAAAAAAGAGTTTGATATTACCCTGGATTTCTCAGCAGCAAGCATGGCCCAAGTAGATATTGCTCTACATGCCTATCTAGAAACCTATCAAGGACAAGTACAAGAACACAAGGCACTTTTTACCTTGTGCAACATCTATGGCGCTTATATTGGAGAAACGTTTCGAAAATTAGCAGGCGGAGTTTGGGTATTTGACGAAACTAATGAAGATGCACCCGCTGTGTTTTTGCATCTTGAGTCCAATACATACGCGTTTTCGGGTATTTGCTATGAGCGCCTAGTTAACAACAACGAAACCAGTGTAGCCGAGTATTTCAACAAAGCACTGGCAAACCATGCACAGTAAGCTTGATCTTGGCTAAGGCGTTTGCCAGTCAATAAATAGCGTTTTCAAATATTGGCTTTTTACCAAATACCACATGCAAAGCACGGCGATTAACAACGATAAACCGTGGCTAAGCGAGTACGCAAAATGTGTTTCATACAACATATAGGTTTGCATAGAAGCGTCAAGTAACAACGCAAAGGCCATCAACCATGGCAGCATTTTAAACCGTGAAAATTGCTCGTTTTCCCATAATATGTTGCGTTTACTTACCAGGTAGAGCCCCATTAAAGCGGGAATAATAGGACTTAATGATAAGTAAAAGTGATAGGGCTGAGGGTAAAACAAGCGCAATAATAACTCACTATCTTCTCTAAACGACAACGAAATAATCAGCACAAGCAAACCGCGACTTACAAACAACAATATAAAGTACACCACTATGGGCGGCTTCATACGGCCTGCCTCATCATAGTATTTTAACGGGTATTTTAACATTTATGGCAACTACATTATAAGCACGTGGCATAATTACCACGTACCATCTTATTTCACTAGTGAATGTACTGTGCGCCCTTTTTCTTGAATAACAAGGTCATGCGGTCACTTTCGCCAATATTACTCATGGCTTTACGCTTTTCTGCATCATCGCCGGTGCCATTAAAACTAGGTGGTAATCGCCACACAATGTCACTTTCACTTGGTGTGTCTTTGGCATTAGCGTTAACTTCGCTAGTCATCACCAACTCGAAGCCTGCATCTTCAAATGCGTTAATCACTGCAGATTGTTTTAAATATCCCCGACTACCATCAGCAGATGCGTCACTGTGCGTTTCTGGTGCTCGATGTTGCACTACGCCTACTAGGCCGTTGGGCTTGAGTAAATCATAGGCCACTTTTAATGCTTGGGTTCGCGTACCCGCTTGTGCTTCAAAGCGATTCAAATTATGCAGAGCTCGAATAAATAATACTCTGTCTAGTGAGTCAAATGCACTTTTAGGCGCATTCTCAAAGGTGAAGCCGCTGGTAGTGATACCGCTATCAGTAAACCCTGCAATCATAGGTGAAAACTTAGCGGTTGCCGCTTGAAACTCAGCAATCCGTTCTGCGGGGAAAAAGCCAAACATTTTCCACATATCATCATTATAATTAATGCCGTGAAGCTCGCCTTCAGCGCCTAAATACTCGGCTAGTATTTGTGAATACCACCCACCGCCGGGCAGAGCCTCGGCAACCTTCATACCAGGTGTAACATGAAAAAAAGTCAAGGTTTGTACTGGGTGACGATACTTGTCGCGTGCCCTTTGCTCAGTATCTCTATCAAGTACAATACCTGCAAGCGCTTGATTGCCATCGTGTGCATGGGCAATACCGATACTCACGCTCATAGACATGGCTGCGAACAATATCGAAACACCAAAGGTTTTGGTTTTTTGTAGCAAATTAGCGGTCAACATAATTATTCCTTACTGGGTTTGCATAATACGCAAAAGCGCCTATGACGTTAGAGTAATAGTGAAACACTCGTTCATCATAGGCGCTTTATTGCGCAACACAATATGATTTAAACAGGCTGTTACAAATTAGCCTTGCTATTGTTATGTGATTATTGGACTTATGCGCGTACTTGACCGTTGCCAGTGACCAAAAACTTTTCTGTAGTGAGCGCTTCAAGCCCCATTGGTCCATAGGCATGCAATTTACTGGTAGCAATACCAATTTCTGCGCCGAGACCCAATTGTCCACCATCAGAGAAACGAGAAGATGCATTTACTGTTACCACAGATGCATCCACGCTACGCTGAAATATTTGCGCGGTTGTTTCGTTCTCAGTGCAAATGACTTCGGTGTGATGGCTACCAAACTGCTCAATATGATCAAGCGCATCATCAAAATCTTTTACGACCTTCACGGCAATTTCGAGGCACAAGTATTCTTCACCAAATTCATCATCACCTAGCACGTTTGCATGCTCAAAAAATGCTGCGCTTTGTTTACAGGCGTTAATAGTGACGCCTTTTTCTTGCAGCGCGTTACTCACTAAGGGTAAAAATGCGTCTTTAATACTGCTGTGAACCAACAAACCTTCTAGCGCATTACACACACCAGTGCGCTGTGTTTTGCCATTCACTAGTATATTTATCGCTTTCGTAAAGTCAGCATCTTTATCTACATACAAATGGCATACGCCTTTGTAATGCTGTATCACCGGTACTTGGCTGTTTTCAGACACGTAATTGATTAAGCCCTCGCCACCACGCGGAATAATCACATCAATATAGTCTTTTTGCTGCATTAATGTAGCTAAGTGGGCACGGTCGGTACTGGGGATGACCGTAATCAAACTTTCTGGTAGCTTGTGCTGACGCAATACACCTTGCAACACTGAAGATATTGCCTTTGAGGAATGAATGGCTTCTTTCCCTCCTCGCAAAATCACGCTATTGCCAGACTTAAAGCACAATGCGCTTGCTTCAGCGGTAACATTTGGGCGGGCCTCATAAATCATACATACCACACCAAGGGGGATTTTTAGCTTGTGAATGTCCAAACCATTTTCTTGCGTAGACACAGGCTTGCGCTGACCCACAGGATCGTCTAATTGAGCAACGTTTTCCATAGCCAAGGCCATATCTTCAATGCGATGTTCGTTTAATAACAAGCGATCTTGCATCGCTGCATCAACCTTAGTTTCTTCAGCATATTGCATGTCAAGACGATTAGCAGCCAGAATCTCTGTGGCATGTTCTCGCAGTGAGGCAGCCATGTCATACAGTACTTCATTTTTGTTGCTGGTTGCTAAATTTCTGCCCACTCGTGCAGCACTAGCTGCCTGTTTCGATAAGGTAGTAATCATGATTATTTTCCTCCTAGTACTGCTATGTGCTCATTAGACACAATAGAGTGATTAAGTAAGCTAGAGTCGTCATCTAGTTTTTCACGAATACCCTTGTCGGCAAGGTGATTTAATAAACAACTGCTGTAGTTGGTCGTCGCTTTTGCTAAACGTTTACCGTCATCGTTTTTCACCACAATAGTGTCACCTACAGAAAACTCGCCATTTACCGCCACAAGGTTGTTACTCGTAAGGTTATCTTGGATATCTCCCTCATCCATGGTGCTTTCATCCACAATTAACTCGCCCCGTGCCTTTGAAGTGTGCGTCATCCAATGTACCGCGTGGGAAACCGGTTGTTTTTGTGCAACAAAATGGGTACCGGGGTTTTTGTTGGCCAATAGGCGCGTAAAGCTGTTGGTATCAAATGCATTAATAATATAAGTATCGATACCGTGACTTGTGGCTTTTTCTGCCGCTTCTATTTTAGTGCGCATGCCACCGGTGCCAGTGATGCTCACTGCGCCACCTGCCATTTTATAGGTGTTAGCGTTTATAGTAGATACTTCCTGAATAAGTTGAGCACTGCTATCGGTGTGCGGGTTTTTATCATACAAGCCGTTTACGTCGGTGCACATAACCAAGACGTTGGCGTTAACTGCGGTGGCAACCATTGCGGCCAAGTTATCGTTATCTCCTACTTTTCGGTCGTCAGAGGTAACGGTGTCGTTTTCGTTCACCACTGGCAGAACCTTGTGTTCTAAGCAGGCTTCTAAGGTATCTTTGATGCTTAAATAGCGATCGCGATGACACAAATCATCATTAGTTAACAATAATTGTGCAGTGGGAAAATCAAACAGTTTATCCCACAATTCCATCATATCGGTTTGGCCTGTTGCTGCCATGGCTTTTTTTAGGGTCGTGGTAAGTTCTTTGGCGTCAAACCACTTGCGCCCAGCGGCAACCGAACCTGAAGAGACCAATATAACTTGCTGGCCGTTTTCTCTGCATTTCACAATAAACTGCGCAATGGCTAACAGGTTATGTGAACTACATCCATTATTACTTGGCGCAATCAATGCGCTACCAATTTTTATTACTATTCGTTTGCTATCGTTAAACGACATACTTCCTCTTTATGTGAATTAGTTAGAGACACTAATAGTTAGTGTTCTACTTATTATTATGAGGGAATTGAATTTTTAATACAAGTGTAATGGCTATAACGCCCGAAAATTAGGGTCTATAATTAATTCGTTCAGCAAACAAATCCATGACCAGCAAGCAATTAACTCGCATTATATTTATTATAACTAAATTAATTATATTGGTTATATAAGCATCTACTCACTCAACATTTAGCAGACTTCAGGCCACTTTTGTTGTAAACTCCGCGCCCTAAATAGCGGTGGAGAGTATCGACATGCCAATTAAGCACAATGATACATTTATCGTTATAACGATTTTATTTATTATGCCTCGATTCGCCTGAGCGACGTAAAGCAAAAGAGCACACTATGACAGTAGAAAAATTCGATCCCAGCACCAGCAATTCAGCTGCCAGCCAAACGACGACTCTTGATATACCCGCTAAGGTTATTGAGGACCACCACTCGGCAAGCGCGTTAAGCGGCGCTGAAAATAATGCAAAGATAGGCTTCGTAAGCTTGGGCTGCCCTAAAAACTTAGTTGACTCAGAGCGCATACTCACGCAGCTGCGCACTGAAGGCTATGATGTTGTGCCAACTTATAACAACGCTGATTTAGTTATTGTAAATACATGTGGCTTTATTGATACCGCCGTACAAGAATCGTTAGATACCATTGGTGAGGCACTGAACGAAAATGGCAAGGTAATTGTAACTGGGTGCTTGGGTGTAAAAGAAGACGAAATTAGAGAAATACATCCTAACGTATTAGCGGTTACAGGGCCACACGCATACGAGGCTGTGGTTGAGCAAGTACATGAACATTTGCCAAAACCTAGCCATAACCCGTTTATGCATTTGGTGCCAGACCATGGCATCAAACTTACGCCTAGACACTTTGCCTATCTAAAAATCTCTGAAGGCTGCAACCATCGCTGCACGTTTTGCATTATTCCGTCAATGCGTGGCGACCTCGTTAGTCGCAAAATTGGTCAAGTGCTAGATGAAGCTAAACGATTAAAAGCCGCAGGGGTTAACGAACTTCTTGTGATATCGCAAGACACTAGCGCTTACGGTGTTGATGTAAAATACAAAACTGATTTTTGGAACGGCATGCCAGTCAAAACACATATGCAGCAATTGTGTGAAAAACTGGGCGAAATGGACATGTGGGTACGCTTACACTACGTATATCCGTATCCACACGTTGACGATATAATTCCGTTAATGGCCGAGGGTAAAATATTGCCCTATCTCGATATTCCCTTTCAACACGCAAACAAACGCATATTGCGCTTAATGAAGCGTCCCGGCAGTGCTGATCGTACCATTGAGCGTATCCGTAAATGGCGTGAAATATGCCCCGACCTAGTCATCCGCTCTACGTTTATTGTGGGTTTCCCAGGCGAAACAGAAGACGAGTTTGAAGAACTACTGACCTTTTTAAAAGAAGCCCAACTAGACCGTGTAGGTTGTTTTAAATATTCACCTGTAGAGGGCGCAACAGCAAATCAACTACCCGATCAGATAAGCGAAAGTGTTAAAGAAGATCGATTGCAACGTTTTATGCAAGTGCAGTCAGAAATAAGCGCACAACGTTTACAAAACCGCATTGGTAACGAGTACTATGTGATGGTTGATGAAGTCACCAGCGAAGGCGCTGTGGCCAGAAGCTTTGGTGAAGCCCCTGAAATTGACGGCGTGATACACATTAACAATGAACATGAATTAGTTGCAGGGCAACAACTATGGGTAGAAATTATCCATGCAGACCAACACGATCTTTGGGCAGTAGTGTCACCAGACCAAGACTAGTTACTGCAAGCATATTGCTATAGGTATTTGGCGCGCAAAGGCATTAAGCATTTAAGCGCGCTAGATCGTCCGGAGTATCTACCCCATGCGGTGGCGCCTGCTCTGCCACTGCAACATGTATATCATATCCGTGATACAACACTCGTAATTGCTCTAGTGATTCAATATGCTCGTATTGACTGGCACTCAATGTAATGTACTGATGCACAAAACCTGCACGATAAGCATATATCCCTACGTGCCGATAGTAAGCATTGTCATGCATATTTTGTGTGTTTTGCACCCAACTGCGATCGTATGGTATTGGCGCACGAGAAAAATACATGGCTTTGCCATTGCTCGAGAACACCACTTTAACAACATTGCTGTTATCGATATCTTTGCGCTGACTAATAGGAAAGCACAAGGTCGCCATATGCATGTTACTGCTGACTAAATTGTTGGCAACTTGTTGGATATTTTCAGGAGGAATGAAAGGCTCGTCTCCCTGCACATTAACCACTACGGTGTTATCGCTAATTGACAAGGTAGAAAGTACTTCGGCTATGCGTTCAGTACCTGATTCGTGACTGTCATTTGTATAACACACCTTTCCACCAAAGCCGCTAACGACCTCACCTATGCGCTTATCGTCGGTGGCCACAATTATGTCGCTAGCACCAGCTTCCACCGCGCGCTCATACACATGCTGAATCATAGGTTTGTTATTGATTAACGCAAGGGGCTTACCCGGAAAACGAGTAGATCCATATCGGGCGGGGATAACAACAATAAATGACATAAGTTTCCTATCAACTGTATTTACTTAAGTGATTCATACTCAGCTAAGCTAATTTCACGCGCTTGGTCTTCTAGTAATACCGGTATATTGTCTTTAATAGCATAGGCTAGGCGATCGAATCGGCATACTAGTTCAGGCTCGTCACGCCCTTCAAACGTTACCAGTTGCAGTTGTCCTTTGCATGTAGGACAGGCGATAATATCGAGTAACTTTTTATCAAACGCCATTGCGTCTCCTTAAGCGCCAATTTGCTTTACGCATTGGCTTTTAATTTATTATTTTTGATTAATGGTTGCAGTATAGCATCGAAAAAACCGCTGGGTAACTGTGCATTTACCTCTAAGTACCAACAATGATTATTTGCAAAAGCACGCACCTTTACCGCATCTTTTTCAGTCATTAGCATACTCATATTTTGCTGTATATCGCTTTGACTAAATGCATGATGGTCAGCATAGGGAACACAGTGATTTACGCGTACATTAAGTGTATCTAGCGTATCAAAAAAACGCTTAGGGTCACCAATGCCGGCAATGGCCACGCGTTGGTTTAGCAAATGCTTATTAATAGTAGCTAAACTGATGCGCTCACCTGTAGTGACGTTCACCCAAGCGCTGGGTTGTAATTGCATGTTATAGCAAGCATCGTTGTACTGGCGTAACCAATCGAAGTCTGCAAAGTCATTTGCGTGTGCATTGACCACACAGGCATCAACGGTTTTCAAGCGCCAAGCGCCCTCTCGTAGCGGCCCCATAGGCAACAATTTAGCGTTGCCCAAGCCACGCCTATCCATCACGCATATTTCAAGATCGCGCTGCATGGCATAATGCTGTAATCCGTCATCACATATAATAATGTTGGCTTGGGTATGCTGAGCAATGTATTCACACCCTCGTGAGCGAATAGGATCAATAACCACTACGCAGCCTAAACGTTGAAACATCAACGCGGGTTCATCACCCACTTCATGTGCACTCGCCTGTGCATGTAATTGGCGCGGAAAATGTTGTGTGCTGCCGCCGTATCCTCGAGACAAAATAGCGGGCGTATAGCCTTGTTCTTGTAAGTAGTTCACTAAAGCAATGCAAAGTGGCGTTTTGCCATTGCCACCAATGCTAATATTGCCCACCACAACAACAGGCAAGCTACAGTTTTTACTTGATAATACACCCCACCGAAACAAGCAACGTCGCATAGATGACAATGCCCAAAACAAAAATGACAATGGCAACAATATCCATATCCATTTGCTATTGGTAAACCATGCTTTTTGTAACATAAACGGCGTTAGCTAGCATCGCCACTAGCAGTAAACTGCATAGCGTGGAGTGATTTATACATGCCATTTTGTGCAATAAGCTCTGCATGGCTACCCATTTCAACTATCTCACCTTGCTCTACCACCATAATTACATCTGCGTTCTCGATAGTCGACAAACGGTGCGCTACCACAATGCTAGTGCGAGATTTTTGCAGTTCGTCAAGGGCATGTTGAATGTATTTTTCTGATTCGGTATCAAGTGCCGAAGTGGCTTCATCAAGTATTAACACAGGAGAATCAGCCAAAATAGCGCGAGCAATGGCAATACGTTGACGCTGTCCACCTGACAACATTAAGCCGTTTTCACCCACAATGGTATCAAACCCGTTTTCTTGTTGGCTCACAAAGTCGGTTACGTGGGCAATATCGGCAGCATGGATAATTTGTTCGCGGGTGACACTATCTTGTTTACCATAGGCGATGTTATTGGCAATGGTGTCGTTAAACAACACTACTTGTTGCGAAACTAAGGCAAACTGCTGCCTTATACTGCGCAAGGTAATGTCATTCACATTTGTATTGTCTAATAGAATATCGCCGCTGTCGGGTGAATAGAAACGCGTTAATAAGCTAGATAAGGTTGATTTACCTCCACCCGAGCGGCCTACCAGCGCGACGGTTTGCCCTGCTTTTACCGTAAAACTCACATTCTTAATGGCCGGTGTTTGTTTTGTTGGGTAAGTAAAAGTGACGTTTTTAAACGTAATGTCGCCTTGTATTCGTTTGATATCTTGGGTGCCAACATCTTTTTCATTCTGATTGTCTAACACTTCAAAAATACTGGCACATGCGGCCATACCTTTTTGAAACTGTGTGTTAACAGTAGTAAGCGCTTTTAATGGCTTTAACAGCATTACCATAAACAACACTACCTTCATGAAAATGCCCGGTGTTAGCTCGGCCACCATCGACGGTAAGCTTGCCGTAAACAAAACAAATGCTAAAGCAATTGACGCAATGATTTGGATAGACGATACACTTAATATTTGTGCACTTACCAGCTTCATATTTTGTAAGCGGTTTTGGTTATTTTTATACGCAAATTTGTCGGTTTCGAGTTGTTGTGCATCACTCATGAGAACCACTTTATGCCCTTTCACCGCCTCTTCTACATTGGCAGTAAGTGAGCCCATTGCTTGTTGAATGGCTTTGCTCACTTTTCTGAATCGTTTGCTAACAAACGATACAATAATTGCCACTATCGGCCCTATTAGTAAAAATATAATAGATAGCTTCCACGACGCTAAGAACATCGCCACAATTAGGCCCACTACAAACATGCCTTCGCGCACTAGGGTTAATAAGGCCTTACCTGATGCTGCACGGACTTGCTCGGTGTCATATATTATTTTAGAGATTAAAGTGCCCGTAGAATGATGGTCATGAAACTCAACTGGCAAATGAATGAATTTATCAAACAACTGTTGGCGCATAGTGCGCACCAACTGCGTGCCGATATACTCAAGGGTATAAGTACCCATGAAATTAAAAATACCGCGCAATACAAATAAGGGCACAATGAATATGGCTGCTAACTTAAGAAATTCGTAGTCGCCGCCTTTTAGGCTTTCATCAATAAGCGGTTCAATTTGTGACAACACATATACATCGACCAATGCGTAGCCAACCATGCCCACTATGGCAATGGCAAACAGCAGTTTAAACGGTTTAATGTATTGGAAAAAACGGGCAACGGTGACCCGAGTGTTTGGTTCGCCAGCTTCAACATTGTTTTTTTGTTTTGACATATACAGTGAATAACTCCATCAATTCTCTATATTCTACCTAAATTACCGCTAGATACACGAAATTATTAGTGTAACTGGTGTGGGCGAGGTTAACGTGCTGGTGTTGCATAATGCCAGCGCTTGTATTCATGCTCTCGATACTGTGACACCTCATAGTGGTGCGGTGTAAAAGTGAACGTGATTTGGCCGCTTGTACCTGTTGTTAGCGTTTTTGCATGAGTGCGTTTATATCGCATCAACACTCCCGCATGGGGAAATTGCCAGCGATTTGCAAACCCTGCTGAAAATATCACATGCTGCGCATTTACGGCTTTAACAAAAGCGTTACTCGATGAGGTACTGCTGCCATGATGCGGAGCAATTAAAATGGTGGAAGCTAAGGTATTTACATCATCGTTTACATACTGGCGCAATAACGCAGTTTCAGCAGCGCCTTCAATATCGCCTGACAATAACACGCTGTGCTTACCATCGCTTACTCTAATCACACAACTGTGATTATTTTGTTCTCCGCTTTGCGGCGATAGCGGCCATAGGATCTCAAATATCAATCCTTGCCAGATAAATTGATGCGGTGTATTGCAGCCATCTGCGGGCGAAATAATACTATCAATATTTAAAAATTCTATTAATTCGGTAGCACCGCCCGCATGATCATTGTCGAGATGGCTAAGGATCAGCTTATCAATTTTCGGATTATATTGGTGTTCAAAAAAAGGTAACAATACCCGTTTAGCCATGCTTATTCCCTGGGCAGGTTTTGCACCGGTATCATATATAATAAACCGACCCTGCTTTTGAATTACCATCGCTGATCCCTGACCCACATCAAATACAAAAAGCTGCCAATGTGGTTGCATGTAATGGCCACGAAAATAATAAATAGGGCCCAAGGTGAGCAAATAGAGACTAATTAAGATTATCATTAGCGGTCTTTTGTGCGGCCAACGAGGTAAAGTTATTATCAGCATTAACACAGCAAGCGCAACCAACTGCCATAGTTTAACGTTCCATGCAGTGCTTGATACCACATCAACACGGTCAAATAATGTCAATATGCTAATACTGTATATGAACAGGGTGTTTAGCGCAGTCCATAACCAAGCGACGTCGGTAAAAATCATGCTCATCACTGCCACAAATAAGCAACTGGGAACTAGCACAAAACTGACAAAGGGGATCATAAGCAAATTGGCAAAAACGCCAACAATAGGCACCATATTAAAGGTAAACAAAGTAATAGGCAGCATGCAAAAAGACAAAAATAGTTGCAGTGCAATAACATACTTCACTTTTTGCCATAAACTGGCTTGTTGGGCAGCAGGAAATCGCCATAAAAACAAAAATATAAGCAACACTGCACCAAAACTAAACCAATAACTGACGCTTAAATGCGCATATGGAAAACACACACAGAACAGCGTTAATAAACATAATAGATAACTAGATAAACGCCAATGTATGTGTTTAATCGCGCATAACACTATCAATATCACACTGCATAAGGCCCGTAGCACAGGCACTTGAAAGCCAGCCAACCATGCATAAACACCACAACACAATAATGCAAGTAGCATTATTTTCCATTTCAGTATACGTTGCTGAAAGGTAAGCGAGTTGGGTGCAAGCAACAACACACACTTTAGTAAGCCTAACACTAATGCAAACACCAAGCCTAAGTGCATGCCCGATATCGCAAATAAATGCGCCGTTGCCGTATTTTGCAGTAGCGACCAATTAGCGTCTGTAAAGCCACTGCGGTCGGCGTAGGTTAATGCGGCAATCCAGTGTTTATGACTAAGTTCGCTATTTTGAAGTTTGTTAACCAGTGACTGGCGCCAGCTTATCTCGCGCTGAATAATATAATTTGAAGGGCTCGACTTAACATAAGCAAGAGCCGCAATGTTTTGGCTTGCCAGCCATGTTTGAAAATGAAAACCATGCCGATTCGCTAAACCCACAGGCGGCTTAAGATTGACAAACAACCGTACACGCTGGCCTTGCTGTAAATGCAAACTTGGCATAAACCAAGACACTCTTATTTTGGGTGAAAACCGCAAATTCTGCATACCCGCTGTATCAACCTTGAGGATAAACGATACAGAAGTATTGGGTGTTGAGTGAGCGGGCATTAAACTGCTTACTGTGCCTTGCACTATGACATTTTTATAAAACAAGGCTGGCGGTACTTGCCATGTTAAATACATATGAGCAACCACAACCGCCCAGCCAGCCCCACATGCGATACCAATAGGCCATGCTAGTAAAGCCCGTCTTTGATTGGTCGATAAATATACCAATAAAGCAAAAAATAATACCAAAGAACACCACGCAATGAGTGAAATTGGCGGTAAACTAGGCCATAATGCGCTGGACAAAAAAACCGAGACAAAACCACACATTGTCTTTTCAGTAAATGTCATTAATTGGAACTCTATTAAGCAACGTTTATTATGCCGAAAAAATTTATTCGACGTTTCTTGCCTGATCACAATACGGTCAGGTCACACAAGTCATTAAAGATGTTTGGCAAGTTATTGCACGATCCCAATTTATGGCATCTCAATCGGCGCTCAGCAAAGGGGGCTTTCGGTATAGGTTTGTTTTTTGCTTTTTGGCCTGTGCCCTTTCAGATGATATTGTCGGCGGCAACGGCCATTCCTTTGCGCGTAAATTTACCCCTATCGGTAGCAACTGTATGGATAACCAATCCTTTGACTATGCCGCCTATATTCTACGTGGCTTATTTGGTAGGTAGTACTGTACTTGGGACCGAAATGATAAGTTTTGAGATGCAATTAAGTTGGGCTTGGCTCGCACAGTCAGTTTCAACCATTGGCCCGGCTTTCATATTAGGTTGCGCAATATGCTCGGTAGTTGCAGGGGCAATTGGCTACTTTGGTTTAGATTGGGTGTGGCGTTGGTCAGTAGCAAAAGCATGGCAACAACGAAAAGCCAATAAATAGCACAATTACGTGTATTAGTTGGCTTGTGCTACAAAGATTGTAAATACGCAATAAACTGCGCTTCGTCCCAAGTTTCTATGCCTAAATCGCTGGCCTTTTGTAGTTTAGATCCGGCTTTTTCTCCCGCTACTAATAAATCAGTTTTAGCAGAAATACTGCCCGATACTTTCGCACCTAAATCTTGTAGTTTCGTTTTTGCTTCAGCGCGACCCATTTGCTGCAAAGTACCGGTAAGCACGACAGTTTTGCCTGCGAAAGGCTGTTGATCTTGCGAAGGCGGTGCAATATCAGGCCAATTTATGCCCGCTTCAAGCAATTTGTCGATAATAGCGGTATTGGCTGGCTCGTTAAAAAATTCATAAATATGGGTAGCGACTATTGCTCCTACATCAGGTACCTCTTGCAATCGCTCTTCGTTTGCTGACATTACCGCAGGTAAGGTCATAAAGTGCATCGCTAAATTGCGTGCAGTGGCTTCACCCACCTCGCGTATGCCCAATGAGTATAGAAATTTCGGCAGCGTTGTCGCTTTTGCGATATCGATAGCCCTTAACAAATTAACCGCTGATTTATCGGCAAAACGGTCAAGTGACACCAGTTGTGACAAGCTTAAATTGAAAATGTCAGAGGGATCATTAATGAGCTTTTCATCTACCAATTGTTCTACAATTTTGTCTCCCAAACCATCTATATCAAACGCTTTGCGCGATGCAAAATGTTTTATCGCTTGTTTGCGTTGCGCACCACATACCAAGCCACCTGTGCAGCGCATTACCGCTTCGCTGTCGATGCGTTCAACATGAGAATCACATTCTGGGCATTGGGTAGGAAAAACAATATTTTTGGCATCGTCACCACGATTAGCCATAACTACTGAGACAATTTGCGGGATCACGTCACCGGCACGTCGAATCACAACTGTATCGCCAATTTTAACGCCCAAGCGCGCAACTTCGTCTTGGTTGTGCAAGGTCGCATTTGATACGGTCACGCCCCCAACAAATACAGGTTCAAGCCTTGCCACTGGCGTAATTGCGCCAGTCCGGCCTACTTGAAACTCAACATCGTTCAAGCGCGTCATTTCCTCTTGTGCAGGAAACTTTTGTGCCATCGCCCAGCGCGGCGCCTTGGCCACAAAACCTAAGCGTTGTTGTAATACCAGATTGTTTACTTTAAATACCACTCCGTCTATGTCGTAGCTCAAGCTATTGCGTTGCTCGCCAATTTTTCTAAAATAATCAATGCATTGATTGGCACCCTTAACTACCGTTAACTCACTGCACAAGGGCAACCCTAAATCGGCTAAGCAAGCAAGTCTTTCACTGTGAGTTTCGGCTTGGCTAATTGCACCGCCTTCAAGCACGCCAACTGAATAGGCGTACATCAATAATGGTCTTGCCGCGGTAATTTTGGAATCTAGCTGGCGAAGACTACCAGCGGCTGCGTTACGTGGATTGGCAAATACTTTTTCGCCTTTTGCCTTTTGCTGTTCGTTTAAGCTCTCAAAACCTTGTTTTGGCATAAATACTTCACCACGTACTTCTAAACGCGTAGGAATATCATTACCACGAAGTCGCAAAGGAATGTTGGCAATCGTTTTGACATTCTCGGTGATGTTTTCACCCACACGGCCATCACCACGCGTCGCGGCTTGTTTCAGTACACCGTTTTCATATAGTACCGATACCGCTAAACCATCTAATTTAGGCTCGCAAGCAAATTCAATGGTATCAAGGCTATTAATGCGATCTTTAACACGTGTTTCAAAAGCGTTTAAATCAGTATCATCAAAACCGTTATCCAGCGACAACATTGGAATTTCATGTTCAACTTGGTCAAACTTAGCCAAGGCTTTTCCACCTACTTTTTGGCTAGGTGAATCACTTGTTTTTAGTGTTGGATTAGCTGTTTCAAGTGCAATAAGTTGCTGTAGAACGCGGTCATATTCGGCATCGGGGACACTTGGATTATCAAGCACGTAATACTGATAATTGTAATCCTCAAGGCTAGTTTTTAGAGCTTCAATTTGCTCAGCAATGGCAGTATTGGCGGTCATAAATTACGTACTTCTTTGGGTAATAACGGACTTATTTAACGGTATAAACAATAATTAGCGACTCATACGTTTGCGTTCAAATTCACGAATACGCTCAATATATTGTTGTAAGCTTTGTTTGCTTAATGCCACTTTGTTTGCGTCGAGTATACGGCAGTCAAATTCTTCAGATAGCTTGCGAGCAGCGTTGTGCATCATATTAAAGACTTGCTGCGCGTCACCCTCTGTCGGTAGCATCATAAATAATGACACACCTAATGTGCTGAAATTTTCTATATTATCAATATCAAACACACCCGGTTTTAACATATTAGTTAAGCTAAACAAGATTGGCCCTGTTCCGTTGGTGTTAACATGACGGTGAAAAATATCATGCTCGCCAAACTTAAACCCTAAGGTGAGTAGCATAGGCAATAAGGCTGCACCTTCAATGGGCTTATCGTTTGCTGCACGTACATTGAGTACCAATACTTCAGGCTCTCCAGTATAAGCCGCTTTGTCGTTGTTCTCAGTACTACTCGTGCTATTAACTTGTTCGGTGGTATCAGACTCATAATCATCAATAAATGATAATTGGGTTTCGGTTACCACTTTCTTTTCTTTAGTCTGGTCAGCTGTGTCAAAGTCAATTAACATCTGATCTTCTTGTGTATGTTTAATTACCGGCTCCTTGCGTTTCTTATCGTTACTTGATTTCCTGCCTCGCGTTACAAAACGCTTCGCTTGTTGTGCAAAACTCAACTCTTTTTCAACTCCTTTCTTTTTAGGCGCATCAAGCGGTTTTTCGCTGGGACCTGATTGCACATCTAACGAAAAATCTTCGTTAGTTTTGTTAACATCAATAGTAGTTTGCGAGACTTGCTCTGCGCTTGCTTGTTCTGATGAATAATTGGAAATATTGTTCATACCACTTTGTGTGTCGTTTAGCGCGCTTGTATTGGCATCAATGGCTTGGTGCTCAGTGGCGTCAACTTGCATGTCGTTTTTCTTCAATAAGAACTCTGGCGGTGTACCGATGTTATCAACGCCACTGTCGCTATGATTAACATGACGCGTAAACTCAGGCTTGGGTTGTGTCACCACATTTGAATACATTGGAGCCGCGCTCACCTTTGGTGTATCTTCAGGCGTTTGTTCTTCATCAAAACCCGTTACTTCTTTCAGCGAGTCGTCTGTGTTTATTTCAACATTATCGACTATCTGCTGTTCAGCATCTTGGGTGGCATCACCAGAAGATACATTCACCGTATCAAGGGAATCAGAAGACACAGCTTCAGCTAAATTAACGTCTTCGGTATAAAGGCGGTCGGTTTGTTCAGTTTCTATCTCTGATTCATTCATACTAGCAAGGTCCGCACTATCTACACTATCTGCTTGTGTTTTAGGTGCAGATGATACTGGATTCACCACCACTCTTGCTTTACTAACGCCAACATCGTCGTAATACGGGTTGTCAGATTCAATGTCATCCTCATGATCAAAACCGGGCTCCCAGTTTTGCGACTCAAAACTGGTACGCTTGGTTTTTTTGGCATTTTTGCGGATAGTCCATATACCATGCAGCAAAACACCGCCAATAATGGCGATCCCTATAATAAACAATGTAAATCGAATTTCTTGTTGCATTATTGCCCTATATTTTTATTTATTCTGCAATTGCTAATGCTTGTTCCATATCTACCGCAACCATTCTAGAAACACCTGGTTCAGCCATAGTTACACCGGTTAAATGTGTTGCCATTTCCATTGCCACTTTATTGTGGGTAATGTATATAAATTGTACTGTTTGCGACATTTCTGATACCAATCGACAAAATCGCCCTACGTTAGCATCGTCCAATGGTGCGTCTACCTCGTCTAGTAAACAAAACGGTGCTGGATTTAGCCTAAATATCGCAAATACTAATGATAATGCGGTTAGCGCTTTTTCTCCACCAGATAATAGATGAATTGTACTATTTTTCTTTCCTGGCGGCCTAGCCATAATTGTTACACCAGTATCTAGCAAATCGTCGCCCGTTAAATCGAGATAAGCAGAACCACCGCCAAACACTTTGGGGAACAACATTTGTAGGTCGCCGTTAACTTGGTCAAAGGTGCTCTTAAAACGAGACTTAGTTTCTTTGTCAATTTTGCGCATGGCATTTTCTAGGGTCTCAAGCGCGCTGTTTAAATCATCGTTTTGTGCATCTAAATGCTGCTTTCTTAACGATTGCTCTTCATATTCATCTACGGCCGCTAAATTCACCGCACCTAATCTCGATAACGATGCGGTAGTTTTATCCAAATCTTCCTGCCATGTTTTTTCATTGGCGTTGTCGTCTAGGGTGTTTAGTATATCTTTGATTGATTGCGACATTTCACCCAATTGTTCAATGTATGACTGAGCTCTCACGCTTGCACTTTCACTTTGTATTCGCAGCGATTCTATTTCGCTTTTTACGCCATTCATTTTACTGGTGAGCCCATGCTGCCCTTTTTCAATATCAGATATTTGGGTTTCTATATCTTTCAGTACAAGCCGCTTTTCAGCTTGTTCAGCGCGTTTGGTACTTTGTTGTTCAAGTAAACTTGCCAAACGGCTTTGTTGTTCATGTTCTGGCATCAGCAGGTCTTCAGCTTCTTCTTGTAACATAGCTAACTTGTCGGCATTGTCGGTCATGAGTTGCTGTTTACTTGCACGTTGTTGTTGCAACACCGATACACTGTTTTGCAATTGTTGATATAACAATGCGTGCTCGTGCAGCTTCGTTTGTAACTGGTTGTACTGCTGCTGAATTTGCTGTTGTTGGTCTTGTAAGGCTTCACTTTTTACTGTGGTACTTTCTCTAGCTTGCTCAAACTCTGCAAGCTCAATACTTAAGTCTTCCACTTGTTCGTTATGTAATTCAAGCGCCATTTCTTCTTGCTCAAGTTCTGTTTGTTGGCGTTCAATATCAGCGTTAATTTTAGTCAAGCGTTGACTGGTTTGTTGTTGTTGATATTGTAAATTTTTGTCTTCAATGGTGCAGGTCTGCAATTTAGCTTCTACCGACTTAATCGCAAGATTAAGCTCAGTAATGGTATTCTCAAAGTTACTACACGTTGTCTCATGCTCAGCAACACGTTCTTTATGAGTATTGATAATAGGCTGCAGTTGTTTTATTTGTTCATTTAATGAATCAACCTGGGCTTGCCTAAGTACCGCATTGTTAGATTGTTTCGGACTAATAATACTATGGTGATTAATAATGATGCCATTTTTACACACCACGCTTTGCTCAGGCGAAATATCACTCAGCATCTCGTAACCTTGTTCTGGCGTATCGCACACCAATATGTTGTTAGTAAATACAGGAACCTTATCGTTACTGATAAACGATGCTAACGAGTTGACTCTTTTTTGGGTGGTAAACGCCTTTGCTAACAATATGCTGGGCATGTTTACACTCACAGTATGCAATGCTCTCTGCTGTATTTCTTGCTGAGAACATGGCAGCACATACGCGTTTTCTATATTTTGCAGAGCACTTTGCAGTACACTCTGTAAAGCCTGCTCATAACCGCTTTGTACCTTAAAGTGCTGCCACACCAGAACCGCTTTGTTAAGTTCAAAGCTATTGAGTAGCGCCACATCATCTTGATTATCCTGATGCATGCTATTCAGGGCACTAAGTTTTGAGTTGGCTTCCAACAGTTCATTTTCAAGCTGTGTAAGCTTTTGCCTGCTTTGCTGCAACGCCAATTGTGCATCTTGTTGTAAGGCTATTTCTGCATTGAGGTTTTCTTGTAGTTGACTGCATTCAACTTGAGCTTTCTGCAATGCATGCTTATTTTCAAGGATAAGCATGCTCAGTTCATCACTAGTTAAGCCTTGCAGCTCATCTTTAAGCTCACCAATACTGGTATTTAAGCGCTGCTGTAAAGACAGCGATTGCTGTATTTGACTATGCTTTTGCTGAAGGGCTTGCTTTTTATTGTGATATGCGTTGTCTTGTTGTTTGTGTTCACGGTTAAATGCTTGTAGCTTTTCGTCAATGTCGTATTTACGGTTTTCTACTTCAAATACTTGTTCTTCTAATATTTCTTTTTGTGGAGTGTTGTCGAGCAACTGCGATTCAGCACTGCTGAGTTCTTGATCTATGATGTCAATCGCTTGAGCGTGCGTACTTTCAGCTTGTTTTAATTGCTCTACCTCGGTTTGTATTTGGCTTAACCGTTTTTTAGCAAATAACTGTGACTGCTCTAGTTTTGTAATTTCGGTACCCGTAGCAAATAGTTGTTGCTGCAAATCATCAATCTGTTGATTGATGACCGATTGGTCGTTACGCAGCGCTTGCAAGCCCGACTCATCACCTTGCTGACTAGCCGCTAAGCCATCAAGCTGGAGCTGTTTTTCGTCAATGCTTTGGGCTAAGGTTTGCATCACTTTGGTTTGTGCTAGCCATTTAATTGTGGCTAATTCTGCTTTTAAGGTGCGTTCTTGTTGCTTAAGTTCTGTGTAGCGAGTTGCCGCTGCGGCTTGGCGTTTTAGTTTGCCTATTTGGTCGCCTAACTCTTGGCGTACGTCGTCTAGTCTCAACAAGTTGTCTTTGGTATGTGCAATGCGATTTTGCGTTTCTTTGCGTCGTTCTTTGTATTTAGAAATACCCGCCGCTTCTTCTATAAATACACGTAAATCTTGAGGCTTAGACTCAATCAATTTTGAGATCATGCCCTGCTCTATTATTGCGTAACTTCTTGGCCCTAATCCCGTGCCTAAAAACAAATCAGTAATATCTCGACGGCGGCACTTGCTACTGTTCAAAAAATAACTCGACACTGCCTCTTTGGTAACCACGCGTTTAACCGAAATTTCATTAAAAGCGGCAAACTCACCTTGAATTCGTCCCGAGGTGTTATCAAACACTAATTCAACGGAACATTGAGAGACAGGCTTTCTTGCACTGGAGCCATTGAATATCACGTCGGTCATTGCATCACCACGCAAATTTTTAGCCGACGATTCGCCTAATACCCACCTTACGGCATCAATCACATTCGATTTACCGCAACCATTCGGCCCAACAACGGCGGTCATATCACCAGGAAATGGAATATTAGTTGGATCAACAAATGATTTAAAACCGGCAAGTCGGATTTTCTTTAATCGCATGTAAGTGTGTACTGTTGTTATTATTTGAGTTTATGACCATGGGGCGTATACGCATTATGCTTCGCTTAGCCACCATGGTAGTTACCGTACCCTACTGTGCAACAAGCTGCAAATGCTAAACTACGTGCTACAGCACTGCTCGCTCTAAAGTGTCATTGTTGGTAACACTTTCTTTCAAAAAGTCACTAGTAGCAAGCTTCACAAGACGTATAATGGCACAACAAACAAAAAAACTCATTTTTTAACGTAAGCAACAACAGGAGTATGCGTGAATAATAACCAAGCTATGACTGATAACCACACCCGAGGCGGCGCGAGTTACTTTTTTCAAGGCTTTGATCTTATAAAGACCAAAGGCTTAAAACGTTTTGTGTTGGTGCCTTTGTTTATCAACTTGCTTCTATTTTGTACGGCGTTTTACTTTTTACTTGATTACATACAAGACGGCGTCACTTACGTGGTTAATTTTGTTCCTACTTGGCTAGGATGGTTACGAGCTGCGCTTTTGTACTTGCTGTGGCCCATTGCCATTATTACTGTATTACTTATTTTTGCGCTTATTTTCGGCACTCTCGCAAATTGGATAGCAGCACCATTTAATGGCTTATTGAGTGAAAAAGTAGAACGCTATCTTACCGGTGAAAGTTTGGGAGATGAGGGTTTGTTAGATGTGTTAAAAGATACCCCTCGTACCTTAGGTCGAGAATTTTCAAAACTCGGATATTTTATTCCTCGTGCTTTAGGCTTTTTGTTATTGTTTTTCTTACTGCCAATTATTGGACAAGTGATCTGGTTTTTATTTACTGCTTGGATGATGGCTATTCAATATGTTGATTACCCTTTTGATAATCATAAGGGTAACTTTCAAATAACCCGAGATACATTACGTAAAGATAAATCCCGAGCATTCGGTTTTGGTATTATGGTAAATGTATTTTCGTTTATACCTGTACTCAATTTTGTGGTCATGCCTGTCGCCATTTGTGGCGCAACCGCCATGTATGTTGATCACTTTAAAGCAAAAGCAACATAACTTATGGCAATATCAACGATATAATTGCTGCCAATGGTTTGCGGTTAAAAGCTCATGCTCAACGGCATGCCAATAAAAATGCTCGGCAACGGCTATATTTTGGTAGGTTTGTTGCAAATTGTGCGCCCACAAAGTCAAATATAGCGGCGGAATGTATTCAGTGTCATGGTGCTCCAAAAAGGTAATTTTGCTGGCCGGTTTAAGCGTTTTAATATTAAGCTTATTGCAGGTTCTGCTGGGCGCAACCTGCAAACTATGCACGGTCGAGTCATAGGGGCTTGTGTCATTTGACATGCCTTGTAAGCTTTGTGCTTGATTAAAGGCTAACCATTGCTGGTACTGAGGCGATGTTGCCCTGTTATCATCAAGTACTAAATTAGGCGCTTCTCCCTCGTAACAGTATTGGCTAGCAAGCTCACTTCCCACCGCGTACTCATCAACAAAACCTACTAAATGGGCTAATTCATGCACAAATACCGAGTAAGTATCAGCTTGGTCTAGATACATAATACCTTTGTGTACATATGCTGTGCCTGTTGGCAAAAACAATACCAAATGGGTGTAGTTTGGCTCAAATGTTGTTGTGGCTAGCGATGTAAAGTCACATTGCTGCCTAAATTGATATTGCTCACAGTGCAGCGCATCGGCAGTAAACCAAGTTATTGGGTTAAGGCATATGTTTACATCACTAAAGCGCTCATCATTTTTAAAACGTTCGGCAAATGCCTGTGCTTGTACCGCGCTGTTTAATGAGGTTGCAACAAACTGTAATTGTTGCGCACATTGCGCTTTAAGCGTCACATTGAGTGGATTAGACAATGCCAATATCTCTGTGCTTGGCTTGTTTTTTATTGTAGTTAAATAACGTTTGGCTTCAGGTAAGGTTTGGGCGGCTTGCTCAAAATATTCGCTTGCCTGAACATATTGCTGCTGTTGCCATAATAGTCTGGCTAACTTAAATGCGCTCAAAGCATCTACATTAGCCGCTTTTTTTAGCCATGTTATTGCTTTATCGACGCTTCCTGAATCGTACCAATATTTGGCAAATGCTATAATAGCAGGTTGATGATCTAATTCAGCAGACTGGCTTAAGTAGCCCAGTCTTTTTTGCGGATCTACTTCAACTAATGCTAATTCAAATTGGCTGGGTGCATGTTGTAATCTGGCCGCTCGCCGCCACCACGTGATTCGATCTTTTGCAGTTTCAGCTTGTGTGACCAATGCAAGTATTGCTGGTAAATGATTAACGCTTGCCGCTTTTTTTAACCAATGCTCGTCTTTATAATGCGCCGATAAACGCACCAATGCCGACATTGCGTCAGCAGAACCCTTTTTAGCAGCCGGCCACAATCCCGCATATGCTATGCTCAATTCGTTTGCCAAAATATAGTGCTGAAGTACTCGGTGATTGTGTGTTGCACTGCCATTAACTTGCACGGCTAACCATACAATAACAAGCACTAGAGCAGCCTTACGCACTAACACGGAATGCCTATTTTTGTCGCCATAAAATATTCAAACAACCATTGCTAGTTAATTACTAGCACGTCGAATTTGACGTAAATTGCTAAGCTCAATACGTGAGTATTTATGTTCTACATACTCATACACATTGGTACTGAGGGATAATTTGAAGTAATTTTCAGCCTTGGCTAAATTGCCCTGCCAACCATGGTATTTACCTAAATAGAAATACGCTTCGCATAAGCGATTATTTAACTGTGTTTGACTACGTACATCAGACAACAACTGAGCAATCACTTCTGCCTCGGGGATCTCTTCTAGATAAAAATCAACAATACTGGTGGCCCAATTGTCATTGGCTAAATTACTGCGATTAGCCTGAAGTTGTTGCTTCGCCAGTTCCGGGTTCGACTTATACTGAATAATATAATGCCATAGCGCTCTGATAGGGTCACTCTCGTCTATATTCAAAAAGGCTTGTGTATCTTGTTTTGCCAGTTCTGCACGGCCACCATAATATAGAGCAATACCGCGGTTGAGTATGGCATTGTGATAATCGGGTTTAATGTCTAAAGTAGCATCGAAGGCTTCATAAGCAAGCATATACATGCCGGCCTGAATATAATGCACACCAACAGAATTGTGCGCTTCCGCTAGTATCGGGTTAAGTTTTATTGCCTCAGCATAATCCATTCTCGCTAAACTAGATAAGCCAATTGCGTCGTACGCAATACCTCGTTGAAACAAAAATTCTGCACGCTCGCTGTCGCTTAATTCAGCGCGATATAGGGCGTCAGTGTAGCGCGCGATCAGTATTTGTGCACGCGGGCTTACCGGCTCAGCCTCAGCCAATAATAACCCACTCATAAACGGACTTTTACTCGGACTAGTTGCACATCCGCCTAGCAAAAACGCAGCGATAACAGAAATGATGATATATTGCTTATTAATAACTAAAATAATAGTTCCCCATGGAATACTTGCAATGCCCTATTTAACTGCCGCACTTGCATGATTAACACTAACACCTTTGTAACTATAGCAAACAACCATTGATTAGTTGTTTTGTTTTGCGGCTTTTTTTGCATTAAATGCGGCCATCTGCTCATCGGTGGCAGGCAACTGATGCTCACTTTTCCACTCGCTATAAGGCATCTTGTAAATATGTTCACGCGCTTGTGCATCTGTCATATCTACGTTTTGCTTTTGCGCTTCTTCTAAATACCACTTTGATAAACAATTTCGGCAAAAATCTGCCACCAGCATTAACTCAATATTTTGTACTTGCTTGTTATTGTCTAAATGGTTTAACAATCGTCTAAATGTTGCCGCTTCTAGCTCAGTTTGGCTTGTACTCATAGTCTATCTCCAACTTTAATAATAAGTATCGTACAAGGAAACGATGTATTGCCTGATGATATATAGATATTTACTTACCATCACTATACAAAATCAGTACCAAGTTGTTTTACTTGTGCGATTAAAACAAAAAAGCCGCTAGTATCACTGTTCAGTGAAATAGCGGCTTACTTAATTTGCTAGGTAGTTAAAAAGTAACTACTCGTTGCCGGTATTGTCTTCAGCAACTGGCTTTTCAATCAATTCCTTCATGCTTAAACGCACGCGGTTTTGACGGTCAATTTCCATTACTTTCACGTCAACCTGTTGGCCTTCGCTTAAGAAATCAGTCACCTTATTAACACGCTCGTGAGCAATTTGTGAAATGTGAACCAGACCTTCTTTACCCGGCAACACTTCAACAAATGCACCAAAGTCAACTATACGCATTACTTTACCGTGGTAAGTTTTGCCTACTTCTAGCTCAGCCGTTACTTGCTCTATACGCGCAATAGCAACATCTGCTTTAGTTTTCTCGGTTGCAAAAATCTTAATTGTACCGTCATCTTCAATCTCAATGTTGGTATCAGATTCTTCAGTGATAGCACGAATAGTTGCGCCGCCTTTACCGATAACGTCACGGATTTTATCAGAGTTGATTTTAAGTGTGTAAATACGCGGTGCATATTCAGACATCTCTTCACGGTGACCACCAATCGCTTCATCCATTACACCTAGTATGTGCAAGCGTGCTTCTTTTGCTTGCTTAAGTGCTTTTTGCATGATTTCTTGAGTGATACCTTCAATTTTGA
Organism: Glaciecola sp.; assembly: GCA_049650345.1. Lineage (GTDB taxonomy): Bacteria > Pseudomonadota > Gammaproteobacteria > Enterobacterales > Alteromonadaceae > Glaciecola. The sequence continues at coordinate 30,105 of JBARZY010000122.1, read as the reverse complement.
TATCCATTTGTAGTGCAGTAACACCACCTGTCGTACCGGCTACTTTAAAGTCCATGTCACCTAAATGATCTTCATCACCTAGTATGTCAGATAATACAACAAAGTTGTCGTCAGACTTAACCAAGCCCATTGCGATACCAGCAACAGAAGCTTTAATTGGCACACCAGCATCCATAAGAGCTAACGAAGTACCACAAACAGAAGCCATAGAAGACGAACCGTTTGACTCAGTGATTTCAGAAACCACACGCACTACATACGGGAATTCTTCCATAGTAGGCATAACCGCTTGAATACCGCGTTTCGCTAAACGACCGTGACCAATTTCACGACGCTTTGGCGAACCAATCATGCCAGTTTCACCTACACAATATGGAGGGAAGTTGTAATGCAACATGAAAGCATTTTTAGTTAAACCAGATAAACCGTCAATCATTTGCGCGTCACGCTCTGTACCAAGCGTTGCTACTACAAGTGCTTGAGTTTCGCCACGCGTAAATACAGCTGAGCCGTGAGTACGAGGTAAAACACCAGTGGCTACGTGTAGTGCACGAATAGTTTCAGGGTCACGACCATCAATACGTTTTTCACCAGCTAATATACGTGAACGAACCACGTCACTTTCTAGTTCGTGAAGTAAATCAGACGCTTCTTTCGGGTCAAGGTTCTCATCAGCAGCGCTCAGTTCTTCAAGTGCTTTAGCGGTTACTGCTTCAACGGCTTCTTTTCTAACCATTTTGTCAGAAATCTGATAGGCCTGTGTCATGCCTTCTTCAGCAAGCGCTTTGATTTGATCTTTTAAGCTAACGTTTTGCTCAGGTGCAACCCAATCCCATGTTTCTGTACCTACTTCAGCAGCAAATTCAGTAACGGCATTTACTACCGCTTGAGATTGTTCATGACCATACATAACCGCGCTAAGCATGACTTCTTCAGACAATACTTCAGCTTCAGACTCAACCATAAGTACCGCACTTTGTGTACCAGCAACAACTAGGTCAAGTTTGCTTTCTTCGTTTTCTGTTGTGCGAGTATTTAGCACAAACTCATCATTAATGTAGCCTACTCGGGCTGCGCCTACAGGACCATTGAATGGAATACCTGAAATTGACAATGCCGCCGATGTACCAATTAATGAAATAATATCTGTTGGAATTTCTGGGTTAGCAGAAATAACTGTGATAACCACTTGTACTTCGTTTTTAAAACCTTCAGGGAATAAAGGTCTAATTGGACGGTCGATTAAACGTGCGATTAATGTTTCGCTTTCTGAAGGGCGACCTTCACGTTTGAAGAAACCGCCTGGGATTTTACCCGAAGCATACGTTTTTTCTTGATAATTAACCGTTAATGGAAAAAAGCTTTGATCTGGCTTAGCTTCTTTTTTACCAACAACAGTAACCAATACTGTTGTGTCGTCCATACTAGCCATAACGGCTGCGTTTGCTTGACGGGCGATTACGCCAGTTTCAAGCGTTACAGTATGTTGACCATACTGAAAAGTTTTTGTAATAGGAGTCACACTCTATCCTTTCGTTATATGTATTTTCTTCGCTTATTAAATGCGGCGTATAGTATATATCTGTATGTTATCAATACCAACCGATTAATCTAAAAATAAAGATTTATTTCCCTCTTAACTTATTAAATTTGCTCATAAAGCCAAGAAAATTTGGCGTGATACACCCGCATAAAAGTGTAAATATATATAACTTTATATTAATACAAAGTCATTAGTGCTAACAAAAAGGGCGATACTCACTATAAGACAAGAGCATAACAGACGAACGTAGAATGTTATAAACATGTTAACAGCAATATGATGTGCTTGCTAAAACATGGCGGAGATGACACATGATATTGATGAAGATTGAAGATTTTAAGGCCAAACCCAGTGTTATTGAATACTTGCTACTGTATTTAACATCATCGGCATTTTTGATTGTTGGCACAGCTAGTATACTCGGGAGTACAGACCCGATTTGGGCGTGGTTGTGTGTAGCCCTGTTTGGTATAACAACCGCTGTTTTGTATGCGTGCCGGTCAAGCCGTATGATAAGAGCCCAGGCATTTTATCAAGAGTGGTTACAGTCGTTAAAACCACAAGAAGTGTGTCAATTGAAAGCGCGATTGAAAACCAGTAGTCCCGAACACGCTTTGCTTAAACACGGTGGATTTCACAATCTGACAAAATAAGTGGAGACGTTTATTGTTAGATTAACCTTTGGTATATTATTTGAAAATTACATCTCTAGCAGTGTTACAAATTGCGGCAACTGCAGGATGCGTGACTTTACGCTCAGCAGATATCGCATAAAACTTTTGTTTAAGCTCATCACTGCGCCCAATAACTTGTACGCCAAATGCAGTAGAAACTTCGGTTTCGATAATGCTCGGCATAAAAAAGATGCCAAACCCTGCTTTCCCAAACGATTTCATTAGTGCACTGTCGTCATATTGTCCTTTAATTAGTGGAAAGATCGCGTTATCTGCACACCATTTATCAAATAACTGGCGCACAGCATACTGCTTTGTAGGTACCAACATAGGCGCATCTTGTAAACATGCTGGAAACGTACCATTCAATTTTGCAGCTAAATCGGGCGATGCAAAAAACGACAAACTAGATTGTCCCAAATAATGATTATATGCTTTTATACTAAAAGCGCTCGTTAAAGGCGTGTCGGTAAGCACCATGTCAACTTCATGAACGGCAAGTTCTCCAAGAATCGCGTCAACGGGCCCTTCTTTGCACGTTAGGCTAATGTCTTTAGAAACAGTAAGAGCGGGTTCAAGCACCTTATAAACAATAGTTTTTGGTAACGCACTTGCAGCGCTTACTATAAACTCTGATGTGCCCACAACAGGTGCACCGCGCAGTACATCACTTAACTCTTTACCCAACTCAAATATGTCGTCTGCGTAGCGCAATACTAAGCGCCCTGTTTCAGTCAAACGTAAACGTCGGCCAACGCGATCAAACAACGGTTGCCCAATACGTTCTTCTAACATACTCAACTGACCGCTAATGGTTTGCGGTGTAATAAAAAGTTTATCTGCAGCTCGCGCGATACTGCCTTCTGTGGCAACGACCCAGAAGTAATGTAAATGTTTGTAGTTCAAGTTATCTGACATGTAACTTTTTCCATACAGGCAATAGGAAGCTTTTTCCGAATAATACTTATACATATTATCGAATTATATTGTTCACTTTTAATTGATAGCATTTAACGCATACTGAACCATACAGCGTGAGCATGCACTATTTCATTGATACAAAAGGGATACAACCAACGGAACAAGAGCTTCAGCAGTTAGAAACACGGCTGGGCATAGGCTTATCACGATATCACGGCATCATCAGCAAATGTGATATTCATTTTAGCCTAGTAGAAGCTAATGTGCATAATTCAGAAGTAAAATGTGAAATCACGGTCCTTATGGCAAACGCGTCACAAGTAACCATACAAGACATCAGTACAGACCTGTCTGACGCCTTTCACAATGCAATTAGCCGCACGAAACGCAGTATAGAACGTCAGCTTAAACGTGCCAAACGCACCCACAACAATTACGGCAGTCGCAGCTTTTAGAGCTTTTTACATAAGCTGCGTTTACATACCTCTATTTACTGTTATGCACGTTCTACTTTAAAAATTTAATACTCATAGGGTATATCCACAACTCACCTTTATTTGCCTTTAATGCCGCTATGATCGCAAATACGAAGTTCAGAATTGCCAATATAATTAAGCCAACCGCCCCAATCAATACCACCGTTAACACGCCACAAATCACATAATAAATAAACAAGCTGATTAGCCAGTTAACCGTGACTTTGCCATGACGATCTATTTGTTCATGCTGGTCTTTATTCGCCGCCCACATGACTATAGGCAATATTAAACCCAGTCCAGGAATAATTATGCTGGTAAGCTGACTTAAGTGAATCAACATACAATATGTATTAATGGGCATGCCCCAATATTGCTCGCTGCTATTATTTGGTTCATGCTCGTTGTGATTGGTCATCTACCCTCCTTGATTATATGCAATGGATGCCGCGCATTATATGTAATGCCGTTACTTTTTCTACAAAACAACATACGCGGATACTAGGGTAAGATCAATCGATAAAGCCATGCTCGCCGCCCATATCTGCCTGAACGTAGATTTATTGCCATAAGCACATTGCAAAAATTAAAGCTTGACCTTAGAGTTAACTCTAAGGTGTAGACTAACATGGTTAGACAAGAATGGATTAACCAATGGAGCATGTTAATGAAAATCAGCCAACTCGCAAAAGCCACAGCGCTTTCCTCTCATACTCTGCGATATTATGAAAAGCTAGGCTTGCTCGTGCCACAAAAACAAGCAGAAAATAACTACCGCGTATATAGCGAGGATGATCTTGCTACGGCTCACTTTATTAAACGTTGTAAACAAAGTGGGTTTAGTTTAGAAGATACCGCTGCCTTACTTAGCATTAAAAATGCCAAAGACAAGCACACATGTGAAGAAGCGAAAGCAATCACTCAAAATAAAATCGACCATGTGCAACAACAAATTAGAGAGCTAACTCAGTTGAATAGCGTGCTGCAAGCCCTAAACGAACGATGTTGTGGCGGTCAAGAAAGTGCCGAATTTTGTACTATTATTCGTCAATTAGAAAGCCAAGCTCATTCAAGTCTGGAGCATACACATGGCACTGTTTAATAACTTTATATTGTTATTTGTGGAGTCTGCCCCTTATTTGTTATTGGGTATGCTCATTGCTGGTGCCATTCATCAATGGTTACCCAACAAGTGGATAGAACGTACATTGGGAAGCAACAATTCAGTTTTCACCGCAGCTGTCATTGGTGCGCCTTTACCTTTATGCTCTTGCTCGGTTATTCCTGTAGCCATGGGTATTCGACGCAATGGCGCCAGTAAAGCAAGCACCGCCAGTTTTTTAGTATCAACCCCCGAAACGGGTGTAGATTCAGTTGGTATTACCTATGCCTTAATGGGCTTACCAATGACTATCGCGCGTCCCATTGCAGCTATTTTCTCAGCAGTAATAACAGGTTGGAGTATTGCACTTTGGGGAGATAACACATCAACCCATGCAGCAACAGCAAATACTAGTTGTTGCCATGCAAAAAGTAACTGCGGTAAATCAGAAAATTCGGTACCCAATTCCACGTTTTTAAGTGGTATAAAAAACGTGTTTGCCTATGGGTTTGGGCAGTTGTTAGTCGACTTTATGAAGTGGCTACTCATCGGCTTGTTTTTTGCCGCCTTAGTGCTCACCTACGTGCCCGAAAACTGGATGGCCAGCTATGGCACAGGCCCCTTAGCCATGTTAATCATGGTCGCAATTTCTATTCCTATGTACATATGTGCCACCGCATCTACGCCTATTGCCGTTGGATTAATCATGGCAGGTATATCGCCAGGTGCTGCGTTGGTATTTATGTTAACGGGGCCAGCCACTAATATCGCAACCTTAATGGTCATAAAAAATGAATTAGGTAAACGCGAGTTGTTTATTTATTTGGTGGCTTTAATTGGTTCTGCCTTGATGTCAGGCTTTGTTGTTGATGCCATATTTTCGTATTTCTCTATTACGCTTGATGTAAAGCATGGGGGACATTCCGAGATGCTAAGTAATATGCATCAGTTGTCAGCGGTTATATTAGCGCTGTTAATAGGCTGGCAAATGATAAAGTGGTTACGCACTCGTATATTTGCACAACAATAAACCTAGGCTATATTCAATTAGTAAACCAGCCTTTTGATGCATGCAAGCGCATCAAAAGGCTAAGCATAAATCGTTAGTTGTCCTCGAAAATAGTTTCAAGTACCCCATTCATAAACGTAGCTGCAGGAACCTGGCAAGCTGCATAACCACTACAGTTAAAAAACACGGTTAACGTAAGGTCGCTCTCTGCCACGTAGTAATTTTCAGTGATATAACCTGGGTCGCCACCACCATGATGATAAACGTCTTTACCATTAATTTGTTGATAAAATATTCCTAAGCCATATTGGGTATCACTGTTAACTCTTACTAGGCGGTTATTGGCAAACAAATGATCTGTGATAGCGTTATCAAGGCTTGAATTGTCACTGACTATGGTACGCAATAATATTGACATATCTTCTACCGTAGACACTAATGGCGCATCGGCCACACCTATGTTTTCGTAAACAAACTTGGTGTTTTCAATTTCATCATCAAATTCTGCGTATCCCGAAATAATATTGCCCATGTCTTTTTCAAGGCCATTGTAGTAAGTATTGTTCATACCCAAACCAATAAACAAACGTTCGCGCATAGCGTTGTGATGATGCTCGCCAAGCACCTCATCAAGAATTAAACCGGCTAATAAGTAACCTGTATTAGAATAGTTAAACGCCTCGCCCGACGCAAAGTACGCGGGTTTATCAAAAGCAAACTGTAATGCAAAACTATCTGTTTTTAATGATAAAGGGTCATTAATAATCGCTTCAAACCATTCATCTGAACTACCGTCATCTAAGTAATCCCATACACCTGCAGTATGATTCAGTAACTGACGAAGTGTCATAGTATCGCTATTTTCAATACGAGTTAGTATTGCTGAAGGCAACCAAGTGGATATTTGATTGTCCATATTAAGCATGCCCTCTTCGTGCAGCATTGCCACTAATAAAGCTGTGGCTTTTTTACCAGAGCTACCTGTTGGCATTTGATGATACGTTTGCATAGGTGCTTGGGTATCAATGTCAGCAACGCCTGCTGCACCAATAAAGTTTATCTCAGGGCTTTCGATTGCCATTACCACCCCTGGCACCCCAGAATTAACTGCTGCTTGTAGCATATCTTGATAGTCAACGGTTGGTATAGGTTGTGGATTTGGTATATTTGGTGCATTTGAATCGTTGCTTGATCCACAAGCGGCCAAGCCTAAACACACAACACTCGCGATCATTGTCTTTTGTAACACTTTCATGCTTATCATATTTTATATCCTCGTAGGTAATGTACCGTTTCGTAATAAGCAAATAATAAAGTCGTTATAGTGAAATAGAGGTGAACAAACATAGCTATTCAAGCTGGCTTTGTTGTAAATGTTTGAGCAAACGCTGTTTAGCAAAGCCCTCTAGGTCGTTGGTGGTGGTATGAATATCAGGGATTACACCAACCGCTTCCCAGTTTGAATGAGTAATAGGATTAATCGCTTCAGAAATAGGGATAGCTGCACGCAAGCCATGAGTTAGGGCATAAAACAACCATGAATTTGCTCCGCCTTTACTGGTTTGCCCCACAATAACGGCTCTATTCAAGTGCTTTAAATTATATGCAAAGGCTTCTGCTGCTGAGAAACTATTAGGGCCAATTAAAACGGTAATAGGTATATTGTTAAGATGTGCGTTTTCAATATGCTCAAAAGTATAAAAATGCGACAGCTTATTGGTTTGACGCTCATAAAAGCTATTCAGCAATACTTTGCCAGATAGAAAGTAACTGGCTAAATGCTGCATCGATTGCGTGCTACCGCCACCGTTTTCAGTTAAATCGATCACTAAAGCGTCAACCGTAGCCAGCTTTGCCATTACCTGATCAATTTTGGCTGTTGCCTCTGTGGTAAGGTCAGGAAACCCCCAAAACGATAGGTATCCAATATTATTACTATCAACCTCTACTCGAGTGAAACCAAAATTGTCTTGCTCTAAGCGCGCATACCAACCTAGCTTTGTAGGCGCGTTCGGGTCTGGCGTGGGTACAATACTCACCGAAAAGTGTTTATCAAATGCTTGTAATAATACGGTTAGTTGTTGTGCAAAATCGCTATTGCTGATGGCATTTTTGTTTACTGATACTTTTTGAAATTGCTGCAACGCGTCAGTAATATCATTTATTTTATGTGTATTAATGTATCTATTAGTAATTTCTTTATGTAGCGCGTTAATAACTATCATTTGCTGCTCAGCGCTTAACATTTGCTGACTGTTGTTACTTGCATGGGCGTTAGCATTTGTAAACGCAATAATGCTGACATACAACAGCACTATGTGAACGCATTTGATTGAAAGGCGGAGTAAACGAGATAAACGGTTTTGAGTCATGATGTGTGCTTACTATTGAATAAAAGCACGAGTGTATGCGGAAAACGGTGAACTTAAGGTGAAGTCGCTGCGAGTGAAAGTGAACACCGGTAAGAAAAACAAAAAAAGAGGTAAGTCATTGACTTACCTCTTTTTTAATTGGTGCGGAAAGCGGGACTTGAACCCGCACGAGCTATGCTCACCACCCCCTCAAGATGGCGTGTCTACCAATTCCACCACTTCCGCAATATAGGTTTGCTACCCTTGGTCTGGATCAGGGTCTTCTGTAGGTATAGTGTTTTCCACCGCAGGCACTTCTGGCTCTGCTTCTTCTACAGGAATAAGTGAATCGTTTGCTGCAGGTACTGTGTCGTCAATAACTGGCGTGATGTTTTCGAACTCATCTGTGGTGTCGCTAGTACCGGAAGTAATACCGCCGATCACTAAGCTAATAGCAAAAAATAAGGTCGCTAATATAGCGGTTGTGCGGGTCATGAAATTACCTGAACCACTTGAACCAAATATAGTGTTTGCACCGCCAGAACCAAAAGATGCGCCCATATCTGCTCCTTTACCTTGTTGGATAAGCACAAAACCTACCAACAAAATGGCTACAATCAAATAAGCAACTAACAAAACTTCGTATAACATAACTGTCCTCTTACTTTGCAGCCTTACATATGGCAACAAAATCTTCTAATTTCAAGCTGGCACCACCAATGAGGCCACCATCTATATCTTCATTTGCAAACAAAGCGTGGGCATTCGCTGCGTTAACACTGCCGCCATACAGCAAGCGTGTGTTTTGCGCATTTACATTCCACTTTAATAGCTCTGTTCGTATAAACTTGTGCACTTCTTGTGCTTGTTCAGGCGATGCGGTTTTACCCGTACCAATTGCCCAAATAGGCTCGTATGCAATAACGCAATTATCTAAAAACTTATTTCCGCAAATAGTGTGTACTGCTTGTAATTGCTCTAGTACAAACTCATTTTGCTGATTTGCTTCGCGAACCTCTAGCGGTTCACCTACACACAAAATAGGTGTTAGGCCACTTGCCAATACTGCTTGTACCTTTTCAGCTACCACAATATTGCTTTCTAAATGGTCTTGTCGGCGCTCTGAGTGACCTACAATGATGTATTCCACGCCTAGCTCTTTAAGCATATCAACTGCAATATCACCGGTATGAGCACCAGATGCAAATTGACTACAATCTTGTGCACCTAACGAAAAATTGCTTTTTGATGCAGCAGACAAATAAGGTGCAGGTAAGCACAATACTGTGTCTACCGAAGTAGATTCTTCAAGGGTGTCGGTAAATGTTTTTAACAAGCCCAACGACCCGTTCATTTTCCAATTACCCGCTACCATAGGCTTTCTAGAATTTGCCATATCCACTCCTTTGCACATCTAACATGATTGCACCGATAAAAGCGGCGCTGATATTAACTAACCGCACGCTAATATACAAGCGTACGGTACATAAAAAGCCTAATTTACTTAGCTTTTTTTACTTGTTCAGCAATATGTTCTGCCCACTTGTCAGACACATCGCTGGTTTTTGCTTCAACCATGACTCTAATTAACGGCTCGGTACCACTCTTTCGCAATAGCACCCGCCCGCTATCTTGCATGGCTTGTTCCGCATCAAGTACCGCCTGTTTAACAGAATCTTGTTCTAAGGGATCAGTTGCGCCGGCCTTAAACTTAACGTTAATCAAGCGCTGAGGAAATTTAGTAAAGCCTGAATTTAAAGCACTTAAACTCATATTTGTACGCAGCATCGAAGCCAATACTTGTAAACCTGCTACAATGCCATCACCCGTTGGTGCGTAATGTAAATTCAGAACATGGCCTGAATTTTCACCGCCTATGCACCAGCCTTTCTTTATAAGCAGTTCCATCACATAACGGTCGCCAACATCGGCGCGTTCAAAAGGTATACCCAGTTGTTCGAGCGCCACTTGCATGCCTAAATTAGACATTTTAGTGCCTACCACGCCACCGTTAAGCTTGCCCGAACGCAATGCATCGCGGGCAATAATGTAGATAATTTGGTCACCGTCAATAACGTTACCAAACTCGTCAACCATCATTATGCGGTCGCCGTCGCCGTCTAGCGCAAAACCTACATCGGCTTTATGTTTTTTCACAGCTTCAATAGTAGTGCGCAGTGAGGTTGCACCTACTTTATGGTTAATGTTTAAGCCATCGGGCTGCGTACCTACTTCAATAACTGTTGCGCCAAGTTCACTTAATACATTAGGTGCAATGTGATAGGTAGCACCATGGGCGCAATCGACTACTATTTTCATACCCGCAAGCGACAAATCTGAAGGAAACGTGCCTTTGCAATACTCAATGTAGCGTCCGGCAGCATCGTTTATTCGTGAGGCCTTCCCGAGCTTATCGGATTCTACGCACGTCATGGGCGCCTGCATTTGTTTTTCAATCGCAAGCTCAATCTCATCATCAAGCTTGTGCCCAGTTGATGCGAAAAATTTGATGCCGTTATCATAATACGGGTTGTGCGATGCAGAAATGACAATTCCCGCTTCTGATCTAAAGGTTTTAGTTAAATAGGCAATTGCTGGTGTAGGCATGGGGCCAAGCAAACCTATATTAATGCCTGCCGCTGACAGCCCTGCCTCTAGAGACGATTCAAGCATGTAGCCACTGATACGCGTGTCTTTGCCTATTAGCACTTTGTTTGTGCCTCTGCCAGCGAGTACTTTGCCCGCAGCCCATCCTAGTTTAGTAACAAACTCTGGGTTAATAACACTTTCACCCACCTTACCGCGAATACCATCGGTACCAAAATACTGCCTTTTCAAAATTATTATTCCTTTATTGCTGGGTACGGCTTACTTTTTCAACAACTTTCATTGCGTCAACCACTTGCTGAACATCATGAACACGCACAATACTGGCACCAAACATTGCAGCAATAGTGTGCGCTGCAATATCGCCCGGTAGGCGTTCGTGTATGTCTCTTTCCAATAACTGTCCAATCATAGACTTTCTCGACATTCCTGCAAGCACAGGAAGATCAAATTGAGTGAACTGACCAAAATTTTTGAGTATTTCATAATTATGATCAAGTGATTTGCCGAAACCAAAGCCTGGATCGATCATAATCTGTTTATACGCAAAGCCCGCCGACGTTAATTGCTCTATTTTAGCACTAAAAAACGCTGTTATCTCGTCAATCACGTTTTTATATGAAGGCGCATTTTGCATCGTTGTTGGAGTGCCTTTCATATGCATAATACAACACGGAACATTGTACTGCTGTGCTAAGTTTGCTGCAGTAGAAAGTGCATTGGGTAATGACAATGCACGCACGTCGTTGATTAATGCGGCACCTGCTTCAACTGCTGCATTCATAACTTGTGGTTTACTAGTATCGACCGACACAACAGTGTCTAACTCACTACAAATCCGCTCAATTACGGGAATAACTCTATCAAGTTCTTCTTGCAGAGACACTTCACTTGCCCCAGGACGAGTAGATTCTCCGCCAATATCTATAAACGTTGCGCCTTGTTGTACCATGTTGGCCGATTGTCTCAATGCGCTTTCAAGGCTGTTATATTTACCGCCATCTGAAAATGAGTCAGGCGTTACGTTGACAATCCCCATCACCTTAGGGGTATCAAACTTAATTGTACGGTCTCTAAATTGCATCATTACCAAAAACCAAACTAAACATCAGGCGAAAAATAATACCTGATCATCAGAAAAAAATAAGCAAATTTACACATTATTGTATGTTATGTGTAGCTTTAACGAACAACACCGGCAAATGCCGGTGTTGTTTAACTACTTCTGCAGCGTAAACCGCGTACACAAATCTACTATTTGTAGGCTTTATGCATCGCGAGTCTCACCATCAGCATCGGGCTTGTCTTGCTTGCCAACATCAATGGTTGTGTCGCCACCGGATGGTTTGTCAGAATCTGAATTATCTGCTTTACCCCAATCAGCGGGTGGACGTACATCGCGACGCTCCATTAAATCGTCAATTTGCTTAGCGTCGATAGTTTCGTATTTCATTAATGCATCTTTCATTGAGTGCAGTACGTCCATATTATCACGTAAGATTTGTTCTGCACGTTGATAGTTTCTATCAATTACATTTTTAATCTCAGCGTCGATGGCACGAGCTGTTTCATCAGACACGTTGGCAGACTTGCTCATGGAGCGTCCTAAAAATACTTCGCCTTCTTCTTCAGCATACAGTTGAGCGCCCATCACTGATGACAAGCCCCACTGCGTTACCATTTTCTTAGCAATGTCAGTAGCACGCTCAATGTCATTTGACGCGCCGGTAGTCACCATATCTTCACCGTATATAATTTCTTCGGCTAAGCGACCGCCGTACAGTGACGAAATCATGCTTTCAAGATGACGCTTGGTGTAACTTACCCTATCTTGCTCTGGCAAATACATGGTAACACCCAACGCGCGACCTCTAGGGATAATCGATACTTTGTATACTGGGTCGTGCTCGGGTACCATGCGACCAACTATCGCGTGACCTGCTTCGTGATACGCCGTCATGGTTTTTTCTTCTTCAGTCATTACCATGCTCTTGCGTTCTGAGCCCATCATTATTTTGTCTTTGGCTTTGTCAAACTCTTCCATTGCCACCATACGCTTGTTAGTGCGTGCAGCAAATAATGCAGCTTCATTCACTAGGTTAGCTAAGTCAGCACCTGAGAAACCGGGTGTACCACGTGCTATAACTGACGCTTCAACATCATCGGCAACGGGCACTTTGCGCATGTGTACTTTAAGAATTTGTTCACGACCGCGAATGTCTGGTAAACCTACAGTCACTTGACGGTCAAATCGACCTGGACGCAACAAGGCCGGGTCGAGTACATCTGGGCGGTTAGTTGCCGCAATCACAATTATACCTTCATGCCCTTCAAACCCGTCCATTTCAACTAACATTTGGTTAAGTGTTTGTTCACGCTCGTCGTGACCGCCACCTAAACCTGCGCCACGTTGGCGACCCACCGCATCAATTTCATCTATAAAAATAATGCACGGCGATGATTTTTTGGCTTGCTCGAACATGTCACGCACGCGCGACGCGCCAACACCCACAAACATTTCAACAAAGTCTGAGCCTGAAATAGTAAAGAATGGCACTTTGGCTTCACCAGCAATGGCCTTAGCCAAAAGGGTTTTACCCGTTCCTGGAGGCCCTACCATAAGCACGCCTTTGGGAATTTTACCGCCCAATTTTTGGAATTTGGTGGGGTCGCGTAAAAAGTCTACCAATTCAGAAACATCTTCTTTTGCTTCATCACAACCTGCAACATCGGCAAAAGTCGTTTTGATCTGGTCTTCGCTAAGTAGGCGGGCTTTGCTCTTCCCAAATGACATAGCACCCTTACCACCGCCACCTTGCATTTGTCGCATGAAGAAAATCCAAACGCCAATAAGCAATAACATGGGGAACCAAGAAATGAATACTTGTGACAAAAACGATTGTTTTTCAGGCGGTTTACCGAACGTTGCCACGTCTTTTTTAAACAGTTCGTCAATCAACTTTTCATCGTACATTGGCATGTACGTAACAAAAGACTCGTTGCTGCGTTTAACGCCGCGAATTTCATTTGTTGCGCGATCAATTTTGACCTCGCGAATATTGCCACGCTCCAATTCTTTTAAAAATGTTACATAATCGGTTTGTGCATTAGTAGTGGTTTGGCTGTTAAAGCCCTGAAACACCATCATTAGCACAACCGCAATGACTAGCCATAATATGAGATTTTTTGCCATGTCGCTCAACGCAATGACCCTCTTAATAAAGTATAAAATAAATACTGATAACACGGGTTATCAATGTATGTAGAAAGACTACTATATTTTGTAGCCCTTCGCCACTCACTAAACGCTTGTTGGAGCGTTGAGTTGAAAACCATTGTGTGCAGATTTATCGCACGCTACGGCCTTACAACATGCCTTATTCAAGCTTATTACGACTATACAGCGCTATAGTAGTTCACGCTTACTTGTCATAATTTCTTATACAACACCTGATACTATACGAAATATGCGAACAATTAGTGCAAGACATTAGACAAATCTCTGACATCTTTTCTTTACAATTACACATGTTGTTACGTGCCAAAGGCAATACTTGTTCAATATCAACAAAAAAACATACTACACCCAAAATACTTCATGCGCGGGAATATGCTGACAAGTATCGCATTCCATTATAAGTAGGGGTAGAATACGCAAATTCAAGTGCGATTTATTCATATACAAGGCAATTACCACACACATGACATTATCAAACAAACAAAAACAATACCTCAAAGGCTTAGCACATAACTTAAAACCTATCTTACAGCTTGGTGGAAACGGCTTAACAGAAGGCGTAGTAGCAGAAATTAATAACGCATTGAGCCATCATGAGCTAATTAAAGTAAAAGTTCCGTCTGATGACCGCGACGAAAAAGCCTTAATTATGAATGCCATCGTAGGCGAGACTAAATCACACAAAGTGCAAACCATAGGACACACCTTGGTTATTTATCGCGCCAGCGATGAACCCAAAATAAGTTTACCCAAACAATAATAACCTTTCATACCACAATAATTATAATAGAGGTATTTTTATGACAGCATCCACTCATTTTGCAATTGTCACAGGCGGTTGTTCAGGCCTTGGCAATGCCACAGCACAAGCGCTTGTAGCAGCCGGCTGGCAAGTATGTATTTTTGACTTGAATGAAGCACAAGGTAAAGCCGCCGCTCAAGATATACACCCTACTCTATGTAGTTTTAAACATGTTGACGTAACCAATGCAAGTAGCGTAGAAGAGGCAGTAGCTAGCTTACAAAACCAGCCTATTTCATTGCTAGTTAATTGCGCCGGTGTAGCTCCCGCTAAACGTACGTTAAGTAGAGACGGCTCTCCCATGCCCCTTGAAAATTTTGCAGGCGTAATTAACGTCAATTTAATAGGCTCTTTTAATGTTGCACGTGTAGTCGCCAGCGCCATGGCCAACAATACTGCCAACGCAGAGACCCATCAACGCGGTGTAATTATTAATACCGCTTCAGTAGCAGGCTATGAAGGTCAAATTGGGCAGACCGCCTATGCCGCGAGTAAAGCAGGTCTTATTGGCTTAAGTCTACCCATGGCAAGAGATTTAGCACCACTGGGCATTCGCGTTAATACCATCGCCCCGGGTGTGATGGGCACACCTATGTTACTCGCCATGCCAGAAAACGTACAAGAAGCCTTAGCTAGCAACGTGCAGTTTCCGAAGCGTTTGGGCCAGCCTAGCGAATTTGCAAAGCTCGTATTGCACATATTTGATAATCACTACATTAATGGCGAAACCATAAGGCTAGATGGCGGCTTAAGAATGCCGCCCAAGTAAGTGGCCTAGTCTTCTACTGTGCCATTTACCACATTGGAAATGGCATACAAACGAGTAATAGCAGAATAATGCACGGTGTTTTTAGGATATCGCCCACGCGCCGTTAGCTTGCCTGCATTTTGTTGCATAATCACTTCTATGGCATCGTCAACGGTACCAGCCGCGTAAATTGCAAATTGTTTGTTGTTAACCGCATTTATTACGGCGTCACTTAGCATCAAATTAACGGTATTCGATTTAGGGATAATAACGCCTTGCTGCCCCGTTAAACCACGCGCCGCGCACAGGGTAAAATACCCTTCAATTTTCTCATTGATGCCACCCACTGCCTGCACTTCACCTAATTGATTAATTGAGCCAGTAACAGCAATACCTTGATGCAAAGGAATGTCGGTAAGCGATGAAATAAGCGCTAGTAATTCGCCTAAAGAGGCGCTATCACCATCAATGTAGCCATACGATTGTTCAAGCGCAATATTTGCTGACAAGGTTAATGAAAACGCTTGTGCATATTTGTTACCCAAGTACCCAGTAAGTAATAATACCCCTTTAGAGTGAATGGGTTGTCCAAGCTCTACCTCGCGCTCTATATCCACTACGCCATTTGAGCCAGCATAAACAGTAGCCGTTACACGAGCTGGCGTACCAAATACGGTGTCACCTACTTCCAGTACCGTTAAGCCATTTAAGGTACCAACAGCGGTACCTTCTGTGGTAATTAACACGTGGCCTTCTTCTATATCTTGCAAAAAAGTATCACTAACGCGGCCAGAGCGATGCTTTTTGGCTAACAGAGCCTGTTTTAGATGCTCAGTTTTGAGTACAGCTTGTTGATGTAATTGACAGTAATAATTTGCTTCATTTAACAGCTCAATTACATCGGCAAACTTAGCGCTTAATTTGGTTTGATGTTCAGCTTGACGCAAACTGTACAGCACCAACTCTTTAATGGCGTCTTGACTAATGTCGCTAAGATTAATGCTATGCACGTGTTGTTTTACGCGGCAAACAAACTGCTCAATGTTAGTCGGATTCACGTCAATTTCGTGGTCAAAATCAACTAACACTCTAAACAACTCTTTAAATTCTGGATCATACTCTTGCAAGGTATAGTAAAGATCGCTCGACCCCAGCAATATCACTTTAACTTGCAAGTTCATAGGCTCGGGCGTTTGTGTAATCGAATTAACCATGCCCACTTCTTGCTGGGGCAGTTCAAGCCTAATTTGACCAAATTTGAGGGCTAATTTCAGCGCCTCCCATACATGAGGATGGTCTAGTACTTTGTCTGCATCAAGCACCAAATAACCTGCATTTGCTTTATGCAAAGCACCAGCAGTAATCATACGATAATTGGTATAAACAGAGCCTTGCACGCTGGTATATTCAATTTTGCCGAATAAATTTTGGTAGGTGGGGTTTGGTTCGTATATGAGAGGCGCTTCGGCCCCCTGTTTATTGCACACCAATATGTTAGGCACATAAGTGTCTACAAACAGTGCACGTTTATCGTACTCGTCAGACTTATCTTCTTTTGCATCTACAATGAGTGTTTCAATAACCATATCGATAACGTGGTGCTTTAATTGGCGTAAATATTTTAAAATGGCAATGTTATGGCTGTATTTGCGCTCAAGATCTTTTAAAAGAGGACGAATGCCCTGCTCTACGGTTTCTTGTTTGAGCGCTTTTTGTTGCTCTACACTCTCGCGCTGCCAAGTAGGAAGCTCGAGCAATACTTCACTCAATAGCACTTCTAACTTATCAATTAGGTCATAATAATGTTGACGGTCTATGTCGGTGCGACGGGTAAACTCTGCGTCATTGAGTGGCGTTCCATCAATAATAGGCGCAAAACTAATGCTATTGCCATCTTCAACGAGGGCAATAGATTGTTTCAGCGCTACTTGCTCAACTTGGTCAATTGCGCCATCGTATTTCTGATCAAAGTGGCGTGTAATGCTCGCTTTTTTACGCTGAAAACCTGGGTTTTCAAATACAGCGGGAAAAGTGGCCAATATCTCGTCAATGAAACTTTCTATGTCGTCAACTAATGCTGCGCTGTCGCCTGCAGGTAAACACAGTGCTACTGGCTCTCTTTCATTATCTAGGTTGTTTAAGTAACACCAATCTTGTAGCGAATGATGTGTGTTAGCGTTATTTTTTATGTATTCGCTAACTAGAGTAAATCTTCCCGTTGCTTGTTCGCCCATAACAAACAAATTATAACCCGGTAAATCAACGCCTAAACCAAATGATAAAGCATCTTTGGCGCGTTCTTGACCTATTAGAAAATGTTGTGTAGATGCATTATCGGTACTAGCTGTTTGCTCGGTATCGTCAGCATCTGCTGTTACCAATAGCATGTCGTCAGGCACCTCAGCAGTGAGTTGTTTTGCTGATAATTTCAGAGCGTCTAAACGGGATTGTAGTAATTTTGGCAAAGCTTTTGACATGTATGTAAACAACGACCATAGATAAATAATATAGCCGCCAAGTGTACATGAAAATAAGCCCATCTCACATTATGAATTATATGAATATGAGTTAGGCTTATAATTAACATTGAAAATGCATAATTTGCACATTTTAAAGCTTGTTCAACAGCCCTAATACACGTTATTCTTAGTATAAGAATTTTATTGTTACGTTTGCACAAAATAGCATCACTTTGCGTGCAGAGCGGCCAATAATTGAACATTTTACTGCATCGGCTTGATATCACGTTTACACGATGCCCAATAAGTTAATAAAGAGTACGTATAGTTAATGGCTAACCAACAACAGCATTCAGCAGCACCTAACAATGCAGATAACATCCATGCAGAACATGAATATAACCCAAGCGCTATAGAAGCCGAGGCGCAATCGCATTGGAAACACACCAAAGTATTTGAAGTTGCACCCGACAACGATAAAGAAAAATTTTATTGTTTGTGCATGTTCCCCTATCCAAGTGGTCGTTTGCACATGGGCCATGTTCGCAATTACACCATTGGTGATGTAGTTAGCCGTTTTCAGCGCATGCAAGGTAAAAACGTGTTGCAACCTATGGGCTGGGATGCATTTGGTTTGCCTGCTGAAAACGCGGCCATCGACAATAATTCTGCACCCGCAAAATGGACCATGCAAAATATTGACTACATGAAGAACCAATTGCATTCACTTGGCTTTGGTTACGACTGGAATCGCGAACTTGCTACTTGTAAACCCGATTATTATCGCTGGGAACAGTGGTTCTTTACGCGTTTGTTCGAGAAAGGCTTGGTGTATAAGAAAAACGCCACTGTTAATTGGGACCCAATTGACCAAACTGTATTAGCCAATGAACAAGTTATTGATGGCAAAGGTTGGCGCTCGGGTGCGGTTATTGAACAAAAAGAAATCCCGCAATGGTTTATAAAAATTACTGACTACGCCGACCAACTATTAAGTGATTTGGACGGCCTAGAAGACTGGCCAGCACAAGTTAAAACCGCGCAACGCAATTGGATTGGTCGTTCTGAAGGGGTGGATATTACCTTTGATTTAGCCAGCGAGTTTACCCTGCAAAACGCCGACAGTAGCGAAACCGTGTCACAGCTAGAAGTTTACACTACACGCCCTGACACACTTTATGGTGCCACTTATTTAGCTATTGCAGCAGGTCACCCTATTGCGCAAACTTTGGCGCAATCGAATACTGACTTACATACCTTTGTAGAAGAATGTAAAAACACTAAAACCACCGAAGCCGAACTTGCCACTATGGAAAAGAAAGGCATGGCAACGGGGTTGTACGCTATTCATCCACTCACCAATGAAAAACTGCCGATTTGGATAGCCAATTTTGTACTCATGGGATATGGTTCAGGTGCAGTTATGTCAGTGCCTGCTCACGATCAACGCGATTGGGAGTTTGCCACTAAATACAGTTTGCCCATTATTCAGGTTGTTGCGGCGAAAAACGGTGACAACGTTGATATTAGTCAAAGCGCTTATACGGAAAAAAACACGCTTATTAACTCTGGTGAATATTCTGGATTGTCTTTTGAAGAAGGCTTTAACGCTATTGCTGACAAACTTGAAAGTGAGCAACGTGGTAAAAAAACCGTCAACTACCGATTACGCGACTGGGGTGTGTCTAGACAACGCTATTGGGGAGCCCCTATCCCAGTTGTGAACGATGAAGACGGTAATTCATACGCAGTAAATGAGCAAGACCTACCCGTTGTTTTGCCTGAAGACGTAGTGATGGACGGGGTCACCTCGCCTATTAAATCAGACCCAACATGGGCACAAACCACACACAATGGCAAAGCCATGCTGCGCGAAACAGACACATTCGATACCTTCATGGAATCGTCTTGGTATTACGCACGATATGCGTCTGCTCCGAGCGATGCTATGCTAAATCCTGAAGAAGCGAATTATTGGTTACCGGTTGATCAATACATTGGCGGTATTGAACATGCGATATTGCATTTGTTATACGCGCGCTTTTTCCATAAATTATTACGCGACGAAGGTTTAGTTGAAAGTGATGAGCCTTTCAAACGTTTGTTGTGCCAAGGCATGGTGTTATCAGACGCATTCTTTACCACCGATGATACCGGCAAAAAACACTGGCAATATCCGCAAAATTTGACCATTGAACGTGACGACAAAGGCCGTATTGGGAAAGTGGTGGTGACCGCTACAGGCGAACCAGCAGAACATGCCGGCAAAATAAAAATGTCGAAGTCAAAAAACAATGGTATTGATCCACAGGCGGTTATTGATCTATACGGCGCAGATACTATACGTTTATATACTATGTTTGCTGCGCCACCAGAGCAAGACTTAGAGTGGACAGAATCGGCCGTTGAAGGCGCAAACCGTTTCTTGCGTAGGTTTTGGCGTTTAGCCACCGAGCATAAAGCCCAATCATTCGAAATAAGCACTTATCAAAGCGCATCGTTGTCAAAGCAACAAAAACAGCTCCGTTTTGAATTGCACGGAGCTATAGAAAAAGTCACTGATGATATTTTACGTCGCCAAACCTTTAATACCGCCATTGCTAAATTAATGGAGTTATTAAATGCCTTGCAAAAATACAAGGTAAACGATGCCATTGACTACGCCATTATGCGCGAAGCGATTGTAGCCATGATAAAAATGCTTAATCCAGTTACGCCGCACATATGCGAAGCTTTGTGGAAAGCCTTTGGCCATAGCGAAGCATTGCAAGTTGCAGCATGGCCCAAGCACGACCCCAGTGCCTTAGTACAAGACGAAACCTTAATTATTGTGCAGGTAAACGGTAAGCTAAGAGCCAAAGTTACGGTAAGTGCTGATATAGACAAAGCCAGTTTAGAAGCGCTCGCACTTGGCCACGAAAATGTTCAGTCATTTACAGAAGGTCTCACTATCAGAAAAGTGATTGTGGTGCCCGGTAGACTCGTTAATATAGTGGCTAACTAATGAGCAAACCCAGCACAATGATCTCTTTTACTTTGCCCTTGTTGATGCGGGCAGCATTGTGTGTATTGCTGGCATTGAGTGTTGCAAGCTGTGGGTTTTCCCTGAGGGGCTCGCAAGCGTTGCCCGATAGCCTCACTACGGTGGTTATTAATGCGCCCTTACAATACTCGCCTATATCAAGGGCCTTGCAAGACCGTTTACCTGTATACCAGTTAAACAGCGTTACCTACATTGAGCGCCAACAAGCTAGCCTGCCTTTAGATGCAAACAGCGCTGTTGAGGTAATGTTACAACCTGAACAGTTCGAACGCCGCTTATTATCGGTGTTTACAACTGGGCAAGTGGCCGAGTACGAGTTGGTATATACGGTAAGGTATCAAGTTACGTTTCCAAATGCAGCCCCCATTACTAATACGCTAAGTGTGAGTCGAGAATACCAAGACGATCCCGACCAAGTACTTGCTAAATCGAGAGAACTTGATTTAGTGCTGAGCGATTTACGTCGCGATGCTGCTGACCGAATTATAAGGTTATTATCCAGTCAATACGCCAGTAGCATAAGTGCTAACACCACACCCATTGCGCAAAAGGTGAACTAGGTGCAGTTTCAGGCCCACGATATTGTAAGGCAACTTGCGCAACAACCTTTGCCTCAAATTGTCTTACTATTCGGCGACGAACCTCAGCAAAAGCTAGATATAATTGACCAAATACGACTGCACGTTAAGTCTTTGGGTTTTGACGAGCGTCAGAGTTTTACCCTAGATGCTGATTTTGAGTGGGCGCATTTGTTAGACGCCATGCAAAGCATGTCATTATTTGCTGACAAACAATACATAGAACTGAATTTAAACACGGTAAAACCTGGCACTGCTGGCGCGAAGCACTTTACTGAAATAGCCCAAATGGACAACCCTGATGTGGTTTTAGTGATTAATGGTCCAAAAGCGGGTAAAGATGTACAAAAAACCAAATGGTTTAGCGCTTTAATGAAAAAAGCGTGGTTTTGTCACGTGTATGATTTGCAAGGTAATCAACTACAAAACTGGCTTGCCAACCGAGCTAAGCAGTTATCGTTAACGCTCAAGCCAAGTGCATTAAGTATGTTAAGTGATTTGTGCGAAGGAAACTTAATGGCAGGCAGACAAGAGCTCGAAAAATTAGCCTTGTACTATGACGCAAGCACCGTTATTGACGACAACATGATTGCCACGGCAATGGTACAGCAATCACGTTATTCTGTATTTCAGTTCACCGACGAAATTTTACGTGGTGATATGACCCGCGCAGTGAAAATGTTAGGGCGCCTTGAAGATGAAGGCATCGAGCCGGTAATTATTCTTTGGAATTTAGTAAATGAAGCGCAAACTCTCACTGCTTTAACCGACATGCAAGCATCTCAAGGCCGTGTCGACTTTAAAGCACTGCGTATATGGCCAAGCAAACAAACACTTTACCAACAGGCGTTACAACGGTTAAGTACACAACATATGCAAGCAATTAACGCCCAGTTAAGCCAAGTGGACATTATGTTTAAATCGACTACGGTAGCCAAACCTTTTGTGGTACTCAGCCACCTTGCGATGCTGTTTATGCCTGTTGAATTATCAGAGTTTAGCTTTGCATAAAGACATTAAGTTTATATATGGCGGTACCTTCGATCCGCCTCATTACGGTCATTTGCGGCCATTACAAAGTACTGCTGATTTACTCGGTATTCCTCATATCGAGTTAATGCCAGCACATGTTCCCGCGTTAAAGTCTGAGGTAAGTGCAAGCGAGCATCGAGTAAACATGCTGCGTCACCTTGTAGCACTTGATCCTCGGTTTACTATTAACACCATTGAAACTAAACAACAAAACACCACTTATACAGTAAAGACCCTACAACAACTCAAGCAATTACACCCTAATACGCAGCTTGTTTTTATTATGGGTGATGATTCGCTAGCGCATATTCATAAGTGGTATCATTGGCAACAGATGTTTGATTATGCACATATTTTAGTGATGACTAGACCAAGCACTGCTCATCATTCTACAATTGTGGCATCAAATTTGTATAAATTTCGAACAGAGCAAGGTTTGCTCTGCGATATTGTAAGCTCAGAGATGGACGATAAGAGTAAACTGTATTTATCGTCTAAACTTGCCCCAGTTAATGTTGTGAAGCAATGTGACACCAACAGCGCATTTATGGATATAATAAGCACATCGACTGCGGGCAACCTTTGGCTGGTAAACAATAACACCATGGCGTTGTCATCTACAAGTGTGCGAAGCCGCATTGCTAAGCAGCAAGATGTATCTGATTTAGTGCCATCAACAATAGTAAACTATATTAAACAGCACCAACTATATAACCATTAACAATAGGAAGACCATTGAATCATAAAGAGTTTATAGACTTTGTAAGCGACAAAGCCGACGACATGAAAGCGCGCGACATGATAGTGTTAGACGTATCTGAAAAATCCAGCGTTACCAGCACCATGATTATTTGTTCCGGTAACTCAAAACGCCATGTGTCTTCAATTGCCGACAACGTTATTGTCGAATGCAAGCACATTAATCAACTGCCGTTATCGGTTGAAGGTAAAGATGTAGGCGAATGGGTATTAGTTGATTTAGGTGAAGTGGTCCTGCACGTAATGCAAGACGAAACCCGCGATTTTTATCAGCTTGAAAAATTGTGGCAATAGCATAGCTCATGCAAGTGCAAATTATTGCCGTAGGGAACAAAATGCCCGCTTGGGTGGTCGAAGGTTGTAATGAATATTTACGACGTTTTATGACCGAATTTGCGGTGTATTTCACAGAAATTACACCGCACAAACGCGGTAAAACAGTTGACCTAGCTAAAATAAAAATAGCCGAAGGTGAAAAGTGTTTGGCAGCGGTACCCAAAGGTAACAAAATTATTGCATTAGAAGTGTTAGGTAAAGCTTGGACTACTAATCAGTTAGCCAAGCAAATTGACGCTTGGAAAATGGATGGCCGAAATATTAGTTTATTAATAGGCGGGCCTGAAGGGTTATCAGACGCTTGCAGACAAGCTGCTGAACAAATGTGGTCATTATCACCGCTTACCTTGCCACATCCAATGGTACGTGTCATTGTAACAGAAGCATTATATCGAGCATGGTCGGTGACGCAAAACCATCCATATCATCGTGAATAACGAGCGTTAAGAATAACAAAAATGGTACAACAGCTTACATGGCACAAGTAAAACAAACGATTAGAGATCACAGTGCAGAAGCAAACTTATTTGCTCGTAGGGCATTTTTCTCAGCGATTTTTGTTGTGAGTCTAATGCTCATTATCTTGGTCAATTTGTACGACTTACAAGTGCGTCAGCACGAAGCTTATCAGACACAATCAAACGGTAACCGCATAAAAGTGCTACCCGTAGCACCAAATCGCGGCCTAATTTACGACCGAAACGGCGTAATACTCGCTGAAAACCGCCCAGTGTTCAGTTTAGAAATTATCCCCGAAGACGTAGATAATTTGAGTGAAACGATTGCTGAAATAGCCGAATTAATGGATATTACCCCAGCTGAGATGGCGCGCTTTCAAAAAGAACGAAAGCGACAACGCCGATTTAAGCCCGTTGCCATAAGACAGCAGTTGACTCATGACGAGGTGGCACTTTTTTCGGCCAATCAACATAAATTTAGCGGCGTTTACATAGAAGCACGGTTATCTCGATTTTACCCCTTCAGAGACACGCTTACTCACATGCTCGGTTATGTAGCCCGAATAAACAAGCGCGATTTAGCAAAACTCAAAGCCAACGACGAAGAAGCAAACTACGCTGCAACTCATGATATTGGTAAGCAAGGTGTTGAAAAGTTTCATGAGCGTTTGTTGCACGGCACAGTAGGTTTTCAACAAGTAGAAGTGAACAACAAAGGTCGTATTATTCGGGTGCTTAATTTTGAGCCGCCTATTCCTGGCAAAGATATTGTATTAAATATTGATATTGAGCTGCAAAAAAAGGCGCAACAAGAATTAGCGGATCGTCGCGGCTCGGTAGTAATTACCGATGTAAAAACCGGGGGAGTATTGGCACTTTATTCAAGTCCCAGTTACGACCCAAACCTGTTTGTGCATGGCATAAGCCAAACCGAATATTCAAAATTGCTGAACAGCAAATACAGCCCATTATTGAATCGCGCAACTCAAGGACGTTATCCGCCCGCTTCAACTATTAAGCCGCATTTGGCATTGCTAGGCTTGGAAGAAGGTGTAATTGATGAACAAACTGAAATACGAGACAAAGGCGTATACCAATTGCGCAATGTGTCACACGTTTGGCGAGACTGGAAAAAAGGTGGACACGGCAAAGTTAATGTAACCAAATCAGTTGAAGTAAGCTGCGATACGTTTTACTACGATCTTGCCTATCGCTTGGGCATAGACCGTATTCATGACGCGATGTCACAATTTGGTTTTGGCCAGTTTACGGGCATTGATCTATACGAAGAGTCTCAAGCCAATATGCCTAGCAGAGGCTGGAAACGCGCACGATTCAATGAGCCTTGGTATATAGGCGATACAATATCGGTGGGTATTGGGCAAAGTTACTGGAATACCACCCCATTACAATTAGCCAATTCGTTAAATATATTGGTCAATAAGGGCCGCAAGTTTACGCCTACTTTATTGAAAGGTTTTTTAGTTGACGGCAAGGTGCAAAACGAACCCGTAATGGAACAAGCCGCAGTAGTTGTTAAAGATGATGCCAACTGGGACTTAGTGCTCGACTCATTATACGGCACAGTAAACAGGAACCATGGAACCGCACATACCGCCTACAGGGGTGCAAAGTATATCGCTGCAGGTAAAACAGGTACTGCGCAATTATTTTCTATCGCGCAAGACGAAGAGTACGAAGAGGAAAACGTTAATGAATATTTGCGCGATAATGCTATGTACATCGGCTACGCCCCTTACGACAACCCACAAATTAGTATTGCTGTGGCAATTGAAAACGTAGGTGGCGGTGGTTCAAACGCAGCCCCCCTTGCTCGAAATGTAATGGACTTTTACTTTGAGTCACAACCTAACGGGCCATCAGACATTGCCAGTATTCAGGCCGGCAGCGGCAATCCTCAATCTGAAGTAAGCACATTTACCGAACAATGAAAAAAACAGCATTTACCACTAATAAACAAACCCTATTAGAACGCATTCATATTGATGGGTTTTTACTGTTTTCATTGGGTTGCTTAATGGGCATTGGCCTGCTTACAATATATTCATCTGGCGGCCAAGATTGGGATTTAGTGAACCGACAATTGGTGCGCTTATCACTGGCCGTATTTATCATGTTTGTGTTAGCACAAATTCCTATTATGGCGTATAAACGCGTCGCGATTTATTTTTACTCTGCCGGCATTATCTTATTGCTTGCAGTGTTATTGTTTGGGGTAATGGGCAAAGGCGCTCAACGTTGGTTAGACTTAGGGTTCTTTCGTTTTCAACCCTCTGAAATTATGAAACTCGCCATGCCTATGATGGTGGCTTGGTACATTAGTAAACACAGTTTACCCGCACGAATTTCACAGGTGGTTCTAGGCTTTATTCTCGTATTTATCCCAACCATTTTAATAGCCAAACAACCCGATTTAGGTACCTCGTTATTGGTCGCTTCAAGCGGTATTTTTGTGTTATTTTTGGCAGGTATGCGCTGGAAACTCATTGGCTTTATCACCATATTAGGCAGTGCTTTTG
Source organism: Glaciecola sp. (assembly GCA_049650345.1). GTDB lineage: Bacteria > Pseudomonadota > Gammaproteobacteria > Enterobacterales > Alteromonadaceae > Glaciecola. The sequence goes on along the minus strand of JBARZY010000122.1, from coordinate 3,429 downwards.
CGCCCATCATGTGGTTCTTTTTAATGAAAGATTATCAAAAACAGCGCGTTACTACGTTTTTAGATCCCGAAAGCGATCCCCTTGGCTCGGGCTACCATATTATACAATCTAAAATAGCCATTGGTTCGGGCGGTATTGATGGAAAAGGTTGGTTACAAGGCACTCAATCGCAACTTGAGTTTTTGCCCGAGCGACACACCGATTTTATTTTTTCGGTGTATAGCGAAGAATTTGGTTTAGTGGGTGTGGCTGGTTTATTGTTTATGTATTTATGCATAATTTTACGAGGCTTATACATTGCTAACCGCGCTCAAGATACTTTCAGTAAATTATTAGCAGGCAGTATTACACTTACCTTTTTTGTGTATGTATTTGTAAATATGGGCATGGTGTCAGGTTTGCTACCTGTGGTAGGAGTTCCCCTACCCTTAATTAGTTATGGTGGTACATCTATGGTGACGCTTATGGCTGGGTTTGGTATATTGATGGCTATTGGTACCCAAAAACGACTACTGTCGCGCTAATGTTTGGGAGCTTGCTTTAGCATCCACTCTTAATTTATAAATAAGTAGTAAAAACAATAACGAAGTGTCAAGGATTAACACAATGCAACGGGTTTACCCACGTCAAAACGTTTTGCTTTGTTTGTTTATATGCATGTTATTGCAAGCATGTGCTAGCAATAGTGGGCGCTATAGTATTAAGCATGATACCGCGCCAACATTTGATTATGGCGAAATTGAATACCAAGAAGTAATTCCTCGTTTTGAAACCTATAACGTTTGGACTAGCAGGCCCTATCAAGTAATGGGGCAATACTATACGCCATTAATTACTGGCAAAGGTTATGAAGACGAAGGTTATGCGTCATGGTATGGTCAAAAGTTCCATGGTCACAAAACCGCTAATGGCGAAATATTCAATATGTTTGCGTTAAGCGCGGCTCACAAAACACTGCCTCTCCCCTCATATCTTCAGGTAACAAATCTAGACAACGACCAAAGCGTGATTGTAAAAGTTAACGACCGCGGCCCATTTCATGACGACAGAATACTTGATTTGTCGTACGGTGCCGCCAAAAAATTAGGGGTTCATGAGCAAGGCGTGGCAAGGGTCAAAATAGCGGTTATTCATGTAAATGAGCAAGGTGACACTACCATAGGTAAACAAGCTACCATTCCAGCAAATGACAACACCGAATTACCCTCATCGCCACCTTCAGTATTGTTAGCAGCAACAACGCCACCTGTAGATACATCTGTACTTCATACCAATAGCGAAAACGTAGGTAGTCAGGAAGATTTACTGTTTGTGCAAGTTATGGCCATGCAAAATGAAGAAAAAATTAAATCTCTTGCTCTTGGTTTAACCAACCTTTTACAAGTCAACGCCATTACACCCAAGGTAGCCAACATTTATCGACTACAGCTTGGCCCCGTTGATTCAAAGCAAAAAGCCAATAAACTCATAAAAGCGCTGCGCAAAATTGGATTTGACCAGGCCTTTACCATTGAAGGCCCTGGCGAACAAGCACCAAACTAAAGCTCTACTCATATATAAATAATCGGGTTAAGGGTGTCGTTTGCCCGCACAATCGGTTAAAATTACAGGTTATTAAAGTTGAATCATAAAATAACAAAAACTGTTGTCACAGGATTAAAAATGCGCTCAAAAATATTAGCTACATTATGCTTAGGATTTAGCCTAGCATACGCCAATGCGGCAATTGTTATCCCACCGCCACCTAGTGTTGCAGCCAGCGGTTATCTATTGGTTGATCACGCTACTGGTCATGTTATTGCAGAGCAAAACATTGATCAACAATTAGCACCTGCAAGTTTAACTAAAATCATGACCATGTACGTGATTGGCAAAGAACTTCGCGCGGGTAACATCGCCCTTACCGACATGGTCACTATTTCAGAGAACGCTTGGGCCAAAAACTTTCCTGATTCATCTAAAATGTTTATCGAAGTTGGGACTCAAGTTTCAGTGAGTGATTTGCTTAAAGGCATTGTTGTGCAATCAGGTAACGATGCTTGTGTTGCTATGGCTGAACATATTGCGGGCAGCGAATCAGCCTTTGCCAGCATGATGAATGCACATGCGCAAAACCTAGGCTTAACCGCAACGAATTTTGTTAATAGCCACGGCTTACATGATGCTGACCACTATACATCGCCACGCGACATGGCCACCTTGTCGTCAGCACTCATTAATGAAACACCCGATATGTATGCCATATATAGCCAAAAAGAGTTTACTTATAATGGTATTAAACAGTTTAATCGCAACAGTTTACTATGGGATAAGAGCTTAAATGTAGACGGCATAAAAACCGGACACACGTCTGATGCTGGTTACAGCTTAATCACATCGGCAACACAAGCTAACATGCGCTTAGTGTCGGTTGTAATGGGCACAGAGAGCGAACGCTCTCGCAAAGCTGAAAACAAAAAGTTACTGCGTTATGGCTTTCGCTTTTATGAATCGGTAACGCCTTTTAAAGCCGGACACGTATTCGCCAGTCACCGTATTTACATGGGCAATAAAGAGACCGTTAACTTGGGTATTAATACCAGCACGGCAATGACCATTCCTCGCGGTCAGGCAAACCAGCTCAACGCCACATTTGAATTAAGTGAACAACTACAAGCCCCTATTGAAAAAGGCATGGTAGTAGGTGTATTGAATATTGAACTTGATGGTGAAGTACTGGGTACTTATCCACTCGTTACACTTGAAGAAGTACAGGAAGGTAGCTTTGTGAGTCAAGCCATGGACTGGTTAAGCCTAAAGTTAGGATTTGAAGAATAATGGAAACCCATTTCGACGAGTTGTTAGAATTCCCGTGCATGCAAACTTTCAAGATAATGGGGGTTGCTAGCCCTGAATTGCCCATAAAAGTCATTGCTTGTTTACAAGAAATAGCACCAGGCGACTACTCACCGAACATCAAACCCAGCAGTAAGGGTAATTATCATGCCGTGTCATTGGCAGTAAGAGTTACCAGTAAAGCGCATATGGAATTGGTGTATACCGAGTTAGCTAAAATCGATTTAGTTAGAGTGGTGTTGTAGTTTTAGTGAATACTGCACAGCCAAGCCAAACCATAAATAAGGCCCAAGATACTGATCAACCAGTTATAGTGCGCAGTCTTGGACGGCAGTCATATTTGCCTATTTGGCAGCGGATGCAACATTTTACCGACAGTCGTAACAGTGCCGTAGTAGACGAAATATGGTTACTAGAACATGATCCTGTGTTCACACAAGGGCAAGCAGGTAAAGAAGAGCACCTATTGGCGCCCGGAGACATACCCGTAGTGCCCGTTGACCGAGGCGGTCAAGTGACTTACCACGGTCCAGGTCAACTAATGATGTACATTTTACTGGACATTCGTCGCAGAAAGCTTGGGGTTAGACACCT
>JBARZY010000121.1:0-94604 GCA_049650345.1 Glaciecola sp. | reverse complement strand
ATTTTAGCGCCGCTCACTGCCGAAAATGGTAAATATATTGGCTTAAACGGCGTACCGGCTGCTGGTGACCGTTATGAGAGAGGCATGCAGTGGCGCGAAAGTTTTATCGACTACGACAGCGGTTTGTTTGGTGACAATGCCAGCGCACGCTTTTTAGGTAATGCTGTGCCCTTCGCCGCACCCAATAGTGTAGATGCAGTACTGGTTATTAGGGGCATGCATGGCCGTATAGCACGAGGCGGTGCAAAAGAGCTATTAGCAGAAGCTTTTACTGCACTTAAGCCAGGCGGTGTACTTGGTATTGTTCAGCATCGTGAAAATGAAGATGTTGATACTGACCCCACTAAAACAATACGTGGCTATGTAAAGCAAAGCTTTATTATAGATATGGTTGAAGCAGCAGGATTCAAACTGGAAGCCAGCAGTGAAATTAATGCCAACCCTAAAGACACCAAAAACTGGGAACGCGGTGTTTGGTCTTTGCAGGCAGGCACACCTATTGCTGAAAAAAGTAAGCAAAACCAAGAGATTGGTGAGTCTGACCGCATGACTTTAAAGTTTGTGAAGCCTGCTAACTAAGCTTGTTTTAAACAGAAAAGGTATTTCATTGAAGTGCCTTTTTCTTTACTACAGTGTTAACAATAACTGAATATTAAAGCGCTTCTAATAAAGCGTTCTGCATTAATGGAGAGTTTTAACGTTTGTTGTAGCTCGTGCCAATGAGCGGTAACCTGAATTGGCCCTGTCTGATGTGCTTCTGACTAAGTTCAGAGTTGGGTTTTTAATCTTAAAATTTGACCATCAAATTTAAATTGTATCGGGAAGTCGTTGTGAAAAAATTAGTGATTGCGTGCGTTGTACTTTCATCATTGTCAGCTTGCACTTCTTTGAATTTAAAACAGGAAGTCGCTGATGGTGTTTTTGAGAAAGTGACAGGAAAGGAAATGAGTAGAAACGCATCTAAGTGTGTCGCGATAAAGCGTTCTTGTTCAAATGGTAATTATCAAGAATGGACTCAGAATAATGGTCAAAAAGGTTGTGCTTGTAATTAGACCATTACAATAATAGCAAACACTGCTGAAGCCGTTCGATATCAACAACAATCGTATGAAACAAAATTAATACCTATCGCGGCGGATAACACAACAACTCCTTAGCCGCCGCATGTAAATCAAACGTAATCTCTGCTATTGCCGCTAAAAGCTAATATGAAAATTAGTACGGCGACCTTTTAACCTAAACAGCTTATGCTTTGTAAGTTCAATGTTATTTTAAGGTGGTTCCCCCGAGCGTATTTAAAAGCCTAACTGATAGCCCAGCACCCACATGTTGTCACTAGATAGCTGCAAGCCATTTGCCTGTTGAGACTGGGTTGTTAAGTATTCGAAAGCAAAACGGTGGCCACGCAACACGCCATGATGCCCCATGTAATTTACGCCCAAGCCCACTTGAGTCATTTTTCCGCCATAGTTGTCGGGGTTGGCTGTTTGTATAGGGGCTGAAATGTTACTGTCTATGCCTGAAATACTGTCTGTGTGTGACCACGTTGCGCGCCCCGATATACTTACCGATTGCGACACGTTATAGCCTAACCATGTTGTAAGGCTAGTTTTATTGCCCAATTGATATCCTTGGCTATTATTACCGCCTGTGCGCACCTTATATTTTGCTTGTGCGCCTATGTTCAATTTGTTGGCATAATAATTATACGTTGTGCCTACTTCAATGTCGTAAGTACCAGAACCAAGTTGCATTGCGTAGGGTAGCCTAAGTTCTCGTTGCGAATTCATTGGGGTTAGCACTGTATCTAACTGCACAATACTGCCGGTGGGCAAACTAAGGCCCACATTGGCATGCACTGCATGTTGCTTTGACTGAAATAGAGAATAAAGGGCGCTTAGGTGAGTGTCGCCCATTCCGCTCACCTGGGTTTCAAACTGTCCAAGTACATTAGCGCCGCTCATACCGCTAAACGTGGTATGAAGCATACTCTTTTCAGTGTGCGCGACCATGCCCATAAGCGTGAGTGTGTCGCTAGGAGCGTACATAAGACCCAGCATATGCATGTTGGTTTCCATTTTCTCAGGCACAACGCGCAGTGTTGTTGGTGGACTAAAGCGATTATTGAATTGGTTAACAATATCAGCCGAGCTAACAGTGGCTGAGCCAAACTGATTGCCTTGCATATGCATTTTCATATACCTATAAGACATCATAAATTGTCCTTTGGCATGAATGTGGTCGCCCATTACGCCAATTGGGGCATGCGTATTTGGCCCATGTGCTTTGTGTGCATGGCCCGACTTGTGTTGCATATTATGCTTATTGTGATGATGTTGATGCTGTGGCTTTTCTTGTTCGCATAGTACTGAGGCAGCAAACGCCATAAGACAGCATGTCATTAGCAAAGAGCAAAATTGCGTCATAATGATTCCTTTTGTGAGTACAGCAAAGGCCCTCAGTGGAAGGGGTGAGGGCCTAAGTGTACTATCTGTTGGCGGCTATATATTGATTTTCACTGGCCGATTTCACTGTTAACCAGTTACCGGAGACAAGTTGAACCTTGTTGTTACTGTCTTTTATCACCGGAATTGACCAAGCAGTTTCTGCGTCAGTATGCACCAACCTTTTGTCAGGCCAAGTGTAAGCCGGTTGTTGAGATATGTTCACCCACTCTTGTGTGCTTGCTAAAGGAAAGCGTCCTAATTGTTGCCAACCATCGCTGCTAACTTTCGCCTCTACCCCTTGCTGGCTAAATCGAAGCATTGCGCTGCCTGTGCTGTCGAGTATGGTTAAGCTTGACTCACCTGTGTAATTAAATCTAATGGCCGGCTCTGGGCCATTAATTAACATGGCACTTAGCTGTGCTATTGGCTTAAGGCTTCCCCTGTCAAGCCTTACTAGGGTTTTGTACTTAGGGGGTTCTAGTGACTTAAAATGTCCTGTAATAGCCATGTTTTTACCACCAACCTTCAATGATATTTGCCATTTCTCTTGGTGTTCGTCCTGTTTTTCTAAACGTTTGTCATACCAACCCCAATAAGAATTACTGCTTACTTGTTGCCAGACAGGCTCGTCTTTGTTGTCGGTGGCTACTTTAGGCAAGGGGCGCTCACCAGCAACCTGAGAGCGATACCACGCACGGTGGTCTAAGTTACCTTGAACGCCTGCGCTTGATATGCGTAAAAACGGTTTACCATCATCGGCAAGCACTTCTAAGGTGTCGGCGCCACTGTAATCGACTAATATTTCATTACCCAAGGGTGAGCTTTGAATTTGGGTTTGAATGTCTTGCGCAGTAGTTTTGTCAACTACAGGTAACCACTCACCGCCGGTTACGCTTTTTCCATGACCAAACGCATTTCCCGACATAGCACATAATATAAACCATGCACTTAAGGTGACTCTTGGTGTAGTACATTTTTTCATTGAGTTATCCTTATTATTTACAGCATACATTGGTTTGATAGTTCGGCTTCAACAGTTATTGGCTTTGATTCTGAAGGCACTAAATTGCCGTCTTCATCATATGCGTTAACAAACAACATGTAGTCGCCCGGTGGAATAACTGCTTGTTGCTCAGGCATTTGTACCACTAACCTACGGTTGTTTCGTTTAACAATGGGCAACTCTATACTGCGTTGGTCACCATCGATCAAATGCGTAAGGTTCGTCTTTCTAATAAGTACCACCGATTCTGCACGCTTGTTCATTGCTTTTGTCTTACGATTGGTATGTTTGAATCTTATTTTTAATCGTTCGCCGGTAGATATGGTGTTTGCAATGTTCTTTATTGCGGGTCTGTCGCCAAACATATATGGTGGGCTATATATTTCAAATGACGGATCGCGACCATCGTTGGGTGAAAAACCAGGCAAGGTAACACTAAACGCATATGCGGTATTAATGGGCGCATGACCCCCAACTAGCACGCGGCCGTCGGGTAATAATAAGGCCGAATTATGATAGGTACGCGGGCGTTGCTGTGTGGCGACTGTTCTGAAAGTTTCAGTGTCAGGATTAAAAATTTCAGCTTCTAAAATGGGTACGCCAGAACCGGGTAATACCACTTCATCGCGATCAGCGCCCGATAATACCAGCACCTCTCCGGTGGGCAGTAAAACGCCTGTGCCGTACCAGCGACCTTTATTCAAACTTCCAGTTGAACGCGAATCGTAGGTCATTTGCTCGCCGTTGATGGTAACTGAATCAATTCTTGCTAAATTGGTGCCCACATACAAGCCTGGGCTGGTAGCAACAACACCCGTGAGTACGCCGCCGGCAGTTAAAAATTCGGCTTTGTTATATTCGCCGTTTGCATCAGGCTTAAGAGGCATCATCATTGAAAAGGTAGATCCGCGATAGCCTGAACCCAATACCGATTGCACGTCTAACAGCAATGTTGGGTCGTTAATAATGGGGGCTAATGAAGCAACGGGATCGGCTATTAATTGACTGGTTAAGCCGCCCAACAACCCAGTAATGGATTCGTTTCGCTGAGTGTTTGTTGGGTTTAAGACGCTAACTAAATCACTCAAACCGGCGTCATTTAAACGTAAGGGTAAGCCGGCAATGCCTAAGTCTGCCCAACGGCCTGCATTTGGATTATACGCTGCAACAATGTTCCATAGCGCTTGGTCATAGCCTTGGCCAAAGGGATTAAATGCCTGACCACCACCATTGTAAAAAACATGCCCATTAGGCAACAAATGCAAGCGTGGATATAACGGCAACGAACGCTCTGCTAAGGCACCGTTATCTTGCCATTCTCCACACGAGGTGTCGTAGGTTTCAGTTGCAGTAACGTTGCGTCCAGAGGTTTCCGGCCTAGTTAAATAAACCGGTTTAACTAACTTGGTGACCCCACTGGCAACAAAAATATTACCGTTTTCTAAGGATAATGCGCTTGGATACCAACGTCCAAAATTCATGTCACCTGTTTTTCGCCAACTGTTGTCGTTAGGATTAAATATACGGCTATTTTTTAAGCCCTCTAGTTCGGCCAAACCAAAATTGATTGATTCACCAAATAATTCAGTATCAACACCAGGCTCGGCATAATAATCGGTGCCACCTACAGCTAAAATTTCACCGTTTGGTAAACCCACTAAATCAGCGCAAAATAGTGCACCGTCGTTGTTTGTTCGCTCGTCTGCTGTATCAAGGTCAATAGGTGGCAAGGCGCCAAATAGACCAAACAGACCGGGAAGTAACAACTCTGAATCATTGCCGTTGGGATTGGCACCTGCATCAACAGGTGATGGCGCTATCCAGCTTGCTTGGCCATTTTCAATGCTTAATACACGGGTTTGGTCGTTAACGATTGAGCTGCCTATTTCAAGGAGGGCACTATATTCAACATTTTCAGTACCTTCTAAAGCGTTAAAATACAATACTCGGCCGTCGCCCAATAAGGCTACGCTACCTGCGGTTGGCTTACATTTTAATACGCCGTCTTCATTTTCTTCACACTTACTGCTGTTACCCAGTGGATTAAGTGGATTTCTTATATTGGTATTGTCTTGATCAGCAAACTCGCCAGAAATAAACGGCTCTTCAAATGGTAGGCTAAAAGCACCATTTTGTTTACATTCTTGAATGTTCTCACAAGCGGAGCTGATTATGTCTACTGCTCCTTTATTGCGGTCTGCCATTGCAAAATTTGAGCAAATTGCCAAGCTAAGCATTGTTAATGCGGGTGTGATGTGTTTTTTATTCAACATGAAGTTTCCCCATTTTACCTATAGTTAAGTGCATCCAAAGTATGGTTAAAGTAAGCTTTTTTAAGCAAAACGGGTGAGTCTGTTAATTGGATGCAATAATTGTTAAATAAATTTACAACTGTGCGCTGTGCCGATATCACAGTAAAAAATAATGAAGAAAAGTTATATTGCAGAATGTTGCTGAGGACTTGTTATGCAGGTGTTGTGGTGACGCTTAGTTGAAGTAATGCTTGCGGTATATTAACTTCGTTTCAACCGCACCACTTTCATCAATTCAAATGACATACCGGCTACTTCTTCGCTACTGGCATAATAGGTAATATTAACGCGAGCGCCTTTTAATGACTGATACGCTTGCTTACGTTTGTATTTAAACGGCACATCATAACCCTCAATCATAAGGGTGTGCTGCCACCATTCATCTTGTTGCCGCTGTACATGCGAGACTATTTTCATATTCTCGCTATGAATTAACTTTTTGTGTTTGCTGACTAATTTTTGGGCGGGCGTTTTAGCCATGGGATTTACTTATAATAAGTGGGTGTCGCGTTATTATACGCAAAACCAACAACAATTAAACGTGTGTTAATTGTTGTTGGCAGCGTGATAATTACTTGGAGTAGGTGACTACATCGTTTTGTGCAGCGTTTTCGCGCTCAAGATCTTTGCTGTGGTCAGACGCTAACAGCATGTATACATTGGGCAATATCAGCAAGGTAAATACGGTACCCACTAGCATGCCGGCAACCAAAATAATACCAATACTATTGCGTGCTTCTGCGCCAGCACCGGTAACTAATACTAATGGGAAGTGTCCAAGTACAGTTGCTGCAGTGGTCATTAAAACAGGACGTAAGCGTGTTTGTGCAGCACTTTTAACCGCACTGAGTTTGTCTAAGCCTTGTTTTTGCATATGATTAGCAAATTCAACAATAAGGATGCCATTTTTGGCGATTAAGCCCACCAAGGTAATAAAGCCAACTTGGGAGTAAATATTAATCGTAGTAAAGTCGAGGAATGAAAACATCATTGCGCCTGAAAGCGCCAGCGGTACCGAGCCTAACAACACCACTAGCGGGTCTCTGAAACTATTAAACTGAATGGCTAACACTAGGTAAACAAATACCAAAGCGATGCCTAATACGCCTTCAAGGGTATTTCCCTCAAGCCTAATTTGTCGAGATTCACCTGCATAGTCTATTGAGTAACTTGCGGGTAGCAAATCACGGGCAATATCTTCAAGGGCACTTAGGCCTTGTTCTTTGGTAGTGCCGGGTATCACTTCACCAAATATACGAAAAGCATTTTTTTGTTCAAATTTAGCCAGTACGCGCGGGGCGGTTTCGGTTTGTAACGAGGCTATCGCGCTGAAAGGAATAAGACTGCCATCGCCAATGCGTATTTGTAAATCCATTATGGCTTGTGGGTTTAAGCGCTCGGTTGGCGATACCATGGGAATTACCCTGTAAGCACGACCGTCTTGGTTATAACGATTAACAAAGTTACCCGATAATAAGGTAGATAACTGTCGGTTCACGTTGGCTAAATCTAGCCCCAAATCGGCTATTTTGTCTCTATCAAGGGTAAACCTGACTTGTGGTAAGTCAATTTTCAAATCGGTACTGGCAAATAAGAATTTACCCGATTGGTTAGCGGCAGCTACCATTTTGTCGGCATATTCTTTCATGTTTTCGTATGGCTCGGTGCTAAGCACTACCAGCTCAACCGAAAAATTACCGGCGGTGGGTAATGCTGAATCAAGTACAGGAAATGCTTTAACGCCCGGTACTTGTGAGAGCTTGCCGAAAGCCTGCCAATACATGTCTTGCACTTGTTGGCTGCGTTCGTTCACTGGCACAAAATCAACCCCTGAAAAGCCCGCGGAGGGATTAATTATTTGCCACATAAATTTAGCCCCCTCTAGCTCCTTCATGGTATCTACCACATCGTTCATGTGCTTTAAGGTGTAATCTAACGAGGCTTCAGGCGACGACTCAATAATCACCGTAATACTTGACTGGTCTTCAGTGGGAGCAAGTTCTTTCAATGATAACAAATAAAACGGCACACTTAATAATGCCAATATAAATGCGCTAACCAGAATTTGTGAGCGCAGGTTAATAGTTTTGACCAACACCTTGCCATAAAAGGTTTGTAGGGAATCAAAATAGCCGTTTATTTTCTTGGTTATATTGCCCTCTTTACCGCCCTCTGGCGAGGCATAGGCGCTCATAATTGGAGACAAAGTTACCGCCACTATGCCTGAAATAAGCACCGCAATAGCCAAGGTAAACGCAAATTCTTTGAACAAAGCGCCGGTTAGGCCGGTTAATAAGCCAATGGGCGCATAAACGGCGGCCAAGGTAATGGTCATACTTATAATAGGCGCTAGCAGTTGCCTAGAGCTTGCCAAGGCTGCTTGCATTTTCCCCATGCCAGAACGCATGTATCGAGCGACGTTTTCTACCACTACTATGGCATCGTCTACCACCAAACCTACCGACAGCACGATGGCAAGTACGGTCAATAGGTTCAATGAGAATCCCACTAAATACATGGCCGCTATAGCCCCAAGTATCGAAATTGGAATGGTAACTAATGGCACCAATGCAGTTCTAAAGCTACCCATCATGGCCAGTACTACAAGGCCTACCAACAACACGGTTTCGGCTAAGGTAATAAAAATTTCGCGCAATGAATCACGCATATAAATGGTGCCGTCAAAGCCATCGGTAATACTCAAGCCAGTGGGTAATATGGCGTTAATTTCGTCAATCATCACGTATAGACGATCGCCAATTTCAATTTCATTAGCGCCAGGCAATGGCCACACTGAAATATACAATACGGTGTCTTTGTCGAGTCGTGCGGTGGTCACGCCTTCTTCTTCTTCAAGCGCGACGGTAGCAATGTCTCTGATTTTTACCTGCGCCGCATCAGTATTGCGCACCACAATGTTCTCAAACTCTTCCACTGTGCTTAGGCTGGTGTCGGTCAATAGGGATACCCGTTGCTGATTGTTCTCGCTATTGCCAATAGTGGCTATTAAGTTGTTGTTACGAAGGGCGGTTGACACGTCGTCGGCAGCAATGTTCAACGCCGCCATTTTAGCTGTGTTAAGCCAAATGCGCATCGCTGGCGAGCGAGCTCCCTCAAGGCCAATACGTTGTACGCCGGGAATAGACGATAGCGCGGGTGATACGTTACGGCGCAAGTAGTCGGTCACTTCCATGCGTGACATATCAGCAAGCTCTTCGTCATAATTTACGGTTAAATAAAATATAGCGAAAGGCCTGTCGGCGCGCACCACTTGAATGGCTGGGTCTTCTGCGGCTTCGGGTAACTCAAAGCGTATTTGATCTATACGAGAGGATAATTCTGCAAGCGCTTCCGCGCTATTTTCATTTAGCTTTAGCCACACGGTAACCTGGCTAAGCCCTGGCGTTGTATTGGAATCAACGTAGTCAACTCCTGGGACTGACGATGCTGCTCGTTCAATAGGCTCGGTGATAAAGCCTTGTACTATTTCTGCCGATGCGCCCACGTATGGCGTGGTAATTTGTATTGATGCGCTGCTAATTTGCGGAAATTGCAAAATAGAAATGTTCATGGCGGCGCGAATACCAATGAGTATTAATGCCAACGACAACACAATGGCAAGTATTGGACGTTTACTAAAAATATCCATTTTAGACGGCGTGTTTACCAAATCGGCATTTGCTTCCGCGTTATCAAGCACAGATTGTTTTTCGCTCATTGTTGTGACTCTTGCGTAGCGATGTAGGTCAACATGTTAGGCAATAATTTCGCCGAGCCGGTGGTAGCTACCAGTTGGTTTTCTGACAAGCCTGAGGATACAAAACTGGTATTGTTTAATTTCGACTCTATTTCAACGGGTACTCTTTTGGCCCGATAATCACCGTTGTCGTCTTTTTCTAGCGAATACACAAATGCCCCAAATGTGTCGTAGCGGATGGCTTGATTCGGCAAAGGGATAACCGACTGTGCTTGGCCTGTCGGTACGTTCACATTCACTGCCGCACCCGGTGTAAATTGCTGTGCAACATTGTTTAAGGTAGCACGTGCTAGAAGTGTTCTCGAGCTTTCATCGAACTGCTGATTGAGGGCAGTTATTTCAGCGGTAACGCCAGGTGTGTCAGTATTTTCTTGAAGCGATTGAGCGCTTAATACTACCTGAGTACCTACTGGGATGTTGGCGTATATTTGCGGCAGTTTAAAGTCAACGTACAAGGTTTGTGTGTTGCCCACAATGGTGACAATAGAGGAATTTGCAGCAACAAAAGTGCCTACTTGCCAGTCATGAATGCTGGTACTTCCTGATATTGGCGCATACAGTGTTTTTTTATCAATGCTGGCTTGAATACCTTTGGCTTGTGCTTGCGCAACCGCCAGCTGTGCTTTCGCTCTATCGAGTTGCTCCTTTGACGAAGCGCGCACATCAAGTAGGTCGGTAAAGCGCTGTACATCAAGCTCTGCTAGTTTTATTTCGGCCTTTATGGCATCGTATTGTGCAGTTTCTGTGTCAATATTAAATTGCGCGAGCACATCACCTTTTTCAACTTTACTGCCAGATGTAAAGCGTACTTTGGTTAACATCCCTGCTACTTCGTTTCTCACTTTGACCACCTGCAACGGTTTGATTTCTCCCACAATCGATACGGTGGGCTGATAACTGGTTAACCGCGTAGTAGTGGCCTCAACCGTTTCACTGGTTTCTGGGAAAGATTCGCCGAAGGCAATTGCTGCTTTTATTTGCGTAAACTTAATAAAGCCCAGCCCCGCAATAACAAATACGATAATAAAAATGGTAACGAGCCATCGTTTTAAGTGCAGCATTGAAGGTTCCTGATGTTGTAATGTGGATACAAAGCGATGTTACACGCACACCTGTTTTGTGACTTAATATACATGAAGTTTGTTTATATGGTTTGCTTTTCAGCTTAGATTAAATACCAGATACATGTCCCATTTTTTGTTATGGTAGATATGCAAGAGCAATTGGGCGCGGATTAATACCCAATGCAAAAAATAAAAGAGTACAAAGGGATATATATGAAATTTATTTGGCAAACACTCACAATAGGATGTTGTTTAGTTATTACTCCTGCTTGTACTAATGTGCCGCAAAAGAGTGAGGTTTTAGCCGAACCCACGCAAGCGCCCCAGCCAAGTGTTTCCAAAGTACAAGAATTGAGTAACTATAAAGCTACCAAAATACAAACCAGCAACGGTGTGATTACGGTAGAGCCAACTGTAGTGGCACCAACCGATCAGCAAAACGACAGTTTAGAAATTGTTTCACAGGTGGAATATTACGATCCATTAGAGTCGATTAATCGACAAATCTTCAATTTTAATCACCATGCATACAAGTACGTATTAATTCCTGTTTCTAATGGCTATAAAGCTATTCTTCCCGAAGAGGCCAGAGACGCTATTGCAAGAGCATCTGATAATTTAAAAGAGCCCTTAAACTTACTCAACAATGGTTTTAGCGGTGAGTTTACCGAAGCGAGTAATAATTTAGGCCGTTTTTTAATTAATTCAACCGTGGGCTTATTGGGATTTTTTGACCCCGCTACAGCATGGTTTGGCATAGACAAACACCCACAAACGGTTGCAGAAACATTGATGAAATACAATGTAGGAAGCGGTGCGTATGTGGTGTTGCCCATTTTAGGACAATCAGACTTGCGTGGCACCACGTCGGTGTTGTCAGAAAGTGTTATTCATCCTGTGAATTATATTTTGTCTAGCCCAGAGAGTACGGTGGTAAGAGTAAGCGACGGCGTTGATGATTTTTCAAGACAATCTGAGTTATATATGACGCTGTTCAAGCAAGCCAATGACCCTTATATTTACTTTCGTAACCAGTATATTCAATCGGTAAATCGCGACAAAATAGCAAATGAAAAAGCGCGTGCAGAAGTGAATATTGTGGGAGACACAGCCAATGAGTGAGCTTGGAAATAATGTGGTTGCCACGCTTTCCCACGGCATTTTGCGAGCAAGGTGGCTAATAATTGTGCTTTTTGTTAGCGCCTTAGTTGGCTTTGGTATGCTTGTCAGCCAATTTAAAATTGATGCTTCCGCTGACACACTATTAACGCAAAACAATGCGCTGTTTATTAAAACTCAACTCGCAAACAGAAAGTTCTCACCGTCTGAATTTATCTTAGTTGCTTATCAACCCCATGACAAAAACGTGTTTAGCCAGCAAGCCATTGACGATATTGCGTTTTTATCTGACAAATTCAGTGCCTTAGACAGGGTTAATACAATTAATTCGATGCTTTCTGTGCCGTTAATTGCAAACAAAAGTCAGTTAATGGGCAGCGTAAAAGTAGATGAACTGAATTATTATGAACAACAATACAGTCCTTCAACTATGCAGCGGCTGTTTTCTGATCATCCCATTTATACCGATTTATTGGTAAACAAACAGCAAACGGCAACGGCTATTCAGTTAGTATTTAGCAAAAATGAAGAGCTTGAAGCCCTCAATAACAACATTGTTGATATTCAATCAAAGCTATTAGTCGGTGAGCTTACACCGTCTCAACAAAGCAAGTTAACAACACTCAAACGCGAAGCGAAAGTTTTGCAAGAGCGCATAGGTAAAGTGCGTCAACAAGAAGTTGCAGACATAGAGCGTATTATTCAAGAGGCAAAGGTAGAAGCCAATTTGTACATAGGCGGAAGCTATGTGGTAGGTATTAGATTAGTAGAAATTGTTACCCAAGATTTATGGTACTTTGGGTCTGGAATAAGCGTACTAATAAGCCTATTGTTGTTGGTGTTATTTAGATCTGCCAAATGGCTATTTTTTCCTTTATTTGCGTGTGTTTCAAGTGTCACAATAACCCTTGGTACACTTGCCCTTTTGAATATCCCGGCTACCGTAATTTCTGCTAATTTTATTGCGCTACAATTGATTTTAACACTGGCTATTATGTTGCATTTAATTACGTGTTATCGCGAAGTAAGCAGAGAGCATCCCAGTCTTGATCAGCACGCCCGCGTAATTGAAATGTTAAAGCAAAAACTTGCGCCATGTTTCTTTGCTGCAATCACTACATCAATTGGCTTTGGCTCGTTGATGGTGAGTGGTATTCAGCCGGTGATGGATTTTGGTTTAATGATGATTATTGCCAATGCAATTACATTGTTGGTTGCTTTGCTAGTGTTCCCTAGCATATTAAGCTTGTTGCGCAAACAAGACGAGACTAATGAATTGAGGTTTGTGAGCCGGTTTTTGACAAGCTTGAAAAACAGCGTCATTAAGCGCAGCAAAAGTTACATACTAATTCCTGTTATTGCCATGCTAGCAGTGAGTATAGGTATAACGAAACTGAACGTAGAAAATAGTTTTATAGACTATTTTCATCACGACACCACAATATACAAAGAATTGCGTTTTATTGATGCCGAGTTTGGTGGCTCTACGCCTCTGGATATTATTATTGATATGGACGCAAATGCAGGTGAAAGTGATTTATTTGTGCGCGCTGACGACGTCAATAAATTACACTTAGGGCATGCGGTAATAGATGCGTTTGAAGCAACAGGCAATGTAACATCACTCATCAATTTTACACGCTTAGCGCAATCGTTAAATGACAATAAACCGCTTACTGAGTATGAGTTAGACGTTATATATTCATTGTTAGACAAAGCTGTGGTTGATCAACTCATTGGCGCTTACATTGACACTAGCACCAATACCATGCGTATTTCTACCCGCATTCAAGATACTTTACCTGGCTTGAATAGGGCTCAATTGTTAGAAAATGTGCATGCTGATTTAGCTGCAACGGGCTTAGATGCCAGCAGTTACCAGCTCACCAGTTTATTTGTATTGTACCAAGATATCTTATCACGTCTTTTTGAATCACAAATTGCCACGCTGGGCATCGTTTATGGTGCTTTAGCACTTATTTTATTACTTATATTTAGGTCATTAACTCTGGCATTGATTGCGCTAGTACCAAATGTATTAACCACCACTACAATACTGGGCATCATTGGTTTGTTAGGCATTCCCCTTGACTTGATGACAATCACCATCGCAGCAATTGCGATGGGGATTGCAATTGACGACACCATACACTTTGTTGACGCTTACGTGAAAGGCACAGGAAAGCAAAAGTTAGATAATGCGTTTTCGCACACGGGCTTGGCGATCACTTATACCTCAAGTCTCATTGCAATAGGCTTTGGTATGTTTGTCTTTTCTGACTTCATGCCAAGTGTGTATTTTGGTTTGTTAACGGCCTGTGCCATGCTCTTCGCCTTTATTACCGATTTAACCGTTTTGCCAGCCCTGTTAAAAACATTTGTGGGTAACAAAAGAGAAGAGCCTGTTCAAGCGACTTAAAACGAATGAACGTATGCAAGACTAAGAAAATCCAAGCCTGGATTTTTAGTATTTAGGCCGCCATTAGAGTAGTGAATGTAACGCAAAGCAAGTTGCTTGTTTTTGTCTATATCCATCACAACGCCAATGCGGTCTTCAAACTGGTAATAACTGCCTATGTTTACGCCACCAAATTTTTTGCGATGGACATATGCTACGCCGATGCCAAATTCGGCGTGAAGAGGATAGTTTTCTGAGACACTGGGGATAGCGGTCATTAATACAGGCGAAATAGAAATTCCATAGGTAGCTTCATTTTTAGCGCTGCCGTGCAAATCAAATAAGTTTAAGCTACCTTCCCATTCTATTGAGGTTTCTCCAACTACAGGCAAATCAAATTGGTGAGTAATATTCGGTCTATAAGCTATGCGTACACCATGCATATCTGCGGTACCTGTCATATATTCTACAGATACTTTTTGAGTATTATCTAGGGTGATTTCTGCTGACGCAAAAGAAGGAAGTGTTAATAACACTGTGCTCGTCAAAATAATTGCTGAGTGTTGGTAAAACTGTTTGATAGATGTTCTGGTGTGTGTTTGCATATTGATATTCCATAATAATGCTTAATAACTATGAGTACGCATTACTTTGCAAGCTACAAGCCAAATATTTTATTTATTTAAAACAAAGGTTTATGGTTTTTATGGTGAGCTTGATATACGCAATCGTGTAAACATTTCTTGCACAATGGAAAATATTACTGATGCTCACCAGCAAAATACAATTATGAGAAATAAAACGGTTAATTTTCATTATCTTATGGGTATTATGTAATTGGCGTTAATTATGCAAAGCACACATACTCCGCATCACAAGGAACCGGGAAGCAATACTCAATGACAAATACTCAATATACAAACAACAAAACAGTAAAACGTTGTGCCGTGGTAATAACCAGTTTGGCTGTGCTTTACACTGCATATCTTGCTCAAGACATTATTCTATTGTTGTTAGTGGTTGCTTTAGTATCACTATTATTGAGCCCCGGCACGCGAATGCTTGCGTCTATTCGTATACCGCGAGTAATTGGAGCGTCGCTACTGTTGAGCGTGGTGCTTATTCCAGCAGTATTTTTTATCGCTCAACTGCAAGATCCTATTGCCAAATGGGCACAAGAGTTGCCAGAACTATCGGTGCAAGTGAGTGATAAAATTGATGAGTTGAATCAGGTCATTGAAGAGAGCGGAAAAACCGAAGCTGAAAAACAAGCGAATCAACAACGCGAGGCGGGATGGTTTGATTGGTTTCAAAGTGAGCCCGAACCAAGCCCAGTTGAAAAAAATGACCAAGGGTTAATACAAGAGCGCATTACCGAATCTGTGATGACTTTTGCTACGGATTTCCTTGTATCTACTCCATTTGTTTTTATGCAAATAGTCACCGCAATTATACTTATCTTATTTACCTTGGTGTATTCCCCTGCATTATTTAGGCACTTTGTGCGCTTATTCGTGCAGGAAGATAAACGAGAATACGTAAACGAATTAGCGGCAAAGGCACAGTTACAATTATCGAAGTATATTATATCGGTCAGTGCAGTTAACTTTTGTCTAGGACTGCTAGCCATTTTGTACCTGTATGCTGTTGGCTCAGAAGACGCAATATTATTAGGCGCATTAATAGGTGTCTTAAACTTTATCCCTTATGTGGGGCCTTTATTGGGTTTAGGCTTGCTTGCGCTTGATGCTTTTGTACAGTGGGGCGCTAGTGCGCAAGTCATTATTGCGGTATGCGGCGTGTTATCTTTAAATGTGCTGGAATCGCAATTAATAACGCCAATGGTGTTGTCGCAACAAATGCAGATTAATCCCTTTTTCATTATTATTTGGTTATTATTGTGCGGCTGGATTTGGGGATTAGTGGGTGTGCTCATAGCCGTGCCGTTAATTGTGTGTATAAAGCTGGCGATGAGTCAATTTGGTCGCGCAGAGAAATGGGTAAAGTTGTTGGAGACCTAATTTCGTGTCGGTAAATATTTCATACTGGTGGGTTATTCTTTCTTCGTACAAACCCTCTTGAGTGGTGTTGAAATTTAAGCTGTTGATTTTATTGGTTTAATATTTTTATTTTGTTTGGTCTGTAGTTTGCAATGTGATAGTTGAGTTAAACATTTATTCATCTCGACAATTACAAAAGGACATCTATTTTATGGCTCAAGCAAAACAAAGCACTGCAAAATCAACGAAAGCGACCACGGCTCATCCGGTAGCGGATAAAATGAAAGACACTCTGCACGATTCAGTTGATACCTTGGCTGAAAAAGCTGCTGAAACAGAAGAGAGCCTGCGTGAAACCGCACAAAACAGCTCGCAAAATATCGCTGAGAAGCATGAACAAATGCAAGAGCAGTGGAATCAATCTTCTGTGAAAAAATACGCCACTGAAAATCCTGTTGCAACGGCGGGTATAGCATTTGCTGCCGGAATGCTCGTTTCTACCTTGTTGAGAAAAAGGTAATTAGGCGGCTGTCATGAGCATGGAAACTGCACACAATGAAACCAATCAACAGGCACAAGATACGCCAGACGATATGACATCGGTAGAGGCATCATTTAATGATACCTTTGCCGCAATTGAAGCTGCTGTTCACCAAAAGCTGAGTAAACTTAATGCCTTAAAAAGCTTAGCCGGAGCAGAGCTTAAGCTAAGTTTGAAAGCCTTAGTTATTATGATTTTTGGTGCCTGCGCATTTATCACGCTTGCACTCACCATTTGGGTGGTGGTAAATGTCGGTATTGGTTTGGCACTGTTCACTCTGTTTTCTAATGTGTGGTTTTCATTAATGGTGTTAATGGCAATAAATGCGGGGCTTTTTATTGCGCTTTATCGTTACCTTAGTCGCATTGTGCGGCAAATAGGATTACCCAAAACATTGTCAAGTTTTAGCAAGGAGCATTAAATGCGATTTTCACTAGCAAATGAAATCAAAGCGGTTGACCAAGCAAATACCAAACTAATGGCTGCAAAAGCGCTAGACAGTCATTTAACACAAAAAGCAAAGGTGGACACGGTGTCGTTGATTAGTTCACCAAAGGGAATGGCGGCTATATTTTTGTCAGGTGTGGTTAAAGGCGCCATTGGACCCAAGAGTACGGGGTCATCTTCCGTCGTATCTTCGCTAGCGAAACATGTGGTAACCCCTTGGTTAAGTAAATCAAACGAAGACTGAAGTTAAGTAGCGATATGTGCAACATTACTGACGACCACTCTATTTCTGCCCTCATGTTTGGCGGTGTATAGCGCGTCATCGGCCTTTTTAATAAGCGAATCAATACTGTTATTAGCAGAGTCAGCACTGGCCACGCCAATGCTCATGGTGATTGACACATGATTCTCAATTTCAATGCTGTCTATATGATTACGAAGTTCATCTGCTAATAACTTAGCTTCTAGTAGCACAGTGTTTGGTAAAAATATGAGGAACTCTTCACCGCCCCAGCGCAATGCAATATCTGATACCCGTAATCTATTACTAAGCTCGGAAGCTATGCGCTGCAACACACGGTCGCCGACAGCATGGCCAAAATCGTCGTTTATTTGTTTAAACCAGTCGAGGTCAATAAGCATAATCGACATACTGGCATTATTGCGTTTGCCCAACTCCCAAATAGGGTGCACCAAGTCTGTAAACGCCCTGCGGTTGTATAGTTTAGTTAAGGGGTCTATTCGCGCGTTAGCCTCTGCATGAATTTGCGCTTCTTTTACCGCTTTAATTGTAAAGCCCAAGGATATAGACAATAAAGACATTTCTAATAACATGCCAATTTCGATACCTCTGAATGCCCATTGAGAATAGGGTATGAATCCCCAAGTGGCCAAGCTGGATACCGCGGCACCTCCCGTGCCTAGTAATATTGCGGGTATGAATAACCTTGCGATGGGATTTTTGTTTCTCCATACCAATCCACCAATCAATAACATCCAAAAGGCCATTGAACTTAATATGATTAGTTGAATCATTATTGCCAAAGAGCGATTGCCCGATAACAAAATAGGGATCACCAATACACCCAAGCCAATATATATTTTGTAGCGAGATGCATATAAAGATGGCAGGTACACGCGAGTATTTAGAAATTCGATGGTAAACATTACACCCGAGAACAGATAGCAAAACATTAATACTGGCATCAGCCATTGTTGTAAAAACACCGATTCTGACCACAGTAGCCAAAACCCATGCCCGGTGTAAGTGAAATTAAAAGCGGTAAATGCAAGTAAATAAAACGAATACAGCAGGTGACGTCGCTCTTTAATAAAGCAATACAACACGATATTGTATATGAGTAGCATTAACAACGAGCCATACAGTGCGCCGTAAAAGTAAGCATTTTCTAATTGATGCGCATCAAATGAAGTGTCTTCACCTATATAAATAGGAACAGTCACTGGATCTTGCGACTGAAAACGAAAGAATACATGGGTTTGACCAGGCGCAAAAAGATGTGAAGCCGAAGGCATTCTTGTTTGCAATGAACGTTGACTAAAGGTGCTGGTATCCCCCAAGGAAACCTGATTGGCTAGATTTGTGCCTTCAAGGAAATAAATGTCAATATAATCAAGCCAAGCGTTATCTATTTCTATTGTTTTATATTGTGCTTGTTGTGTTGTATTACTTACCGTATAAACCGCCCAAATGACGTCATCAGTAAATCCATAACTAACGGTGTTATTGGTATTTGGTGTAAAAGCGTTGTTTTCATAGGCGAGTAAAATATCAGTAAATGTTGATTCAGTAGGTACGTTAAGAAGCACCTCTAGCTGACTGTTGATCAGTCTTCGTTCTTGTTGATCGGGTGAATATGCTAAGGTGCACTTTGAGAATGCGATACAAATCAACAAGATAACGCTTATTTTTATTGTTAGTCGTGTCAACATTATAAGTGAACTACGTTAGTTATTGTTTCAGTGATAGTTTATACAACTTTAGCCGCCTTTGCTGTTATTTATCGTAGCAATTATTGCATTTAATAACACCGTTCTTTATACATGGGTATAAAACAAATAAAAGCACCTAATATTGTATGTTCAGACGTACAAATCTATTCTTAAACAATAGTATTTTGGCTGCGTGAGGGCATGTGGCCTTTAAGAGGGTAGATAAATGATAAACCAGCAATTAATTGATGAAGAAACAAACATGTTTAAAGACATGGTGTTGCGGTTTTTAGCGCAGGAAATTCAACCGCATTATGACGAGTGGGAACAAAAACATCATACGCCGCGAGAGGTATGGAATACCTTAGGCAGTGCTGGTTTACTATTAGTAGATTTACCTGAAAAATATGGCGCCGCTGAAGCGAGTTTTGATGTATGCCAAATGATTCAAGAAGAAATGTGCCGGTTGGGGCTGCATGGCTTGGCGACGGGCTACAATATACACGCAAACATAGTTGCTCCCTATATCCTCAATATGGGCACCGAGGCGCAAAAAGACCGATGGTTGCCAGCTATGGCAAGCGGAGAAGTGCTTGGCGCATTAGCCATGAGTGAGCCCGGTGCTGGTAGCGATGTGGCAGCAATGCGAACAAACGCGGTAAAGGACGGTGATGAGTATATTTTAAATGGCTCAAAAACCTTTATTACCAATGGCAATATGGCCGATTTAATTATTGTTTGCGCAAAAACCGATACTAGTGCTGGCGCAAAAGGTATATCACTATTTTTGTTAGACACCCGCTTACCTGGGTTTTCAACCGGCAAACCTATACACAAAATTGGTCAACACAGTAGCGACACTGCCGAGTTGTTTTTTGAAAACATTCGTGTGCCAGCCGATGCGCTGCTTGGACAAGAAAATCAAGGCTTTGTGTATTTGATGCAAGAGTTACCTCGTGAGCGTTTAGGATGTGCAGCACAAGCCATAGGCCACGCCCAAGGTGCGCTAGAAATCACCTTAGATTATGTACAAGAGCGCAAAGCATTTGGTCAGTCTATTGGGCAATTTCAGAATACGCGCTTTAAGTTAGCCGAATGCCAAACAGAGCTCGAGCTATGCAGAGCCATGTTAGAAAAGCATATGACAAAATACAAACAAAACGCAATGACAGTAACCGATGCTGCCATGCTCAAATTAGCTGCCACCGAGATGCAGTTAAAAATGGTCAACGAGTGCTTGCAGTTATTTGGTGGCTATGGCTATACCGATGAGTATCCTATTTCACGTTTTTACAGAGACGCTCGTGTGCAAACGATATATGCAGGTAGTTCTGAAATAATGAAAGAGGTGATAGCGCGGGGAATGTTGGGCCGCGCTTAATAGTTTTGCTTTTGTGGTAACAGTGTTGCAATAATAATGCGGTTTTTTACTTTATATTATTGAGCTTGAGTATGCATAACATTGTTTTTCTCGATAGCGCAACTATTTCTGAGTCTATCAACTACGCGCTGCCAAGTATTCCTCATACTTGGCGAAGCTACCAGCACACGGGTGTTGGCGACATTATTGAAAAGGCTTACGATGCAAGCATAATTGTTAACAACAAAGTTAAACTTGATGCCGATATGTTACAACAGCTACCAAATTTACAGCATGTGGCAATTACCGCTACGGGCACTAATTGTATTGACGTAGACGCAGCAAAACAGCAAAACATTACGGTGAGTAACGTGCCCAATTACAGCACGAGTTCTGTTGCGGAACATGTTATGGCTGTGTTACTTGGGCTGCGTCGAAATTTATTTATGTATCATCAAGACATCCGAAACGGTTGCTGGCAAGATAGCCAACAATTCTGCTTTCATAATCAGCCTATTAAAGAGCTTGTCGGCAGCACTTTAGGATTAATCGGCACGGGTGCTATCGCTCAACAAGTGGCTAGTTTCGTCAAGGCATTTGGCATGCAGGTGCAGTTTCACAGTGTTAGCGGCCGCGAAAACTTTGATAAGGGTAATCTGGTTTCACTCGACGTGCTGCTTAGCAGTTCTGACATTATCAGTGTGCATTGTCCGTTAACCACACATACTGAACATCTGCTAGGTGAGCGTGAAATGCATAAAATGAAAGCCAGTGCTATTTTAATTAATACCTCACGAGGGCAAATTGTCGATTTAGAGGCCTTACTTAATGCGCTCGAAACACACACAATTGCTGGGGCGGCAATTGATGTAGCGCCAAACGAACCTCCACTTCTTCACGATCCAATAATGAAATTAAATGACCTTTCCACTTGCATTGTTACACCACATTCAGCTTGGGCAAGCACACAAGCTCAACAGCGTCTTATGTCAGAAGTGATTGCTAATATAGAAGCGTTTGCTCAGAATAATGCTAGAAATTTGGTGTAGCTGAAAATTGGGTATTGCTACAAGTTTACCCAATATTTACGCTGCCAGTTAATTTGACGCCATAAGTTCAGGGGAATGTTTGTACACCGCACACACGTGACTAATTTCTTGCCAAATGCTGTCTTTTACGTCAGGTTGCTGAGCTTGACCCGCAAGCCATGCAAGATGACTCCGAGCTTTCAGGCCTAATTGATTACGTTGATTGATAAAAGTAGGTAATTGCGCAGATAATTTAGGTGCAACGGCATGCATTGGTTTAATTAAGGTTAATTTTTGCATGTAGTATAGCTTGTGGAGTTGATCGCTAAACGACACATTTTCAAGTAATTCATCACGTTCAATTAAGGTGATCGCTTTTGAATAATGCTCCCACGCTTGATCAATTTGACCGAGTTGAAAATATGTTTCAGCAACACTTCCCCATATTTGATGGATCGCCACGTCAGGATGCTTTTGTATTGCAATTAATTTGTTTTCTAACGCGGCGGAATAGTTTTGTTGTAGAAAGTACACAGACCCAAGCATTTCGTAGCCTAAGTAGTTATTTTCATAATTAGCGATTACGTCTAAATACGTTTGTTTAGCCTTATTCAGTTCGCCGAAACACAGTTGTAAAGTGCCTAAGTTGGCAAGAATCACTTCGTGCTTTACCACCATTGATGCCATTTCAAATTGTGCTTTGGCTTGGTTCATTTGCCCCGTTGAAAAATATAAATTACCTAAAGTGTTATAAGCTTGCCAATGTTTGGGGTTAATGGTGATTGCGCGTTTTGCTAGTTGTTCAACCTGCTTATTAGCATTTTCATCATCAATGTTTTTGCTATATGCCAAATTAACAATAGCCATTGTAGCCAGTGAGTCTGCGTCATTACTGGTAGCATATGGTTTGAGTATTTCAATTGCTTCTTTTATTTTACCGGTTCTGGCTTTTAATTCTGCAGTTGCTAGCTGCGTTCTAAGCTGGTTATGCCCTAATTTTTGCGCTTTTTCACAATGTGAGGCTGCTGATTCCAATAGTGTATTTTCTTCCTCTATCCAACTCATCCTAACTAAAGTAGAGCAACTCAATGCGTGTGCCTGCGAAAATTCAGGCACTAACGTGAGTGCTTGCTCAAGATAATCAAGAACCATTTTAAATTTGTTTGCTGAGTGACTGGTGAACAATTCATTGAGTGCCCTTAAATATAAGGCTAAAGCAGTTTCTGAATCACTCATTGATGCATTATTGTTATGTCCAGCGATAAAAGCATCTAGGTGCGTACCTAGTTGTTCAACAAGCTGTGAGGTTTTTATATCAAGCTCAGAAAAGCCTATTACATCTTGCAGAACAATACGTTGATAGTCTTGCGTGTGAGCAGTAGCAGTGATTAACTGATAATATTCTTCTTTTACTAAATGCAGTTTTATTACTACATGTACTTGCCATTTATCTATGGCTTCATATGCTGACAAATAGTAGCTGTCGGGTGTTGTGGCAAGGGTGGCTGATATTTTATTTGTAAGGGTTAAATTATCAGCGATATGTTGCCCTAATTGGCGTAATTCAAGCGGAGCTTGTATTACTATTTTTACCTTTCCCAGTGGTGCATTGATAGCGTGACTTTGCGTTTGATTAGTTGTGTTGTTCACAAGCTCTTCAACATCAACCAGCCATAGCCCAAGCACAACAATCAATGCTGTAAGAACAATCCACAAAAACTTATTAGATAAAGAAGAGCTTGCGCGAGTATTGTATTGATTATTGTTATTATGGTCATTGCTTGTATTATCTGAGTCATGCGTGCCCATGCTGCTTTGAGTGGCCACGACTTCGCTGAACTCACTATCGTCTCTTGTTAAATAAATGGAGTGCACAGCAACGCCTAGCGCGTTAGCTATGCGCGTTAGGTTATGTGTTGATACCGCCTGCTCGCGAAATACCTTGCTGACTAGGTCTTTAGGCGGTTTGGCTATGTTTTCTTGTTGGGCGATTTTTTGCGCTAGTTCTGACTGCGTTCCAAGGCCCGCTTTTATCATTGCGGCCTCTAATTTTACCCTAGACGCTTTAATCCCTCGTTTGCGTTTTCGTTCATCCATGCTTATACGTTGTCATTAATGGCGTATTCAATGAGTGTATAAATAACACAGTTAAAATGCACGTTTTATGCGCGTATTTTGTTTATTATTTACACGCCTCCACTTAGTGCTACTTACTGGCACTTAACTTCACTTATGTTTCAATGAAACTAAAATATACTGTTAAGTCTTTGTTTGTATTGTGAAATCGCAGTATATCTAAGTGGTCATATTCTCTATTGCAATCAAAAGGAACGCGCATGCAAGGTCAATCAAGTATTTTAATTAAACGCTGTAAACAGTCGCTATGGGTCGCAACTATTGCTGGCACAATAGTTATGACGGGGTGTATGTCAACTACGCCAACCATGGGGGGCAGTAGTGGCAATGTTGTGACAGGCGGCGCAGCCGGTGGCAATAGTGCCAACGCAAATACGGCTTTGGAAAGTTGTGATACGCCGTTGGGCAGCTTATCGTTGTTTGAAGATAGAAGCTTACCGTGGTGGGGAGATTACAGAAAGCGTTACCCTGATTTGGGCAGCACCGCGCCTGTCATTCGTACCATGATCCAGCAATCAAATTGTTTTGTGTTAGTTGAGCGTGGAGCTGCAATGGCCGCCATGCAGCGAGAGCGTCAACTGATGCAGTCGGGACAACTACGCAGCAATAGTAATGTTGGTGGTGGGCAAATGGTGTCTGCCGATTATACCGTAAGCCCTTCTATTCAATTCTCAGCAAAAGGCACTTCTGGCTTAAAAGCAATAGCAGGAGGCTTGTTCGGCTCTATCGGCTCGGTGGTTGGCGGTGGGTTAAGTAAAAATGAAGCGGCAACCACATTATTGCTTATCGATAACCGTTCAGGTGTGCAAGTATCATCAGCAGTGGGCAGTGCGGGAAACTATGATTTTGACATTTTTGGTGGCTTTTTTGCCGGTATTGCTGGCGGCGCAAAGGGCTTTTCAAACTCTCCTGAAGGTAAAATAATTGCTGCTGCGTTTGCTGATTCGTATAATCAAATGGTAATGGCCTTACGTAATTATAAGCCGCAAATGGTACCTGGTGGTTTGGGCACAGGCGGCGCATTAAAAGTCGATGGCGCAGCAGCGGCCACAAACATTAGTACTAATATACCTGCCGCTTCTATACAAACTAGACCAATGGTGACACAGCCTGTTGTAAAAACCAATGTAAGTACAGTGACTACTACGCGTAGCAATTTCAATGGCAGGATTGATGCATACGACGAGCGTGCTATGAAAAAGTATTACGACCATTTAAAAACTGCCGCAGAGACAATGTCGGGTTTTGCAGCTATGGGCAGTGGCAGTAATACAGTAGGGCCAAACGGTATGAACTATAAAACGCATATGAAAGCTGCTGTAAATATGTTTTATAACTTTTTAGAAGGCTCACAAATTGAGCTAGAAGCTTGGCCAAAGTCAGCAAAAGTTGAGGCGTGGAATGTGTTAGGCAGCCGCATTGAGCGCTACACCGCAATGTTTTATCGAAATCGTGACAATGCGATTGCAACCGGTGAGCTAGATGATGATGTCGCTTCGTTATTAGCGAATATAACTTTGTTAAGAAAGGAAGACTTTCTTAACTAACAAAAGGCCCCAACGCAACCTAATACGTTGCGTTTGGGGTTTAATGTCGTCGCTAGTTAGTGACGTTTGTTGTTAACACATTTACTCAGCTATTATCTCTACTATGCCTGAATTAACTGTCGCAATATCGCGAATTATAACTTGTTGATCGCGATAGTTCGCAATCTTTTCGGCAATGGCATAATTACCGGCTTGTGCCGCAAATTCATCAACAAAAATGCCATTACAAACTAGTTTGTTAGCAATTAAGCGATAATGCTTACTTGAATGATGACCTGGCAGCATGTCATCTAGCTTACTGCTAAGTTGGTTTTTGTCCATAGAGGCTGCAGCTACACACAGTTGGCTCTCAACTGAATTGTCGCTTGCAATATATTGTGTGCTGGCTGATGCATTAGCGGCAGCAAATAAACTTGATACACTAATGATAGAAGTAAGGGCGATATTTTTAGCGGTAGAAATATTCATAAGTAACTCCGGGATAAGTTATTGCGTTAAGTCGCCCATATATAGTCGCGCAAAAACATCAATAGTTTATGTTTGTCAGAACCCTGAATGTAAAAGTGTGTTGCAGAGATATACGATGGGCTTTCTTATAATACTATTAAAATCATTGGTTTATAGGCCGTTTATATTCTGTTTTACATAAACACATATTTACATTTGACATCTGAAATGCTTAAAAACGCTTTAGCTAAGCGTTGATTTTGTAGGGCAATTGCGTATTGTTAGGACTTGGTTTACGCTAATTTTAATTGATGTTTTGATAGCACAAGGAAACTGCTTAATGTTACAAATGCGCCCTAACTGTGAAAGCTGTAATTGCGACTTGCCTGCTCACGCTGAACTTGCCTATATTTGCAGTTTTGAATGTACTTTTTGTCACACATGCAGTGTTAATAGCCATGCCATGATGTGCCCAAACTGCAAAGGACAATTAACACTGCGGCCAACTAGAGTGGGTCTTGCTTTGGCAAGTAACCCTGCTAGCTCCATTAGAGTGAACACGCCAGAATGACTATTACGTATGCCATAAATAAAGCTATTACCAGCGAACAATTTATTGAGGTACTGACTAAATCTACATTGGGAGAACGTCGTCCTGTAGACGATATAGACAGTATTTCCGATATGTTAAAACACACCAACTTATTAGTGACCGCATGGCACGATAACAAATTAGTAGGGGTTGCGCGCTCTTTTACAGACTACAGTTATTGCTGTTACATGTCAGATTTGGCAGTGATTGCTTCAGTACAACACCAAGGCATTGGTAAAGGCTTAATCGAAGCGACCAAAGTGGAGTTAAAAGTGGGTTGTAAGCTAGTATTATTATCAGCACCTGCTGCCCAACAATATTATCCGCACATAGGATTCTCAGCGCACACTAGCGCATGGGTGCAGCAAAAAGAGTTAACCACATTGACCACTAGCAAATAGACTACTGTTTGTCGTGCAATTCTTTTAATTGATAACCAATATTACTGATTGTGTGTAATACCTGTCTTCCGGCGGCTTTTTCGGTCACTTTTCGCAAAGCATAAATATGTGATTTTAAGGCATTGCTCTCAGGTGGCTCATCTCCCCATACGTGTTGAATGAGGTCTGAACGGCTTACAGGATAGGGATACTCTTGAAGCAATTTAAGTAAAAGTGTAAACCCAACTTTCGTTACCTTAAACGTCTCATTATTCCATTGAGCTTTATGAGCGCGTGTATTGAGTACAAGCAAGCCTTCGCGTATTTCTGTGGTTTCATGTAAGTTGGGTCGTCGTGCCATGGCCTCACAGCGTAACGCTAGCTCGCGTAAATCAAATGGCTTAGTAAGATAATCGTCAGCACCATTACCGAAACCTTTAACTTTGTCCTCAAATGCATCGCGCGCAGTGAGCATTAATATTGGAATATTCGCATTGGCTTGAGACTTAATTTCGCTACACACCTGCAAACCGTCAATATCGGGTAAGTTGAGGTCAAGCACAATCACATCAAATGTATGTTCAAGTGCTAGTTGTACGCCAAGTTTACCCGTACCGGCGTAGTCTACCTCCCAACTATGACCTTCTAAAAAGCCAATTATTTGAGCAGCAATAGCTTGATTGTCTTCTACTAAAAGCACGCGCATTTTTGCTTTCATTGCTTTGCCCTTATCTGTAAATGTTATTTTAGTTCTGTATTAGTGCAACCTGAATACGACGTTGACAAGCGATTAAATATATCTCTATTTTGTTACGTAGTCTTTATATTCTCGCTTGTGAGACTACTTGTCTACATCAATTTTAATGAGCGAAAGGTCAAATGAAGGTAAAAAGCAATGGCTTTAACTTTCAGCAACGAACGCTATTTGATATATGTTTCGGCGTAACGTTGACGGTGCTTTATTGATGATGTTCGTCAATTTTTAAACTACTGATTTTACGAACATTGTAAAAGTTACGATTATTGCGTTACTCACACTAACAGATGATGGTGGTTAAAATTGCGTCAATAATTTGTCGGTTTTGTGTAAAAAAACAAATTTATTTAGGTTTTTGTTTTAATGTATTGTTTTTATACATAGCTCGTGAGCCGTAAATATTTTCTATTGTTTTCTGACAGTTACAAAGCATTCGCTCATCAAGTAAAGTAGAATGTACATTCTGCTAAGTTTCTAAATAGTGAATGTTACCTCGACTCTATACATTTAACTTGATTTGCGAAGCAAAATACCGCTATGGTTTGCTTGACGACATTAGTAAGTGGTGTCTTTTTGGAGAACCATTCAAACGGACTATAGTTACTAGCGGTAGCGTTCAATTGATCTTCAGCAAACAATAAGCATCAATAATGATCAAGCTGAAAATCAATAACCATAATAACAAAATACCAAATGTTCACTGCCGAGTGTCGTCTAATAATTATTAACAAAAATACGAATTCATCGGGAGAGAACATGAATATTCAAAAGTCGGCAATAGCGTCAGCGCTATCGCTTGCGATGACGGCAGCTATCGGCAGTGTCGCTCACGCACAAGAAATAACCACGGGGATTAACGACCTTGTGGAAGTAGGCTCGCCAAGTGCGGCGCCATCAGCGGTTGGCACGGGCGTTTACATTGTGCAACTTCGCGGCGACAGTGCGGTAGATTACCAGCTTGTTGGTGACACCTTGCCACAAAGCAGTCAATTGGTGTTGGGCGACAATCGCTACAATTCAAACGATAACGCTACGCGTGCCTACACTGAACGTCTTAAGGCGCGTCAAGACGCTATGGCAAGTGACCTCGGTGGCATTACTATACTCCACAACTATGTACACACCTTTAACGGTTTTGCAGCGCAATTAAGCGATGCACAGGTAAAGGCATTAAAAAGCGATCCTAACGTTGCGGCTGTGTACGAAAACGAAATTCTCACCTTAGACACCGCCAATACACCAGAGTTTTTGGGTTTGGTTAACGAGGTTGGTGCTCGCACTGTAGCTGAAACCGGTGAAGGCGTCATTATTGGTGTAGTCGACAGTGGTATTTGGCCAGAAAATCCAAGTTTTGCTGATGACGGCAGTTATGCGCCTTTATCTGAAGAAGAGTGGTCAGGTGCCTGTGATGCAGGCTCTGAAGCGGCTGAAAATACCTTTGTTTGTAACAATAAACTTATTGGTGCACGTTTCTTCGGTGACGGTTTTGCGTCGGTGTACGACATTCAATTTGAATTAGGCGAAACACTTTCACCACGCGATGCAGACGGTCACGGATCACACACTGCCTCAACTGCAGCTGGTAACGCCGGTGTTACGGCAGTAATACAAGGTGTAGATGTAGGCGAAGTATCAGGTATTGCGCCACGTGCACGTGTGGCAGCATACAAAGCGTGTTGGAATGCAGATTACGTATCACCTGAAGGCGTTAACGAACGCGGTTGTTTCAGTGTAGATACCATGGCAGCTATAGACGCTGCAGTAGCTGATGGTGTTGACATAATCAACTACTCAATCAGTGGTAGTCGCGATGACCTTACTACTGCGCCAACTGCTGCAATGTTACGCGCAGCACGAGCAGGCGTGTTGGTGTCGGTTTCAGCTGGTAACAGTGGCCCAGGTCCAGGTACGGTAGGCACACCAGCGCCATGGGTAATGAGTGTGGGCGCATCAACATACGACGGTGTGTCAGCGGTTGTTAGCGATGCGATAACGGTTACCAGTGGTGATTTAGAAGCAACTGATTATTTGGCAGTTCCTGCAGCATTTGGTCCTCGTTACGGTGAAGGCTTCGCAGGCACTGTGGTAGCTGTTGACAACGTAAATGGTTGTGCAGCACCCGGTAATGCAGAAGAAATCGCGGGTAATTTAGCGCTTATTCAACGCGGCGGTTGTGGCTTTGTTGACAAAGTACAAAATGCTGAAGCAGCCGGTGCTACGGGTGTTGTAGTGTATAACAACGTTGCGGGTGCGCCAATTACTATGGGCGGTACGCCAACGGCTGAAATTACCATTCCATCATTAATGATTAAGTTAGACGACGGTACTGAGCTTGCTGCCGCTGCTGGCGAGAATGCAACCACGGTTGCGGCGCTTGGCAGAAAAGTAGTAGAAGAGCAAAACGAAGTGGGTAACCTAATGGCAGGGTTCTCATCACGTGGTGTTAACTTGTCTACTGGCGATATCATTAAGCCTGATATTACTGCCCCTGGCGTAAGAATTTTGGCTGCGACCAGTAGTCGTCAGTTAAACGGCACCATTGGTGAGACTTACGATTACCTATCTGGTACATCAATGTCATCTCCGCACATGGCTGGTATGGCTGCACTTGTTGTTGAAGCCTTCCAAAGCCGTGGCGTTGCATATACGCCTGCAATGGTTAAATCGGCGTTAATGACAACGGCTCGTCAAAATGTATTGAAGGAAGATGCCCTAACGGCTGCTGATCCATTTGATTTTGGTGCAGGCCATGCTGATCCATTATCAGCGCTTACACCGGCACTTACCTACGATACTAGCTTCTTCGACTACATGGGCGCAATGTGTTCATTAGATGAAGGCTTTGTATTAAGAGAAGCTGGATTTTCATGTGCAGCGTTTGCTGGCGCTAATTTTACTGCAGACTTTTCGCAGTTAAACTATCCGTCAATTGCTGTAGATGGTTTGCGTGACCCAGAATTTGTGGTTCGTCGACTAACTGATATTTCAGGTGTTGCCGATTCATATACGGTGTCAGTTGATATGCCAGCCGGTGTTGATGTATCAGTGGTTACCTTTGACGGTAATGGCAGTGTTACACCACAAAGTACCTTAGATGTAGATGCAAATGGTTCTGCATTTTACGGTGTAGAAGTTAGCAAAAATGAAAATGCGGTGATTGACCAGTGGACATTTGGTTCTATTACGTTTACCGGTACTAACGGTAATGTAGTGCGCAGCCCAATTGCAGTACAACCAGCAGCACCTATTAAAATTGAAGTGCCTACTCGCTTAGATGTTGAATTGCGTCGTGGTCGCGGTACTGTGCCTATTAAAATGAACTATTCAGGTTCAACCAGCATGGATTATGTGGGCTTTGCCGCACCATTTGGTAGTAGCCGCACAGTAACAGCAGATCCAGACGGTACGTTTGAGTTCTTAGATCCAAGCCTAGGGCGTTCTGACTTTGTTGTTCCTGAAGGTACAAAGCTAGCGAAGTTTGCACTTGATCCTCGATTAATTGCGGTAGAAGGTGCCGATTTAGACTTATATGTATACTTGTGTGAAGTCAATCCTGATACGGGTCGCTTTGGTTGTGGAGAGGTAGCTACGTCTACTAACATCGGTTCTTCTGTTGAATCAATCGAGTTGGTAAATCCTAAACCTGCAGATGGCACATCTGGTTTTTACTTAGTGTGGGTTCACCCGCGTGATATAGGTGACGCACCTACTAGCGATTACACTATGCTGGGTTGGGTATTAGACGGCGCTGATAACAGCACAAGAATGAGAGCAAGTACTGTTGCAGTTGAAGGTCGCTTTAACAACATGCGTATCAGTACACGTGGCCTAGCGCCAAGCGCATTCCCTTACATGGGCGCCGCAACGTTTTATGACGATGAGGGCCTTGCACAAGGGACTACCATACTAGAAGTTAATCCGTAAACTTTTATAGTAGTTTAAATTGAAAGCCCTCTTTATGAGGGCTTTTTTGTACCTAAGTTTGAGTATAACGAGTAGGTAATAGCCTGAATAAGCAATGTAGAAAGTGCTTTGAATACCTATTTAACAGGCTGCGTTATTGTAATAACTGAGCGTACTTAAGATAAGTGTTGCTGTATTCGATTGCTTGTTATCAATAATCAATGAGTATAGTACGTGTGTTGTACTTACTGAATTTACGGATGTAATCACCGGAAAATTCACTACTTTTCTGACTAGGTTATACACAGATCATCGATATGAACATTAGCGTATCAATATACACAGACTTGTTTGAACGTGTTAATTGTATAGGTGCAAATATTACATACGATTGAAGAGGCGACCTGAGGAAATACGGCGGTGAATGATATATGAATATGATAGCAGCTGTGTGATAACAGCTAGTGGATAATGGTGCTTTACGTATTATGTAGGCAATAAAAAAGCCGCATTAAGCGACTTTTTTTATTTATGAGTTTGTGTCAGTAAACTATGCTTTTTTTCTTGCTAGTACTAAACCGCCAAATAAAAGCGTTAAAGCAAACATTGTTGGTGCATTTACTAATGCTGCGCTTGGTGTTGCGTCAGCAGAAGCACTCAACTCCTCACCGATTAATAGGTCACCGGTGAAATCGTCAATAACAGTTATATCGAAAAAATCAAAGTCTGTATCGTAAAGTATGCTTACTGCTAAATCGCCTACGAAAACATCAAATTCAAATGCAGCTATACCACCATCGCGAGGATCGTTTACGGCAACATCTAAGAAAGATACGTCGGTCATATCGGTAAACGTTGCATTTACACTAACAGCGTCAAGTACAACAGTAAATGATTCAAATACTGAAGTAATTTCGTCAATTAGATAAAAACTACCAAACAAATCAGCGTCTTTCGCTTCTACTGCAAAATCAACTTGTCCACCATCAAAACTAATGGATTGTTGAATAAGTGTTGCGTTTGCCGTTGTGCTTAAAGCAAACACTAACGCGATGCTCCCTAATATTTTTGTGATTATTTTATTGTTATATTTCATAATACTACCTTTTTTTGTTTATGATTGTTAATCAGCATTTATATAGCAATAATCAGACCATTGTATATGTTATTGAATTTTAAGGATAATATCTAGAGGAAAATAATGTAGTACTAAGGTTGTAAAAAATCTCGACAGAAGTGCTTTGTTTTATGTCAATTTCAGTGTACAAAGTAGCACTTTTTCAGTAAATGTTTTTACCGTATATTCTTGACTTGCTTAACATAAATTAAGTTATCGAATTATAGACCGCTAATATCGACTGAAGCCTAATTAATTTGTGCTATTATTTGGAAATATTACATCCAACTGAGTACGCACTGTGTTTACACGTTCTTCGCTTCCGTTATCAGCTTTGCTTTTAGCAGGCTTTTGTTTTTTTACCCATGCTCGTCCGGCTCCGTTGGTTTCTATCGACACCCACGATGCTTTTTTCAACGCAATTGCTAAACATTGTGGGCAAGCATTTTTAGGAAAAGTTATTGTTGATACTGCCCCTAGTGCTGCATTTGACGCCCCCTTAGTAATGCATGTAAGAGTTTGTAACCAGCGGCAATTACAAGTGCCTTTTCACGTTGGTGACGACGCGTCCCGTACATGGTTGATTACTAAAACCGGCAGCGGCTTGAATTTAAAGCATGACCATCGTAAAGCCGACGGCAGTGACGATCAGTTAACGATGTATGGGGGTCATACTGTAGACGCAGGCTCTAAAACTACGCAAGCATTTCCGGCCGATGTGTATTCAAAACAATTATTTATCAAATTGGGTTACGACGCATCAGTGGGTAACACCTGGGAAATGTCAATTAACGACAACACATTTGTTTATCGTTTAGTTCGTGAAAATAGAGAATTCGCGGTGTCATTTGATTTATCACAAGCTATTAATTTACCTGTAGTGCCTTGGGGTTATGAATAAGTCTATTTCGTTTTTAGCGTTTACTACAGCGTGGGCAATGCTGGTATCTATGCTCGTTATTTTTCTTGCATCAAGCTATATGCATTATGCAGGTTATGCAGAGGTATCACTCAGTATTTTTGAGTTTTTACTATTTTTCAGCGCGCTGTTTTTTGTCATATTTGTTGGGTTTTATATATCTTTTGACCGATTTTTGAATCGTGTTGTGAATTTGTCGGCAAGTAAGTGCGCGCTAGAGCTTGACGATATATTACAAAACAAACAGTTTTCGTTACGTGTGAGTGACAAGAAGAACAAGGTCGATCAAATTTGGGCCAGTGGTATCAACAAACTTCTGGAGGTGCTTGAAGACGAGGTTGACCGTCGATTGACCATGGAAAAACTTCGCTTAGAAGACCAGTTGGAAAAAGGACGCTTGGTACAATACGACAAACTTACGGGCATGCCTAACCGGTTTTACTTTACGCAAACTTTACAGCATGAGTTAGAGCTGGCAAAAAAAGACCTAAGAAACCCAGCACTTATTTTAATTGATATTCTTGAGTTCAAAGTAGTTAACGACGTTTATGGTATTTTGGCCGGGGATCAATTACTAGTAGCGGTATCAAAACGGATAAGCGAGCGCTCAGCCAATTTGGGTATTGCAGCCCGCTTGTCCAGTGATGAATTTTTAATTTGGATACACAACCCAAAGTCTTTAAAGGAGCTAAACAGCTTTGCTAAAGAGCTTATGTTGCATTTAACCGCACCATATCAAATTGACCAATGGTCAATCGAGATACAAGTCAGTTGTGGTATTACCTTAGCGAGTGACGCCAATTATGGTGTGAGTGAATCTCTTGCTAACGCAGATTTAACTCAACAACATGCCAAATTAAGCCCCGATATTTCACACGCAATGTTTGCGCCCTATATGAAATCAGAAAAATTGCGAGAACAGCAAATTGCTGCAGCAATACAATCTGGGATTAATGATAATGAGTTTTCGATAAATTATCAGGCACGACTCGATAATACCTGTCTAGTTGCTGGCTACGAAGCATTGGTGCGTTGGCATTCTAGTGAATTAGGGGAGCTCGATCCAAGTGAATTTATTCCCATTGCCGAGAAAAGCGGCAAGATAAGACTGATCACCATGTGGGTAATTAACCAAGTCTTTTCTGACATTGCTATGTTAGTGTCGCTGCATAGAGAGCATGTAAAAGTATCGATTAACTTGTCGGCAATTGATTTGAAGGCATCATCTTTAGTCAACGATATAGAAAGTAAACTTTTAGAACACCGTATTAGCGGTAAAAATGTTGAATTTGAAATTACTGAATCGAGTTATTTGGAATGCTTTGACAAGGTTAATTTAGTGTTTAGCTTATTGCGAAATTTAGGCTGCGCGTTAGCGCTAGATGACTTTGGCACCGGTTATTCTTCGTTAAGTTATTTAACAAAAATCAAAGCCGGTATATTAAAGCTAGACAAACAATTTGTAGATGAGCTTGAAACGTCTGCAAGAGGCGCGGTAGTGATTGAAAGTATTATTCAATTAGCACACCAACTTAATATGAAAGTGTGTGCAGAGGGCGTGGAGTCCTTTAGTCAAGCCAAACGATTAATTGAGATGGGATGCGATCAGTTACAGGGACACTACTTTTGCGAGCCCCAGCCCATCGATATTCATAGAAAGGGTGAGGCATTGCTTAATCAATCGAGTTATCAGCGCTTGGTGGTACATAATTAGCTACTTTGCCCACGCCATTTTGCATGGCTTGACTAAGCGCGATATTGGCCTCAGTAAAAAGTTGTGTGAAGTCAGTAATGGTTGTTGAGTTGGTTTGCGGTATAACGTTATTAACACCGAAACTACATGAAAGTGTGAAGGTGTCAGGTATGCATGTGGTTGACATAGATGAGAATGCGCTTTGTAACTTATCAATGAGTTCATATACTTCGGTAGCTGCATCGCCAGTTAACACAATGCAAAATTGCTGTTTGCCTGTGCGAGCAACAATGTCAGAGGCTCGTAGCGATTGCTTTAAAAATTGTGCCACTGTTACAACGACTTCACTGGTGGCTTGCTCTCCGTGTTTTTTTCGAATATTTTCCAATTTTTCAATTTCAAATACCACAATTGTCATGGGCGATTTATAACGAGAAGCGCGGTTGGTTTCTTGGGCCATACGCTGTTTTAAATAACGTTCATTGTATAAGCCCGTCTCAGCATCATGGTCGGCCAATTCTCTCAACTCTACTACCGCTTTATTGAGGTCAACGGTACGGTCTATTATTCGTTTGTTTAAGTCTCTACTGACTTGTTGGTTTTTTTCCACCAGTTGCGCAAAATGTTGAGTGACGCCTTGTATTTCTTTCCACGGTGAGTGATTAAGTTCGCCGCTTGATTTACCTGACTGTAAATCTTCTATGTTGTTCACAAGGCGTTTAATAGGACGGCTCAACCAGATGGAGGCCAATATGGCAAACAGCAAAGATATGAAAATGATCAACATTGGTACAAGCACTGTTGACGGCGAATTTCTTGCTATTAAATCGTCCATCTCTTGCGGTGTTGCAATATACAACAGTGTCCAGTTTGTATTGGCTATTTTTCTAGATGACAACCATGCAGACTGATGTGATGAGGGTGAGTAATGCATTAAATAATGTTGTTTACCAATTACTTTCTTATTTATCAGGTTAACAATGTTTTCTGCAAACTGTTCTGCTAATACGACATCACGTGTACTTTGCGACGGCAACATAATCATCGATGGCGTTTTTTCGCTGCTATCGATTAAATACCAACTCCCTGTTATTTCACTGCTGTTGATAGGACTAAAATCGTTAAGGTCATCAGCGGGGGACTGAAACTGTAGAGATGGTGCTTGCCTAGAGTAAGCCGCATATAGATTTGAGAGTGGTACCTGAGACGAAATATAGCCTTCACCGTTATAATAATCGAACGTAACCTGTTGCCCTATGACATTTATATTGGTTTGTTGGCGATTATTCGAAAGGCTGAACACTTTGACATCGTTATGGGTGATGCTTAGTAAACTATCGTGAGTGAGAAGTTGTAGGGTATTCCTTAGTTTTTGCTCTGCTTGATTGCAAGCGCCCTCATTGTTGACTTGGTTTTTTTCGTTACTTTTTGTGTCGTTGAGCAAGAAACATTCAATATAATTGTTATCGCTCAATAATTGCATTAGTCGTGCTTGGTATAAAAGGTGTGTTGAAACGTCGCGGCTAATGCGAGTGCTCAAATCACTGACCTGTTTGTCTATATTGCTTAGTACTGTAACCTTGGCATTTGAGATGTTCTGCATGTGATAGAAAACAGTCACAAATAAAATAGGCACAACGGAAATTAGTACAAAAGATAGCTTTAACACGTTATTAAATTTCATTTTTCTCATCGATAATCTTTGCTAACATGCCCCTTACAATGCTATGTTTGAGGGACATTAACATGGTTATTTTGATTATAACCAACAACAAACCATAAGACTTTTTTACGCGTAAAACCGTTTGAAAGGATCACAGCATATGATTGAGTTAGTATATATGAGCCAAGCTCGCCATCTTTTCAAAGGTGAAGAGTTACAAGCTTTGCTTCGAACATCGCGTATAAATAACACAAAACACGGCATCACCGGTATGCTTTTATACGATGGAAGTGGCACATTTATTCAAGCGATTGAAGGAAACAAGGAGCAAATATTTGCCTTGTTTGAATTAATAAAAACCGACCCTCGTCATACAGATGTACAAGAGTTAGGCGTCTCGAATATTACTAATCGAAGTTTTCCCGAGTGGACAATGGGTTTTAAACGCTTAGATGTAGATGTGATATCGGCAGTTGATGGCTTCAATGACTTTGTTGAAAACGACAATACTATTAACTTGAAAAACAGTGCTAACAGTTTTGCTGTTGATATGCTGAATCATTTCAAACAGTCTATTTCATGAGCTTGCTAGCGTAAATGGCCAACAAGCAAATAACTTCCGACAACTCATTAAATACAACATGCAATTGTGATAGTGGTTTAGCGTATGCAGCTTGTTGCCAGCCATTTATTATTGGAGCTCTCAAGCCCAATACGCCGCTGCAATTAATGCGTTCACGCTATACTGCATATGCACGTGGTTGTTATCAATATATACTCGATACATATTCTATCGATACTCAACCTGCGCTATCAGTGGCTGAACTGGCGAGTGATAACGAACACACAACATGGCTACATTTACACGTAATGGATAGTCACCATAATATGACGCAAGGCGAGGTTGAGTTTGCAGCTTATTACAAAGCCTACGGGCAATTATATTGCATGCATGAGCGCAGCCAATTTGTTTATGAAAGTAGTCAATGGAGCTATTTACACGGTGCAATGTTGAATTCAAGCGGTAAACTCAAACACGGCCGAAATGACTTATGCTTTTGCAACAGTGGTAAAAAATTTAAACGTTGTTGCGGCAAATAAATACTGATAGTTTTCGACGTTTCGTTGCATACTATGAGCCTATCAATTTACTCACAGGAATAATTATGATCACAAAAAAAATGTTAACGCTTATGGTATTGGTGACATTTACATTTAGCGCACAAGCAGAACAAAGCTGGTGGCAGCAACTTTTAAGTGCAGTTGGCTTAGGTGATACCGAAGCGGTTACTCAACAAGCAACAGAAGCCGCTAATTCAATTGATATTGACGGCCTTGTAGAGATGTTAACGAGCAATCTTGGTGTTACGACCGAGCAAGCGCAAGGTGGTATTGCGGCCTTAATGAATTTTGCCAAACAGAATATCAGCGAAGAGCAATTTATGTCGTTAAGCGAACAAATTCCGGGTCTAGATTCTGTAATGCGATATTTACCAAGTATTTCATCTACAAAACAAGACGGTTTAGGTGGATTGTTAAGCATGGCCGGTAACTTTAACGAACAGCTAGGTCAACTAGGGGATTTAAAGCAACAATTTGATACCTTGGGGTTAGATAGCAATATGATTACCCAATTTGCAGAGCAAGCACGCAGCTACTTAGACTCGCCAGAGGGTGCAGAAGCTAAACAAATATTGTCAGAAAGTTTAGAGAACTTGGTTATTTAACGCCGTGTTTGTAGTTTTCAAAACATTCGCGGTAAAAATATTCGCGATAGTCGTGTGCTTATCTATTACTGTATTAAGCATACAAGGCGCTGAGGCTAAGACCAAAGCACCGCAGGCAAGCCATGTTATGTTTGAACAAGTAAATGATAACGTGCCTTATAAGCTTATACCTACCTTGTTTTATACCCCAGCGCTCCACACTTTTCAGTATGGCAGTCATTCACAGCAGTTTATCCAATTCTGGCCTGCTCATGGCGCTCAAGCTGAGCAATACAAGCCACGTCCTATTGCAGTATTTATTCACGGTGGATGTTGGTTGTCGCAATTTAGTATTCAGCATAGCTACCCTTTCACCACAGCGTTAAGCCAACAAGGATTCGATGTGTATTCCATTGAGTATAGACGCACCAATAACGGTGGTGAGTGGCCTCTCGCCTTAAATGATATACATGCGGCCATGACAATTATAAGAGGCCGAATAGGGCATAATCAGTCTGTTAGTATCATTGGACACAGTGCAGGTGGGCACTTAGCTGCGCTTTATTCGGCTTCTACTGACGCACCGTCGAAACTTAATTACGTTGGTCTAGCCCCCATATTAGACATAGCTCAATATAGCAAAGGTGAGAATAGTTGCCAAAGCGCTACTGCAAGTTTTATGCAAGGCACACTGCTTACTAAACCTATTGAGTACGAACAAGCTAACGCCGTAAATAAAGACTTAGAAGGTCTGCTAAGCGCATACATATTTACCGGGGGCAATGATACTATTGTGCCCATCAAAATGGCAACACACCCACAAGCTTTGCATATAAATATGGCGCAAGCGGGTCATTTTGATTGGATTCATCCCGGTAGCACCAGTTTTGCGAAACTCGTTGCTACCTTATATGCAGTAAATGAAAATGACTGAACACGAACAAGCAATACACTTTGATAAGAATGATCCCTTAGCGCATAAAATAGCAGCGTTCTATTTGCCAAAAAATATGGTGTATTTGGATGGGAACTCGCTTGGGCCATTACCACTAGAGGCTAAGCAACGCGCATTTGACGTGGTACAAGCGCAGTGGGGCGAAACCTTAATAGAAAGCTGGAATAAGCACCAGTGGATAGATTTGCCGCTAACCGTGGGTAATAAAATTGCCCCACTCATTGGTGCGCAGCCCAATAGCGTAATTTGCTGTGATTCTATTTCGGTTAACTTATTTAA
Organism: Glaciecola sp.; assembly: GCA_049650345.1. Taxonomy (GTDB): domain Bacteria; phylum Pseudomonadota; class Gammaproteobacteria; order Enterobacterales; family Alteromonadaceae; genus Glaciecola. The sequence goes on along the minus strand of JBARZY010000121.1, from coordinate 55,081 downwards.
GGTACTGAGTGCGGCTATGCTAATGCAGCGAGAGCAATCGCCCAACAAGAAGTTAATCTTATCGCAAGAAGATAATTTCCCCACCGATTTGTACATGGCTCAGGGTTTGTCACAGCTTATGGGGCAGGAAAAGTGTGAGTTATTAAGTGTTAGCTCTGACGATGTGGTTAACACGCTTAATCAACGAGGCAGCGAAATAGCAATACTGATGCTTACCCACGTTAATTTCAAAAACGGCCATGTATTTGATATGGCAGGTATTACTCAAGCAGCGCATCAGAACAATGTACTCGTGTTATGGGATTTAGCCCATAGTGCCGGCGTAATGCCGTTAGCGTTAGCGCAACATAAGGTCGATTTTGCAGTAGGTTGTACTTATAAGTATTTAAATGGCGGGCCCGGCGCCCCTGCCTTTGTGTATGTTGCTCCACGGCATTTAACAGCACTCAAACAACCGTTAAGCGGCTGGATGGGCCATAAAAAGCCCTTTGAATTTACCCACGATTATGAAAAAGCGGCAGGCATTGAACAACTGCTTAGTGGCACGCCCAGTGTTATTTCTATGAGCGTACTGGATGCGGCGTTAAACCTGTTTGATGATATTACAGTAAGTGATATCCGCAAAAAATCTATTGCACTCAATGCATTTTTTCAAGAGTGTGTTGAGCCACTTATTCAGCAGCAACTGCTGACCTTAGCGTGTGATGACGATGCAAAGAATAGGGGGAGTCAGATTTCATTTACTCACGAACACGCTTATGCCATTTGCCAAGCATTAATTGGCCAAAAAATTGTGGCTGATTTTCGTGCACCCAATGTTCTGCGTATTGGCTTTTCGCCCCTGTTTTTAAGTTTTACCAATGTGTATACAGCAGCTAACGTATTAATTGATATTGTACAGAACGCACGTTATTTAGCGCCTGAATATCAAGTGAAGCACAAGGTTACCTAGTGTGAATGGCAAGCACTCACCCACTACTGAACAATTGTATACACGTATTTTTGACACGATTGATGCAGTGCCTGAGGGTAAGGTTGTTAGCTACGGGCAGATTGCCGATTTAGCGGGTTTGCCCGGGCGCGCTAGAATGGTAGGAAAAAGCTTAGGTCATGTGCCGTCAACTAGGCAAGTTAATTGGCACAGAGTACTGCGCGCAAATGGGCAGCTTGCTTTTGCAAAAGGTAGCGAGCAGGCGTTGCGACAAACAGGGCTCCTGCAAAGCGAGGGCATTGTGGTATTGAATAATAGGGTCAACATGAAAACGTTTAGATGGCATCCTGACTTATCTAGCTTGCTTCATACACTACAATATTAGGGAAGCCAACTCGCCAAGCGTAACTGCATTTTAAGAGTAAATTCAGTTCCAGTGAAATGTTTTTACCATGCCTTGGGTCTTATCAATGAATCGGCTATTTGCGTAGCATTACTTTTTTATTGGAGACAACCATGCGAACCAAACTGTTTTATGTTTTTACCCTTATACTGGCAATGGCGGTAACGTCATGTGGATTAATTCCGACTCAAGCGAAGTCATCGATTGATGCAATAAACGTTGATGAAAGTACCCTGGCGATTAAAGGCTATGATCCTGTTGCGTATTTCACCTTGAATACACCCACGTTAGGTTCTAGCGAATACAGCAGTGTTTATCAAGGTGCCACATATCACTTCAGTTCTGCAGAACATTTAGCTGCGTTTAATGATAACCCGGCAAAGTATGCGCCTCAATATGGTGGCTACTGTGCCTTTGGTGTATCTAAAGGGTTTAAATATGATACTGACCCTGAGTCATTTGCCGTTGTTGACGATAAGCTATATCTGAACCTAAATAAAAAAGTGCAAAGTATTTGGGCCAAACAAAAAGATGAACTAATTATTGATGCCAACGGATATTGGGTCGATATTGAAAATACACCGTCTTCAGAACTTTAATTTATAAATATTTAGTACTATGATGAAATTTAAATCAGGTTTCATCGGTTTTATACAGTAACTTAACACCAATTAACATGTGATTAAGTGCTACCCAACCAACAACGAGGAATGACTATGAAAACAAACAATATTGCTGCCGCTGCTGCACTTGCTACTGTAATGACTTTAGGTGTTGCTAACGCTGCTGATGCAGCCAACAAGAAAAAAGAAAAATGTTACGGCGTTGCACTAGCTGGACAAAACGATTGTGGTAATTTAGCGGGCACCCACAGCTGTGCAGGTCAATCAACTGTTGACAACGACATTGGCGAATGGCGTTTAGTACCTGCTGGCACATGTTCTGATTTAGGCGGGTACGACCGCAAAGAAGCTAAAAAATTGTTCAAAAAGATGCAGGCTGAGAAAAACAACTAAGCACACATTTGATACCCTTCACTACATCTACGCAATCCACGCCATGCACAGGCGTGGGTTTGCGTCACCCTCACTATAACGACGCTCTCAATACCAATGCAGTTGCAGCCAACATTGCCAAGCCCATTGATTTTGTTGAGATACACGCAGAAAACTTCTTTGCTGAAGGTGGCATTAGTCAAGCATTGTTACACGATGTCGCAGAGCAATACCAAGTCAGTGTACATGGCACATCACTGGGCTTAGGTTCTGGTATGCCGGTACCCAAAAGAGTATTGCAAAAGTTTGCAAAGGTAGTCGCACACAGCAAAGCATTTTTGGTCTCTGAACACCTATGTTTTAACCGTGTTGCTTATAATGAACAAGTACTGCATACGGGGGACTTGTTACCCGTGCCTTACAACGAACATTCGCTTGAAACAATATGTAGCCATATTCATCAAGTACAAGATGCTCTTAAACGTCCAATTTTAATTGAAAATTTATCCGCCTATTTGTTGCCAAGCGAGTTAGATGAAATGGCGCAAGACAGCATGAGTGAGATAAGTTTTTTAGTTAGCATGGCCAATCGAAGTGGGTGCGGTTTATTGCTTGATATCAACAATATGATTGTTAATGCGATAAATCAAAACGTTTCAAATGTGGTTGAACATGTGTTCAATAATGTCGCACAATTGCCGGCACATTTGATTGGCGAAATTCATTTAGCAGGGTTTAGTCACAACACTGTTAATGGATTTATTGTAGATGATCATGCCAATGCGGTATCTGAGCAATGCTGGGAATTATATGCCAAAATAATTGCGTTAGTAGGGCATAAGCCTACGTTAATTGAATGGGACAACCAATTACCTGAGTGGCATGTATTGGTAGGTGAAGCAACAAAAGCAAAAAATATTAATCGTACAATGCAGACAAGCACATAAATGCCTAAGCAGCCTAATAAACCCGAAAACAAAGCATATCAAACACAAATACTTGACGAAGTGTTTAGGCAAGGTGAACAAAATCCAACAGTTCTGCCAGCTTTAAGCGTGTACAAAAATAACTATATTGAAAGCGCTATTCGTGCACTTTCAATTAGCTATCCCACGGTTCTTGCCATACTTGAAGAGAATAACTTTAGAAAGCTAGCAAGCTTGTATATACAAAATATGCCTAAAACATGTTTTGATTGGGCTGATTATGGCGCCAGTTTGAGTGAGTTTATCTTTGATGTGGAAGCGCTGGAAAGTATGCCTTTTTTACCTGAGATTGCGCAACTTGACTGGCTGCTTATGCACGCTGAACGAGCTGCAGACAAGCCGTTTGATGCGGCCTCATTTGAGCGTTTGCAAACACAAACACCTGAGCGTTTGCGCTTTGTCGCCGCGCCGGGTTTGCAGGTAATCAAGGCTTTGTTTCCAGTATTGGAAATTTATGAGGGTGTGCATAATCCTAGCATTACACAATACGCAGATAAAAAGCATGCGCATACCGTTCACACAAATAATTTAATTAATATTGCAATTAAACGTGCTGAGTATAGGTCTATTGTTGTATGGCGTGAGCAGTACAAAGCACGCTTCGAATATAGCGACGACAGTGCTGTCGAGGCTTTTGAAAAATTGCTTGCAGAGCATTCAATTGCTGATGTATTAGCCAGTTTTGGTGAAGACCAAACGGCCATGTCAACTTGGCTACAATCGCATATTGCCAGTCGCAAAATATATGCAGTTGTACCTATTACTAATAAAGCTTGAGAACGCACACTATAGGCCAAATGGTAGTTTGCGCGTTATAAACACTTACGGAACAAAAATGAAAAAACTGATTGAAATTTACAACCAAGTATTTGGTTTGGCTGATCACATGGCAGTGCCTGCTTTGTTGGGGGCGCGTTTATACGTAGCCTGGGTATTTTTTAAGTCTGGTTTGACTAAACTCAACGACTGGGAATCAACCTTACTGTTATTTGAATATGAATATGCGGTGCCTATTCTTGATTTTACCAGCGCCGCATATCTGGCCACCTTTGGTGAGTTAGTATTACCGGTATTGTTGGCCTTGGGGCTGTTCTCACGCAAAGCCGCGGCAGGGTTGTTTGTGGTTAACTATGTGGCTGTTATTAGCCTAGAAGATATCCCGCAAGCTGCATACAATTTACACGTGATTTGGGGCCTAATGTTGCTTGCGGTCGTTATTTGGGGCGCTGAAAAGTTATCATTAGACACTATTTTCAAAATTAAATAATGCTGCATTTATTAATGCACAGTGATAAAGCAGTAAGTACAAATGAGACGACTTGCTGCTTTATTTAGTATGATGTGGGTAGTGCAATTGTATAATCGTTGGCTTGTGCTTATCGCTTACAGATAGGTCAACACCCACCATGTACATATTGCCCAAATTGTCTTTGGTGCTTGAACCATAAACTAATGTGCTCTTATCCATTTCAGGCAACTCATAAGTTAATACCGTATTGGTTGTTGTTTCGTACAAGTACCAAAAGTATTGTTTGGCTATGCGGTGGTAGCCCATACCAACAATAAAGTCTTCGCCGTTTATGGTAAACATACTAGGTAAATATGCGCCCACGTTATCTTTATCAGCAATAGTTTGTTGTAAGGTGAGCTGATATTGTTGATTGGCTTGCTTAGCCAGTTTGTAGATTGCACCTATCGATGTCGCAAAATATACGTCCCCGTTTTTCATACTTGAATACGACACAATACCATGATCAAATTCCCAGCTAGGGTGCAAATACTCATTCATGGCATGCGATGCGACTTCTTTAAGCTCACTGTTGTACTGCACTAAATCAATAGTTTCATTGTTGCTGCCACTTATCCTTGGAACAAACACATCACCGTGACTTGTCACAATAAAATTACGTGAAACATGGCTCTTATGCTTGCTTACAGTCACCCTATTCATACGCTGATTGAGGGTGTTGAATTGATATAATACGTGTCCCCAATACCCCATGGCATATACAAACCGGCCATCGGTATTAACAGCAATCAGCGCCTCATTAGTGGCTAGCAGATGCTCCCACTCAAGGCTGTCTGGTTTTTTTCGCCAAAGATGACCGCCGTAAGTGGGCAGAACACCACGCGACGCGCTTTCACCCAACTCATCAAATGAAGAAAAATAAAGGTAACCATCGTTGGCTTGATATATTTTTGAGTGAATTTTAATTTGACTCATACCGGTTTTGTATAAGTTGGCTTGTTTTAACTGTGAAATAACATCACTCTGTTCTATGAGTGTTCCAGTGGATGGATTGAACTGATATATCTGAGCCGTGTTACCAATGTTGGCATACGATGACAAACCAAAATAGATGTTGCCACGATCATCTCGACCCGTTGCTCCCCAAAGTGCAGCGCCTAATGGATCTAGTTTTAGGCTAAGGGGATAAAGTTGCGGTGGCTTAAAATGCTTGTCTTCAACAGCAGTAAACACGGTTCCTAATCGAGCTTCAATATCTCGATATTGTTGGGTATTTTCAACTACTGGTGTTGCTTGCTCGCAGGCTACTACCATCATTAATGAAACCGTTACAAGCAGTGCTCTGCACAAAACTGTCATTTTGTCCCCTAATAACAAATGTTGCGAGTAATACACTTAACGTACCTCGAAAAATATTGGGTTGGTGAATACTGGATAATCGTGTATTTCAGGTTGCACGCTGCGGCCCATTATTCGCAGCGCTTTAATGTTGCGCGGCAGTTCAAGCTGATATTCTAGCGAAAATATATTATTGCTGAATGTGCCTTTGTTTAGCAAGGGCACTGATACAACATCGTTGCTGGTCACAATGATTAATTGAAGGTCGTCCAAACTGGTATTAAAACCTTGCCAGTCTTTGGGTGCTAATGTTATGTCAAGGTTTAGCGTTGCCGCGGTATTTGGTAATACTGTGACACGTTGCCCGGCAACGAACTGTTGTTCATTAACCTGCAAATTTAAATCAAGCGATTGAACAAATCGGCCATGTTGTGCCCACGTGTTACCTGCGTACAAGGCTGATAAAACGCTGTTGTGTGAATTGCTAATGGCATAAGTATGCGTACTTGAAAACTCACACGGCCAATAATCCAGTTGCAGATTGTGGAAATCTGAGGCGGCACGTGCGGCTAATGTTCGCATGCCCCGTTGCAATAATAGGTCCCATTCACCACCAATACTGGTTACTGGATCAAGCCCATTGATTGTCTTTAATTTTTGTTCATAAGAGCCGTTTTTGTTAGCGCGATTACGCTGGTGCCCGGGCGCGCCCGACATACCAATAACTGATGGCGTGAGGCGTTGCCATATTAATAAATCGTGCTTGTTTTCGGATGGCGAGTTGTCTTTTCGGCTTGGATGGTTGTAAATCATTATTGGTTTTACTGGGTGTTCAAACGAGATGCTATTTAAATATTGTAATGCCGGCGTAATATCCAAAAAGCGACGCTCTGTCGTTTCAAAGTGATCGAAGCGCTGTTTAAAGGTTTGAAAGTGTTGCTTCATATTAGCGGTTTGAGGAAACAATACAGTAGCGTGTTCACGGCCATTAAAGGGGGGGACGTTCCATTCAAATCCTGGAATAATGGTTAAACGCGGGTTGTGAAAAGCGGCACTATCTATGGCTTGAAAATACTTTTGGTCAAGTGTGAATTCGCCATGATCGGTAATGGCAATTGCATCGCATCCAAATTGTGTGGCTTGTGCGGCTATTACATTAACATCGTAGTTACCGTCACTGAATTTAGTATGTATGTGTGTATCTACGGTTAACCATTTGCCGGCGCTAATAGCGTTTGGGCGAGGAAATTCATAAGGTATTGTCTGAGAATTTTGATTAAGTGTTTGTGCATAAAGCGGTGAATTATCAATACGTTGATTGATCATATCGACGTACTCTTTGTATTGCTCAGAAGTGGTGGAGGTAAACAGACGAGACATTTTTTCTTGTGACAAGCCATCAGCTAAATCGTGAATAAACGGGAAAAATGTGTCTTCTGCGCGCATCGTCATTAGTACTTGTTGCGATTTACGCGCTGAATCAACATTGCGAGTGAGCGCCTCTGAAAAGGCAACACCCGCATTATCAGCAGCTAAATCAGAAAAAGTGAATCCACTGCCGCCCGCGGCACTGTCGAGAATTTCTTTTAACTCGCCGGTATTCAAACTAAATTCGGTACCACCGACTTGAGCAATAATTGCGGAATACAAAAAGTGTAAAGTGAGATCTCTGCGCTGTCTTAAAAGCGTTTGTGGGTTACTGGGGTAGTCTTGAATATTGACATATTTCGCAAAGTTTCCGCTACCAAGTGATATCGCTAAGGCCCAAATGGCGGCCTTGTTTTCAGCCACAGGGTTGTTGCTGCTAGCGCGTACTGCGGCCAATTGCATTGTGTTTCTAATGTAACTCATTAGCTCATTAGATTTAGGCTGGCGAGCAATGTCATTTAAATACACTTGTATGGTGTCTTTGCTAGGAAACTTACTTTGCATGGCCAGCTTAGCCAAGCTGCTTGCATCTGCGATGCGCTCATTAACACGCTCTTTAAAATTGATGGATTTGTTGGCGTTAACAGTGAGCTGCTTATTGCTATATGACACGTTAGCCAACAGACTCTCCACAGTGCCTGCCACTTCTTGGTCAAAAAATATCGATAAAGTCGCGTACATAAGTGTATCGACCATCCACCCTGGAACAGGCAAATCGCCTAGTTCACAGCGCTCTATATTGCTGTTGTTTTGTGCTAATGAAAGCTCGCAGAACACATTAATGTAAATATCCGCAATTCCTAAGCCCAGTTGAGTACTAGAAGCCGCCTGCAGGCTTATGGGAGAGTATCCCATAGCAACAGAAGTGTTGGGCACTAAATGGCTTAAGGTAGCTGCTATCGCCCTCATATCAGCAGCATTGAAGCTAAGCTGGAGCTTACTGTTGGAAGACGCTAGGCTATCGGCAAGCGACTTTGCGCTTTTTCGTGCAAGGTGGGCACTATCGGCATTTAAGCCTTCGCTTTTATCTATTAGCGGGGAACAATCGACTATTGCCACAATCAAGCCCAGCAATACAAGCCACTTCCATGAGTGTTTGAGCAGCTTTACCGCTTTCATTGGGTGTCCTTAACAAACCGCATGTCGCGATAGCTGTGGTTAGTCAAAGTACGCGAAGTAAAGGGGTATAATGAAGCCTCGGTTACCTGTCTATCAATGTTCAGCGTAAAAGTAATAAGAGCGTCACCCGCTACGTTTGAATCATCCCATGTAATTTTATAATGGGTATCTTGGAAGGGCGTTAAGGTACCTATTAAATTGGGCATTTTGCTGGCGGCAAATTTTAGTATGTTATCTTGTTGGTAAATGTTGATACCACCAAACCATGGGTCAACATAACGACCCATAATATCGTCATCACGAATAGTCATTGGGGCACTGGCTAAAGGTATGGCAAGCTTATTTAGGTACTTTTGTTCAAGTTCTTCATAATACGTTTCATGGGCTAGCACCCAATCATCAATAACACTTGGGCTTATTTTATATTCGGATAAATAATGATGAACAATGGCCTGCATAACACTGCTGCGCGCGCCTGAGTGAGAGCCGTTATTCATAATAACAACGCCAAGGTCAAGTTCGGGGAAAAACAGCATGTATGACTGAAAACCCGATACGGTACCTGTGTGGGATATCACTTTTAGGTTTTCTATGTTGCTAATGCGCCAGCCTAGCCCATAGTGTTTAAATAGGGTATTGTTCCATTTTTGCTCGTTGTCGCTAGGCCTTAGCAAGGTATGCGGGCGAGTGAGCATTGCATATTGGGCGTCAGAAAATGGCAGCGTATTGGGCGATAGCCAGCTTTTGAGCCAATTTGTCATGCTGCGTAAATCGCACACAATGCCACCAGCGGCAGCCGACACCACTCCTTTTTGAGTAATCATATTACGTGTAATCGCGAATATACCTTGAGTATCGGTATGACCGTATGGCAGTGCGGTTTTGGCTATGGCCTTGCTAGGGATGTCTTCGCCAAAGCACTGCATATTAAGGGGGGTAAAAATGCGTGATTGTAAAAATTCAGCGTAAGACTCGCCGCTCACTTTGGCAATTATTTCGCCAGCCGTAATATACATCACATTGCTATAAGCGTACTGCTCTCTGAAGCCATACTGAGGTTGCAAGTAACGTATATTGTGAATAATTTCGTTAACAGAAAAGCCCGAGGGTTGTGGCCAAATCATGCTATCACCGGCGCCGCTTGCTAGGCCGCTTTTGTGGGTAAGCAAATCGAGGATGGTAAATTCTTGTGTAACGTATGGGTTGTACAGTGTGAATGCGGGCAAGTGATCCACTACTTTGTCATGCCAGTTTATTTTATTGTCATCGACCAAAATTGCTAACGCTGCCGTGGTGAAAGCTTTACTTAGTGATGCAATTCTAAAGTACGTGTTTGGTGTGACTTTGTGCTGTTGCGCAACATCTGCGTGACCAAAACCTTCGAAAAATACCACTTGGTTTTCATGCACCACTGCCACTGCCATGCCTGGCGTATGAAAGCTGGTGAGGGCTTGTTTGATTACAGGTTGAATGGCATTGCTAATATCGGTGGATGGCGCATTATCATGATTGCCAGCATCGGCAGAAATATTTGCGTTAGCAACCGTTGTTAGGACACATGTTAAGGCAAAAATAAAACGGCGCATGAATTCTTAAAGTAAACACAATAGGAGGTAAATTGTGCTTAAATTAACGCCGTTATTCAACTATTACTTGGCATTTTGTCGTTTTGCCAGCAATACCAACATACTTGCACCAAAATACATTACTAAACCATATACGCCAGCTACTAACGAGTATTCGGGTATATTCAAAAAGCTAATTGCGATTAAAATAGCCAGGGTCGAGTTTTGTGTGCCAATTTCAATACCAAGCGTGATGCCATCGCGAGCACTCAACAAAAAGTAACGAGCAAGTACCATTCCTACAATAGTGGCGATACTGTTTAACGCAATGGTTAGTACGTAAAGATCTGGGAACGCAGCAATTAACGCGTCGCTTTCGTCAAAGACAATTTTGGCAATAATCAATATCATAAATAGGATGGAGAACCTTCTAAAATAAGGTTCAATTTTATGGGCAAAACTTGGCTTTATGGCATTGATTAGCATACCGATACATACCGGTATAAGCGTAATAACAATAAGACCAATAGAAGTTTTGAGTAATGAAAAGGTAGGGGGTTCGCCTTCAGTGAAGTATTCAATTGAAAACGCAATAAGCCAAGGAGTAGTAAACACACAAACCACCGTGGTAATGGCGGTTAAAGAAATAGACAAAGCCAAGTTTGCTTTTGCTATGTGCGTAAACAAATTGCTTGATGTGCCGCCAGGACAGGCTGCAAGCATCATTAAACCTATGGCAATGGCGGGTGATGCATCAAACAAAGTGGCTAAGCTAAAGGCTACCACGGGTAACAGAATAAGCTGACCAAATAAGCCAATGAATACAGGTTTGGGCATGCTTGCGAGCCTAGCAAAATCTGCTAACTTGAGGCTTAGTCCCATGCCAAACATAATAAGCGCCAACAAAAACGGCAAGCCGTAGTTGGTAAATGCAGATGCTTCCACTGATTAACTCATTTTCGCTAGCATAGATAACGGCGCTACGCGCATAAGCGCTTGCATGATTATCCATGGCCAGCCCGGCACATAGCTATTAGCGCCTTCTTTTTCAATAGACTTCACAATTGCTTTGCAGCCAGTTTCGGTATCAACCATAAAGGGCACTTTTTCGACTTTTTCGTTAATTTCGCTTTTGATAAAGCCTGGATGGATGGTACTGACTGTTATAGGCGTTTTGGCTAAATCAATACGCAGACCTTCGCTTAGTGACGTAATAGCGGCTTTGGTGGCGGCATATACATTCAATGCACGTCTAAAGCCGCGTACTGCGCTAATGGATGATATGGTTACTAAGTGTCCTGAATTTTGCGCCCTGAATATAGCTACAGCGGCCTCACATTGAGCCAGTGCCGACACAAAATTGGTCACAGCGGTTTGTTTGTTGGCTTCAAAATAACCCGTACCAATAGACGCACCTTTACCCATACCGGCATTTACAACAACGCGATCTAACTGCCCTAGTTCTTGTTTAAATTCGTTAAAGACCGTGAATACTGCGTCATGATCGTTTACATCTAATGATTTCACCACAACATGGATATTGGGGTTGATGCCAAGCAGTTCAGTTTTAAGGGCCTCAAGGCGATCAACGCGACGTGCACACAAGGCTAGGTTGCGGCCCATTTTTGCATACTCAATGGCCATGCCTTTGCCTAAACCTGAACTGGCACCCGTAATTAATATGTTTTTTCTCATTTTTTATATTCTTATTGTAGTGGTGTAATAGCGGTTATTTGCCGTTATTTTTGATGATTTTATTGCATCTGTAAATTAAGTAATGCACAAATACCCACATGTTTTTATATGCTTTATTGCGCGTTTGTTTATGGTGATATCGATAATAAATTTGCTGCACAATGCCTGCTAACCTAAACAAGCCATATACTTCGTAAAATGCAAAGTCTTTGGGTTCTAAGCCCTGTTGTTGACAGTAGTAGGCAATGACCTCTTGGCGCGTCATCATTCCCGGTATGTCGGTAGGTTGACGTTGTGTACTTTTGGCTAAAAAGTCATCATCGGCTTGTATCCAATAGGCTAAACTATTGCCTAAGTCCATTAATGGGTCACCTAAGGTGGCCAGTTCCCAATCGAGTACGCCCAGTATTTGCGTAGGGTCGGCTGCATCAAGCACTAAATTGTCAAAACGAAAGTCGTTGTGGGTAATGCAAATGGTTTCTTTGCTCGGCAAGTTTTTTTCTAACCAATGCATCACTTTTTTAGCACTGGGCACATTCCATGTTTTCGCTTTGCCATAACGGGCAATCCAACCGCTAATTTGGCGTTCGGCATATCCTGCGCCTTTGCCTATATGATGTAAGTTAGCGGCTTGATAATCAACATTGTGCAAACTAATGAGTTCATCCAGTGCGGTTTTGCAAAGTGTGTTGGCCTGTTGTGGGGTTAAATTAACACCCCTAGGGAAATGTTTACGCGGTATTACACCGTTTATTTTCTCCATTACGTAAAACTCGGCACCAATAACGCTCTCGTCATCGGTATACCCCAGCATAGTGGGCACTTTATCAAAAACAGGCTTTAATGAATCTTGCAGGCGGTATTCGCGTCCCATGTCGTGAGCACCCTTAGCTTTAGTGCCTGCCGGTGGACGGCGCAGTATTAACTCGCGATTATTAAACCCCAAGCAATATGTCCAATTAGAGGCGCCACCTGAATACTGGGTAATATTCATATTGCCTTCCAAGTTGCCTATATTGGCATTGAGCCAAGCATGCAATGGTTCATATGGTAGTTCTTCGCCTGGACGCACTGAGCCAGCAGTGTCTATAATTTTTGCGGTCATATGGGCCTACTTATATTTTTTTAATTCTAATCGTGACACCATTGCCATGTGCACTTCGTCAGGACCATCGGCTAGCCTTAATGAACGCGCAGCAGCGGCAAAACGCGCAATAGGGAAGTCGTTGCACATACCGCCACCACCGTGTAATTGCAGCGCAATATCAACGACTTGCTGTAGCATATTAGGCACCACTACTTTAATCGCTGAAATGTCGACCATGGCGTTTTTTACGCCTAGGTTGTCTATTTTCCAAGCGGCTTGCAAAGTGAGTAAGCGTGCCTGTTCAATAAGCATTCTGGCTTGCGCAATGCGCTCTTTGTTGCCGCCTAGTTCAATGAGCGGTTTGCCAAACGCCACACGCGATAAGCCGCGTTTAATGCCTAGTTCAAGAGACTTTTCAGCACCGCCAATAGCGCGCATACAATGATGTATACGACCGGGTCCAAGTCTCCCTTGAGCAATTGCGAAGCCTTTGCCTAGGCCAACTAATAAGTTTTCTTTTGGCACGCGCACATTATTTAGATGCACCTCACCATGACCAAACGGAGCATCATAATCGCCATAGGCGCTGAGCATGCGTTTAATGTTAACACCTGGTGTATCAAGGGGCACCAATACCATAGAGTGCTGCGAGTGCTTGTCGTTTTCAGGGTTAGATAAGCCCATAAAAATCATGACCTTTGCGTTTGGATGCCCAAGGCCGGTGGTCCACCATTTTTTGCCATTCAAAACAAGTTCATCGCCTGCATCTTCAATAGTCGCAGCCATATTGGTGGCATCAGAAGAGGCTACGTCTGGCTCGGTCATGCCGAACACCGAACGTATTTCACCCGCCAACAATGGTTTGAGCCATTTTTCTTGTTGCTGCGCATTACCAAAGTGGTACAACACTTCCATATTGCCGGTATCAGGGGCATTACAATTAAATATTTCAGGTGCAAAAATAACGCGGCCAGTTTCTTCTGCTAATGGTGCGTATTCTAATGTACTTAAACCTTGTGCAAGGTCAGCATCGGGTAAGAATAAATTCCATAAGCCTTGGGATTTGGCTAGTGCTTTTAAGCGTTCTATTTCAGGATGGATTGACCAGTTTTGCCAATCGCCAGAGGGATTGTTTTCGTGTATTTCAGCGTATAGTTTGTCTTCAATAGGATAAACATGTTCATCCATAAACGCACGAATCCGCGCAATATAATCAAGGGTTTTAGGTGTATGAGAAAAATCCATGGCAACCTCAAATGTTAATATTATGTTGTTATAGTAGACCAAGCATATTGGTTTGGATAATTGCTTGTATTAACGCTTGTTTATCATTTTGATTGATACACGCTTTGGCGCTGTATTTATTGGCCTAGCACTTGTTTCAGCTTACTGTAATTTAGCCCAATATTAAGCATCGTAAAATTTAGTTAATTTTGCATAGTGTTTTCGACATAACGAGACGTATTTTTCGTTCCCGCCAATTTCTACTTGTGCACCCTCTTGTATTACTTTTCCACTGCTGTCTACCTTTGCTACAAAGCTGGCTTTGCGACCACAGTCACAAATGGTTTTAAGCTCGTTGAGTTTATCTGCCCATGCTAACAAATACTGACTACCACTAAATAACTCGCCTTTAAAGTCAGTGCGCAGGCCGTACGCCAATACGGGAATGTTGAGCGTGTCGACAACTTGTAAGCATTGTTTAACTTGTTGTTGAGTTAAAAACTGGGCTTCGTCTATAAAAATACAACTTCTAGGCGTAGTTTCGTGCAATTGATTAATGGCATCAAATAGGTTGGTTGATTCATCGAAAAGTTCGGCAGGTGATTGCAAGCCAATGCGCGAAGCAATACTGCCTTCGGCAAAACGGTTGTCAAATGATACGGTAAATAGGCCAACTTCCATTCCGCGCTCACGATAATTGTAGGCCGACTGCAGTAAAGAGGTAGATTTACCGGCGTTCATTGCCGAATAATAAAAGTATAATTGCGCCATATATAGTGCTTGTTTGTTATAATTATTGTTACTACAAATGGTAAACTAAATTGGCTGATATCTCTAACGTAATCATGTTTATGATATAAAAAGTGCCGGTTTGTCCCAAAAAAAAGCGACGCTAAAAGCGCCGCTTTACGTGTACTGCTATTCTTTACTATGCAGCGTCTGCATTTTTGATGGTGTCAACTTTACCATCTACGCCTACGAGTTCCATGTCGAACGTAAATTCGTCAACGCGTACTGCTAGTTTACGTTTTTCATTGTAATCAAGTAGCGTAGTGCGTTCAGCGTCGCTTAATTGACCTGACTCATGCAATTTATTAACTGCGTTTTCAAATGATAAGAACGGTACAACTGGCGATTTACGAAGGGCCTTTTGTACTTTGCTTAACAATGGCATAGCCGCATGTTTCGCTTTAAATGCTTGCTCATTAATATCGTTGCCGTCACCTGGTATTGTTACTACAGAATGCGTAAGCTGCGCTTTAATACTGCTGTCTTGCAAAGCGGCGGTAGAAAGCGTTCTGACCAAGTCGTCACTAATGCCCGTTACTGAAGAGCTATACGTGTTAGTTAACACACGCATTAATCCGCGAGTAGGGGTGTTAGGGAAGTTATTCACAAAATCAACAATGGCCTTTTCAGCTTGTTGCAATGACCACTCAACCGCATATTGGAAGTAAGGTAATGCTTCTTGACGATTTTGCACGCGTTGCTCGTAAAAACGAACCGCCGCCATGCCTGCATATACGTAGCTAATAACATCGCCTAAGCGCGCAGACAACAATTCTGCTTTCTTCAAATCACCGCCTAATACCAGCAATGAGAAGTCAGCGAGTGGCGCTAATTTAGACGACACTGCATTCAAACGTTTTTCATAACCACGTACTTCTGGCAAGCTAGATTCTGCGTTGCGTAAAAACGGTAAGTAGCTGTTCGCAATGCTTCTAAACGCGTTTTTGGTACTAAACTTGATTGTTTTGCTTAATACCTTATTAAACGCTGCATCAGCGCTTGAATCATTTGAGTGAATAAGGTCAACCATTTCTTTTAGGTGCGGATGACAACGCATTGCGCCTTGACCAAATATCATAAGGTTACGGGTTAGAATGTTTGCACCCTCTACCGTAATTGCAATTGGTAGTGCAGAGTAACCGTTCGCTAAAGTATTTTGTGGGCCGCGTTGAATAGCCTTACCCGCTTGTACATCCATTGCTGAGTTCATCACATCGCGACCAAGTTCGGTCATGTGATATTTCGCAATAGCGGTGACTACTGAGGGCTTCAAGCCTTCGCCTAGGCCTTCGGTAGTTAGCACGCGCATCGCTTCTAATAAGAAAGTTTTACCAGCAATGTCTGCTAGCTTGTCTTGAATACCCTCAAAACGACCAATTGGCACACCAAATTGCTCACGTACAAACGAGTATTCGGCGGTTGATTTAAACGCAGATTGTGCAGTTGCCACACCCATTGCAGGAAGTGAAATACCGCGACCTGCGCCCAAACAGCTCACTAGCATCTGCCAACCTTTACCGATGTTCTTTTGACCACCAATAATAAAGTCCATTGGGATGAATACGTCGGTGCCACGAGTGGTACCGTTATAAAAACGCACGCCCATAGGGTCGTGGCGATTGCCTAGCTCTACACCAGGGTGAGATTTAGGTAATAAGGCACAGGTAATGCCAAGCTCAAGGGTGTCGCCAAGTAGTTGCTCTGGGTCAAATACTTTAAATGCGAGGCCAAGTACCGTAGCAATAGGCGCTAACGTTATGTAACGCTTGTCCCAGCTTATTTTCAGGCCAAGTACTTCTTCACCTTCCCATTCGCCTTTAGTCACAATGGCAGCATCGGGTATTGAGCCTGCGTCTGAACCCGCTTCTGGGCTTGTAAGTGCAAAACAAGGAATGTCTTCGCCAATGGCTAATTTAGGTAGCCATTGGTTTTGTTGTGCTTCTGTGCCGTAGTGCATTAGGAGCTCGCCTGGGCCTAACGAGTTAGGCACCATAACGGTAACCGCAATTGCGCCACTTTTGGTTGCAATAGTGGTAACCACTGTAGAGTTGGCATAAGGAGAAAACTCAAGACCACCAAATTGCTTGGGTATGATCATAGCAAAAAATTTGTTTTTGCCCAAAAACGATAATATTTCATCAGGAATGTGTTTTGAATTTTGTAATTCAAAATCGTCAATCATTTCTAATAATTGTTGAACGGGACCGTCCATAAAAGCTTGTTCTTCAGCAGACAGCTTTGCCTGTGGTAGCTGACGAAGCGCTGCCATGTCGGGCTTACCCTGATAAATTGAAGATTCAATCCACACATCACCAGCGTCTAACGCTTCTTGTTCTGTTACAGAAATGGGTGGTAACACTTTTTTAAGGTTGGTTCTAATACTCATATTTAACTTATCCGCTCATCTGACCAGTTGAGATTGTATGAAAACACAAAATTTGCATTTGGTCAAAGTTTTGTTAATGGGTTTGTGTGAATTGTGTACACTAAACTTGTCAGAGCTGGTAACGGGTATTAGCTGTGATACCCTTGTATAAATTGTATGTAACGGCATTTTCACAGTGCTGATAGTAAGCTTGTTCGCGCTAAGCATTACTTAACTTATTGGGTATTCTGCCGTTATTAAGCATAGTTAAAAATATGCTTAACGTGCTTATCAAACGCGTTGATAAATCTATATTTAAACCATGAGGGTGCTATGAAATTGCCATTTTTAAAGTGTTTACTTACTTCAACACTACCAATGTGTTTGTTGGTGACGGGGCTAATATTTAACAGCGTTGCCCATGCACGGGATCCAGAAAAAGGCTTAGCAATTGCCACAGAGGCGAAGCAGCGAGATATAGGCTGGGGTGACAGTTCGGCAGCGATGCAAATGATTTTGCGCGGACCAAGAGGGGATGAGTCGGTAAGAGAAATTCGAGTTAAAACGCTTGAAATAGACGGTGATGGTGACAAAGCCTTAACGATCTTTGACCAACCCCGTGATATTGCAGGCACTGCATTTTTGAGTTTCTCGAATACCCAGGGAGCTGATGATCAATGGATTTATTTGCCTGCCGTAAAACGGGTTAAACGTATATCTACTCGCAACAAAACTAGCCCGTTTATGGGGAGTGAATTTGCATATGAAGATATGACGTCGTTCGAGCTAGAGAAATTTAGTTTTGTATATTTGCGTGATGAGGCCATTGATGGCGTTGACTGTTATGTAGTAGAACAAACCCCTACCGATAAGTATTCTGGATACACACGACAAATTGTGTGGCTAGATAAAGAACATTACCGAACACAACGCGCTGAGTTCTTTGATCGTAAAAATTCGTTACTTAAAGTGCTAAAGCTTAGTGAGTATCAGTTATACCTTGATAAATACTGGCGTCCACATAGAGCCGATATGATGAATAACCAAACAGGCAAAAGTACCACCTTAATGACCCATAAAATTGATTTTCAAACGGGCTTAAGAGAAGCTGATTTTGATAAAAATGCGCTGCGAAGATTGCGTTAGGAAACTATTGTAGTTAGGAAACAATTATGGACACATTAACACGTTTATTCGCCCCCTTGCTCAGTTGCACGGTTGCGATATTACTTACATGCCCTACAAGTACGCAAGCAGAAATGCAATACGGTGGCAGCATTGCGGTTGAACAACGCATATTTTTAGAAGACAGTTTGTATTTCCAACAAAACACCAGTCAAGCGTCGGTGGTATTAGCGCCAGAATTTGAAACCTATATTGGCGAAGGTTTGCTAACCATGAAACCTTTCGCTCGAATAGATCAACGCGACAGCGAACGCACCCATGCTGATATTAGAGAATTTATGTACACACATTATTTTGATAATTGGGAAGTGCGTGCAGGGATAGGAAAGGTATTTTGGGGTCAAACCGAGTCGCTTCACTTGGTTGATGTGATTAATCAAACTGACTTTGTTGAGTCAATCGATAGCGAAGACAAATTGGGTCAACCCATGCTTGATGTCAGCTATTTACTTGATACTGGCGCTATTTCTTTTTATGTTTTACCGTACTTTCGAGAGCGTACGTTTGCAGGTGAAGACGGCAGGCTTCGCGCGCCAGTACCGATTGATGCCGACGCTGCATTATATGAGTCAGATGACAAACAAAATAACATTGATTACGCCCTTAGGTGGCAACAGAGCATTGGCGATTTAGAGCTGGGTTTGGCGTATTTTGATGGTACCTCGCGTTTACCCGTTATTGTGACTGATGCAAGTATTGAGAACGGTGTACGCTTGTTACCTCAATATAATCAGCTTCAGCAAATTAGTATTGACGCATTATATGTATTTAATTCGTTGCTCTTAAAGCTAGAAGCAATCCAAGGTAAAACCTTAGATGAAGAATTTAATGCATATGTTGCTGGTTTTGAATACACCGTCGTTGATTTTTATGAAACGGGCGTTGACCTGGGCTTGTTATTAGAACACCAGTTCGATGAACGGGAAAACCAAGCCTTTATCTTGGGCCAAAACGATTTAATGTTAGGTGCAAGGTTTCAGTTAAACGATTTTGCAGGCTCTGAGTTATTAGTCGGCTTTGTAAGAGACTTAGATTATTCGGGTACTTATTCAGCCTATATTGAGGGGTCAACACGCCTGAATCAAAACTGGCGGTTAGCTGTAAATGGGTATTTTTTCTCAAGTGATACTGATACTCAACCTTCATATCTTATTCGTCGAGATGACCATATTACGCTGAATGTGGAGTACTTCTTTTAGCAACGGCATATTGGTATCTTATTTCTCAAAAACGACCCAATAATTGGGTCGTTTTTTTTATTTTGGGTTAGTAATTTTTCAACACAGCCGATACCACATTAGAAACGAAAAAAATGCAAAGATAAGTGAGTAACACATGTCATTGAGGCGTCGCCAAAACTACACAACAACCTTATTGCCTATCATTACCTTGGTGATGCTCTGCTATCTGTGCACAAGTAGCAGGGCATTTGCGAACGACAAATTATATGGTGTAGCTGCACTAGGGTATCTGACTAACGAGATAGAAAGAGATACCGATGCAATGGAACTCAATACCGCAACATACAAGTTGTCTATAGGATATGAGGCTAGCAAGCAGTGGAGTTTCGAAGCAGGCTATCAATCCTTAGGTGAATCGCTATATCGTGTAGATGAGATAGTGAACAACAACACAAATATTGAGCTTAACAGCCTTTTTATTAGTGCATTGGGTAAGGCGAGTAATCGTTATGGCGAATTATTCTATCGTATTGGGGTAATGCACATAGATGCACAAGAAACCAGCGTGGGTACGGTTACAGGTTGTGAAAATGATGTGCGTTTGGTGGCAATGCACAATGAGCTTGCAATATGCCAACGCTCAGGAAGTATTGCTGCCGGTAATATTGGTCTTGGCTTTGATTTTTATATTCACCACTCTACTTTGTTGCGTATTGAAATTGAACATATTCAAGGACAAGACGGTTACTCTGGTACCTCTGCGTATATTGGCTTTAGATTAAACTTTTAAGTTGCTAACCCAGTAAAACACTATAAAGCAATTTTTAATGAAGCAGTCTTAAGTAGGCAGGTGTATACATGAAGAACGAAATGGACAGCAAATTTTTGTTAGCGAGTTTTGAGAAAATTCGTCAACATGGACAAAATGATAACGGCCAGTATTCTTTAGATGGTGTTATTGCTTACACTGATTTTGATGGTTACACCTTATTTTTAGAAGACGCTCTAGTAAAGTTAAGTTTTGGTTTTCATAATCAATATCACTTTGACTATGAATCTCAGGCACATTTTCAAGCCTTTGAAAAAAAACTGCAGAATATTGTAAAAACCTATTAAGAGATGAGTAAAAAGTTGGTCTGGAAACACGCAGTATTGTAAACTATTAGTTTTAGTTTTTGAGATTCCTTTTTGTCACATTCTGCCCACACAAAATCATCCTCGACTGAGCAAAAAAGTAATCAGGCCACCAGCGTTAGCACGGCCGACTCTGCTAATAAGCCAATTGTTAAAGTAGCAGCGCCAAGGTTTTCGTGGCGTTTTTTATTACCTAAATATTGGTTGATTTGGTTTGGGGCGTTTATTCTATTCTGTTTAATTCAATTGCCTTATCCGCTAATTAGGAAAATGGGCAATGGTTTTGGGCGCTTGCTATACAAGCTAGCACCTAAACGCGTAAATGTGGCAAAAAAGAACATCAAATTGTGTTTTCCCCATTGGACAGATGCCCAGTGCCAAGCGGTATTTGAAAGTAACATCAAACGAACTGGTAATGCATTGTTTGAAACCGCTATGGGTTGGTGGTGGCCAGCATGGCGCGTTCAAAAACACTGCAAAGTAGAAGGCTTCGAGCCGGTAAAACAAATTCTTGATAGCGGGCGCGGTGTATTTGGGTTAGCCTTGCATAATGTGAATATTGAGTTTGCGTGCAGAGGCATTGGATACGCGCATAAATCGATAGCGTTTTATCGCCAGCACAACAATCCTCTCATGGACTATTTGCAGTATCATGGCCGAAATCGTTCAAATAAATACATGATTCATAAACGTAATTCAAAAGCGCTGATTCAAGCCATGAACGAAGGTGAATTATGTTTGTACCTGCCCGACCAAGATTACGGTGCCAAGCAGTCTATTTTTGTCCCTTTTGGCGGTGTTGAGAAAACGGCTACCACTACTGGCACACTGATGTTTGCAAGCCGAACTAATGCGGCTCCGTACTTACTGACCACGCAGTACACCGATACGGGCCATGTGGTTAAGTTTGTTTCAGAAGTCGAGTATTTGGCCGATATTACTAATAAGTCGCCAGAGGAAGTCCTAACGCAATTAAATCAAGATATACTTGCGTTGGTTGAGCAACAACCTGACAGTTACTTATGGATGCATAAGCGTTTTAAGTCACGTCCTCCAGAGGCGCCTGAATCATTGTACTAGTCAATGAATATTGGCATAGCGTAAACAGGGCATTTTGTAGCATGGCACAATCGAGTATGACCAGCTTTTGGGTAAAGCGAATTTTAGTGATGTTGGCTGTGATTGCCGCCGCCATCGCGTTTCTCATATTTATACCTGAACCAGGTAAAAATCCTAACAGCGAAGATGCATCTGAAAAGCCAAGCGTTGCTGCCAACGTTACCCGGTTTTACGAAGCGTTTAAGCAAGTGTCTCGTGATCCAATAAAAGAGCGTTATGGCGATTATGTGGTACTTCTTGATAATCAAGATACAGACGTTGCTGAGCGGGTAAAAGGTGCAACTAATAGAAATTATGCGGTTAGCGATAATTGGCAAGGTGAGTTCAAAGAACGCGCGTTTGCTAAGCAAAGTACACTCATGACTGAAGCAAACAGTTTTGTATTAAAAGAAGGGTATAACTTTGTTTGGGATTTGAATCAAGACTTCATTATTCGGGAGCGGTTTATTTCTTCCAATACTTTAGTTGGAATGCTTGAAGAAATAGCGGGCGCAGTTGACGCTAATTTCGATCATCCCATTGTAGTGTATTTTTGTCATCGCAAACGCACCTTAGTGTTGACTGCGCGCGCGTCTGCTTATCTAAAAAAGAATTGTGAAAAAAGCACCGGATCGATCGAACAATATTATTAAGTAATAGTATCCTGTTCAAACAAGTTGGTGTAAAGCGCACTGATTAACGCCATCTGTTGACTGAGTTCGTCATTATTCTGTGCATACTTATGTTTCGCTAATTGCAAACTATGTGTAATGTGGCGCATGCGTAAATACGCTTCGCTAATATTGGCAGCAGTGGTGGCATCAATCACGTTAGTATTACTAAGGGCGCGCAGTAACCTTAAATTGTCTGACCATTCACATATATTGATGTGTTTTGACGCGTTTGCCAGCACCCAGTATTGCACCATAAATTCGATATCAACAATACCGCCCCGTGCTTGTTTTAAGTCAATTTTTGTATTTAATGACTTGAGCAGGTGATCACGCATTTTGATGCGCATCTTATGTACCTCTTGCCTGAGCATTTTGGGTTCGCGTTCTTTGCCAATTATAGTCTGCTTAATATGCAAAAATTGCTTGTGTAAATGCTCAGGTGCACAAATAGGGCGAGTTCTTACTAAGGCTTGATGCTCCCATGTCCATGCCTTGTTATTCTGATAAGCCAAAAACGAATCGATGTGGCTCACCAATAAACCAGAGTTACCTGAAGGGCGCAAGCGTAAATCGATGTCGTACAAAACACCGTTATATGTTTTAGTGGTACATAAATGACATATGCGTTGCACGAGCTTGATGTAAAACTCTTGATTAGACAGTACTTTTCTGGTGCCAGTATCAGTAGTGTTTTGGCTCATATCTGCAGCATGTAAGAATACAATATCTAAGTCAGAGTCATAGCTGAGTTCTATGCCGCCAAATTTGCCGTATGCGATGACCGCTATATTTTTGCTATCAATGCGATTACCTTGCGGTTCGCCATACAGTAAAGTGACCTGTTGCCATGCGTATTCAATTACTTGGTCAAGGATGGCTTCAGCTAGCACGGTGAGTTTGTCACTTACGCAGTTTATCGGTAAGTTACCGGTAATATCAGCAGCGGCAATGCGCAATTGATTGGTGTGTTTAAACTCTCGCAGTCGGTCCATTACACTTTCAATATCGTCCAGATCAACGCGCAGCATGTGCTGACGTAACTCGTCAGCATATTCGCTTTTCCATTGCTCAAGCGACATGGTTTGCGAACTTAAGTATTGAGGGTGTAATAATTCATCTAGCAAAAGGGGATATTGTGCGATTTGCTCACTTATCCAAGGGCTTTTTTTGCACAATAAATATAAACGCTGCCTCACTTCTGGATGCTCTAACAGTAAATCAATATAGGTTGCGCGACCGCTAATGGTATTTAGTATATTGAATACACCCGCGACTTGTTCGTTATTAAAACCGCCATGGTCAACTTCAAATTCTTGCAGTATTAATGGCATGAGACGATTGATTGATTTAAGCCCGCGCTGGCTAACGCCTGATCGTTCAATTTTTCGCTTGTACAATTCTAAATGTTCATATAAATCGTCAATATGAGTAACTGTTTGTTCGGAATTAAGGTGAGCAACTGCTTCTTCTAGCGTAAGCGGCAGTAACCATAGATCTTCAAATACCTGAGACACTTCGGTGTTACATTCTTCACTTGCGTTGGCATCGGCTACTAAGCTATTGAAATGCACATTAATACCTTGCATACATTGATCAATTAGGTTTTGGTAATCGCCTATAGAATCTACCTGTAATAGGCTACACAGACGTTGTTGATTAATGTCACTTACTGGCAGTGTTTGGGTTTGCTCGTCATTAAATATCTGCAGATAATGCTCAACTTGACGAAGATATAAATAATTTTGTTTTAGACTTTGATGAATATCGGCAGCAAGAAGGCCTTCGTCTTCAAGCGCCTGCATTGCTTTTAATATTGATTGTACCTGGCATTGTGGGTGTCGTCCGGCATGAATAAGTTGCAAACTTTGAATAAAAAATTCCACCTCGCGAATACCGCCTTTGCCCAATTTGATATTTTGAGTGATTTGCTTGCGGCGTACTTCTTTGGCAATTAGGTGTTTCATTTCCCTAATGGATTCTAGCGTGGTGTAGTCAAGATATTTACGATAAACAAAGGGTTTAACAATTGCGAGCAACTCATCGTTATAGGGGGTGTCGTTAACGATTCGCATTTTTTGCATGGCAAAGCGCTCCCATTGCCTGCCTTGTTCCAAATAATAGCTTTCAAATGCACTAAACGGCAACACTAATGGACCGCTATCACCAAGCGGACGCAGACGCATGTCTACTCTGAATACTCGGCCATGTTCGTTCACATAATCAAGAGCTTTAATAAAACGTTGGGCGAGTTTGGTAAAAAATACTTGATGCTCAATCGATTTGCGGCCACCTTGGGTTTCCCCCTGACATGGATAAGCGAATATAAGGTCAATGTCAGATGAAAAATTCAGTTCATTGCCGCCTAATTTACCCATAGCCATAATAACAAGCCGCTGCTTATTCTCAGGTTCGCCAAATCGCTTTACCAGTGCATTGTGTGAATCATCGAGAGCCGCGTTAATGAGTAAATTAGCTAGCATGGATGTGGCCAATAACGAGCTTTCTATACTTTGCTGATGGTGTAGGTCGTGCCACGCAATTTTAAGCATGTGGAGATGACGGTAACGGCGAATGATGTTTAGGCTTTCGGTTTCATGTTGGCTTGATTCTAGCGCTAGTGTTAGCTCAGTGTGTATGTTTTCAAACTGATAATGGCTGATGTTGAGTTGGGTCTGCACACACTGCAGCGACGGCAACATATCAACAAAATAGGGTGCATATTGCAATGCAATTCGTTGTATAAAGCTGCTATGACGAAAAGCATGGAGTATGTCATCTTGCATGCGAGTAATCAGTGCAAGGGGCAGGTTATTCTGTTTAGCCGACGTTAAAAGTGATTCATACGCTTGTTGAGCAGTTTGATGCATATTTGTGCTTAAATTTTGCAATAGTATAGATATGTTCATACTATATAAGCGCAATTAAGAACACAAAGGTTTGTGGCCCTTCATACAGGTGTTGCAAATTTACTTTACGCCTTAAAAAATAACTAATAACAATAGGTAATCGTACATGGAACAACTTGTTCAAATAATACCGCTGTCGAGTGACTTAGCAGTGTACCTCGCTATCGATATTAGCCTCGCGGTATTGTTATTGTTTGCTATCAGAGCTATGTCGGGGCGTTTTAAACATGTAAGTGTGCGCAAAGAATTGGGAGAGCGCGATAACTTTGCGTTTGGTATCAGTTTGGCGGGCAGAATGTTTGCCCTCACTATTGTGTTGTCGGCCGTGGTTGGTAGGCATGTAGGCATGGGCTTTGAGGCTGCGGCATTGGGAATGGTGTTATTTGGCGCCATGGGTATATTGCTGGTCAAAATTGGCCGATTTGCCCATGACAAACTGGTCTTAAATAGACTCGACAAAGACCAAATGATTGAGCAAAAGAACGTTTCAGTTGCCTTAGTTGATGCCTGCTCAGCTATTGCGAGTGCGATTATAACCAAAAGCATTATAGATTGGGCGCAAGGCACCGACGTAAATGCGTTTATCGCAGTTTTCTCAGGTGCCTTGGTAGTACTCGCTGTGTTGCTATTCGCTACCCGAATCTACGAATTCAGATTTGCTGAAAATAATCAAAATAGGGGCTTTCAGCGCACATTGTGCGAGGGACAAATTGCCCTTGCCATTCAGCATGGTAGCAACTTAATTGGTATTGCTATTGCCGTGTCTACCGCTAGTAGAATACTGGTATATCATCCACAAAGTTATGTAAGCAATATAACAGGCTGGTTATTCACAGGCCTTATTTTAGCCAGCATGTTGATGATACTCACCAGCATAGCTAAGCGCATCGTATTGGCCGGTGTTAATCGACATACCGAGGTATCGTTGCAACATAATATTGGTGTTGCCAGTATAGAAGGGGTGTTGTCTATTGGTATTGCTTTACTATTTTCAAACGTGTTTTTGTAGGTAGTCAGACAAATCAACCCGAGTGTGCTCAACAGCAAGGATGATTTCACCCTCTATAATCTTGTCTTTGGTGAGTCTACTTTGCTTTTTGACCCATATCTCTGTTTGCAGAGCCACCGAGTGATTCGCCAGTTCAACACAATATTTTAGTGTTAATGGGCCTTTGCCTCGCAGGGCTTTTGCGGTTTTAGGGCCATTTTGCATGTGTTCGCGTAGTCGCCTTTTCCAATCGGTACTTATACCTGTGTACAATTGTTGATAACCCGTTTGAATCATATACAAATACCATGGTTGTAAGGGTTCGCTAGGCTGTGTTTTGTTGGTGCTATTCATTGTTACCGTGCAAGTATTGGATTGTGTATGTAAAAACTCAGCATACCATAGAGTTTATTCTGCTATCTTGCCAATGTTAAGAGTGATACGTTCTTAATCGTACAAAGCTAGCTATTTGCGGTAACGGACGTAATGATTTTAATGCACAAGTGGGTTATGTTATATTCATCGTTTTGGGTCAGTACCCAGTATTACAGATTTTCTAGGGAAACTACCCATGTATGAAAGCTATTATGGTTTAACTTCGAAGCCGTTTCAGTTAACGCCAGATCCTGATTTTTTCTTTGCCAGTAAGTTGCATAAACGAGCTATGTCATACCTACAATATGGTTTGTCACAAGCCGAAGGCTTTATTGTTATTACCGGTGATATAGGTACGGGTAAAACGACAATAGCAAACAGCCTGTTAGATAACATAGAAGCTGATATACACGCTGCGCAAATTGTTACCCCCAAGCTCGCTCCTGATGAAATTATTAAGATGGTGGCATCAAAATTTGGCATTAATACCGAAGGCAAGACTAAAACTGATTTGCTAGAAAGCTTGCAAGCCTTTTTAGAGCAATTAGCTGCAACCGGCAAGCGCGCTCTGTTATTGGTTGATGAAGCTCAAAATTTACCTCTTGAAACCATAGAAGAGTTAAGGATGCTGTCTAACTTTCAACATGGTGGTAAACCCTTATTGCAAAGTTTTTTATTAGGGCAAGCCGAGCTTCAACCGATTTTAAGAGCGCCTAATATGGAGCAATTTCGTCAGCGTATTGTGGCATCTTGTCATTTGGCGCCGCTGAACTTAGAGGAAACCTCTGCATATATTAACTATCGCTTAGAGCATGCGGGGTGTACTCGCAGTGATTTATTCAATGAAGAAGCGTTTAATGCCATACATGCATTTACCACGGGTGTACCACGCAAAATAAACACGCTGCTAGACCGTGTATTGTTATATGGGTTTTTAGAAGAATTAGAAAGTTTTAGTTACGATGATGTAAAAGCGGTTATTGATGAAGTACAAGCTGAAATGTTTGTACCAGAAACCGAAGCAAATACAGTTGTATCTGAAACGGAAGAGTCTCCAACACCTGAAGAACAAAACCACATTACCCCTAACGGCAATGTTGTGCAAAGTGCGCAGTATTACAAAGATATGCTTGAAGAGTTAGTAGATGCCTTAGATGATGCAATAAAGCATAAAGTCAAATTAACGCAGTACATTGATAAGTTGCTTAAGAAAAAGTATCAGACTTATGTGCGTTTAAAAGAAGACACGAACAAATCCAAAGAATGACCACGTTAAAAGCATGTTCAATTCAGTAAATGAAATGACTTTCTCTATCTTGAGGTGAAGGTATATTTGATACTAGCGCTTATTCTTCGATCGTCAAATGGGCCATCAATGCCTCCGAAGTTACCTTGTGTTTGTAAGTTGCCTGTCCTTTTTGTGTAGGTATACGAGACAATAGCGTCAAGGCGTCTTGTTAGCTTACGATTGAACGACAAGGTACTTGTTCGATTAAACCCTTCAGATGTGGTTTCTAGTGTGTCATTGCCATCTTCACTATCATCAACAATGTTCTCTATTGTTGTTTTCGATGCTTGAGTTCGTAAAGAAAGTGAGCTGCGAGGGCTGATAGTAAATATGGCGCTTAACTGCAAGCTACTGGTGTCGTTGATCTGCTGTCGCTCAACAAACTCATTTTCACTGTTGCTTAAAGATAGTATTAAACGGGTACGTCTGCGTTGTAAACTTGAACTATAATTGAGCGTTTTACTGATAGTAATATCATCACTAAAATCAAACACAGGAGTAAAGCCAGGGATAAGTGTTTGACCTTCTTCTAATTCAGGCTCCAAGCCAGTAGGTAAATTACAATCTGACAAGTCAATGCTACCGGCATCACAAACAAACACACTAGGGACCAAGGTTTGGTTCAAGCGAGAGGCTGCCGTTACGGTTTCATTATAACGTATGCTGTTGCGCCATGTTCTGAGTGAATGAGAAAAATTAACGTTTGCAGATTCCCCAAAAAATCGTCTGGAATAACTGCCGGTGAATCGAGTTCTATCTGAGAATTGCCAATTAACAGATGCACTTATAAATTGGTCTCTTTCGTCGTCTTGCGTTTCTAATGCTGCTTTTGTTCGGTATTCGTTTATGGCAATTTCAATGAAGCGATTTTGAGATTTACTCCAGGTTATACCTGCACCTAGTGAGTAGTATGTGCGCAAGGCATCTAATGCCGTGTTGTCTTGATTGGTTTGATTGTTTTCGTAGCTACCTAAAAACGTTAACGCAAAACCGCTGTAGAGTTGTGTGTTGACCTTAAACGATGCTAATTCCGATAAAAAGTCTCGCTGGTCTCTTCTGTCTATATCTGAATACGATGCCGATAATTCATAATTAATTGGCTGAAGGGCTTTACCGCTTGTGATGCGCACACTGCCACTTTCACGATCTGAGTTACCTAAGCCCTGCGCATTTGTTTCGTTAACCGAACTAGAACGAATACGGTCTACCCCGAATGAAGACGTTATTCCTATGTAGTCATTGGCGGGCAGATTTAACGATAAGCTTGCATCTCGAGATTCAGTTTTAATAAGTGTTTCAGCATTTAATAAAAAATCGTTGGTGAGATATGTTTGGCTGTCAGGGGCGCGAAAAGACTGACTACCGTTTGCAGATAACACTAACTTATTTTGAACAATTTGATAGCGAGTTCTTACTTGATATGAAGTGTAATCTTTTGTTACCGTAGCGTCGTCTAATTGTCGTCTAACGCTCTCAAGTGAGGCACGCGCTTCTGCATTCAGTTTTTTTGCTTGGTATACCATTGCTGCGTATGGCGTAGCTATTTGGTTATTTACGTCAATTTCGTCATCGTTTTGAGGTTTAATAGTTTGAGATACATATTCAACTTCAACACCGGCTCTAGCCGTTAAGTCGCCAGCAAAAACACCGCTAGAACATGGGGCAATAATAGCGCACACAACAAGGAGTTTGGGATTTATTCCATTTTTAGATGCTTGGCTCTTCCTTAATGTACCCATGCTTACTCTCTATCGCTACCGTAATATTGATAACCGTAATAGCCGCCTTTTTCTGAGTTTTGAGTAGATTTATTGACGACAAACCCTATGGCCATGTCAGGATTCAACCTTGCTACGGCAGCGCTAATATCGTTCATTTTCGAACGGCCTTCTTCAACCACTATTACCGCTTGGCCAGCTAAATTAGCCAACACTGCTGATTCGTTGATACCAATTAAAGGCGGACTATCAATAATTACCACTCGGTCTGAATAGCGGGTTGAAAATTCAGATACGGTTTCTTGCATAATGGTACTGGCAAGCAATTCGGTTGATAAATGGTGCGATTTGCCTGCTGGAATAATACGTAGCTTTGGAATATTCGTGTGATATATCACATCACTTAACTCGTCAACTTCGCCCAACAAATACTCCATTAGACCATCGGCTTCTGCAATATCAAGTGTACGCAATACATTGGGTTTCAGTACATCAGCATCTACTAACAAAACTGTTTTATCTTGTTCAGCGGCAATACTCATAGCCAAATTAGTTGCTGTAAATGTTTTACCTTCCGAGGGCCTTGCGCTACTGACCATAATAATGTTGCTGTTATCAATTGTGCCGGCAAGTGGACCAAAAGCATTTTGCAACAGCTTGCGTTTTATTTCTCGGTATTCTTCATTTATTAACGACCGCGAATTTTCAAGCGTAACAAAGCCATTATCTTGTAAGCGCTGAATGTCTATCTTAAAACTTTTAGATTCTTTAGCACTTGCAACAGAAACATCGTCAACAATCGGTTCTGATGGTGCTTCCGCTGTTTGCGTTGTTACCGTAGACTCAACGTTTTCTGACGCAGCCTGCGCCTTTTCAATGGTATCTTGAGGTGGCAATGTGTTGTCGGCAGCTTCTTTAGCCTCTTGTTGTTTTTGTAAGGCTTTTTCTATCGTATTTTTCATAACACCACCTTGCTAAGTACATCTATGTTCATTATGTCGGCAGCCACTAACACTGCGTACATAAATACAATGGCGCCTGATGAGGCAATGAACACTAGCAGTCTGTATCTCGCCCTGCGTTTAACTTTGTCAATTTGTAAGTGCGTTACCGCTCCCCAAATAGGAAAACCCGTCATTTGTGTGAGTTGTTGTCCGCGCACTAAAACAGGTACCAGTTGACTCATTAAAAATGCGATACCGGCACCTGCACCAAAGCCTAAAATAAGCACGCCAGTATAAGCTATAAATCGATTTGGCCCAGTTGGCGAGGGTGGCACTAAAGGCGGCTTAATTATTCTAAATTGCAACTCTTCAGAAGACACTTCTGCGCGACGTGTAATATCGGCAGCTTCTTTTCTGGTAAGCAAGTCTTCGTATTTTTGCTTTATAATATTGTAATTACGGTTTTTTGAAATACCTTCAGCTTCTATCTGCGGCACCAAATCAATTTTGGTGCGAAGGTCTTCAATTTTGCTAATAAAATCGTCTTCGCGGACTCTAAGTGAAGCAATTTCACCTTCTAAACGGCTCACTTCAAGCGTAATTTCTTGATTCAACTGACTCAAAATGGGGCTGTCATCTTCAACATCTTGATTCAGGTAGGCTTGTATTTCTTTATCTCGCGCCTCAACTAGATTATCTAATAGATTTTGCGTTTCGATAACGTCGGGGTGCTTATCGGTAAAACGCAAGCGTAAGTCGTCAAGCTTTTCTTCTAAGCCTACAATACGCTTGTCGAACCGTGTAGTAATAACCGGTGCGGTACTATCACCGCTTTGCACTGCAAAGCTATCTGATGCGCGCTTGCCCTTAGTTAAACGCTCTTTTAGCGTACTGGCTTTACGTTCTGCTTCACGTATTGCTAAACGCGTGTCAGACAAACTAGTTGTGAGTTGTTGTAGGTTGTTATGAAATGAACCCTGCAATGGCAATATATCGGCGTGTTGACGTTGGAAATCAGCACGTTGTTGTTCAGCCTCTGCCAATCGAGCTTCATATTCGGCAATTTGTTCGTCAATAAAGCGAGTGGCGGTATCAGAATCACGACGGTTATTACCTAGTGAACCCTCAACAAATACATCAAGGGTTTCTTGCACTACATTGCGGGCAACAGTACCGTTTTCGTGTTCATACGAAATGGTAAATACATTATCGTTTCGAGTGCGTCCAAGATTGATGCCGTTGGTTAACTTTAAAATCAGCTGTTCGTACTCTTGTTCGGTGTTTACACCCAAATCTAAATCGGTTTCGCGTGCGATTTGCTCAATATTGCTGCGACTTTTGAGCGTTTTCGCCATAAGCTGCACTTCTTGATTAGGATCGGAGTATATTTTGATGCCGGCTAGTAAGGGCTCAAGAGTAGAGCGAGTATCGACAAATATTTGTGCTTCAGATTGGTATACATCGGGTTGAGACGCAAAGTACACAAAACCCAACGGGCAGATTAGCCATGACGATACAATTACGTAGCGTTTTCGAATCCATATACCGCGCACATAATCGAGAATAAGTTGTAACGTTTGTTGTAAATCTTGCATGTAAGTTATTGTCTCTGATTACGTCAGTTTAGAACCAAGCTTCTGGAATGATGATTACGTCGCCAGGTAATATATCGACATTCTTTTCAATTTCACCATCTTTGATTAGGTCGTCAATGTAAATGGTGTAACTGGTTTGTTCGCCATTCACCACGCGAATGAGTTTGGCGTTATTACCGTTGGCGTATGTAGTTAACCCACCCACTTGAATCATTAAATCAAGCAAAGTCATGTTTTCAGTGTAATTAACGGCACGTGGATTAGTGGCTTCACCTATAACACGTACTTGTTCGCTAAACGGACCTGAAAAGCGGCCAACAGAAACGGTCACACGAGGGTTATTAATATATGTGGAAAGTTGCTCTTCTAACTGACGCGCTAACATAGTTGGCGTGCGTCCGGTGACTTCAATGTCTTCTACTAATGATGTGGTTACTTTGCCGTCAGGCCTTACGGTAAATGAGCCTGATATTTCAGGGTTACGCCACACAAATATACTGAGTTGGTCGCCAGGGCCAATTAAATATTGATAATCGTTAACATCGGTTGTGAGAGAAGCTCTGGTAGTAGCAGTAGGAAGCGGATTTGAGCATCCTGATAGTATTATACCGGCCGCAGTTAATGCGAGCAGGTAACATTGTTTTACACTTACCATTTTGTATTTTCCTTAATTCCCATTTTGGTTAATTAACCTTTACACATGATTATATCTGCAATATTTACTAAAACTTATGTAAAAATAAACAGATATGCCGATATAACTCGTAATGCAGTGTTTACGTACAGATTAAAAACACTATAATGCTGTTTCCAAACTTTGCTGCGCATTGTATCAGCATGGATAATAATTGCACATTGATTTTTGTTTACCAACATAATTTCGATACGAGTCCACCTAACCTAAAAGTAGATGTACATGGCTGGAAACCAAAAAACCAGAAAGCGTTCAAATAAACTTGTACTGATAGAAGGCGCATTGGTTGCGTTAGCGACTTATTTAACCGCCTTGAGTTTTAGTTGGTTAGGTCTTGATTACGCATTGAATATAAAAAGTACCTTATTTACGTGCTTTATGTTTTCGGTATCAGTGTTGCTAATCAACTTGTCGGTTGGACTTTATGAACAACGCTTGCGGGAGCCATTCAGAGGTATTATAAGGCGCTTGTTTGTATCGGTAGTAGTAAGCTTTTTTGTAGTAGTTGCTATTACGAGTTTAATTGTTCCTGAGTTTGCAAGCCACCCTTTACATGCACCCACTTCCGTTGCCATCATCCTTTTCACGCTGGTTATTTTTCGATATTTTGTGCACCATACCGAGTCAATCAGTAGTCGTCCTAATTTAATTGTTTTAGGCTCAGGTGTTCGCGCTTCCGTTATAGAAACAAGAATGCGTAGAACCGTCGATCGCGCCAATTTCAATTTAATTGGGTTTGTTCCTTTGCCGGGTGATCAGCGTGACAATGGTATTAAACAAGAGCAAATTATTGACCTCGATGTGGACGCTCAACTGCAAGATTATTTAGCTAATGAAGATATTAGTGAGATTGTGGTGGCTAACGACCAGCGTCGCGGTACCTTGCCTGTTAATATATTATTTGATGCTCGCTTAAAAGGCGTTAGGGTTACAGAGTTACTCGATTTTCTCGAGCGCGAAACCGGTCAAATTGCAGTTGATTTAATGTACCCAAGTTGGGTTATTTACTCTAATGGCTTTCATTCACAAAAGATAGTCCGTCAGGTAATGGACTATTGGTTAAACATTGGTTTAGCATTTTTAGTGTTGTCGCTTACGTGGCCAATTATGTTGATTACCGCGCTGATCATCTACCTTGATGATGGATATCGTACTGGCGTGTCAGTTTTATACAAGCAACAGCGCGTAGGCAAAGATGGTAAACTATTTAATATACTGAAGTTCAGGAGCATGCGTCCTGATGCTGAAAAAGACGGCGCAAAATGGGCCTCTAAAAACGACAATAGAGTGACCACCATTGGCGCTTTGATTCGTAAGTATCGGGTTGATGAGCTACCACAACTGCTGAACGTATTGCGCGGCGACATGTCGTTTATTGGACCACGTCCAGAGCGGCCTGAGTTTGTAGAGCAATTAGTTGAAGAAGTGCCTTATTATGCACAACGTCATAATGTTAAACCTGGTTTGGCAGGATGGGCGCAGCTAAATTATCCGTATGGCGCAAGCGTAAAAGATTCGTTAGAAAAATTAAAGTTTGATTTGTATTACGTAAAGCACCAAAGCTTATTGCTAGATATTTTGATTTTGGTGCGTACCGTGGAAGTTGTTTTATTTGGGAAAGGTAGGTAATGCAAGATTCGCAAGATTCACACAAAGTACAAGGTACTGGCAGTGTGAAACCATCAATACAGAAAAACGCCATGACAGTAGATGTTGAAGACTACTTTCATGTATCTGCGTTTGATTCTGTCATATCACCTAGTGATTGGTCATCCATCACGCCTCGCGTAGGTGATAACACACATCGTCTTATTGATTTATTTAATAAGCACGACGTAAAGGCCACGTTTTTTACTTTAGGTTGGGTTGCTAAACACTGTCCCGACGTGGTTAAACGCATTGTTGATGAAGGCCATGAACTTGCCAGCCATGGTTTTAATCATCGCCGTAACACCACTATGAGCAGGCAAGAAGTTTATCAAGATATTGCCGACAGCAAAGATTTACTTGAGCAAATATCCGGGAAAGCCCTGACTGGCTATCGGGCTCCGAGTTTTTCTATCAGTGAAGACAACCAATGGGTGTTCGATATACTGGTTGAGTTAGGCTTTGAATACTCGTCTAGTACGTATCCTATAGCGCATGATTTATATGGCGTACCGTCGTGGCCTAGGTTTGCTCATAAGCGTGCTGAAGGCATAGTGGAAATCCCCATACCTACCAACGAAAACAAAGGTACAAATAAAGGCATTGGCGGCGGTGGTTACTTTCGCCTATACCCCTACTGGTTATCAAAGAGACGCATTGACAGTTACTTAATGCAAAATAATCAACCTTACAATTTTTATTTCCACCCGTGGGAAATTGACGCCGACCAACCACGTGTTGAAGGTGCACCATTTAAGTCTAAACTTCGCCACTACGTTAATCTTCATGTGATGGAGAAAAAGTTAGTAAAACTTATGAAAGATTACCAGTGGTCAACAATGTCTGATGTGTATTCTGAGGTCATTAATGCCAAATAACGATGTAAGTCAGTTGTCTAAACCTTGGATCATCTATGCGCTGTTTTTAGGTGTTTTTTGGTTGTTACTGACTCATCAAGGTGTATTTACTGCAATAGAAATTTGGACGATTTCAGAAGTATTCAATCACTGCTACATTGTGATCCCCGCAAGCATATATTTAATTTGGGAAAAACGACGTCAGGTGAGCTGGCATACTATGACGCCGACAATGTGGCCCTTACCCATATTACTTGGGCAAGTATTGTTGTATTTATTTGGTAGTGCGGGCGATATTCAAGTATTTATGCATATAGCCGCATTTACTATGTTACCCACGTTAATATGGATAGCGGTAGGCAATAATGTTGCAAAGCAGCTTATGTTCCCACTCGCATTTATGGTATTCGCCATTCCTATTGGTGAAGAGCTTGTACCTACTTTGCAAGAAATTACCGCAGACTATTCAGTTGTGTTGTTAGAAATGTCGGGCATACCCTTATACCGGTCTGGTTTATATATTGAAATTCCACAGGGTAAATTTTTGGTTGCCGAGGCATGTTCGGGGATCAGTTTTTTAATTGCGTCTATCGTATTAGGTAATTTGTACGCGTACATGAATTTGCAGTCATGGAAAGCGCGTATATTCTTTGTTGCCTTAAGTATTATTTTTCCCATTTTTGCGAATGTAGTACGTGTATACGGCATTATCATGATTGGTTATTGGAGTGATATGGAGCATGCTGTAGGCGCAGATCACTTAATATATGGGTGGTTTTTCTTCGCGTTTGTATTGGTATGTTTATTTTTAATTGGTGAATTTATTCGTAAAAAAGAACGCCAAGCACTTACCAAATCATCAATCAACAGTGATTCTAATCAAGAACCGAGTAAAACAAGTGAGATAACAAACTCATCTGGTATCAACACTTTGCATTTAATACCGCTTGCGCTGATAGTTTTGGCTACTTATAAAGTATTTGATTTAGCCAATACAACTATTACCACAGAACCAACTACTACCGCTTTAAATGTGTCATTTGACCCTTACAGAGGGCGCATAGCCAACACTACTTGGCAGCCATTGTTCAATGACAGTATAACGCAGTACAATTATGCAGGTCAGTACCTTGCGACGCCATTCTCGGTATTTAGTGCGGTATATTTGCCAAATCAGGGTGAGTTAATCAGTTCTCTGAATCGTTTATATATTCAAGACAGGTGGTCGTTAGCAGATTTCTCGCTTGAATACTTAACAGACAACACAGCAGTAAATAAACACTATATTAGCTCAGCTAGAGGTGATTACATGCGAGTGTATTATGTATATATTATTGGGGATAGAATTATACATAAAAAGATACACGCAAAATTATATGAAACGTGGTTAAAATTAAGTTCAAATGGCGCTGCCAGCACAATCGTTGCCGTGGCATTTGAAGGTAAAAATAATGCAGCGTTATCAGGCCATGAGCAGCATGTTTTAACTCAGGTCATTTCACAAATTAATCAACAAGTGGCTGAACGCTTTTAATGAAAAAATCGCTAGTATACAGTGAAATCTTTCCCCCTTTTCACGGTGGCAGTGGCCGTTGGTTTTGGGAAGTATACAAGCGTTTAAACGTACAAGAGTACGTAGTGCTTGCAGGCAAATTTGAGCAAGATGAAATATTTGATTCCTCATCGCCTCTGTGCATTGAACGTGTAGATTTTGCTTATACTTCATGGTCAGATTGGGCGCTCACCTCCCTTAAAAGCATCGTTTTTTATATAAAATTATTTTTTACTACTCGTAAGATAATTAAAAAGCATGATATTCATAATATTCATTGCGGTCGGTGTATCCCTGAAGGCTTTATCGCTTATTTGATGAACGTGATATATAAAACGCCTTACATGTGCTACATCCACGGTGAAGACATAGAGTCGGCTGCAGAGAGCCGTGCATTCGTTTGGATAGTGAGTAAAGCCCTTAAGCGCGCTAATTTGTTGATTTGTAATAGTGAAAACTCCAAGCGACTGCTGTTAGCGCATTGGAAAGTTGACCCAGCAAGAGTGCAAGTAGTGCATCCAGGGGTGGATACCAGCGTATTTGTACCCCAAGCACGCAACGAAGACATTCTGGCTGATTTGCGATGGCAAGGTAAAAAAGTAGCGCTAACTGTTTCTCGTCTTGAAACACGCAAAGGCCACGACCGTATGATCGAGGCAATCCCACAAATAGTGAAAGATGTGCCTAACTTTTTATATGCAATTATTGGCTCGGGCGATGAATACCAGCGCTTACAAGCATTAGTCGAACAACTGCGAGTGCAATCGCATGTGTTGTTTATGGCCAACCTAAGCGATCAGCAAATGATACAGTGTTATCAACAAAGTGATTTATTTGTGCTGCCTAACAGAGACGTAGGGCGCAACATAGAAGGCTTTGGTATTGTTATGATTGAGGCGCAAGCGTGCGGCACTGCGGTTATTTCTGGGAATTCAGGCGGTACACCTGAAACCTTACTGCATGGCCAAACCGGCGAGGTGGTTGATTGTACCGTGGCTGAAAATATTGCGAACAGTGTAGTGGCACTGTTAAATGATGACGAAAGACGAAAAACCTATCAATGTAATGCCAGAGAGCATGCGCTGAAATACGATTGGGCTCCATCGGCAAAACGCATCGAAACAGTGTGTAAGCAGTATTTGTAGAATTAAAAAGCAGCCGTTATCGTTTTTTAATGACTGTTGCCGGGTTACCGGCAACAATACTATTACTGGGGACATCGTTAATAACAACAGCCCCTGCAGCAACTACGCTGTTGTTGCCAACATCGGCCATAATTAACGCACCGTTTCCTAACCAGCAATTTTCGCCCACCTTTACTTTGGTAAAACTGCCACCTTGATGCTTTATGGGCGTGTCGCTGTCACTAATATTGTGTTGGCCTTTGCCACTCATTATATGCACACCACTGCCTAACAGCGTATCTTTGCCAATTTCACATTTCCCAATATTACACTGTGGACCAATGTACACACCTTGATGAATGGAAATATTCTGTTGGCATAATAGCGTTGCAAACGAGATAACGGCATCGGGACTGCAATGGCTTAGGGTATACCGATAAAATCCCGCGCGAAAGTACACGCCCAGCATGCCAGGTAGCAAAGACAACAACTGACTAAAGCTGGCAAGTACGGCATTTTTGTTGCCTAGTGCGCTAAATAGCCAATACAACAACACTAAAGGCAAGGCTAATAACGCAAATATAAGTTGAGCAATGGTTTTCACGATAGATTTCATAAGCGCTTATTCGCCTTTATGGTTGGCTTGTAATACTTTCACAAGCGGTGCTAGTACACTAGGCCACGCATAGTTGTTTAAAATTACCTCGCGGGCAGCGTCACCTAACTGTTGGCATTGTGTGGCATTGCTGGCTAATGCAATACAGTGTTGGCTAAAACTACTGGCGTCTGTAGCCACCATCATATTTTCACCATGAGTATGCAAAATGCCCTCAGCGCCCATTGGGGTTGTTACTACGGCTAATGCACATGACATAGCCTGAAGCACTTTATTTTGTACGCCACGCGCAATTTGAAATGGTGCAATAAATACCGTTGCTTGTTGAAAATAAGGGATAATATCATCAACAAACCCCGTTACTGTGATATTGGGTTGCTGTGCTAATGCATTGATAGATTTTACCGGATTCATGCCTCCAATAACAAAACTGGCTTTTGGGTGCACTGCTATAATGTTTGGCCAGCAATGCTCCACAAACCAATGTACGGCATCAATATTGGGTTTATAATCCATAACACCGGCAAAGAAAAACACTGGCTCGTTAGCGTTGTGCGATTTATCGGCGCCAGGAGCAAACAGGCGATGGTCAATGCCGTTGCCTAACACACTCAGTTTATTCGACGCGCAAACGTGCTTTGTAAACAAGTCTACTTCCGCCTGGGCGATTAAAAAACTGTGCTCAAAGTGTTTTACTGTGTGTTGCTCAAGTTGTTTAATTTTTGCGGATTCACGTGAATATACCCATTTTTTAGGCCAAGACGAGGCAAGCGCATATTGCTGCCATTTATCGGAATCAACGTCCATAAAGTCCATTAACATCAGTATATCATTAGTATTGCTAACACGAGTAATATAGGGCGCCAGAGAAGAGGCCGTAACAATTAGGGCATCGCAATCATTAATCTGTTGTTGCAGTAATTTAACCAGCTTAGGAGAATAAAAGTTTGCTTCACTAAAAGAGCTACCTGTTAACAGTGCTCTAACAAGCCTAGACAATTTATTAGGAAGGTTTGCAGTGTGTACCTCAATGTTCAAATGCTGAGACAAGGCATTTGCATTGTTTTGTTCCTCAAGGCTGGCGCAGGGTGCTAGCACTGTAATACGATGCCCTAGGCTGTGTAGATGTTCTATTTGGTGATATGTGCGTAGCTTTTCCCCTTTGTTGGGAGGATAGGGGATACGTTGACTCAAAAAAACAATATGCACAAAAGGTTCCTTGCAAATAATACATGTACGGCACTAACGACGGGCTAATTACTCAGCGCTTTTTTTTACCAGCTTGCTAAAGACAGCCAGTATTCGAGCGCCTTCCAACGTGTTTTTATAATAGCTTTTGTATGCAATAAAGCCAATGCCAATAAATAAGGCAATAAAAGCAAGGGCGTTACATAACAGGGCTAATACAACCTGAGAAATGTATTGGTTTAACCATATATTAATGTAGTAAAAACTGCTGCCCAGTGCTGTATACATCACTATAACCGGCAGGCACCGACGCACAAAATAACCACTGCGCTGACGTAAAAAGTATGCAGTGGTGCACACAAAAAATAACATCGCTGCTGCTAATTCTACAAGTACGCGTTCTTGCACCAATTTAATAACGCTTGAATCAAGGTTGATACCCACGGCAATACACACTAATACTAAAGCGAAGATTTCATAAGCAAAAACAAAATTTGTTTTGCTTAGCACCATTAAGGCTCGCTTACAGTGGGTGGCAACAAAAAACGAACTCACCAATAAACCCATGTAGCCCAATATACTGTGATACTCCACCCATGATTGCCCTAATACGACCAGTACAATCTCTTTACTGCACATAAACATGAAAATAGAGATAGGAATGGCCACAAGCGAGAGCATTAAAAACGTGAGTGTATACTTAAAACACTGTTGCTCAGGGTTATTTTGGTCTTTAGACATTTCAACTAACAAGGGCTCAGATATAGGCAGCATAATATTCAAAGAGGGGATAACTGAGATATATTTCATAATATGAAAATGCCCGAACACCGCATTAGAATAGTATTTGCTCACAAAAAATGAATCGATATTGGCTTTTACATAACCAAATAACTCTTGGCCTATCATGAAGCTACTGAAAGCCAGTTGTTTATTGATGTGTATTAATGATAGGCGAGGACGGTAACTACAAAATACATAGCTTAAACAAAACGCGAGTCCTACCGTGGCAAGTTGCCCAATAATAAGCGCCCAATAACTTTTGTATAGCACTGCAATGGCGATGGTGGTAATCACACCAATTAGTTTTGATACTATTTGTACCAGCACCACATATTGATAACGCTGTGCGCGTTTTAAGCGCCATAGGCCTGGATTGATTGCACCTGTCATAATAGGACTAATACTGAGGGTCGCTACCACCAATACTAAGTCGCCTTGGCTATAAAAATAACTGATAGGGTAGGCCAGCAATAGTATCACCGCGCTTGCTGCACCTTTTACCAGTAGATCAAGTGTCCATGCGGTATTAACCAGTGCTTTTGAGGCGACCGCTCGGCTTAATACATATTGTTCGCTGCCGGTATTTGTAAATACTTCAACAAACATTACCACCAACGTAGCAATCGCCACTACAGCAAAGTCTTCAGGTAATAATATACGGGCAAGCACAAGGGTGCTGAATAAGCCAATTAAACGCTGCATCAATCCACTGCCAAGCAGCATAAATGCACTCATCAGTGCAGGGTGATGACGTAAAGAGTGCTTACTCACTGTGCGATGATCTATTTAGGTACAGCATACAAATTAGCGTATTGTTGACACATTATTTTGCCGGTGAAGTGTTGATCAAACTTATGTAAGTTGTCGTCAGAGTATGCCTGCATAATACTATTGTTTTGCATCAGTGCCGAAATTTGTTCATATAACGCAAGGTCATCATCACTGGCAATAATACGACCGTTTTCGTTATGTACAATAATCTCAGGGTTGCCGCCCACCTTAGTTGCAATACTGGGCAAACCTATACTCATGGCTTCGAGTAATGTCATTGACGTGCCTTCGCTAAAAGACGTTAATAAATACAGGTCAAAGGCGTTTAAATATTCACTGGGATTGGTTTTATAGCCAACTAAAGAAACATGCTTGTGTAATTTAAATGTACTAATAAGCTCGGTAATGTCGCCGCGCATCTCACCGTCACCCACAATCACCAAGTGTACATCGAGGCCTTGGTTAATACACCGTTTTACGCCTTTAATCATCATTAGGTGATTTTTAATAGGGTCGAGCCGAGCGACGGTGCCCAATAAAAATGTATTTGCTGAAATACCAAGTTCTTCACGAATAGATTGCTTTGCCTTCGGGTTACTTTCAATCCCTGTTATGCCGTTGTATATCACCTCAATTTTGCTTGCACGCAAAAATTCGTAGTCTACTAGTGCTTGCTTGGTGGCTTTTGATATAGCGGTAATTTTGTGTGTTAAGGCAGCCAAAATGGGGTTAACAAACCTGCGTTTCCAACTGCTTGAATCAGGATAAAAACGACCATGTTCAGTAAATATTACCCGCGTTTTACCAAGCGCGCAGGCCAGCGTACCGTATACCCAAGGCGTGTATTGATGGCAATGCACTATATCGATATTGTTCGCTTTTACACAGTTTGCAATTGCGCTAATGAGTGAACGATCGAACCCCGGTTGTCGCGGGTGCATGTACACTTTTAGCCCGTTTTCTTGCATTTGCTGACCCCATGGGCCTAAGGGCGCTTCAATGCAAAATACAGACATGTTGTACTGGCGTGGATCAGAACTGTCGATGATGTTCTTAATAACCATTTCGGTGCCGCCAATGCGCATATCGTAAGTAATATGAAGAATATTTATTGGAGTCACTTATTTGCCTTGATCTTGAAGATTAACTTAACGGTTTTAGTAAGAATAACAAGCGCTAACAGTTCCACGCGTCCTAAAACAAATGCTTTAATTGCTATCATAGCAATATATCTGCATAATTTGCATGAAAGTTTAATTAGGTTGTACACATGAGACAAGCAAGAAAAGCGGCATTTACGGTATTGCTATTTAGCGGCATGGCTTTAATGACCGTTAACTTGTTTGGTTTATCGCAAGTGTTGCGTCCAAGCAACATTCAACTCGAACATCTTCGCTTTGGTCAATCAGATGTGGTGCTTGACCATGCTAATTTACTCACTGGCGTGCTTAAGCTACAGAATGAAAGTAGCCTATCGTATAGTCAACGCTTAACCAAAGTAATTGCTGATGGTATTGCGCACATTCATTGGTTTGATTATCCCCCTGAACAATTTAATCAGCTTGTGCCAGTGTGGGAAAATTGGGTGTTACATCTTATGGGCCGTTTTTCTGGGATCCCTGAATTTGAGCGGTATCATTACTCCAGTCCTTACAAAAGCATGGAGCGAGGCATAGGATTATGTGGTGATGCTTCCATCTTAATGCACCAATTGTTGGCCCAAAACGATATCACCGCAAAAATAATGTCATTCAGTGGTCATGTTGTTATCAGTGCCAATGTTGATGGCCAAGACTATATTTTTGACCCCGATTTTGGCGTGTATTTCAGTGCCAGTCCTGAGCAACTGCGCAGTAGTGCGCACCTTCATAGCAAAGCTTATTCTAATGCTGGTTATCCATTGTCTGATGAACTATTTTTTAATCAACAATACACACAAGAATACGAGCTTTGGGACGGGCCACAACATTTTATTACTAAAAAATTCTATTTCGAAAAGCTGTCATACATTATGAAATGGTCAATACCGCTCTTATTAATAATAGTTGGCTTATGGGGCATGGTTTCAGTTTTAGGCAAACGATAGTTGCTACGTTGTCATAAACCGTTGCCACCACATCTCAAACATTAGCATAGACCACAAGATGGTACTGTGATCGCGTTTGTTATGTTGGTGTTCCTGCCAAAGCTTCTGGACTTGTGCCGTATCAAAATATTGAATTAAGCCTTGGCAGTCGCTAATGAGGTATTGTTCAGCGATGTCTTTTATTTCAGTGCGCAGCCATTGTGCCAAAGGCACCGAAAAGCCCATTTTCTTTCTGTATAA
Organism: Glaciecola sp.; assembly: GCA_049650345.1. Taxonomy (GTDB): domain Bacteria; phylum Pseudomonadota; class Gammaproteobacteria; order Enterobacterales; family Alteromonadaceae; genus Glaciecola. The sequence continues at coordinate 11,263 of JBARZY010000121.1, read as the reverse complement.
AATATCGTCATTTAAATAAGGTTTAAATGCCTCTTTCAGGGCGTACTTCTTTTCTTTATTGTTGTATTTCATATGCGTGGGTAAACTAGCGGCATATTCAATAACTTGGGTATCTAATATTGGTGCACGCACTTCTAATGAATGCGCCATACTCATTCTATCTACTTTAACTAATATACCGCCGGTTAGATAGGTTTTCATGTCGGTGTATAGCACCTTGCTAAAATGATCTGGACCATCTGCTTGGTGGTAGTGTTGTAGCGTGTATGAAGATGGATGGTAATCGCCTAATACTTGCTTAACTTCAGGTCGAGCTAAAGATTTCCATTGTTCATCGCTCATAAAACTATTGGTCACATAAAAGCCCATTTCTGGCGATAAGCTTAAGCTGTTTAATAAGTTTTTAGCGCGTTGACACGCATTGATATTGATTTTGCCGCATAGGCTGGCCAACACAGGAAAAATCTGTTCTCTAATGACCTTAGGAAATTTACTTCTCAGGCGGTTTTCAACAAAATCAGTATGGTATTTTTCATAGCCACCAAACACCTCGTCGCCACCGTCGCCTGCAATGGCTACGGTTACTTCTTTGCGCGCTAACTCAGAGACAAAGTAAGTGGGAACAAGAGATGGGTCGGCAAAGGGCTCATCAAAATAACCCACAATGGTATGCAGCGTATCGGCCACATTCTGGTGTACTAAAAATTCATGGTGTTCGGTTTGGTACTGCTGTGCCACCGACTTGGCAAATTCGGCTTCATTGAACTTTTTGTTATCAAAAGCAATGGTACAGGTTTTGATGGCTTTTTTTGATAAACCCGCCATGGTAGCAACCACACCACTGGAATCTACGCCACCACTTAAAAAAGCACCCAAGGGCACATCACTTATCATACGACGTTTCGTGGTTTGCTTAATCAGTTCGCGTACGTGTGATATGGCATTTTGTTGCTCTTGCTCGGTTTTTGCATTTTCATGGTTGTTGGCGAAGCTGAGTCGCCAATATTCTTGAATATCGATATCACCGTTCACAATGGTCATGTAATGAGCCGGTGGTAACTTATGCACATGCGTAAAAATACTCTTGGGATCGGGAATATACTGATACGCAAAAAAATCATGCACAGCGTCTAAGCGAATATCTTTATTAATATTAGGTAAGGCCAACAGCGCTTTAATTTCAGATGCAAAAGAAAACTGCCCGTTATGCTTATAATAGTAAAGGGGTTTTTTACCTAAACGATCGCGGGCGATAAACAATTTTTGTGCGCGTTTATCCCACAACGCAAAGGCAAACATACCGTTTAAAAAAGGAAGACATTCTACGCCGTATTTTTCATACAGTCTTATAATAACTTCGGTGTCTGTGCCCGACTTAAATCGCACGCCTTCTGCTTCAAGGTCTTGTTTCAAGTCTAAAAAGTTATATATTTCGCCATTAAATACAATGACGATGTTTTCATCGTCTGAAAACATGGGTTGGTTACCGGCGGGTGATAAATCTAATATGCTTAACCGGCGGTGGCACAAGCCCACGGTTTCATCTAAGTATTCACCGTGTGCGTCAGGGCCTCTATGGGCGATTGCATTGCCCATATCGATTAAACTTTGGGTGTTAAATGATTGATTGTTTTGCGTTAAAAAACCAGCAATGCCGCACATAATAATCCTATAAGCTAATGTATTTTCGAATAACCGGGCCTACCGCTGTGGTAACGCTCAAGGGAAGTTTTTGCCATGTTTTTTCGACTAGGGCGCGCGATGATGACTTTTCGCTAGTGGCTTCAAGCTCGAGTTGCGTATTCACCATGTTTTGCCATATTAATTCGCTTGCTTGAGCACCCCACTGCTTTTTAAATCGGTAAGTGCCCTCATTAAACCCCGAACGCCCAAAATCAAATTCGCATATACCGCGTCGAATGACTTCACTAATGACTTCCCAATACATGCCCATATTGGGTGCAAGTTTGTTATGTTCGCGCAATGTACTTGCCCAGGGGATAACCGCATGGGTGTTTGTGTGCAACACAATAGCACCGCCTACGCAGGTATTGTTGGCGTGGGCTAACACCATAAAAGCGGATTGCCCATAAGCATTGAGAATCGCTTTAAACCAGCTTTTATTGTGTACCGGCGAACCTAAATCACGCATGTTTTTTGCAAACACGGCATAAAAAGTGTCAATATGCTCCTGTGTAGGAGCGGATACAACTTCTGTGCTGACGCCGTTTTTCGCGGCTTTTTTAATTTGGCTACGAAGCTTGGGTTTAAAGCTGGCTAACTGTGCCTCGGGGTTATCGAGTAAGGAGTACAACATCCGTACTTTGGTACCATCTTCAAATGTGTCAGCGCTGCTATTGTCTGGTGGTAAGCTGCTGGCTTCGCGATATTCAAACTGCCATCTATGCTGATTGCAATAAGACATCAGCGATTGCAGCATGCTTTGTTTACTCTCTGGCGTTAACGCCAATATACCGCCCATATCGCAATAGGGTAATGAACATAAAAGTGCTTGTTGTTTTAGGTTTTTCATCAGCACTGCGGGCATTACGGCGACGGTTTCATGGTTATGCTGATAACTTACTATAAGCGGAGTAAAGCCATAGCTATTAGCCACTGCATGGAGCCATGCAGGATCATGATATGCCGATGTATTGGGGTGCTGTGCAATAAATGCTTGATACTGTTCTACACCAAAGGAGGGTTCGCTTGTAGGGAAATCAATTGATTGCGCGTTAGTTAACGCAAAAAAATGTAAACTCATGGGGCAATATGTTCTTCATTATTTTGTAAAAAAACTTTGTATTCACTAGGAGTCATCATCACTAAGTCGTAGTGTTTCTGTAGATTTTCAATAACACCTGATATGCGCTCACATATAAGGGTGTGAGGATCTTTTGCATTAACTAGGCCTGTAGCGTTGGCAATAAGATTAGAGCTATGAAAAAACATATGTAGGCAGCGTTGACCATCTCTAATAGCGCTATGCGCTACGTCTATCATATTTTGGGTGCTGCTTACTTCTGGGCTAAAATACACCTTGCGTAACATACGTGTGTGCCACAACAGCGCCACTGATCTAAAGTGTCGTAAAACCGAGTGTTGTGCGGCATCGTGAATAGGCGACATTTTGTAAAACGGTGCACGATTAAAGCCTACCGTAACCGGCATTTCAATAATATTGCGCTGAGAACCCGTGCGTAACACATTTTCATCACTTGGCCAGTATGCACCTAATGGTGAGCCATAGCAGTCGAAGTATTCGTTGCGATAAAAAGGGTATACACTGGAATCGATATCAAAGCCGCGTAAGTGTAGGGTCTGCATAATATCTTCAGATATGCCCCATCTCCCTGAACGGAATGCTTTGGGGATGCAGTTTAACTCATCAGCAAAGAGTGCCAGCAGTGCGTCTAACTTTTGCTCAACTTGCGCTAAAGGCAAATTAACTACATGAGAATTTTGTTCAGTAGGTGGCTCAAAGTAGGGCGGATTAGCCCAAGGATGCAAGTGAGCCCCAATCTCGCATTTGTTACTGGCTACTTGTGCCATAAAATCGGTTTGTTTCGGTAAGCCTTTCGCAGCAGCATAATCAACAAAATAGCACGGCCTAATGCCCAGCTCGCTACAAAAAGATTGAAAGCTGTTCAACTGATGCAGGTTTTCTACTGAAAAATTGTCTTCAGGAAAAGGACCTTCCCAATCCCATTCCTCTTCGGTATCAACACTTAACAAAAATATAATTTGTTGCTTTTTCTGCATTAAACACGTTCCTTGTGTGTTTCTTTCAGCATATCATTAAACAAGACCAAATATTCGTTTGCCATGCGCGCGGCAGAGTAATGCTCGTTGACGTATGCTATTGCATTCGCGCCAAGTTGCTTTGCCTCCTCAGGCTGCGTTTTTACGCGCACAAATAGTTGTTCAAGCGCTTCTTTATTGTTAAGCGGCGCTAGCAGCCCAGTTTGCTCATGGGTAATGAGCTGGTCTACGCCGTCAATGTCGTATGATACCACGGGCACGCCCATTGCACAGGCTTCCATTAAACATCTTGGAATGCCTTCCAATGTTGATGTCATGGCAAAAATATCGAAGCTTTTTAGATAGGCAAGGCGGTCATCGCGATAGCCTAAAAAATGAATATCAGACTTGCAGCTAAAATTATCAACGTAACGCTCCAGCTCGGGGCGCTCTTCTCCGTCGCCTAATAATACCAGTTCAATGTCATTAAACTGATTGTGCATGTTGGCAAAAACGTCTAGCAGGTGCTTAATGTTTTTGCGGCTTATCATTTGGCCAATGAAGCCTATGCGAAATTTTTGTTTGTGGTTGGCAGGTAAATTGTCACGAGCGTGCTCTACCTCACTCAAATCAACGCCGTTTTGAATGTACTCAAGGGCTGGTGGTTTGATACCGAATTTTTTTACATCTTCTACTAATGCCGGTGATAAGGGCACGACTTTGTCGGCAAAGCGCATGGCCTGACACCCAAGCCAAATAAATGTGCGCAACTTAAAGTCGCTAGCATTTTCAAATCCGTGGGGCGTAATCACTACTGGGATGTTGGCTTTTTTGGCAACGATAGTGCCAATAATGTCAGATTTGTAGCCGTGAGTATGAATAATATCAATATTATTTTGCTTGATGTAGTTGACCATTTGGCCTACTACCGCGTAGTCGAACTTATTCGACATAGAAAATGAAACGGTTTCACCGCAATCGCGCGCAAAATGTTTGACTAGCTCTAAGTCTTGGTTGTCGGTTTCTTCGGTAACACCAAGTACATACTCGCAATCGTCTTTCGCCGTATTTTTACACAACGCCAGCACCCATCTTTCAGCACCATAAAACCCCGTAGAACAAATAAATTGAAGTACTTTCAAACGGTTACCTGCATGTTAGTGACAATCCTAGTGTGGTGATAAACGGTATATTATGGCATTACTTCGCATGTTAGATGGAAGTGCATATAACAATGGTAAAACCAGCTTGACCATTTCAGTATACCTTATAAAAAGCGTGAATTGCTATGGTAGCAAAAGGCTAAAGGTGATTAATTATGCAGCAAAAAACCTTTTGCGCCAATGTAATACCTTTCTTTTTACCCTAACTAAAGTGTGTATCGGCAGTAAGTACCAAATGTTTCGATATAAAGTAATAAAATACATGCTTGATTGAGTGTCGCTTAATGACGCTTTATATCTCGCTTCACCGGCTAAAAAGTCATAGCAAGTAAAGCCAAGTTGTGAGAAGTGATGAATAGCAAGGGTGTGCATTACCATACCCGGTTTATATTTATTGTTTCTATCAGCGTAGTTAATGGCTGATAAATAAAAGTAAACCGTTTTGTAATAAGTAAAAAAGTACAAGTAGCCTAGCACGTGGTCACGTGCGCTAAATTTATACAAAGCGGCTTGTGTAGGGCTTTCTGAATGGGACTTAAGCAACTGTAAGTGAAAGTTAACAAATTGTGGGTTGTTAAAGCCACTGCCATCTTTATGTGTTTCCCATTGGTATTTGTGCAAGTGCGCTAATTGGTCAAAGTCGTCTTGTAAGGTGTCATCTTCAACTTTGTGCATGGTTATTTCACCATAGTGTTTTTCGATATACTTGCGTGCCCGGGCAACTTGGTTTTTAGTATTTTTTGATAAAGTATGAAGTGGTGTGTCAGCGCGAAGCACAAGGTTGTAACTGCCCACGCTCATTTTTGACCAAATGTTAAAAGACGTACTTTGCCACTGTTCAGAAATGGTATTGGTGAGGCTCACCTTAAAGCATTTTGCTTGTTTACTGATGTAGTTAAGTAAGGCCTTGCGGCACTGCTTGTGGTGCGCTAGGCTAATAACATCATTGTATTCGACCCATACTTGGTCGTCGCTGATGTGGCCGGTTTGGTTTAAATAATAGTGTTTGCCTAGTATGTTATTTGTGCAACCAATAAATGCAAACCCAAGCGGTCGGTTGCTAGTTACATCAGAGAAAACCAACAAATTAGGCTTCACAGAGGCATGTGCTAGCCAAGTGCTAATCCATGTTTCTGATAAAAAAAACGTGGTTGCGGGCGCGTCACCAAATACCGCTGAATACAAATTAGCAACGGTTTGTGGTGTATAATCAGTTATACACGCAGCATTAACAGTAGACGATTGGTGTTCCATTTTGACCGACAAAACATTTCTTAAGTGGTTTTTGATAAGTATATTAACGTTCGTACTCATCATTTCATTAATTGCATATTATCATAAGCTTGATAAAACTACCGTGATTTATTGGTGGCAAGACTGGACGCAAGCCACGCCCGAAAACACGCGATTTATTGGTAGCTCTACAATAGATCGCATGCCGTTATACAATCTTGATGGTTGTGGTACCACACGCGCGCTAGGTTTTGACAATGGCACGGTTGATTCATTGCAACGCTATGTTGCTGGGGCTAATTTTGCGGGGCTTAACAACATAGTGATATATATTGGTGAGAATGATATTGCTCAGGGGCAGTCGGTTGAGCAGGTGTGGGCGAATTTGCAGCAATTGGTGCAATATATAGATACGCACAGTTCGGCTAATATAGGAATAATGCTGGTGAAATATAGCCCTGCACGCGCACGTTTTCATGAAGACTACAAAGTATTAAATGCACTTATTAAAAAGAACTACAAAGATAATGTAAGCATAAACACAATAGCGTTTAACAGCATTAGCAGTAGGCGTTTTTACGTGGGCGATGGGGTGCACCTTAACGCTTATGGCTACCAGCAGTTATTCATGCTGATCACCCGTTTTTGTGATAACTAGCGCATGCGCTACGTTTATTTAGATAATTTACGCGCAATCCTCATGCTAATGGGGCTTGTATTACATTCTTGCGCTGCCTTTTCTGTATCGGGATATTGGCTTGTAACGTATATCGAACCTCTTACTTGGGCTGACACGGTTAACCAACTGATTCACTGGTTTCGAATGCCATTGTTTTTTATTATTTCGGGCTTTTTTGGTGCGTATTTGTTGCTCAAATATAGCATTATGCAATTTTTGAAAAATAAAATGATGAGAATTGGTTTGCCATTAATAACGGCAATATTAGTCTTTAATACACTGCAAGCTGGTATGCTCAGTGTGGTAAATAATCAACCTTTTGCTCAAACTTACCAGCAGATAGGAAGCGGACACCTATGGTTTTTGATTAATTTGCTTTTATATTTTTTTATTTTGGGCTGTTTACGTCCAATTATTAATAGCTTAACCGAGCGAAGTTTTCAGAGCTACTTGGCTATTATTTTGCCAGTGTCGTTAATTGGGTTTCCAGTCATTTATCTAGGATTACTTGCCTTAAATAAAATAGGTCTCGATATTTATGCGCCTATTATTGGGGGTACAAGCGTGTTTGTGTTGTTTTCGTATTTTGATTACTTCATGTTAGGCGTTATTTTTGGGTACTTAGGACATGATGTTTGTTGGCGGTATCTTAACCAGCACAGGTATCGTGTATTGTCTTTTGTACTTTTTGTGATAGTTGCTTTGGTGTTGATTAATCACATTAAAGACGTATTTGCAGACGTACCTGTTGTGATTGAGATTACGAGTACGCTTCAAGAGCGCTGGTTAGTGTTGGCAACAAGTATAGTAATACTGTGGCTTGCAAAACATTTGTTGCAAACCACACACCCTATATCCATGTGGTTATTCAGCACCTCATATACCGTATATTTATCACATCATTTTTTTGTACTAAGCTTAGTAATAGCATGTAATCAGTTGTATTTGAGTGGTATCAAATTACCCGCTACAGTTGCTTTTGTGTTAGTACTTACACTTACTTGGACGTTTAGTATAGGCGTACATAAATGTATAACACACAAGCAGAAGCTCCGCATATTATTTAATGGCAAACCTTAGTATAAACGTTATTAGGGTAAGGGCTTGTTGCACTGTCGATATATTTTACACATGCTATTGTTATACCCCACTGCAATTAGTGTAAATTGTTATAAATCATAGGTTTAACTTTTTGGCATTGTTTATGCTTAGATATACATGAATCTAAACACAAGGAATTTATCATGTTACAGACATTTAAAAAAGTTGCTCTAGGAACTGCTTTATTAGCTGCTTCTGCATCATCTTTTGCTGCATTGCCATTCACGGTAGACGCTTCTGCGGCTGCTGGTTTTCCAACCACATTTGAAGCCGATGAAATCGCTGGTACTTATAACGAAGTAGTATTAGTAGATGCGTTAGCCGGTACATTCGAAGCAACAGTTTTACTAGACTTTACGTCGTTTCTGCTTAACGGTAACGGTGTGTCTAACACAGGTTTATCACCGTCAGTAAATATCCCAGGCATAGGCTACAGACTTTATGCAATCGTTGATTTCGACGGTGCGGTAACCGCTGGTGCTCCAGATTTTAAAACTGGTTTTTGGTCTGGCGATATCGAAATGTACTTGGATCCAAACTTTGACACACCAAGCAACGAAGGTTTATCTCTAGACGGTATTAATTCGACTACTGCTTCTTTTGACGCGCTTGCAGCTGACGACCAATTATTGTTCGATGCAACTATTGATTTTGGTCAATCAAACGGCACGGTAGATTCAGGTTCGTTTTCACTTAACGCTTCATTATCTAATGACCCAGTAAATGACCCAAGCTTGACTCCTGCTGGCGAAGCGTTCTTCATTGAACCTGACCCGTTCTACAACATGCTTATATCATTTGGTAACTTGAACGACTTTTTCAAAGACGTTATCTTTAACGATCCTAATCTTGGTCTTCAACGTTTCAATTCTGGTGCCAACGTGAACTTTGTGCCTTCACCATCTGGTGTTGCACTATTAGGTTTAGGTTTGTTTGCTCTAGCATACAGAAGCCGCAAAGCGTAATATTTCATAAAATAAAAAAAGCGGCTTATGTCGCTTTTTTTTTGCCTTTGATTTACCCTAAATGCATAACAAGATGGAGCCTTTATGCACGCTAAATATTTAACTCAGTTAATAATAATTTTTATATGTATTTCAATGTTCAGTGCTTGCAGCAAACCAAAAACTGAACAAGAAGTACTAGACCATGCGGCCACTTTGTCGTCTGCTGAAGCTGAAATATACCTTAAAAATTATTTGTCAAAATCGCAACGGGCAACCTCAGTTAGAATAAAGTTAGCAGAAATGATGGTAAAGCAAGGCGATTATGAAAATGCACTTGCACAATACGACAAAGTACAAGTTGACCTGAGTTCCGTGCAAATTCCCTTTAAAGTTGAAGCGCTATACATGACCAGTAGTTTTGAACGTGTATTACGTTTACTTGATAAAGGCCCCTTCAATGCACAAAGCATTAGTACCGTAACGTTGGTTTATGCCTTGCTAGAAAAGCAAATTAATAACGATTTACAAGCCTTAATATCTCTCAGTAGCACAGCAAATGCGCGAAGCGATAAGTCGGCACTCAGCGAGGTTGTTATTGCGACGGCTGATTTTGCTTCTCATATGGACCAATCAAAATACGTAGCCAGTCTCAAGTCGATTGTTAATAATTCGGCTGAACTGCAATCAAACTGGTTTGTCATTAATTTACTTGCGACCACATCGTTTGCTGTAAAAGAATATGACACATCAGTGTTTGCGTTTGATTTGTATACTCAGATGCGTCCTGAATACTTGAAAATTCAATTGCTCAAAGCCACCGCATTAGTTTACGCGCGTCGCTTTGCAGAAGCTAAACCAATCTTAGCAAGTATGCTACAAGCAGCACCAGAACAGGCATTGGCTAATCAGCTGTATGCATACGTAGCAATTCAAGACTTAGATTATGAGCAGGCAAAATTAAACATCGAGAAAGCGATTCAGAACGGGTACGCAAACAAGAAAAACTATCTGTTTGCAGTTGAAGTCAATTATCGATTGAAAAATTATGAGCAGACCGTAGCATTTATCGAGAAAGCATTTGCTAATTCACCTATTACTGACAAGTATTACAACATATTGATGTATTCAAAGTCGGTTACAGGTTCCATTGATCAGGTAATAGAAGATATAGAGTCGGCAGATGTCAATCAAGAAAATAACATAGAAACGTTGGGCGCGTTAGCCAGTGGGTTGCAAGATGTAGGGAACAATGCTTCCTTAGCGCAATTGTTTGATAAGCTGACGGCAGGCTCTGCTCTCGCAGATACCGACTCTCTAGAGTTAGCATTGATTGCAAGTAGTAATAATATAAGCAGTTATGCAAAGTTAGGTCTTGATGCAAGTGAAAAAGTACTGGACAGCTATTTTAATGACCAAATAGTCATCGAACCACGATTAGTTAATTCAGCTAAAAGTATTGTTATAGCAAATTTGATATCCCAACAAAAATATCAAGAAACCAATCAAACATTATCTGACTGGCAAAGTAGAAAGGCCGATCCTTTTAATATTCTGTTGATGGCCGAAGCGTACAACGTACAAGGTCAATATAATAATACAATTGACTTGTTGGCTGAGCGCATATCTTCGTTTAATAACGCTGCAGTATATAACGCGTTAGCAAGTGCATATTTTGAAACAAATGAGTCAAGCAATGCTATTGCTACCGCAGAGCAAGGTCTGCAACGTTTTCCCTTTAACTTAGATTTGTTAAGGCAATATAGCGACTACTTTAAGCACTATTCCCTTGAGGACACGTCTTTTATTACAGGTATATTTAATGATAAACAGTTAGAAAGTAGCATTGCACTTGCCATTTTCTATGGTGTTAACCAACAACCAAGCAACGCATTGAAAGCACTAATGCTAGTACCAAAAGAACAGCAGTCAAATGTACTATATTTGCACACATTAGCTGAGGTGCACATAAACAATAACGATAATCAAAGTGCACTTGACGCTATCAGTCAAGTGCTTCGTTTGCAAAAGTTAACCGTTGATGAAATAAAATATGTGCTAAGTACCTTGCGTTCCCTTAATGATGTTGATTTGCAAATAGAGCTTCTAACCAAGTTTTCACCCACTTTCCCAAATAATAAAGATCTTAAACTCCTGCTTAGCGCAGCATATTTGGCTAATAACGACACCAAGGCGGCCGATAGAATACTTGAGACCTTCGAGTTAGAAACTGAGCAATATTGGGCGTTGAAAGCAAAAACTGCGGTCAACTTGTCTAAATTCAATGATGCCGATATGTTTTACTCACGCGCCTATGCGCGCTATCCATCAGATAGAACAGTCGTTGAATACGCTCAATTTTTAAACTTGACGGGTAATCAAGCGAAGGCATTAAATATGCT
>JBARZY010000120.1:0-7466 GCA_049650345.1 Glaciecola sp. | reverse complement strand
GAACGTTATGACGGTTGGTAAGCACGCTATGGCTACAGCAACATTGGCAGAACTAGAGAATCAAAACGAGTTTATTCGTCGCCACATTGGCCCTGGCCAACAAGAAATTAACGAGATGCTAAATGATATTGGAGCCAGTTCGTTAGATGACTTAATGGCGCAAACTGTGCCTGCTAGTATTCGTTCAAATGGCCTAAATGTGGGTGAAGCCAAACGCGAAGAAGTTGCACTGGCTGAGCTAAAAGCAGTAGCGGCGGAAAACAAAATTTTCCGTTCTTATATTGGTATGGGGTATTCAAATACTTTTACGCCTAACGTGATTTTGCGCAACGTGCTTGAAAACCCAGGTTGGTACACAGCATATACGCCATACCAACCCGAAATTGCCCAAGGCCGTTTACAATCTATCTTAAACTTTCAACAAACCACTATTGATTTAACCGGTTTACCATTGGCATCGGCTTCGTTGTTAGACGAAGCAACTGCTGCGGCGGAAGCCATGGCACTAGCTAAGCGCGTGTCAAAAAACAAAAAAGCCAATGCATTTTTTGTGGCTAATGACGTGCACCCGCAAACCAAAGATGTACTGCAAACCCGTGCCGACATGTTTGGTTTTGAACTTATTTATGGTGAGCTTAGCGAAGCAGCAAATCCAGAGGTATTTGGTGCTTTGTTGCAATACCCAACCAGCACCGGCGAACTCATTGACATAAAAGATACCATTGCCGCTATACAGGCAAATAAAGCGGTAGTAGCGGTAGCAACTGATTTACTCGCGCTTACGCTGATTACGCCTCCGGGGGAATTAGGCGCAGATGTGGCGTTTGGTAGTGCTCAGCGTTTTGGTGTACCAATGGGTTATGGTGGTCCACATGCCGCATTTTTTGCCACTCGCGACGCTTATAAGCGCTCATTACCTGGGCGCATTATTGGTGTGTCGAAAGATGCACGTGGTAAAACGGCCTTGCGTATGGCTTTGCAAACGCGCGAGCAACATATTCGCCGCGAAAAAGCGAATTCAAACATATGTACTGCGCAAGTACTGCTTGCCAACATGGCCAGTTTTTATGCTGTATATCACGGTCCACAAGGTTTAACAGCCATTGCGAACCGCATACATCGATTTACTGATATTTTGGCAAACGGTTTGCGCCAGAAGGGCATAGACGTACTCAACGCTACCTACTTCGACACGCTTACCATTAAGGTAAGCAATAAAGACGCAGTGATTAGCCAAGCGCAAGCGAAGCAAATGAACCTGCGAAGCGACTTAACTGGTGCTGTGGGTGTTTCATTAGACGAAACCACCACACGCGGCGACCTAAATGACTTGTTTGAAGTATTAATAGGACAAGATCACGGCTTAGACGTAGCAGCACTAGACGCCAGCATTATAGAAAACGGTAGTACTAGCATTCCCGCAGAATTAACCCGTACCAGCGAGTTTTTAACCCACGCAGTGTTTAACAGCTATCATTCAGAAACCGAAATGCTGCGTTATATCAAAAGTTTAGAAAACAAAGATTTAGCGCTTAATCACTCTATGATTTCGTTAGGCTCGTGCACCATGAAGCTAAACGCTACCGCCGAAATGATACCGGTAACGTGGCCCGAGTTTGGTCAATTACACCCCTTTGCACCTGTTGACCAAGCCCAAGGCTACAGCAAAATGCTTGAAGAGCTTAGCGATTGGTTAATTGACGTAACCGGATACGACGCGCTTTCTATGCAGCCTAACTCTGGCGCACAGGGCGAATATGCAGGCTTGCTAGCCATACAGCGTTATCACCAAAGCCGCGGCGAAGGCCATCGCAACGTGTGTTTAATACCGCAATCGGCCCACGGTACTAACCCCGCTTCAGCGCAAATGGTAAGCTTAAAAGTGGTGGTAGTTAATTGCGATGCAAAAGGCAACGTAGACCTAGATGACTTACGCAGCAAAGCCGAAGAAGTAAAAGATAATTTAAGTTGTGCCATGATTACGTATCCGTCAACTCACGGCGTGTACGAAGAAACCGTACAAGAAATGTGTAACATTGTGCACGAGTTTGGTGGCCAAGTGTATATGGACGGCGCCAACATGAATGCACAAGTGGGCATCACTTCACCAGGCTTAATTGGCAGTGATGTATCGCACTTAAACCTACACAAAACCTTTTGTATACCCCACGGTGGTGGCGGCCCGGGCATGGGACCTATAGGCGTAAAATCGCACTTAGCCCCATTCTTACCTAGCCATAGCATAGTCAAACTAAAAGCCGCAGGCACGCACGACGACTTAGGCAACAACGGCGCGGTGTCGGCTGCGCCATGGGGCAGTGCGTCTATATTGCCTATTAGCTACATGTATATAAAAATGATGGGCAGCGAAGGGCTAAAAAGAGCGACTGAAGTTGCTATGCTAAATGCTAACTACATTGCCAAAAAACTAGAAGGCCATTACCCCATCTTATATACCGGCACGCAAGGGCGAATTGCGCACGAATGTATTGTTGATTTGCGCCCATTAAAAGAAGCGTCGGGCGTAACCGAAGTAGACATAGCCAAGCGCTTAAACGATTACGGTTTTCATGCGCCTACGATGAGTTTCCCAGTGGCAGGTACGCTTATGATAGAGCCTACCGAGTCGGAGGCTAAAGCCGAGCTTGACCGCTTTATTGAAGCCATGATTTGCATACGCCAAGAAATTGCGAAAGTAGAAAGCGGTGAATGGGATGCTACCAATAATCCACTGCACAATGCACCGCACACATTGGCAGATATGATTGATGAGAATTGGGATCGGGCATATTCGCGCCAGTTAGCCGCTTATCCGGTGGCTGCTGTGGCAGCGAACAAGTTTTGGCCAACGGTTAATCGTATTGATGATGTGTTCGGTGATAGGAATTTAGTTTGTAGCTGTCCTGATTTGGATAGTTATCGGGAGATTGGTGAGTAGTTGTCAGGTTGATAATAAACGATTTTATTACGACCTGAGCGCTTTGCTTCATAAAGGGCTTCGTCGGCCTCTTTGATGACTTGCGTGAGGGTCGATTGACTATCACCTGCGATGTCTTTTACAAACGATACACCAATACATACCTGCATATTCAGAGTCTGATAAGTAAGTTGATTTATCTGTTTGTGCAGCCTTTTTGTAAAAACGTCCGTTTGTTTTGGATTAGAGTTAAATAGAACTAACAGAAACTCCTCTCCACCCCATCTAGCAACAAGATCAACATTACGGGTTGTGCTGGTCAACAAGGCTGAGAGGCTTTTGATAACCTTGTCACCCTCCTGGTGTCCGAATTGGTCATTAATCTTTTTAAAATGATCAATATCAATCAACAAGAAACCTAAGTGCACTGCATCATGTTCTAGTCTTTTATTGTTTTCTAGCAGCTGTGTTAAATCATGCATCAAGGCACGTCTATTCAGCAGTTGAGTTAGAGGATCAATTCGTGATAAATGACTAAGTGCTTCGGTTTTTTCCTCTAGGTGGTCGCGTGTATCGATTAGTTCTTGATACATCTTATCTCTGCTAACAGCAGGCATGATCGACCAACACACTCCATGCTCTCGCTTTGATACGTTTGCAATACAAGGGACTCTTTTATCTTCGCAAGTAGTAAGAAATAAATGCACTTCGTCGCATTTCTGATTTTTTTTAAGCAACGGGTTAACATAGCTTTCAAAAAAAATGTGGCTAGACTTCGTGAGCAACTGTTGCACATTTTGACCCAGCAAACCATCCGCTTGATAACCCACAAGCTCTTCAGAATACGCACTTACATATTTGATTTCTCTGGACTCAAAATCTGACACCATGAGCAAGCACGGAAATGCAGACATGTCTGGCATGTCGAGGTTATTCATGCAATATAAAATCGTCTATCAGCTCTGAAATAGTGCTGGGTTGTGTCATGTGTAAACAATGACCGTGTGCTTCAACAATCTCAAGCGACGAATCGCTTATTTTTTCGTGCATATACTTACCCACCTCAACACCCGCTAGCGAGTCGTTGGCGCTTTGAATAATAAGTACGGGCAACGCTAAGCTAGCAAGTTCGGCACGGTAGTCAGAAAAGAATGTGGCTTTGGCAAAAGGCTTGGCAAAATTCGGATCGGTTGAACAGAAGCTATTTTCTAGCTCTTCACTAAAACTAGGATCACTTTGCTCACCCATGACTAATGGCGCCAAATAATTAGCCCAACCAATATAGTTTTTGTCCATGAGATTAATCAGTTCTTCTAGGTCTTCTTTTTCAAAGCCACCAAAGTACTCAGGCGGGAAGTTTAAGAAACTTGGTGAAGGGCACACCATAATAATCTTCTTAAAGAGTTGGGGGTTAGCTACTGCAGCCAGTCCACCAATAGTCCCGCTAACAGAGTGGCCTATGAAATAAACGTTTTCCAGAGCAAGTGCCTCGCAAATTTGCACAACATCTTCAGCATATCCCTGCAAGGTTTTATAACGAGAGGGAAGATAGGCACTTAAGTCGGATTGGCCACACCCCACATAATCAAATATTACGATACGGTAGTGTTGTTGTAAGAGGGGCAGCATAAATCGCCACATATTTTGATCGCAGCCAAACCCGTGAGCCAACATAAGTGTCTTTTCACCCTCGCCTATCACTTGAACATTATTGCGCTTGATGATTTGTTTCGCTAAACCACTGTCGATCTGCATAAGTACCTTTACTCATTTGATTAGTTGCTGCTGTTTGCTTTCATCAAACACACAGGTAATGCGTAATTATGACTAAACTAGCACACTTTTCAATCAGCAGAATTACTTATTCTGCTGCACTTTTTATAATGCAATCGTGTTTTTCACAGATCGGTGTCGTAAATCAGTGCCATAAGAGCATCATATAAGGACTACAACGAATTCCTTAAAATTAGTATTTGTCGCGATAAACGGTAAAGTGGTTTACGAAAAAGGATTTAGCCTTGTCAAGGTAGAGCTGAATGTGCCCTACGAGCACATCAAGCCGTATTATTGTATACTAGGTAAAATGACTTTTAGCAATAAATACCTCACACCATGTCACTAGATAATCTAGCGGATAATTTGGCAAATACTCTTGCAAAAGATTTGCTTGTCAAACAAACGGTAAATCAACCTAAATGAAGATCCCAAAACGCTTATTCTCTTTAGTCAACGACGGTTTAGTTGATGAAGTATATTATCAACTAATGAGTGGCAAAGAAGCCACGGTGTACGTAGTAAAAACTAAAGACGAAATATGTTGTGCAAAGGTCTACAAAGAAGCCATGCAGCGCAGCTTTAAAAAAGCGGTCCAGTACCAAGAGGGCCGAAAGGTTAAAAACAGTCGACGTGCGCGTGCAATTGAGAAAGGCTCAAAGTTTGGTCGCAAACAACAAGAAGATGCTTGGCAAAATGCTGAAGTAGATGCACTGTTTACCCTATCAAAAGTAGGTGTGCGAGTACCCCAACCTTTTGGTTGTTATGATGGCGTTCTCTTAATGGAACTTATCACAAACGATGAAGGTGAAGTTGCGCCTCGCCTAAACGACGTTAGTATGTCAGAAGAACAGGCGTTGGAAGATCACGCACAAGTTATGTATTACGTAATGTTAATGCTATGTGCTGGGATCGTGCATGGCGATTTATCTGAGTTTAACGTACTGGTAGATGACTATGGTCCCGTCATCATAGACTTACCGCAAGCGGTAAATGCAGCAGCGAATAATAACGCTTATGCTATGTTATCGCGGGATGTTACCAATATGACCAATTACTATTCACAGTATGCTCCTCAGCTAACAAATACATTTTATGCACAAGAAATGTGGGCTCTGTTTGAAGCTGGGGAACTAACACCTGAAACTGAACTTACAGGTGAGTTTGAATTTAGCACTGAAGCAGCAGATGTAAACACGGTACTAGAGGAGATCAATATGGCGTTTGAAGAAGAACAGGAACGTTTGAATAGAATTAAAGATGCTAATAGCGATGAGTGATACAAAAAACGACAAGTTTGGATATCACTAGCAAGGCCCTAGCTACAGTTCCAACAGGCAATTCACCAATAATAGCTGTTCAATGAGACCAGTAGTAGATTCCGCGCTTCACAGGGTTTAGTCATTTGCCTACTTTCCATTAAGTGCTTGAAGTATTGCAAAGTTCATTATTACTATGGCGGCATGCATCTCACGAGACTTGGTACAGCACTTTTCTGCTCGCTCATAGGGCTTGGAAGCGTATTGTGTCAAAAACCATAATTAATTATTTCGGCGGAGAATGACGTTTCTTTGTAGTAAATGCCCTAAAAAGCTTATGTCCACTTTGGCGCTGTTTCCTGTCTAAAGGAACCGTCCATAAACATTGCAATTATGTAAAGAAGTGAATGACCAGTTGAACTCACAGCACAAATAACCAGGTAATTGGGTCTTAAACCATAATCAGTATGTTCCGTTGAAATATATGTAACAACTATCTGGTTTGACGCTGGCCGATTCTAATGCGTGTATATATTCAACTCGACGGTCGACAGGTACCATTATCCAAGGGTAATCGCCTGAGGCCATCATTAAATTCATAATAATTCTGCCCATCTTGCCATTTCCGTCAAATTAAGGGTGGATGTAGACGAAAATGAAGTGACCCAGTACCACTCTAACGGTTGCATTTTCCTCTTCTGCTAGTAGGTCGAAGAGTGTTGGTATCATGTCGCGAACCGCTTCTGTGCTTGGTGGAGTATGCATAGACTGGCGAATATAGACTGGCCCTGACCGATAACCGGCCAAGTCCGACTGGTTAATAATACCTGCGGCCACACTTGGGCCAAATAAAGCGAGATACCAATTACTGTGCGTCTGTGACGTATTTATCTTTCATTTCTGCCATGTAGATTTTAATGCTGCCTCTTTTATAGGTTTTAATGCTTTATTGTTTTTAGGCTTTAATGCTCATCAGCTTGAAGAGGGTATACAACAAACATAGCTTTCCGGCTATGAGCCTTTCAAAAGAAGCACAGATTTAGTGCGGTTTGTACATCCAAAACTCAGCAAATTCTGTATTAAGTACGCACTGTTTTGTATTCATCAAAACATATCGTAATTTAACCAAGGAAAACCAACCATGTTGAAACCATTTATGTTTAGCGCTGTTGGCGCTTTACTTATGCTAAGCGCAAGTGTTGTGCAAGCTGACCACCATGCGGGTGCAAAGGCAGCCATTGAAAAAGCAGTTAACAACAACCCATTCAGAACAGAGCGCGACAAAGAACGCGACCAGTTTCGCAACCCTTTAGAAACATTGAATTTTCTTGGAATTAAGCCAAGTATGACCGTTGCTGAGGTTGGCCCTTCAAGCGGTTGGTATACGCGTATTTTAGCGCCGCTCACTGCCGAAAATGGTAAATATATTGGCTTAAACGGCGTACCGGCTGCTGGTGACCGTTATGAGAGAGGCATGCAGTGGCGCGAAAGTTTTATCGACTACGACAGCGGTTTGT
>JBARZY010000119.1:0-21399 GCA_049650345.1 Glaciecola sp. | reverse complement strand
TAGATTGATTAGTAAGTCTCTCAGAATACACACCTGCTTCTTTTTCATTTTCAAATATAAGTGGTTGTAGACCATTATAGGGATTAAAGTACTTAGGCTTACCGTGTAAAAGTCTATACTCAGGAATTTCATCGTTTTCTGAATATCCATTCAATTCGTTTGTAATCCATGACTTTAATTTATGCTCTTCAAGCTTCGTGGATACTACAAGTGCCTCTCGAAGAATGTCGGACACCTTTACTTCATGATCTAATGTGATGGTTTGTAAGTGCTTTACTAAGCTTTCTTGATGCATTTTAACCTCCTATTCGCTGATAACTTCGCGCTTGTTTGTTTTAACCGTAATGTTACCATCAGCATAATCAAAAGCTTGCACATGTAAACGTACCCTCTTTTTAGCATCTTCATCATATGCAGTATGTGCTACATAAAGTGAATAAAATTGATTCGTCCTATCAGTAATAGTGGCTTCTTCGAACGACCATCCACGAAGTGATTTAATCGGTTCATTTTCTTTAATGTGGCTCATGATTGCTGACATTGCCTCTCCCCATTCACACCAAAGGTTATCTAAATCATTGTATTTTTGAAGCATTGAATTTTCCTATATTCATTGTCATTTCTAAAATGCGTCGAGCAAGTAACCGTACCATACTAAGACGCTCTGTATTAACAACGGGTTTTCCTTGTTGGTTAGAAGTCTTAAGCAGACTTACAGTCCATTGCGCTGAATAGATGTTTTCGTCTGTCAAATAGTCACAAACATCCATCGCTATTGAGATGCCATGAAGGAATACTATTTCGCTATGTAAGTGAGGAAAAAGCTTTTGTAAATATGGACTAGTAATCCAAATTCGAATGCCTGTTGCAACCCTTTTAATCATGATAAAACTCATTAATAGTAATGAGGTCTTTTAAATTTCTATTGTTTTTAATCGCTGACTTTGAGGACATTAAATGCAATGTAGAGCTAATTGCAGGGTCTTCTTGAGCGAGAGGCCCTAATTCATCAAACAAAAATTCTATTGACTTATTCTTGGCAAAAAGCACTAATGCTCCGCTCCAAAATGTTTCTCTGCATATTTCAATGAATTTTATCGACCTATCTTTAGAAATCATTTCAGCGACAAGGTGTTCTTGAAACCTAAAATGGCCAAACGATAAGAGTTCAGTTATGGGATCTTTGAAGATGAAATTACATGGATTAATTAATTCTTCTAGGATTGATTTATTTAATTGACGATTTGAAGCAGAGTGCGACGTGATTCTTTCAAGTGCATTTTCGAAACTAAGTTGGCGGATGCCACTTTGGTGCATTGACAAAGCAAGTCTTTCCGCAACATGACCAAGTTGCT
Source organism: Glaciecola sp. (assembly GCA_049650345.1). Classification (GTDB taxonomy): domain Bacteria; phylum Pseudomonadota; class Gammaproteobacteria; order Enterobacterales; family Alteromonadaceae; genus Glaciecola. The sequence goes on along the minus strand of JBARZY010000119.1, from coordinate 20,044 downwards.
CGTAAGTGTGAATAGTTCGATTGACATTTTTCACACTGTCATAAGCGCCTAAGAGCAGCTTTTTGCGACAGTCATAAATTTCATTTTCGTTAGAGAAGCTATCTATTCCTTGTTTTACTAATTCACAAGCTACCGTCGCCAACAAAGGGTTTGAAATGACATCGTATAGCTCTTTTGACTTGATCTTCTTGCACAATCGTTTGGAAAGTGCGGCATCGTCAAAATACGATTTTACAAAAGAATCCAATTGGTTTGGTGTGAAGGGGAGTAATGTTATCCCTAAAAACTTGATTTCATCTAAATAGCTCACACAATCTCTACTAGAAGTGATTATTTGTATATCTGGATATAACTTTTTAAACTCGTTCAGACTTTCGATAATTTTTGGCATCGTGCTGTATACTTCATCAAGACCATCAACGATTAAGACAGTGCATGAAATAAGAAATTTATTTAGGTCTATCACGGCATCTTTTGTTATGTCGATTGACTTGCTAACTAAAATTGCCCACTTAACAAGATTTAACGACTTTTCAAATTCACCAATCCTTCTTTTTTCGTAGCTGTCTACCAATGTGTTTAATCTGATATACAGTACGTTCTTGATTTTTTTTGAAATTAAGTAAGCCGCATATTGATTTAGGGTAGTCGTCTTGCCCGCGCCTGCTTGTCCATAAACACTAATATCTAAACCTGAATCTAGTATAGTGAAAGGCGAAAAAGTTAAGCGTGCAGGTTTGTACTCCTCTTTTGAAACATTTAGCACTTTGCGCAAAAGCCTCTTATTAGAGCTTATAAAGTTAATGATTTCTAATATTTGTTGAGTCTTCAGCAGAAATTTCTGTATTTTTACTGGCGAGTTCTCTTTACTTATCTCATTGATACCGTTTACATATTCAGTTCTTAAATTGTCAAAGTATTCTGCTAATTAATTTTTTAAATTTATTGTCTATTGTCGTATTTTCGTCCGAGAATATTTTGAGCTTATAAAGTTCAAAAAGTTTGTCTGTAATAGGTTTTAGCGAGTTCCATTCATCTAGAGCAATTGTGACAATTGATGCAGGCGCACTTATCGGCGACTTAAGTATTGACTGACTCTCAATGTCTCCGATGAAAAAACTTAAATCTGAGTAAATTTGGTTTATATCAACTATTTTTTTTGCTTTTATTGCAGTCAATAATTCTTTATTTGAGTCTGCTAATTTTGCCGAGAAGGTTAGATAATCATTATTATTCAACAGCTTTTTCTTCAAAATATCTGAATATTTACACACCAAGGAAACAACAGCCGGACCGTCTAGGATCTTAGTTTTTGTATCATTAGGAAGAGCTCGGAACACTTTTTCAATAGCTCTATTGGGCAATTTGTCAGGACTTGCAATATAGACTTGATCGGCTTTGACTCTTGTATTTTCAGTAAGAAAAACGCCGTCGTTAATACATTGGCTAACTTGCACTATTAACTCGTTAATAGCATTCTTTGAAGAGAAACCTGATTTTCGCTTGCTTTGAATAAGAACTACAAAATTTGTATCTGGCGGGATTTCTTTTACCATAATGGCATCTTTACCGAATTCGTAAGTACCTCCATTGAATTCAGATTTTGTATACCCCATAGATTCAAAAAGCGGTACGACGTAGTCCTTTGTAAATGTATTTTCATCGAGTAGCGCTAGATTTCTACTCATTGCAACCTTTTCTTCTGTCACGACAAGTCCTTGTATTATTATATTAATCCCCAACAAATTTTATACTGAACTGACTCTTTTTTGTTAATTGTAACGCAAAAATTTCATTTGTACTTTCGTTGCATATACTACACCACTAAAAAAATTTTAATTAACTTCCCTAGCTAGTAAAAGATGGAATTTTAAAGTGTTTAATTCATACTACTGAAAGTTACTGTTAATCACTCTAAAATCACCGTATTTATTCGGTTGCAGTGCAGCGTGGCAAGGTTGCATGGAATTACAAAAGTCAGCGGTATGTGCCATAAGATTTAGGTACGAGCTTCTTAAATTAGAAATACATTTTCAACTCTAAATTAAGCTTATTGCGCGTAAGTTAACTAATATCGAGTCACATATTAAGTAGATTGCAAGCACGCCCACTAGAAGTAGACTATAGTTCAAGTATAAACTTGTTGAAATAATTTTATGGACAAATATAGTCAAATTAATGTCCATAAATACCTTATTTCATGGACATGAGGAAATAGGGATATCTTCAGGGCTACAAACAGCTACAGCAGTGTCCAATTGATAGCAGGTAGTCCTTACCAATAATGCATCAACGTGATAAAAATCAAGGTGAAAGAACGAACGTTGTGAAGTTACTATTATTTGTCAACATTGTGTGGCTAATTACGGGTGTGAGTGACACCCTTACTGGCGTGCAAGCAATTGATCTTCCTCCTTTAACATGGATAGGCTCATTTTTGGTAACCTCAAGTATTGCTTGGGTGCTTGTACTGCATATTGACCAGCTATACCTTGAAAAACGTGAGTTAAATGACCAACTAAAGTTTGACCATTTAACCCAAGCATATTCACGTAGTTACTTAGAAATTCATCTAGCAGAAACCTTAAATTTAATGAAACGCAAAGAAATAGCGGTGTTGTCTATTTGTGTCTTTGATGTAGATAATTTTAAAAGTATTAACGATCAGTACGGGCACAGTAGCGGTGACGAACTGCTAAAACAAATTACCCAAATTATCAAGAACAACATAAGACATCTTGATTGCGTTGCTAGATTGGGTGGAGACGAGTTTGTTATTTTGTTGGCAGAAACACAGCCTACCAACAATGCGGATATTATGATTGAGCGTATTCGGAAAAATATTGCAGAGCATCTGTTTGTGAGTGGAGCGCATCAATTTTATGCGTCGTGCTCGTTTGGTATTGTCACTATCACGGCTGAGCATTTATGCGTGTCAGATGTTGCTAATACTATGTTGTCTTCTGCTGACGAAGCCTTGTATAGCGCCAAGCATAAGGGTAAAAACACCATAGGGTTTGCTACCTTACCGTTAGAAAATACTTAACTTTCTTGTTGGGCAGATGCCGGTTGTATAGTTGCTTGTTCGTCGATTAGTTCTCTATCGGCTTTAGCAACATATCGCGGCTTATGCGCATTTTGCTTGTTCTTATTTGCTTTTCTGGCTTTTTTAAGCAGTTTGTTTATTACCGTTTTCTTTCGGCTCATGGCTTATTTCTCAGTGTGTTGAAGTGTATCGGCACGGTAAACACTATATCAGATGCGCTAGTTGCAATCACTCTTGAAAAGCTTATCTACCGCGCAACACACGCCTTAGTCACCGCGCAAAATACGCATAATGCGCTCGTATATAATACTGGTTAGCATGACTCTATCGTCGCCGGTGGTGCTGGTAAATTGAATCACCACAGTGTCTATATCTTTATGGTAGCGCGCAATGCTCGAGTACCCCAATACCCAGCCAGTATGTTCATATACATAAATGGTATCGTATATGGCTTTTTCGTTACCGTTAAACAGGCTGCCGTCGTTTAAGGCGCGAATAAAGATGCCCACGTCTTCAGCACTTGCCACAAAACCTTGCTCAAGGTGTTTCCAGTCGGTCTCGTGCCCCACATGGTAGCCGCTCATTATTTTACTTGGCTCTATGTCATTTACTGAAAAGTATGTATTGCTTAAGCCAAGGGGAACAAGTACTTCGTTTCTTATGTATTCGGTATGCGGGTAACCCAATACACGGCGCATTATGGTATTCAGTAATAGGTAGTTGGTGTTGGAGTAGGCGTAATCTTCGCCGGGTACAAAATTAGCCGGTTTATCAAGCACTAAGTCGAGCACATTAGGAATATTTTCGCTCCAATCAAAGCCTTCTTGATCGCTATAGTTAGGTATCCCACTGGTATGGTTCACCATGGTGCGCAGGGTGATTTTGTTTGCATGCTCAATACGAGTCGCCAGCTCTGGTAAATAGTCGGCTAAGGTATTGTCTAAACTCAGTAACTTAGCATCTACCATTTTGGCAATGGCCACGGCTTCATATAACTTGGCAATACTGGCTATTTTAAACAACGCATCTTTGTGAGCCGGAATATTCAGCGCTTTGTTGTGCCAACCACTGGTGTAAGTGGTGCCAGGCCCATCGCCTTTTTGCACATACACAAGAACGCCGTCAATGCCGTTTTCGCTAGCTTCTGTTACTTGTGCCTGTACCGAGTTAGGCAGCGCTTTAAAATAGTATAAGGCATATTCCCAAGGTGCGAATATATATATGCTTGTAGTCGTGAGCGTAACTGCCAACAGCGCCTTCAGCGCGATTTTTTTCCACTTGGTCATGTTAACTCCTATTACGCCGTATTTTTAGCATGGTTGTTTGCCGTTGTGCGATACAAAATTGGCAACAATATTGATAATTACCAATGTACGTGTAAACCAAAATAGGAGCTAGCAGTTTAGTGACTAGTTTGTAAGCCATTGTTACAAACTCGTTATAGTGTAAATGCTCAACGCTAGATTATGGACTTATTGTAACCCTTTGTGTGCGGGCATACTCAAATTTTGAGTAATTGCTAAGCTTCTTACCAGTAGGGCTATTGCGCCTCCTAAAATAAGGGCCAAGCCTTCACCAACAGGTGTGTACACATGCAATATCCGACGCCAAATTTTGCCAAATTCATCAATAAGCACTTCCCACCTTAAGCGGTAAACCTATGCCACGGACCCTGTATAGCCAAAGTAGCGGTGGGCGAGTATAGGTTAACAAACAGCGTATCGCCATTTGGCGAGAAACACACACCCGCAGGCTCTGTTTGCCAGCGTACTTTAGCAAAATCATAAATATCGCCGTTAGGCGTAACACCTTTAAGCTTGTTGTTTACCACATCTGAGTATTGGTCTTCGCAAACAATTAAATGGCCATTGGGCGCCACACATAAATTGTCGCCAAAGTTAAACGAGGCTTTGCTAGTGCTTTCTAAAAACAAACTCAAGGTGCCGCGTTGTTGCGACTCTTGTTCGCTTCCTTCAAAGGGCGAAGGGCGGTAGCGCATAATTTGGCCAAGCTTTTTTGCGCCGCCGCTGGTGCAGCAAAAGTACATTTCGCCATTTTCAAAATAAATGCCCTCGCCACGTGCAAACAAGGCTGCACCTTGGGCATGACCGCGGGTTCGCAGGTCGTCATTGGGGCTTTCTACGTCATCTAAATCTATCCACTTACACGCTAGCTCGTTATTAAGTGTAATGTGTGTGCTCTCCCAATTTCGGCTATCAAATTTGTTTTCGCCCTCTACGCACAGTGCTTGAAGCTTACCGCCTTTGGCCAATTTGCCCGCTTGATTGGGAATGAAGCGATAAAACAAACTGTCGTTGCGATCTTCGGTTAAGTACACAATGCCGGTGGCGGGGTCAACACAGACGGCTTCATGATTAAATCGGCCCATATCTTTAAGTGCTACGGGCTCAACTAAGCCTGTAGTGGTCGCCGGTACTTCAAATACATACCCATGGTTTTGACCAATATGTTCCGACGCGGCTGCAACTGACTCTTCGCACGTTAACCACGAACCCCAAGGGGTTGTGCCGCCTGAACAGTTACGAATGGTACCAATTAGCGACATAAACTGCTTCTCTACATTTTTTGAACGTAGGTTGTACACAATGTTGCTGGTACCACCGGGCAGGGGAAAGCCTGTAGCGCTGCTGTCAAATGCTTGCTGCGCGAGGGCGGTGTCTTGTTGAGAGGGCGTATTTGTGGTGTTGAACAATTCATTTGGGGGAGCGATTTCATGATTACGCACCAATACCACACGCTCGTTGTCTATCGCTATACAACCCATCCCATCTGCGCGATCGGGTACGCCTAAGTCATCGTCCATTTTGTCATTTAACGACGAAATAATGGTGTAATTGAAGCCTTTGGGTAAATCTAATATGCCTTTGGGATCAGGGATAAGTGGCCCGTATGCGCGTTCATTTCCCATAAATGCATTAAGCGTAATGGCTTTTGCTGCATGTAAATGCGTGGCTAAACCGGTTAACGCAAACGCAAGTAAGCCTTTATTAAACTGTCGTCTTGAAGTCATAGTATTTTCCAAACGTGTAGCACGATATTGTTACGTATCAGTATAAACCAACAAATTTCACAAGTACTTTTATATTTCCATGATATGTTATATTGTATCATTATTACAAGGTGAAACTTGTTTCTTCTATTTTCAATCACTATGCAAAAGAGGGGCATGTATGTTGAGCAAAATTGGACTAGTGGTGTTAGCAAGTGTGTTAGTTTCTTTGGCGGTAAGCGCTGCTCCTCATGAGCATGGAAAAGGCCAGCTATTAATTGCTCAAGACGGCAATAACTGGCGATTTGAATTTATATTGCCTGGAGCCGATTTACTAGGGTTTGAGCATAAACCCAGCGATATAAATGAGCAGCAGCAAGCACGAATATTTATTGACAAAGTAGAACGTCATACTCAAATTTTAACCGTTCCAAGTGCGTGTAAGGTAATCAATACCGACCATGTCTTGGACTCTGAGTTGGGTATGCCTTCCAAAAATTCACATGTTAAGAATGAGCATGCACACACCCATTCTGACAAGCATGGATCACAACAGCATGAGCAAGACCTTGATACTCATCAACAATCACACATAGATATTCGTTTTACATATATTGTGAATTGTTCACAAACCGAACCCACATTCAATATTGGTTTATTTGCACTTGCACCATCGCTACATGCCATTGAAGCACAATGGATCACACAACAAGGTCAAGGGGCGTCGGTATTGCATGCCAACACGTCTACTTTGAGTTTTAACTAACCGTACAAGCCGTGTTGTGACGAAAGCAAAATAAGCACAGGAGAAAAGTGTGAGTAAATTTTTAAGCATGAGTGACAAAACCGCTATAGGTTTATCGATGCTGTGTGTTGTTCATTGTATTGCGACCCCTATCGTTTTACTGGCATTGCCGTCTATTTCGGGCCTGCTGGCATTTGACCATGAAATCTTCCATACATGGTTACTGTTTGCGGTTATTCCTATTAGCTTGTTTGCGATTATATTGGGGTATTTTCATCATCGCCGAGTGAGCGTGTTTGTGATTAGTGCGTTAGGCATGTTGGCGCTAATTGCAGCCGCAGTATTAGGGCACAGTATGTTAGGGGAATTCGGGGAAGTCGGCTTAACGCTGTTGGGCTCGGTATTAATTACCCTCGCTCATTTGCGCAACCTCAATTTTAGAATGGCACTGAAACACCTTAGTGGAAACAGCAAAAATACGGCCAATAACAGTAAAGCGTTTATTGGCTAACAAGTTACAACATCTTGGAGATAACAACCAACATGCTCGACAGTTCAACAAATACAAACCAGCCTGCATCAGGGGCACAAAAGAAATTACCGGTAACCGTGTTATCGGGCTTTTTAGGCGCAGGAAAAACCACTGTGTTAAGTCATGTGCTTAACAATAGAGAGGGCAAAAAAGTTGCCGTTATCGTAAATGATATGAGTGAAATTAACATTGACGCGTCAATTGTGAAAAACGACGTGTCACTTAATCATAGTCAAGAAAAGCTAGTAGAAATGAGTAATGGCTGCATATGCTGCACCTTGCGTGAAGATTTACTACTGGAAGTCGGTCGCTTGGCCAGCTCGGGAAAATTTGATTATTTACTGATTGAATCTACCGGTATTTCAGAGCCTCTGCCGGTAGCTGAAACGTTTACCTTTGCTGATGAAAACGGGGTGTCGCTGGGAGATGTAGCCGATTTAGATACCATGGTAACGGTAGTAGACGCGGTAAATTTTGTGAAAGATTTCGACCAAGCTAAGTACTTACAAGAAACTGGCGAATCGTTAGGCGAGGAAGATGAACGTACCGTTGCCGACTTGCTCATAGACCAAGTTGAGTTTGCTGATGTTATTTTAATTAGTAAAACAGATTTGGTTGATAACGCTGATATTGAGCGCCTGACTGCAATTTTAAAAACCTTAAACACCAGCGCTAAAATTGTGCCCATTAGTCAGGGTAATATCGACAGCAGTGCTATTTTAGGTACGCAATTGTTTGATTTCGAAAAAGCGCAACTTGCACCGGGTTGGTTAAAAGAAATGCGTGGTGAGCATGTGCCCGAAACAGAAGAATACGGCATCAGCAGTTTTACTTACACCGCGCGTCGACCCTTTTATCCCAGTAAATTTCACGATTTTTTACATAACAGTAGTGGTTTTGGCAAATTGTTGCGTTCAAAAGGCTACTTTTGGTTGGCTACGCGTCCTCAATTTGCGGGTCAATGGAATCAAGCCGGCGGTATTGCACATCATGGCTATGGCGGTATGTTTTGGATGGCAGTGCCAAAAGAACAGTGGCCCACCGAGCCAGAGTATCTTGAGTCAATTAAGCAGCAATGGGAAGAACCATTTGGTGATATGCGACAAGAGCTTGTGTTTATTGGTCAAAACTTGCAGCAAAACGAAATAATGAAAGCGCTAGATGCATGCCTATTGACCGATGATGATTTAGTGAAGGGCCAGGCTGCATGGAAAACATTACCCGACCCATTCCCAGCTTGGACCGAATAGCACTATTTTTGTGTATACAGGAGGCAACAAATGAGCGCAGCAGCACAGCAACATACAGTCGTACATGATTACTTTCCTAGCCAGTCGTCTTCACCCGAAGTGCTTGCTGATATTTATCAGCCTGACTGTAACATAGCGATTTGGCAGCGACAGTTGCCTGATGATTTTCTTAACGCGCTTAGTTGGGATATTCAGCAGCACCCTATACACAATGTAAGTCTGCAAATATCGGCCAGCACTATCGAGCAAGATATTGCAGGCATAGCTTCAGACAGACCGTATGGTGCAGAACTTCGCAAATATTTAGCGCAAACAATTGATATGTTTTGTGTGTTATTTGATACGCCAAAAGCAGGTCTGCGGCTATCAACCTTAAATAGCGCAATGTGCCCACGCTTTCATGTTGACAAAGTCCCTTGCAGACTAGTAACGTCTTTTTGTGGGCCCGGTACACAATGGTTAGCGCATGATAGCGTTGATAGAAGCAAACTAGGGCATGGTAGCGAAGGAAAGCCCGATCATGCCTCAGGCTTGTTTACACATACCAACCAAATTCAGCATTTGGCCTGCGGCGATGTCGCATTACTAAAAGGTGAAACATGGGAAGGAAACGAGGGCGCTGGCTTGGTTCACCGTTCGCCTATGTTAAACTCAGGCGAAGTGAGGTTATTGTTAACCTTGGATCTCGTTTATTAAGCCCATTTTGTATGTTGTGGGCACCAAATTGGCTACTGAACCTGTATATCGATACGCTGAATAACCGACATCGGTAGTTTTTGTTGAGTGGCGTCTGCCCAAATCAATATATGCTGTTTACCAGCTTCTCGAGCCACATAATTAAGCGTGTACGTGCCTTTCAGCTCGTCAATTTGAATTTCAGTGTTGTTATCTATTTCTACGCCATCACTGTGCGTAAAACGCAGTGATGCATTCTTGTAAGTTGCAGGGATGTAGTAGGTAATATCAACGCTGTCTGTTTCAGCCAGTTTACTTTGTACCACGCTGTCATGGGAAATACGCATTTTGGGCGCTTTTGATGCTGATAAATGTCGCTGCATTAAGGGGTGGTTTCCACTAAAACCGCCCATGCTTCCAAATGCGCCAAACGATGGTTGATCGTGATAATCACATGCTAGTGCTGAAAAGGGAGCAGCAACAAGCACCGAGCCTAGAACCATACTTCTACTAACGTTGACTAATAGTTGTTTCATTGTTTACCCCTGATAAGGTTCGGCGCTGTCTAAGCGCAATGTATATGCCGACGTGCCTAAGGCGTTTTGAGTCCGCTTTATTACAATAGTGCCCTCAAACAACAATGGATCGTAAAGTACATCAAGTTCAATGCCTTCATCTGTTTCTACATATATAATTTGATTAGGCGGTGGTGGCGGTAAATGCAAACACGCACCAAAATACGGCACAATAAAAAAACTCGTAATTTTTTGGTTTTCGTCTGACTCAATGGGCACAACAAAACCCGGTAAGCGAACATTTTGATTGTTAAATGCGTCAACTACCTTACTTGATTTTAACGCCTCATTAAAGCGGGCTGCGGTTTCGTTACCTTCACTCAACTCATTTAAAGTGTCGATGCTATCTTGCGCTGCACCGTCTTCTATACTGCTAATAAACTCAGGTGGATTCAGCAGCGCCTCTAAATCTTCGGCGGGCATTAGTTGTATCCATTCAATATTTACGTAGGCTTGTTCGGCATGTACTCGATTGCCGTTCAGTGCGCTAGCGGTGAGCAAAATCACATAAAGCAGAGTATAAAAAAGCGCTGTTTGAATTTTATTGGTCATAGTTCTATTAATTACGTAAGTACTGCGTTTTTGGCTTGTTAAACTAAGCTTATATTGGATAACTTTAATATAGCAAAGCTATTAAAAAATGATATAACATAACCCAACTATACAACAAATAAACCATATTAAAATGATCTGGGGTGTAAATGATGTCCGGCTCGGCGATTGAAATCAAAGATGTTGAATATGCTTACAAGCAAAAGAAGCGCAAAGATGGCGCCAGCACTAAGGTGCTGTCTATAGAACATTGGCTAGTAATGCAAGGCGAGCGCATCTTTCTTCATGGTGATTCTGGCTCGGGTAAAACCACCTTACTCAATTTACTGAGCGGCATTTTGGTACCGTCAACTGGGCAAATTAACGTGTTTAATAAAGACATTGCCAGCTTGTCTAATGCTAAGCGCGATGCATTCAGAGCGCAGCACATAGGGGTAGTTTTTCAAACCTTCAATCTTATTCCTTATTTAACCGTGCTTAAGAATATTCAGTTAGCGGCGTTTTTTGCCAAGGCTAACAACCGCGATACCATTCAGCGTGCATCATCATTAATTGATAGCCTAGGTTTACCCGGCAACGTGTTACAAAAGCAGGTAAATCAGCTTAGTGTGGGGCAACAGCAGCGCGTAGCAATTGCGCGTGCACTCATAAACCAACCTCAATTATTGTTAGTTGACGAACCTACTTCTGCATTAGACGCCTCGGCCAGAGATAACTTTATGCAACTGTTGATGCAAATATGCAAAACCACCAATACGAGTATTATTTTTGTTAGCCACGATAAAGCGCTAAGCAAATACTTTGACCGCTCGGTTGATTTAGCCACGCTTAATAGGGCGTCGGTTAAGCACACCAATGATGCAAACCAAGTAGCACAAAATGAAGGGGTATTATGAACACACTTCTGTCGGTCGCATGGTTTAGCCTGTTAAGTCGTAAAAAAACCGTTTTACTCACTTTTATGTCGCTCACCATTAGTATTATGGTGTTGTTAAGTGTTGAACATATTCGCTTGCAAGCCAAAGAAAGCTTTAACCGCACTATTTCAGGGGTAGATTTAATTGTAGGTGCGCCAACAGGGCAGCTAAATTTGTTGTTGTATTCGGTGTTTAGAATGGGAAACCCCACTAACAATATCGATATTTCAAGTTACAACATGCTGCGCGATAACGATTTAGTTGATTGGGCAATACCCATTTCATTAGGCGATTCGCACCGCGGTTTTCGGGTAATGGGCACTAACGACGCGTATTTTGCCCATTATCGATATGGCAATAAACAAGCGATACAATTTAGTACGGGACAGGCATTCAACGGGCTATTTGAAACCGTAATAGGTGCCGACGTTGCAAAAGCACTCAATTACAAGGTAGGCGATAATATTGTTATTGCTCATGGTATTGGCTCAACTAGTTTTAAGCATCACGACCAAGCACCCTTCACAATTAGTGGTGTATTGACACCTACCGGCACGCCCATTGATAAAACGGTGCATGTAAGTTTACCTGCCATTGAGGCTATTCATTTGTCGCCACGCGCGTTGCAACAACTCGTAGATGACCCAAATGCCGAAATACCGCAACCCGATAACCTTACCGCCGTAATGGTGGGTTTAAAGAGTAAGTTTGCCACTTTTGGCTTGCAGCGCAACATTAATAATTATGAAGACGACAGGCTAATGGCCGTGTTGCCGGGCGTAGCCATTGCTGAGTTGTGGACCTTAATGTCGAATGTTGAGAACTTGCTGCGAGTGATCGCCATTTTGGTTTTAGTGTCATCGCTGTTTGGTTTATCAACCATGTTATTGGCATCAATGAACGAACGAACCCCAGAAATTGCGGTTCTGCGCGTATTAGGGGCCGGCCCTTCAACTATATTTTTGCTCATATTGTTCGAAGCGCTAATTTTAGTGTTACTTTCAATAGGCGTGTCGCTGCTATTGATGCACGCTGTTTTACTCGGCCTTGAAGGCTGGTTGGCCTCTGAATTTGGCTTGTTTTTAAGCAGCAGCGTGTTTTCGCCAGCGCTATTAACTATAAGCGGATTTGTTGTATTAGCTACATTGGTGGTGTCTATTATTCCTGGATTTGAAGCGTATAAAAATGCACTGCATGCGCAATTGTCGGGTAGGTAGTAGGTGCTTACACAAGCTTATTTTCAAGCTAATGCTTCACCACTCGCAAGGCTTCAATTAGGTTCTCTATTTGCATGAGCCGCTCTAACGAAAAGGTATTAGGGTGTATTGCATTTAGTGCGTGCATTTTTTCAAGCAGTAGCCTGGCTGTATCGCTTGATTGGTCTGCTTTAAGCTCAATAGTAATATCTTGTATTTCATTGGCTAACTGAATACCCAGTATTTCTTTACTCATATTATTCCCTTAATGGTGGTAAAGACTTTATGTTAGCTATGCTAGTGGTGGTGCAGCACTAGTAAATCCATTTAACTAGTCTAATGGCTTTATGTTACGGGTTTGCGCCGGTAACATAAAGCCCCTTGTGCTTATTTGTCTCTAAAAGAAACGTTAAACAGCAAACTGTATAGCACGGGTACGGCTATTAACGTAAGTACAGTAGCAAACGTAAGCCCGCCCATAATAGTCACTGCCATATCGGCGAAGAATGCGTCTGACAGAAGCGGTGCCATGCCTAAAATAGTAGTGACCGCTGCTAATGTAACAGGCCGTAAACGGCTAGCAGAAGCATCTAAAATGGCATCTTTTATGGGTTTATCTTCTTCAATTTGTAGGTCAATTTCTTCAAGCAGTACAATCGTATTTTTGATTAACATACCGAACAAACTCAAAAAGCCAAGTAACGACATAAAACCAAATGGCATGTCGGTTATTAACAAGCCCGCCACTACGCCTACCACTGCCATGGGCACTATTACCCATATAATTAGCGGTTGTCTGGCGCGACCAAATAGTAACACCGAAATAATAAACATCACCAAGAAACCTGCTGGCAAGCCTTTACCAAGTGCTTTTTGAGCGTCTCCTGCATTTTCGTACTCGCCTCCCCATTCCAATTTATAGCCGGCAGGTAGCGGCATATCATTTATTGGTTGCCATATTCTGGCGAGGGCGTCGGTAGCTGTTTCATCGGCACCGGGTTCGGCCCAAATGGTAATGGTGGGTACGCGATTGCGCCTATGGATTTGCAGCTCTTCTGTGCCTAAGGTTACGCCTTTTGATATTTGCATAAACGGCACATACAAATTTTGTTGCGAACTCCACACTTGGCTGTTTTTTATCGCCTCAAGTGGGTCGCTATTTTGGTCGGCCATTTTTGCGCGAATAGGATAAGCGTAGTCTTCGTCATACAGTTTGCCTAGCTGTAAACCGGTACTGGCATATTCGATAGTGTCTCTAAAGTCAGCCCTGCTTACACCCGCAATACCGGCATTAATCTCGTCGTACTGGGTATTTAAACTAAAGCCTAGCTCACGCCAATCGTGGCGTATATCTTGTATTTTACCATCGCTTTGCAGTATTGCTTTGGCGTTTTCCGCCAGTTCGCGTAACACTTCTGCGTTAGGTCCTGAGAAACGGATCCCGAGTTTTGCTCCGCCGCCTGGGCCAAACTGTACACGCTGTAAATAAAACTCGGCATCGGGGTTAACTGCGATAAGCTCAGGTTTAACCTTGCTAATAAGCTCATCAATTAACCCTTTGTTTTCGGTACGCACTAGCATCATGGCGTAGTTTTCGTTTGAAGGTTCGGGCCCAAAAGTAAGGGTAAATCGGTCCGCGCCGCGGCCTATAAAGCTGGTGACTGCGGTAACCCCTGATTGTGCTAACACTACTTTTTCAACATCTTGCATGATGCTTTCGGTGTTTCGTATATCAACGTTTTGGGGGCCCCAATAATGAATATAGAATAGTGGCGCGTTAGATGGTGGGAAAAATCCTTGTTTTACCGAGCCAAACCCTATGAAGGCAACAACCGTTACCACCAGCAAGCCTGCCACCGTTAACCATCTAAATTTAAGCACACCGCGCAGTATGCTAATAAACCTAGCTTGAAAGCCTGATACTTCAGTTGAGGCGGTTGAGGCGTCGCCCATTTTGAAAACCATTTTGCCCAATGCCGGCACAAAAGTGATGGCCATTACCCAGCTTAGCATGAGTGAAATAAGCACGACGGCAAACAACGAATACAAAAACTCGCCGGTGGCATCGTCTGACAAACCAATGCCTGAGAACGCAGCAATACCAATAACGGTAGCGCCGAGCAAGGGCCACTGTGTGCGTTTAACAATGAAGCTAGCAGCAGGTTGTGGTTTGTTGCCTTGTTTCATTTGCATCATCATGCCTTCGGCCACCACAATGGCGTTATCAACTAGCATCCCCATTGCGATTACCATGGCGCCCAATGATATACGCTGTAAACGCAAGTCAATTAACCACATTATTAGCACCGTACCCATTACCGTAATCACTAGAGTTGTGCCAACCACAAGGGCCGAACGCCAGCCCATGAATACCCACAGGGTGAGCGCCACCACGGTGACCGACATCACTAAGTTAAGAATAAAACCGTCTACCGATTCGTCTACTATTTTTGCTTGATCGTATATGGCGTCAAGGCTAATACCTGCGGGCAGTTGGCTGAGTATTAATTCAATTTTTGCCCGCACTTTATTGCCCGCATCTACTATGTTTACGCCGTCTTGCGCAGAAACGGCAACCGCTATGGCTTCATTGCCCTGATGACGTATGTAGTTTGTTTGAATGTCGGCAGGCTCCACTTTTAATGTGGCTATGTCTTTGACTTTAATTGACTGATTCGTGCCAGGTACAATAAGGGTAAGATTTTCGATGGCTTGTACTTGGTTAGAGGGTTTATCAACTAGCACGCGCATCTTTTTGCCGTTTAGTTGCACTCTGCCTCCATTAAAGGGCACTAAGTTTTCGGTTAACAACTGTGATATTTGCGGAAAGCTTAAGCCTAAGCCGGCAATACGGTTCGAATCAATATATACGCTAATTTGTTCTTGTAAAATACCGCTTACTTGTACCTTAGCCACCCCTTCAACGACCAATAATTCACGCCTAATTTGTTTAGCAAAATGGCGTAGTTCAGTTGCGCTAAAATCGGGCGCGGTAAGTGCATAGTACAGGCCAAATACTTCACCAAAATCATCGTATACTACGGGGTCTGCAGCGCCTGGTGGTAATTGCCCTTGCACGTCACGCAAGCGTTTGCGCAACTCATCCCAAATTTGGGGCAGTTCATGGCCATCAAAATTTGGGCGCACTTCAACGGTAATATCCGACGTACCTGGACTAGAGACAGACGTAAGCTTGTGCAACTGCGACATTTGTTGAATGGTGGTTTCAAGTAGTTCGGTTACTTCATTTTCTACTTGCTGTGCACTGGCACCGGGAAACGAGGTAATCACTTTTACTTGCTTAATAGTAAAATTAGGGTCTTCAAGCCTGCCAATATTAGTCAGTGCAACAAAGCCACCAATTAGGAAAATACTCACCATTAGCCATATATTGGTTGGAAAGCGTATAGAATACTTCGCAATATCCATCATCTTTACTCCGCGGTGTATTCAGTTACGGCAATGCCATCGCGCATTTTATTGACGCCTGCTGATACCACTTTATCGCCCACTGCTAAGTCACCGCTTATGCCGGCATAGTCGCCTTGCACGTTCACCACATTAACGGCGACTTTGTTTACCGCCTCGCTTGCAGGGTTGTAGCGCCACACAAAAAAATCGTTACCGCTGGCAAGCAATGCCGTGTAAGGCACCACTAACAGCTTACTTTCATTGGGTTGATTAATATGAACACGTATTTTGGCACGAGCACCTGGCGTTACCGGCATTTCTTGTTGTGCGGGCTTGCTAAATACCACTTTGTAGGTTTGTGTAACGCGATCAGGTTGAGGGCTGTGCTCTACATACTCTACATCAACCCATTCAGTTGGACGCGCGAGTATTGAGGCCTCTGCTTTTGCATCGTTGCGGCTGGCATATAAGGTGAACAAACGCTCAGGTACCTGAATGTTAAAATACACTTGCGAACGGTCCTGAATACTTGCGATAACCTCACCGGCTTGTACGTAACTATTGTTGTCTACTGCTCGGTGCACTATTTGGCCATTAAACGGCGCAACTACTTGAGTATACGCAAGATCTTGTTCGGCATTATTGACTGCAATTTGGGCTAATTCAAAGGCGGTTTCTGCGTCATCAAGCGTTGATTGCGGGGCAAGCTTCTTTTCAATAAGAGTGCGTACGCGTTGTAATTCTTTTTGTGCTTGGTTAAGTCGAGTTTGCTGTTCTTTTACTTTGCGCTGAAAAGGTTCTGGGTCAAGCCTTGCAAGCACCTCACCTTTAAGCACTTCATCGCCCGCAGTTAAGTTTTCAGTAATCAATCTACCTGTTACTTCAAAGCGTATATCTACGGTCTTCACTGCAGACACTTCGGCAGGAAACTCAAAATGTTGCTCGTTTTCTACAGCGCGCACAGGCGTCATCTTTACCAAAATAGGGTTGGCTGAATCGGCTTTATTGTCTGTTGCGGGCTCGCTACAAGCCGATAGCAATAAGGCGGCAACGAATAAGGAAACTAAGTTAACAATGACTTTGTTATTCACGTGGTGGATTCTCGCTTGTTTTTTGTTAAAAGTACACTACACAGTGTAGTATAGTGTTTAAATTTGTAAAGTAAACTGATCAGTGTAAAAATAGCCCTATGGAGGTTCGTTAATGAACAACAATAAAAAATCACGTAGCCAACAAAAGCGTGAAGACATCCTAAAAGCGGCTATGCAAGTCTTTCGTGAAAAGGGCGTACAAGCAACCAGTATGGACCAGCTTGCTGAAACTGCCAAGGTTTCGAAGCGTACGGTATACAATCACTTCGACAGTAAAGAAACCTTGGTGATGAGTTTGTTGCACGAATTGTGGGAGCAGTTTATGTTACGCGCGTCTGTTGAGTATGTGCCAGATACGCCAATAGCTGAGCAACTTGGCGCGCTTATTGACCTTGAAATAAACATGATGTGTGATGAAGATTTTTTCACCGTTGCCCGCTTAGCTATAGGTCATTGTTTTTATTCTACCGAAAAAATGCGCATGCAAATGGAGCGTATTAGAGGGCAAGAAACAGCATTGCAGCGTTGGCTGAGAGCGGCATGCGCCGATGGTAAATTTCACATAGATGATATCGATTTTGCCGCCGATCAAATAGGTAATTTGTTAAAAGGCATTTTGTTTTGGCCGGTGTTGTTATGTGATGACCCTGCACCAACCGCTGAAACGCGCTTACAAGCAAAAGAGCAAACCGTTATGATGTTTATGAGTCGATACGCAAGTGAGCAAGTATGAAAACGTTTAACAATAAGCACATTTTAATTACCGGTGCCGCGTCTGGTATTGGCCGCGCCCTTGCTATAGCATTTTCGCAGTACACCTGTACTTTATACATAACAGACGCCAACAATGATGGCCTGCAAGAAACGGCGCAATTGTGTCGCAGTAATCATGCAACGTATCATCCTAATACCACCCTGAATGTGCATACCTATTGCTTTAAAGTAAACCAACAGCAAGAGTGGGAAAATACAGTAAAGCAAGTGCTTACTCACACTTCACATCTTGATATTGTAATAAACAACGCGGGTATTGCGCATCAAACCGTTACTGCTGAAAGCGTAAACGATGCGCTATTACGCAACATTATGGACGTTAATTTTTATGGCATGGTGTACGGTACGCAGGCGTGTTTGCCTTTGCTAAAAAATAGCCCTGAAGGCTGCTTAGCAAATGTGTCATCGTTGTTTGGCTTGGTGGGTATTGCCTATCAGAGTGCTTATTGCGCATCAAAGTTTGCTATTCGTGGGTATACCGAATCGTTGCGAATGGAAGCACAAGCGTTTTATCCCCATGTGAATATTTTAACCATTCATCCGGGCGGTGTGCGCACCGACATTGCTAATACAGCAGTGCCAACACACTTTAAGTCGCCACAAGAGCTTGAAAAAGATATTAAGAAATTTAACAAAGCGTTGGTGCTGTCGCCATCGCGCGCTGCGCAACAGGTATTGCGTGGCATTACTAAACAAAAAACACGTGTGTTGGTGGGAAGCGATGCCAAGCTATTTGATTTTATCGCCAGAATAATGCCCCAGCGTTATACACGCTTAGGGCTATACTATTTAAAAAAAATGAATCTTATTGACTAGGCAAATTACGCACGACTGGTGAATTTTGCCTCAGCGGTGTTGATTTTGATTTTTTCACCGCTGGCAATGTACTCGGGTACTTGCACCTTTAAGCCGGTGGTTAAAATAGCCGGTTTGGTACGAGCGCTAGCAGAAGCCCCTTTGATTGATGGATCGGTTTCAGCAATCACCAAATCGACCGATGCCGGCAGCTCAACACCAACGGGTTTTTCGTCAACCAACAATACCTGCAAGCCAGTGGTTTCCTCATTAATAAATAACAGCTCTTCGCTTATGGTGTCTTTGTCGAGGGAATAAGGCGTGTAATCTTCGTTGTCCATAAATACATATTCTTCGCCATCAACATAAGAAAACATAACCTTTTTCTTGCTGAATTCAGCGGTATTAATAATTTCGTCGGCTTTGAAGCTTTCATCTGCTTTTGCACCACTTGCCACATCATATAAGCGCATGCGGTATAAGCTGGCACCAGCACGGCCACTTGGGGTTAGTTTAGCAATGTCTTTTACAAAATAGACATTGCCGTTTAATTCAATGGCGGCGTTCTTTTTAATTTCACTTGCTTTAGGCATGGTTGCTTCTTCATGTAAGGGGCTGAAAATGAGTATCGCACGCAATTACACAAACCCTTGCGCGCCTACTAATAAAGTGTGCTTACTATAGTGCTAAGTATGCTGGGAGTAAAGCCGTGCAATTTGTTACACATTTCTGTTAGCCTGCTACTTGTAGTACAAAGGGCTGCGTGCTAGGTTTAGGCTAAAGTTTATACAACAAGGAATGCCATAATATGTTCATCTCTCGTTCACTACTGACCACCGCTCTTTTGCTAGGAGCTACCTCATTTACTTTTGCCAATACCTCACAAGCAGTCACTGCAACGTATATATTACAAGTTTCTAGTAACCTAAATTGTGAATCACTGGCTATTGAATTGCAGTCTACACAAAGCGCCAATAAGCAATATATTCAGTTTGGTGCAGGCGCATTTGCAGCGGCGACGTTGCCCGATACTACATACGAATTTGGCGAGGTAAGTTGCACTAAAGATAACGACACTCAACGTTACGATTTGCTCAAAGGTAAAATGTCACCACTAACGGTAGAAGCAGGTAAAACCTACTACGGCGGGCGAATCATTTTTAAAGAGGCCCCCTTTGTAGATACAAATGATGCCCCCGATGAATTAAGCGAGTGCACCAACATGCGAGGCAGTCAGCGCGGAGAAAGTGACAGCCAATGTAGGGACGGCGCCGGTGTGAATAGTCAATCCACTACTCAGGTAAGTGTGTTTGTGCCAGAGGTAACCGAAGATAATATAGAAAAGGTGCGCAAAGCTTTATCGGCAAGCAAAGATCAACTGCTGTATTTACCGCTAAAAGGGTAGGTGGCTAGCATCCAAACAGGTATAGTAAGTGCTTGATAATTTACTCAGGCACTGACTAGGAGAGCAACCC
>JBARZY010000118.1:0-1903 GCA_049650345.1 Glaciecola sp. | reverse complement strand
GGTAGCTCAGCAAGGACTTGATTTAAGGCCCTACACAAAGCAATTGAACAACTTTCTGCAAAGCGGTGAGCTAGCTGACATCAAATAGTGTGT
Source organism: Glaciecola sp. (assembly GCA_049650345.1). Classification (GTDB taxonomy): domain Bacteria; phylum Pseudomonadota; class Gammaproteobacteria; order Enterobacterales; family Alteromonadaceae; genus Glaciecola. The sequence continues at coordinate 1,810 of JBARZY010000118.1, read as the reverse complement.
GACCAAGTTGATTCCTATCCACACGTCATTTTACGAAGTTTATATCTACCTACACGTCATCGTGGCGAAGGCCACGACCTCCTTCATCTACATCCGTTGTTAAAAAAAAAGCATACCACCGCAAACATATTTATCTTCACTTGCGACAAATATGTCCTAACCGTGTCGCTAATGTCTCAAAATATTGAATTTTATCTGAACAGCAAAGATAAATTCATATTTTATTGTTTAAAATCAATTGGTTAGTTTGAATCGAAAACTGGCCCACAGCTTGCAATCACACAGTTGAATGTATAACTTAAAAAAGGAACATAACATGATTGCAAATACTGAACTAAATGACGGCTTCAACTGGTGGTTATTATTGGCAAACTTAGGCGCGTTAGTGGCCTTGGCATTGCTGCCTTATTTGGTGTTTATTGGAACTTTGGTGGTTGGCTAAAGCGCGAGCATTAAAACCCATTCGCTTTATCGCAAAAGGCCAAATAATCGTCGGGTAATAGCGGCTTACTAAAGTGATAACCTTGAAAGTAATGGCAGCCCATTTTTGACAATATATCAACCTGCGCTTTGGTTTCGGTGCCTTCGGCAATGGTTTTTAGATGCATGGTCTCGCTCAACGCTAGAATAGAACGTACCAGCTCTGCACTTTGTGACTCGTGAATATTATCAATAAACGACTTGTCTATTTTCAGTACATTAATGGGCAAAATGTGTAGGTACGACAGCGACGAGTAGCCCGTACCGAAATCGTCTAACGAAACTGATATGCCGGCATTTCGCAATATTTGAATGTTTTCAATGGCGTTGGCGGTATCGGCAAGTACGCCTGATTCAGTCAGCTCAATTTCAATGAGCGGATTGGCAAGGCCATATTCAGATATGGTTAACAATAAAAACTCAACAAACAGTGGGTTGTCAAACTGCGATGACGACGCATTGATTGATATAGGATACAAAATATTACCCTGCTGCTGCCAGCGCTGCATCTGAGCACACACCTCAACAACCAGCCACTTTCCTATTTCATGAATTAACCCGCTTTTTTCTGCAATGGGAATAAAGTCTGATGGCGGAATATTACCACGAGTAGGATGCTCCCATCGCAATAGTGTTTCAGCGCCTACAACGGTACCAAACTCGGTCACTTTAGGTTGAAACACTACGTATAATTGGTCGTTTTCTTGTACAGCTTTTATAAGATCTGTCTCAATATCTCGCTGTAAGTCACGGGTAGCCAACATTTGCGGATCAAACACAAAAAATTGGTCACGGCCTCTTAGCTTAGCTTCTCGCAGAGCCTGTTCTGCCGAGCTGATAACATCAAACCTGTTATCAATTTGCTCTGGGAATGATACTGCACCCATGCTGCACGCTACGGATATTTGACGTCTGCCTATAATACAAGGCTCTGATATGATGGAACGAATTGCCGCCCAATGTACCGATACGAGCGACATGGTTTCGCTATCTGCTTTTTTCAATAAAATGGCAAAATTGTCACCGCTATTGCGAGCGATAAACATCGATTCTGTGGCATACAACATAAAACGTTGACCGATTTGTTGTATCACTTGATCGCCCACGTCGTTGCCGTATTTACGGTTAATATGCTCAAAGTTATCAATGTCGAGCAGCATCAGTAGAGCATTTTCTTGCTTTTTTTGACAGCTTTCGTAACTATGGTTTATTTCTTCAAGCATGGCAGCGCGATTGGGCAGTTTTGACAGGTAATCATGATACGCCATGGCTTTGAGCGTTTGCTCGGTTTTGTCACGTCGTATTTCAGCCGAGGTGCGCGACGCAAATA
>JBARZY010000117.1:0-39527 GCA_049650345.1 Glaciecola sp. | reverse complement strand
TTTATCTAGCTTGGCATCAGCAATATTTAGATTAACGGTCACCGATCAAGAAAATGCTAGCACCAGTGCCGATATATCAATTAACCTTTTACCGCAAAGTGACACTATTCCTGAAGTAGCTGTGATAGCTGCCCGAGACGTGTTTTCGGGCGAAATAGTCACGTTAAGCGGTACTGCGCAAAGTTTGTCGGCCGATGCGGCACCATTTACGCCCACATGGAGTAATGATGCTGGGGCATCTATCAACAATGCGGGAGCGTTTATTACTTTTGCCACAACGCCGGTAGTACAAACCGATACCGCTGTAAACTATGTATTGAGCATTGAAGACAGTTTTCGCAATACCGCATCGGCGCAAATGTCTACAACAGTGTATGCACCCACCACCCGCTATATTAACGATACGGGTATTACCCAGTTTGCAAACGAACAAAGCGTGTTAGCGACCTATCAAGCTGAATTTGCTGGCCAAGATGCAGAATATGGTGCCGATCGCCAAACCCTTTCTGGACAAGTTAATAAAGTGGGCGATGGCGACCAAGGTTTTGACTTTACGCGCATAGACAGCAATGGTGACGCTGTAGATAACCCTAGTTTTGCCTTTGATTGCGTGCGCGATAACGTAACAGGCTTGGTGTGGCAAGTAAAAGACAACATTAATGCTAACGACATAGAATACATCGACCAAAAATTTACATGGTTTGCCGACGATGTAAACGGCAATGTTGAGGGTTCGCTTAACGAAAGCAGTAGCAGTTGTAATGTGAGTAATATGCAATGCAATACTCAAGATTATGTGGCCGAAATTAACAGTGTAGGCATGTGCGGATTTTTTGATTGGCGCTTACCTAGTACCAACGAGCTACAGTCAATTATTCATTATGGCAAAACCACACCACCATTAGTGGATACGGTGTTTTTGCCCTACTGGGGAAACAACAATAGCCAACCTTTGTGGTATTGGACCAACCAAAGTAGCGCCGACGGTGTGACCGATGATTTGGCACAAAGTGCATGGGCCTTTGATATGAATACTGGTAACGATGGCATTTTAGTGAAAACGAGTGAACAGCGCGTAATATTGGTGAGGGCAGGTCGATGAAATTAATAACTGGCTTTTTATTATTAACGGCACTTAGTGTGTCATATGCGCAAACTGAACAAGCTGAGGCAACATGCCCTGCCGCGATCCCGACTACTGCCGACGATGCTGAATTTGTTCTAATGCGAAATGGCGTGACCTTGCATATTGATTCTAATCTTATTTTTATGCGTTGCAGCATTGGTCAAACATGGGACGGCGCAAGCTGTGTGGGTGAACCTTTAGCGCATACCTGGCAGCAAGCTTTGGAAACGAGCTTGAGCAATACCTTTAATGAATCAAAAAACTGGCGCTTACCCAATTTAAAAGAGCTCAGTGTGTTAACTGAACGTGCTTGTGTAAGGCCGTCTATCAACGACACAATCTTCCCAAATACCTCACCTGACGATTATTGGACCTCTAGCCCATCAATGCTGGATGAAAATAGCGCTTGGGCCATTGCGTTTTCAAATGGCAGCAACAATACCAAATTAAAAACTCGCAGCTTGTTTGTGCGCTTGGTACGCACACGTTTGCCCGGTGAGTCGTTGTTAGAGTAGTTACCTCTGTGGGTACAAGCTTGCTTTGCTATACAAATTCACCCAGCACAGTATTTAAATAACGCTTGCCTTGCTCGGTGAGTTGCCAATGTTGAGGCGTGATATCCAATAAGCCTTGGTCGCTAAGTTTGTGTAAGCTGGCAACTTCACTCGCCTGTAAGCTGCGGCCCGTAAAGGTTTCAAAGTCTTGTTGAGGGCAGGCTTCAAACAACCTAAAACGATTCATGAAAAACTCAAAGCACAGGTCTTCGTCTGCCACCGTGTTGCGTTCATATAAATACGCCTTGGTCATGTTCATGTAGCCTTTGGGATGCTTGGTTTTTACGGTTCTAATAATGTGCTGGCTATTGGCTTGGGTAATTTTGCCATGCGCGCCGCAACCTATGCCCAAGTAGTCACCAAAGCGCCAATAATTAAGATTGTGCTGACATTGTTGACCGGGTTTTGCATAGGCAGACACTTCGTATTGCTCATATCCATGTTGCTTTAGCAAGGCATGACCAGCTAGTTGAATGTCCCACAACACATCGTCAACGGGCAATTCAGGCGGCTTTGAATAAAATAGAGTGTTAGGCTCAATGGTAAGTTGATACCAAGATAAATGTGGCGGTTGATGATCAATCGCTTGTTGTAAATCTTGCATGGCATTTTCTAAACTTTGCTGAGGCAAGCCGTGCATTAAATCGGTATTAAATGAGCGTAAATCTAAAGCCTTTGCGTACTCTATGGCTTTATGAGCTTGAGCGCTATCGTGTATGCGCCCTAATATTGATAGGTGCTTTTCTTGAAAACTTTGAATACCCATTGATATGCGGTTTACACCAGCTTGCATAAAGCCGATAAACCTGCCTGCTTCAACGGTACCAGGGTTCGCTTCCATGGTTATTTCAGCATGCTCATTAACCGGCACACGTTGTTTAATACCGGCAATGAGTTTGTGCATACCTTCAATAGATAGCAAGCTGGGCGTGCCGCCGCCTATAAAAATACTGGTAACGGTTCGTAGCTGTTTTTGGTGCGTAATTAAAGGCAAGTCGGCTTCTAAATCGGCCAGCACATGGGCGATATACTCGTTTTCAGGAATACCGCCCTTTAGCTGATGAGAGTTAAAGTCGCAATATGGGCATTTTTGTACGCACCACGGAATGTGTACATACAGCGCTAACGGAATAGCCGCTACATTCATGCAGTCAATTGCGCTTGCATCTGCTGCATCAGCTGCGCCAGGGCTTGTCCACGATGGCTAATGCTGTTTTTAATCGATTTGTCTAGCATAGCGGCGGTTGCCTGTTGGCTGGGAACATAAAAGATTGGATCGTAGCCAAAACCGCCGTCACCACTAGCCGATTCGGTGATTTCACCATGCCATTCACCTTGGCTAATAATGGGCGTTGGGTCGTTTTCATGTTGCATAAACACAAGGACGCATAAAAATTTGGCTTTTCGGCTAGCAGCATTGCCTAGTTTACCCAGTTCGCTTAATAATTTATCGCAATTAGCGGTGTCGTTGCCATGCTCACCTGCGTAGCGGGCTGAATAAATACCTGGTGCGCCATGTAATGCATCAACAACCAAACCGCTATCGTCGGCAATGGCGGGAAGGCCGGTAAGTTTGGCTGCGTGACGGGCTTTAATAATTGCATTTTCAATGAAGGTGGTACCGGTTTCAGGCACATCGGGTACATTAAATTCCGACTGCGGGTGCACGCTAACGTCGTGCTTTGCAAATAACTGTGAAAATTCGGTGAGTTTTCCTTTATTACCACTGGCCAATACAATTTTGTTCATATTATTTGCTCTTGCGTTTCGCGGTTGTTTTGGTTTTTGCTTTGCTTTTGACTTTGGCTTTTTTCTTTTTTACTAAGGTAGGCGGTTTGTTTTTAGGGCGCAGTGCGTCGACTACACGTGCTTTAAATGCATCTTTTGTATAACGCGCTACTTTACCTACCCAATAATAGTCATGGGCCTCAATTAATGATATGGCCACGCCCTTTGCGCCAGCACGACCCGTTCTGCCTATACGGTGCACGTATATATCGGCGCCTCTGGGCATGTCGTAGTTTATTACGTGGGTAACATCGGGTACGTCAATACCGCGGGCTGCTACGTCGGTAGCGATGAGTATTTTAACGTTGCCAGTTTTAAAATTCGACAGTGCAGCTAAGCGCTTATCTTGTGGCATTTCGCCCTGTAAGTATGCAACAGTAAACCCTTTACTAAACAAGCTATCTTTGAGTTCGTGCAAGCGCTCGCGAGTTTTCACAAATACCACACACGACTCAATTGTATGGCTTAAATGATATTCAAGCAGGGCGTCTTTATGTGCACGATCATCGCATAAGTGATACCACTGCAAGGTTTTGGCTTTTTCTTTTCGCGATGATACCGCATGATGTTCTTTAGGAGTGTTAAGTATATCGCGGGCAAAGTTACGCACGCCCTTGCCCTCAAGGGTGGCTGAAAACAACATGGTTTGCTTGCGCCAACGTGCCTCTTCGCATATTTGGTTAACCACCGTACCAAAGCCCATGTCTAGCATACGATCGGCTTCATCAAGCACCAATGATTCTATGTCTCGGCAATCGAACATTTCGTTTTCAATGTGTTCAAGCAAGCGACCAGGCGTGGCAACCAATATATCTATGTTGCTTTCTAGGGTTTCTTTGTCGGTGCCGTAGTTAATACCACCGGTAATAACGCCAACGGTAAGTTCGGTAAATTGACTTAACAGTTCGGCTTGCTCAGCTACTTGATAGGCCAGTTCGCGGGTAGGCACTAATATTAAAGCACGCGCAGAGCTTGACTGACGGTTAGGAAAATCGAGTAAAAATTGGCAAATGGGCAGAATGAATGCCGCAGTTTTACCCGTGCCAGTGGGCGCACTGGCGAGTATATCAATGCCTTCCATAGCGTCGGGGATTACCAATTCTTGAATACTCGTTGGCGCGCTGTAGCCTATTTTTTCTACAGCACTGAGTAGTTCTTCGTCAAGTTCTAAAGCGTGAAAGCTGCTCAATGTAGATTACCTTTTTGTATCGTAATATTTAGGGTTGATTGCCATAATCAGCATTTGTGAGCAATGTAAAATGAGTTAGGCGCACAATATCGCGCAAGTTTACCTTATTATTGTGATTATTAGTAATGAAGCCGTGACATTTTTGCGGCTAGCAAATTTACCCACGCGCCGAATCATGCTAGCTTACTAGCTTATCAATGCGGTATGCTTTTTATTCACGCCAACACTAACGAAAAGAACAATATTGTGTATTTAAACTATTACGGCTTAGCCGATAATCCATTTTCAATTGCGCCCAATCCTGATTACTTGTTTATGAGCACTCGACATAAACAAGCATTGGCGCACTTAACGTTTGGTCTGAATGAATCTGGTGGTTTTGTGATGCTCACAGGAGAGGTGGGCACTGGCAAAACCACGGTATCCCGAAAGCTTATGCAAGAGTTAGGTGACGATACCCAAATGGCGGTCATACTGAATCCTACTTTGTCAGCACTTGAATTACTGGCTACGGTGTGCGATGAGCTGGCGATTACTTACAACAGTAACACTGCAAGTTTGAAAACCTATACCGATCTTATTTTGCAAAAGCTAGGCGATAACCACCAATCGAATATTAATACTGTACTGTTAATTGACGAAGCGCAGCATTTGTTGCCCGAAGTATTAGAGCAATTGCGTTTACTCACAAACTTAGAAACCAACCGCGAGAAATTATTAAAAGTAGTGCTTATTGGTCAGCCTGAATTACAGCAATTATTAAGGCGCAACGAGCTAAGACAATTGGCGCAGCGGGTAACCGCTCGTTATCATTTATTGCCGCTTACCCAACAAGAAGTGGCGCAATATGTTGAGCATCGCTGGGCCGTAGCCGGTGGTGTTAGTAGTTGTTTTAGGCAATCGGCACTGCGAGAATTATTTGCCATTAGTGGCGGTATTCCTCGGGTAATTAATTTGTTGTGCGACCGCGCGCTCAGTTTAGCGTACTCATTGCAACGGCCTTTTGTTGACCATCAAATTGTGGTGTCTGCCAGTTATCAGGTGTTAGGTGACGACATTGTAAAGCAGCGCCAGCAAGCAAAATGGCGCCCGTATTTAATAGGCGGCTTTGTGTTAGCCTTCGCCGTGGGTTTATTGGCGGGAGTTTGGTATGTTTAAAACTTTTGCTATAAATGAAATACGTCCAGGCATGATGGTCACCAAAGTGCTTGAGCAATCGGGCCCTGTAAAAATCAGAAAAGTAGGCATGATACGCTCGCCCGATATGATCAAAGGCTTAATTGAAATGGGCGTAACAAGTGTTGAAGTGGATTTGTCGCAGAGCATTGATGTTGAATCAGATAATGAACAGCCAATAAAAACAGAACCCGCTATTACTCCTACCCAACGTTTGGTGTCTAGCGAGCAGCGTGTGGCTGATGTTGACCGTCAGTTGTCACAGCAGTTTCATCGCTCATTATTTTTGCCTGCGGTTGATCAAATGCCGTCAAAGTGGGCCTTATATGCTAAGCCATATGGTAAGTTGTTAGGCGCAGTGCTAAGTGGTTTGTGCCTTGGATTTGCTATTGTTTATTTGCCTACTACATGGCTTAAAAGCACGCCTAACAGCATGGATGTTAGCCAATCGAGCAATGAGTTTCAGCGGAACTTGCAAACAGTCAATACAGACCAAACTAGTAGCGCTGCTGAACCACAGAGTACCCTCGACGATGCAACGACAAATGTTGTTGATGCATCAAGTACGGTTACCACAAGTGCTAGCAATAATAACGAAAAGGCTACAATTGATTCTCAGCCTGCAGATTTGTTGGCTGAGAATAGCACATCGTCAAAACCTGTTACTACACCTGAAAATTCTCTTAATGTAGAGAGTGGGCAACAAGTATTAGGTTATCAACCAAGTGCGGATCAAAACAATTCTCGTCCACAAAACAATCGCCCTGTGAACGATACGCTTACCACCAATAATGAGGCCGAAACTCAGGCGTTAAACGCTGATTTACTTAGACGTATTCAATTAGCCGCTGATGAAGTTGATAATCGGCCTGCGGAGCCTGAGCCCGATGCCTTAAAAATCACTGACTTAAATGCACCGCCGCGCATTGATCAGCTTCGTCCGGTGTTGCTCACACAAATGCCGGCAATGAGTTTTAGCGCGCATATGTTTGCATCTGATCCATTAGATAGATGGGTAAGAGTGAATGGTAAACGCTTAACTGAAGAAGACTACATTACGAGCGATCTACAAATACTAGAAATACAAGCTGAAAAAGTAGTATTAGTGTTTAAAGGTGAAACCTTTACCATGAACGCCTTGTCTGACTGGTAAGGTATTATTGGTTTAAAATGGCAGTAAGGCGTTTCTAAAGAAATGCGGTAGGTTTATGTCAAATTCTTCTGGCGTTACACTGCTAACAATACGTTCGTTACTTTGCTTTTGCAGGTCTACGCGCTTTACTTCGGTATGATGTTTACCCCGAGTGCTATAAAAAGTCATTACGGTAGGCTTCAATGGGTCTTTTCTATTGCGCTGTACCACAATGCCTAATTTACCGCTTTTTAGTTGTACCAAACATCCTACTGGGAACAAACCCACAGCTTTAATAAATTCATTTACTAAATTCACGTCATGTCGGCTGTCTTTTTGCAGGTCTTCAAGGGCTTGTTGTGCTGCTTGAGAAGATTTAAAAGGCCTGTCGGTAAGCATTGCGTCATAACAATCTACAATTGCCGCCATTTGCACGTACTGATGTATATTTGCTTGCTCGAGCTTGCGGGGGTATCCGCTACCGTCAATGCGCTCGTGATGGTTAGCAATAATATCAAGTACAATAGGTGGTACGTCACTGAATCGCTCGGCTATTTCAATACCAATATCAACATGGGTGCGCATTAAAGCAATATCAGTGTCGTCAAAACTGTCGGTACGTTGATTAAGCTCTTTTGGCAGCAGGGCCATGCCACAATCCATCAACAAACCCGCAACGGTCAAATCTTCTATTTCCGCGTGGGGTAAATCAAGATGTTTGGCAAAAATGCTGAGTAATATTGAACAGTTTAAAGAATGCTCTACCAAATAGTCGTTCGACTCTTTAAGCATTATCAAACACGCCAGAGCGTCAGGATTATCAAACACATTGTCGATAATCTCTTGTGATAAGTTATTTAAGGCATCAAAGTCGGGAGCCTGACCACTTTTAAGTTGTTTAATAAACTTAACGTGAACTTCTCTGGCTTCAGTATATAGTCTATCAGCAATCGCTAGGTCTTTTTGTTGTTGTTCAAAGCTTACTGCCTTTTTTGCTACTACCTCATGCACTCGCTTTGATATCTCACTGCTTGCGCTAACAAGATCATCTGATTCATTATCGTGGTCAATAGTATTTACATAGGTTTGCTGGATGTCTTGACTACTTTTATTTATATCAATTTCTACAGCGAGAATGCCGCGGGCAACGAGCGAGTCAAGTGTGGCTTGTGACTTGATCATTCCTTGGCTTTTAACGGTCAGGTTGGTTTCTGATTTTGTGATAGCGTTCACAAACATGCCAACTTGTAACGCTGATATGGAAATTTCTTTTTTCATATAACCCAACAGTAGTATGATGCACAAGTTTCTGTGCACCGTATGCGTTAAATGCAGATATTATTTATTCTATGTTGGTATCGGCAAGTTTTTGGTTTTTTATAGCCAATTTTGCCTTTGATCTTCAAACTTCTTAATTTGGTTCTGTAGCTCTAGCGTTTGCCCAATAGCATCTAAGCCTTTAAGCATGTTGTTTTTGTGATGCTCGGCTACATCAAAGCTAAACGATAGCTCCTCACAAGTTACCGTTTGTGCTTGTAGATTAATGCATATTTGTGTTTTTGGTTCGTTGTGAACTTTGGCAAATAAAGCGTCTATCTCAGCGCTTTTGAGTGCCACAGGCAGTAATTGGTTATTAATACTGTTGCCGTAAAATATGTCGGCATAACTGGTAGCAATAATGGCATCAAAACCATAATCAGCTAGTGCCCAAGGCGCGTGCTCACGGCTTGAACCGCAGCCAAAATTTTCACGCGTAAGCAAAATATTAGCGCCTTGGTATTCACTTTTGTTTAGCGCAAAGTCAGGGTTTGGCGTTTTTTCTGCGCCGCTTAAATAGCGCCAATCATGAAACAAGTTAATGCCATAACCCGCGCGGGTTACGCCAGTCAAAAATTGTTTAGGGATTATTTGGTCGGTATCCACATTTGCGCTATCAAGTGGTGCAGCAGTGCCTTCAACTATATTTATACCTGCCATGTTATTGTGCTCCTAATTTTCTTACGTCGGTAAATTTACCGGTTATTGCTGCAGCGGCGGCCATTTCAGGGCTAACCAAATGCGTGCGGGCGCCTCGACCTTGGCGGCCTTCAAAGTTTCTATTGCTGGTAGATGCACAGCGGTCTCCAGGCTGCAAAATATCGTCATTCATGCCTAAGCACATTGAACAACCGGGTAGGCGCCACTCAAACCCTGCATCTTTAAATATGCTATCAAGCGATTCGCTTTCAGCTTGTAGTTTCACTTCAACCGAGCCCGGCACCACTATTGCGGTAACGTTGTTTGCTACTTTACCAAGTGCCGCTACTTTTGCTGCCGCGCGCAAGTCTTCAATACGGCTGTTGGTACATGAGCCAATAAATACGTGTGAAATAGCCACGTCGTTAAGTGCTTGTCCTGCATTAAGACCCATATAATCGAGGGCTTTTAGGGCTGAATCTTTAATTACGGTGTCGGTAAATGAATCCGGCGAGGGCACTAACTGGTTAATACCCACTACTTGTCCTGGATTGGTTCCCCATGTAACTTGTGGCTCTATATCTTTGGCTTGTAGCGTTACAACGGTGTCAAACTCGGCATTGTCATCAGAATAAAGGGTTTGCCAGTAAGCGACTGCGCTGTCCCAATGTGCGTCACTTGGTGCAAACTCTTTGCCTTTTATGTAAGCAATGGTTTTGTCGTCTGGGGCAATTAAGCCTGCTTTGGCGCCAGCTTCAATGCTCATATTGCAAATGGTCATACGCTCTTCCATCGACAAGTCACTGATAGCTTGACCACAATATTCAATAACATGACCGGTAGCACCTGCATGCCCAATTTCGCCAATAATCGCTAAAATAATGTCTTTTGCGGTTACGCCCAATGGTAATTTTCCTTGTACCTCTACTTTCATACTTTTGGCACGTGACTGCTTGAGGGTTTGGGTTGCAAGTACATGCTCAACTTGAGAAGTACCAATACCGAAGGCAAGGGCGCCGAATGCACCATGGGTGGCTGTGTGTGAGTCGCCGCAAACTACTGTCATACCGGGCTGAATTAAGCCTAGCTGCGGCCCAATAACATGAATAATCCCTTGGTTTTTGTGACCTACGGGAAACAATTGGATACCGTGTTGCGCACAGTTAGTGGCTAAAGTGTTAAGTTGCAGCGCATTTTGTGGCCCGCAAGCGTCAAGGGCCAATGAACGTGTAGAAATACTGTGATCCATTGTGCCGAAGGTTAAGTCAGGGCGGCGTACGGGGCGACCTTTTTCGTTTAAGCCTGCAAATGCCTGTGGTGTAGTGACCTCATGAATAAGATGGCGGTCAATATATAACAATAAATCGTCGCCTACTTGGTCAACAATGTGCTGGTTAAGGACTTTTTCGTATAAGGTGGCTGGCATTTTGTTTCCTTACAACGCATCGTTACGCGCTGCTAATTACATGTATTACACCGGCAATGTTTGTAGCGATTGCCGGTATTCTAGGTGCGATAAATTATAGCTGGCTAATAATGTAATCGCCCACTTCGGTGGTTGATTTTGCATTATGGCGCGCATCCGGCGCAAGTAGCTCAGCGGTTAATACACCATCGCTTAAGGTTTTTACTACGGCATTTTCTATGCTGTCGGCAGCGTCGCTAAGGTTAAGACTGTAGCGAAGCATCATGGCTGCTGATAGTATTTGTGCCACTGGGTTAGCAATGTTTTGACCTGCAATATCGGGTGCAGACCCGCCAGCTGGCTCGTACATACCAAAGCCATCTTGATTCATGCTGGCAGAAGGCAATAAGCCCATAGAGCCCGTGATCATCGCGCATTCGTCTGACAGGATATCGCCAAACAAGTTAGAGCACAGTAATACGTCGAATTGACCGGGGTTCGCCACCAATTGCATGGTAGCGTTGTCAATATACATGTGCTCTAGCGACACGTTGGGGTAGTCTTTAGCAACTTCTTCAACTACTTCACGCCACAATCGGCTGCATACAAGCACGTTTGCTTTGTCAACCGACACCACTTTGTTGTTGCGCATACCGGCTGCTTTAAAGGCCGAGTGAGCAATACGTCTAATTTCTGCGGTAGAATAACGCATGGTATCAAAGGCGGTTTTCTCTTCTCCCTCGCCTTCAATGCCTTTAGGCTGACCAAAATAAATACCACTGGTAAGCTCGCGTACCACTAATACATCAACGTCGTTTTTCGCAATGTCTTCGCGAAGTGGTGATAAATGCGCAAGGCTACTGTATATTTTGGCTGGGCGTAAATTACAAAACAAATCAAAATGGCTACGCAATGTAAGTAATGCTGCACGCTCTGGACGCTGCTCAAGGGGCAAGTTGTCCCATTTTGGGCCACCAATAGAACCAAATAATATGGCATCAGCGTTTTCGCATCCTTTCAAGGTTGCTTCAGGTAGTGCTTCACCGGCGGTATCAATAGCATAACCACCTACCGCATACTCTTGGCAATTTAGTGTAAAATTATGTTTTGCACTAACGGCGTCAAGTACCTTGCGTGCTTGTTGCATTACTTCAGGGCCTATACCGTCGCCCGCTAGCACTGCGATTGAATAACTGCTCATTTACACTCCTGCTATTTTGGTTTGTTTTTGTTGGTCAATTTGGTCGGCTAAATAAGTGTTATTTAGCACAAAAATAAGGGATTTTACGCCAGCTTCAACAATATCGGTGGCTAACCCAATGCCGTTAAAGCGTCGGCCGTTGTATTCTACAATTACACTTACTTGGGCTAAGGCATCGGCGCCTTCGCCTTTTGAATCCAGTTTAAAGTCAACAATTTCTAAGTCGTGACCGTCAATGGCGCGAATAATGGCATTAAACGCGGCATCAACAGGGCCGTTTCCAGTAGCGGCTTGGGTGATGCTTTGGTCACCTGCTTTTACGGTAACAGTGGCCGAGGGCACAATGTTATGTCCTGAACTGGCTTGCAAGTATTCAAGTTTGTAGTGGGCTTGTTCATGCTTTTGTTGGTCGAAAAATAACAAGGCTTCAAGGTCGTAATCAAATACTTGGCCTTTTTTGTCGGCAAGCTTCAAAAACGAAGCATATATATTGTCTAGGTCGTATTCGTCGCTACCGTAGCCCAGTTCGCCCAAACGATGCTTAATGACGTGACGACCCGAGCGAGACGTAAGGTTAAGTACGTTTTTATTAATACCCACACTCTCAGGAGTCATAATTTCGTATGTGTTTTCGCCTTTAAGCACGCCATCTTGGTGAATACCCGACGAGTGACTAAACGCATTAGCACCCACAATAGCTTTGTTCGCTTGCACCGGCATGTTACACAACTGGCTAACTAACTTTGAGGCTTTGTGAATTTCTTGACTATTTATGTTGGTACTAAGACCTAACTTGCCATATCGCGTTTGCAGTGTCATGGCTATTTCTTCAAGTGAACAGTTGCCAGCGCGCTCACCTATGCCGTTTACGGTACACTCAATTTGGCGAGCACCGTTCTCGACTGCGGCCAAAGAGTTAGCAACAGCCAAGCCTAAATCATTGTGGCAGTGCACAGAAATAACCGCTTTGTCGATATTAGGCACGCGGTTATATAAGTTTTGAATAATACCGCCAAACTCAGAAGGAATGGTGTAGCCCACGGTGTCGGGGATATTTACCGTAGTCGCCCCGGCATTAATCGCAGCTTCTACCATTCTACACAAATAATCTATGTGCGTTCTGCCAGCGTCTTCACATGAAAATTCGACGTCGTTCGTGTATTTTCGTGCATGTTTGATGGCATTTACTGCCATTTGTACCACTTCGTCTTGTGATTTACGCAATTTGGTATCAACGTGAATGTCGGAAGTAGCAATGAAAGTGTGTATTCTGAATGCATCGGCTACGCTAAGGGCTTGACCGCAAGCATCAATGTCTTTTTCCAAAGCGCGTGACAGCCCGCATACCGTTGAATGCTTTATTTCACGAGCAATAAGCTGTACCGATTCAAAATCGCCGGGTGACGATACTGGAAAACCGGCTTCAATAACGTCTACGCCGAGTCGTTCTAACATCAGAGCAATTTGTAATTTATCGCGCATGTTTAAGCTAGCGGGCAGGGCTTGTTCGCCATCGCGTAGGGTGGTGTCGAAAATAATCACTTGATTGCTCATGTTGTTACTCCTTATTGAATAAGCGATAGCTTTTGGTTAACTACACAGCCGAGATAAAACTTGCGGCAATACTAGGTACGTTATGCTATCAATTATATCATTGTATATATGCCTATGACGGATAGTTTTCACTGTTTGTACCAGCTAGCGACGTATCGATTTTTAATGCAGTTACGCGGGAGGCATAAAAAAACCCGCGCTGTGCACGGGTTTTATAAAAGTTGAATGTGTTTACCCGTACCAATATTGTAATAATGGTAAGAGCAGCAGGATAGAAATAACGTTTTTACGCATATTTTGTGATATGTATACTGTCATTGTCATTCCTGTGTGTTCACGTGCCTAGAAATGTAACTTTCTTTGCAATATGCGTCAACCCTTGTTTACCAGTTATTCGGTTATTTATTAGCTTGATTAGCGATATGGGCTTTCATTTCTCTGCGTTTTGCATGCAGAAGTGGCTCGGTGTAACCGTTTGGTTGTTCTTTACCCTTAAATATCAGCTCTTGTGCTGCAATAAAACCAATGCTGCTGTGCGCGTCAGGCATCATTGCAATGTATTCGTTATCGCTTTTGTTTTGCTCATCAACCAAGGACGCCATTTTTAACATCGAATCTTTGACTTGTTGTTCGCTTACTAAGCCATGCTCAAGCCAATTCGCAATGTGTTGGCTTGAAATACGCAAAGTAGCGCGGTCTTCCATTAAGCCAACGTTGTTAATGTCAGGTACTTTTGAACAACCAATGCCTTGATGTACCCAACGTACCACATACCCTAAAATACCTTGTACGTTGTTATCAAGATCGTGTTGTATGGCTTCATCGCTGAGTGGGGTGTTACCCAGAAGCGGTATGTCTAAAATGGTGTCGGTGCCATTGAAAGTTTCTTGTGCCATGGTTGCCTGTACGTCAAACACATTCACTTCATGATAATGCAAGGCATGCAGTGTCGCACCAGTAGGCGAGGGTACCCAAGCGGTATTTGCACCGGCTTTAGGATGACCAATTTTAGCCTCAAGCATTGCTTGCATTTGATCTGGAATAGGCCACATGCCTTTACCTATTTGTGCTTTACCCGACAAACCTGCTTGTAACCCGGTAACTACGTTAGCTTTTTCGTAGGCGTGGATCCAAGGCCTTGTTTTTAATTCTGCTTTGGGAGCGAAAGCGCCGCTTAGCATAGACGTATGAATTTCATCGCCTGTGCGGTCTAAAAAGCCAGTGTTAATGAACACTACACGCTCGCTAGCGGCTGCAATGCAAGCTGCTAAGTTTATGCTGGTGCGGCGCTCTTCGTCCATGATGCCTACTTTTAGGGTGTTGGTAGGTAAATCAAGCAACTGCTCAATGCTAGCAAATAAACTATTGGTAAAGGCTACTTCATCGGGCCCGTGCATTTTCGGTTTTACAATATATACGCTGCCCATTTTGCTGTTGGTAAAGTTGCCGCGTTTGAGTATATCATGCTTGGCAATTAAGCTGGTGATCACGCCATCCATAATACCTTCGTAAATGGGGCTATCGTTAAATAATATGGCATCGTTGGTCATTAAGTGCCCTACATTGCGCACAAACATTAAGCTACGACCGTTTAAGCTTAATTCTTCACCTTGTAAAGAGGTGTATTGTCTATCTGCATTCATACTGCGGGTAATGGTAGTGCTACCTTTGGCTACTTCTATTTGCAGGGTGCCTTGCATTAAACCTAGCCAGTTTTGGTATACCAGTGTTTTATCTTCTGCGTCTACTGCAGCCACTGAATCTTCGCAATCCATAATGGTGGTAATGGCAGATTCCATCAATAAATCTTTTATGCCTGCAGGGTCGACCGCGCCAATAGGATGTGTTGAATCAAACTGTATTTCGGTATGCAAGTTGTTGTGCTGCAGTAATAAGGCACTGGGCGCGTTAGCGTTGCCATTAAAGCCGACCAGCGCCCCAGGGGTCGCTAATGCCACCTTGTTGCCATTTTGCAATGTGACTTGTAAGACACCATTTTCAATACAATAATTAATCGCGTCTGCATGACTGCCATTAGCAAGTGGTGCAATGCTATCAAGCACCTTACGTGCGCGTGCAATAACGGCTTGGCCACGAGCAGGGTTATAGGCTTTGGTTTTTTCTTGGCCGTTTTCTTCGCTTATGGCGTCTGTGCCATATAGTGCATCATACAAGCTTCCCCATCTTGCATTTACCGCATTTAGCGCATAGCGTGCATTGTTAATGGGAACCACTAATTGTGGGCCGGCTATTGTGGCAATTTCTGCATCAACATTTTGGGTGCTAATTGTGCTGTTAGCAGGCGCTGGCAACAGGTAGCCAATCTCTTCTAAAAATGCTTTGTATTGCGCAAAAGATGCTTGCTTGTTATTCGTATGAAACGCATCAATTTTAGCTTGTAGCTGGTCGCGTTTTTCAAGTAGAGCGGTGTTGGTTGGGGTATGCTGGGCGAGCAAATCAGCAAAGCCTTGCCAGAACGCGTATTCATCTACTTGTGTACCCGGCAGGGCGTGTTCGCTTATAAATTGATACAGTTGACCATCAATTTTTAGTGGGCCTTTGGTGATATAAGCAGTCATCAGCTTCTCCATCGATTTCGAGTACATTACTTAACGTACTGATAGTGTAATCGACTCCTTAGCTAATGATAACTTTATGCAAAGTATGCTTGGCATTTATTCTATGAATAGGGGCCTATTCCTGCATTTCGTTAGCAACGTCGCCAATTAAGCGTCGCAACCAAATATGGCCAGCATCATGATGAAGCAGTGCACTCCAAGCCATCTTTAATGCAATGGGAGGTATATCAAACGGGGGCTCTACCACTCTAATGGTTATATCATCTTTAAATATTCTGGCGGCTTTTGTAGGTAAAGTTGCAATTAAATTCTGAGTTTTGGCCATTTGTAAGGCGGCGTGGTAGTGGCGAGTAAACACACGAATGTCGCGTTGTTTACCAAGTTTTGTGAGTTCTGCGTCAACCCAACCCAATTTTTGTACTTCGGTAGGATCAATACCCACACCTACACCAAAGCCGGTTTTGCTAACCCAAATATGTTGGCCACTTAAATATTGATCTAAGGTGAAACTGTTAGCGCCAGGATGATCGGCGCGGATAACGCAACTAAAGCTGTCATACCAAATCACTTTTTGGTGAAAACTTAAGGGCAGTTCGTCAAAGCGGTTTATTGCCATGTCGACTTTACCTTGCTCTACATCATGAAAGGTAACGTCACTCGGTGTAATAAGATCAAGTGTAATATTAGGTGCCAGGTCCGCCAAACGGCCAATTAGGCCTAATAACAAGGTAGATTCAGCATAATCACTGGTCATGATACGAAACGTACGTTTACTGGTTTTAGGATCAAACTCGACTTCAGGTTGAATACTCGATTCTAATTGGCTTAGCACATCTCTGATAACCGGTTGCAATTCTACCGCGCGTTTTGTTGGCGTCATGCCGTCGCTGGTACGCACTAACAATGGATCTTTAAATAAGTCTCGCAAACGCTTTAAGCCATTACTCATAGCCGGTTGGGTAATACTTAATTGGTTTGCAGCTTTCGTGACACTGCCTTCTCTTAACAGTACGTCTAAATATACTAGCAAGTTAAGATCAACTTTAGCGATGTTCAAACCTAATATCCTTAATAATAAACCGGCGATTGAGCCTCTATTATATAAAAAATTTAGATAAATAGAAGATGCGCCATTAGTATTATGAATAATTGTGGCTGTAGCGATGTGTAAATATGCATAAAAGTGGGACAGCAGGCATAAAAAAACGCCCCGAAGGGCGCTGAACAAGAGTCTGTAAACTCGGTAGCGAGCTTAGTCGGCTACTGCATCAAACTGGTTCATGGTGTTGTCTTCACCAGAGGCTTTAAGTGCTTGGTCACCAGAGAAATATTCTTTGTGTGTATCACCTAAATCTGAGCCCGCCATTGCTTGGTGCTTAACACACGCTAAACCTTGGCGAATTTCTTGGCGCTGCACACCTTTCACATAAGCTAACATGCCTTCTTCACCAAAGTAACCTTTCGCTAAGTTGTCGGTAGACAAGGCCGCAGTGTGGTAGGTAGGTAGTGTAATTAAGTGATGGAATATACCGGCTTCACGTGCTGCATCGGCTTGGAAAGTACGTACTTTCTCATCAGCTTGCGCGGCAAGTTCGGTTTCATCGTATTTTGCGGCCATCAGTGCATCACGGTCGTAGGCTGATGTATCTTTACCTTCTTCAGTCCACAAATCGAATACTTGTTGACGGAAGTTAAGGGTCCAGTTAAACGACGGCGAGTTATTGTAAACTAACTTAGCGTTTGGCACTTCTTCGCGAATGGCGTTAACCATTTCAGCAATTTGACCTACGTGCGGCTTTTCAGTCTCAATCCACAACAAGTCAGCGCCATTTTGCAATGAAGTAATACAATCAAGAACTACGCGGTCAAAACCAGTGTTTTCTTTAAACTTGTACAAACCATTTGGTAAACGCACAGGTTTAACAAGTTCATTGTTAAGTTTCATTACGGTGTCGCCATTTGCTAGGTCGTCAACGCTGGCTACCGAGGTGGTTTCTAAAAATGCGTTGTATTGTTCAGCAAGGTCACCTTCACTTTGTGAAACTGGGATTTTTTGCGTTAAGCCAGCTCCTAATGAATCGGTACGAGCAACAATAACACCGTCATCTACACCCAGTTCTAAAAACGCATAACGTACGGCATTGATTTTAGCTAAGAAATCTTCGTGAGGAACCGTTACTTTACCGTCTTGGTGACCACATTGCTTAGCGTCAGACACTTGGTTTTCTATTTGAATACAGCAAGCGCCAGCTTCAATCATTTTCTTGGCTAATAAATATGTTGCTTCTTCGTTACCAAAACCGGCGTCGATGTCAGCAATAATAGGAACTACGTGTGATTCGAAATTATCGATTTGTGCTTGAATAGCCGCTACTTTTTTCGCACCGTTTTCGCTGCTGTCTTTATTAGCATCATCTAATTGATGGAACAAATCGCCTAACTCACGAGCGTCGGCTTGACGTAAAAAGGTGTATAGCTCTTCAATTAACGACGCAACGCTGGTTTTTTCGTGCATTGATTGGTCAGGTAATGGACCAAACTCAGAACGAAGTGCGGCAACCATCCAACCCGACAAGTATAAATAGCTTTTTTGCGTGGTGCCTTGGTGCTTTTTCACAGACAACATTTTTTGTTGACCAATGAAACCATGCCAGCAACCTAAAGATTGTGTGTATTGTGAAGAATCTGCGTCATACTCGGCCATGTCTTGACGCATAATGCCTGCGGTATATTTTGCAATATCTAAACCTGTTTTGAAACGGTTTTGCATTTTCATACGCGCCGCATATTCTGGGCTTATCGCATTCCAACCGTTACCTTGGCTTGATTTCAAATCAGCAAATTGTTTAATCGTTTGTTGATACTGTGACATAGTCAATTCCTCAGTTTTTTCAATTTATTGGCTTAATTGTTAAGCCTTGTCATAAATATTGTGTGTGTTGTTGTTACCGTATTATATGTATTGCTTGTTGAGCACACCTTCATACTATGAGAAGGCGTTGAATAAATAAAATATATAAAAATCATTTGCAGCATTTATTTTATGAATTAAGTTTGTGTTTTTTGTAAAATTACACATGTGTAATTCACTCATTTTTACGAGGTCAAAAATTAGCTTAGTACAAATCACGGATTTAATACGTATTAATTGTTGTTGTAAACACAGTGAATACGGTAGCTAGCGACAATTTTTGTGTATAATTACTTAGGTAGCCTTTGGGCATAAGCAAAATTTAGGAAACTTATGGACACTAGAAAACTCAGTTATATTGGTAAATGGTTATGCGGCGGTGCAGCAATTCTTAGTTTGACCGCTTGTGTAATTGTTGATATTGACGGCAAAAAAGGGGCTAAGTTGGCGGCTGATGCGCCAAGTAATAGCGTACAAATACAGCAAGAAGCACCCAAGAACATCATTATGGTTGTTGCTGATGGTACTGGGCCTGCATTTGTCAGCGCATATCGATATTTTATTGATAACCCAAATACCGCACGCATTGAAACCACTATATTTGATGATATTTTGGTGGGCGGGGCGCGCACTTATCCGCACGAACAAAGTGGTTTAGTTACCGATTCTGCTGCAAGTGCCACTGCACTGGCTGCCGGCATTAAAACCTACAACGGTGCAATTGGTATGGATATAAACAAGCAGCCAGTAGAAACCGTGTTACACCGGGCGCGCATGTTGGGTTTAAAAACCGGACTAGCAGTCACTAGCCATATTGTGCATGCAACGCCCGCCTCGTATATGGTGGCAAATGAGTCTCGTCGCAATTATGCACAAATTGCTGACAGCTTTTACGACAATCGCATTAACAACAAACACCTTGCTGACATTATGTTAGGTGCGGGTTGGGGCTATTTTATTCGTGAAGACCGAAATTTAGTTGAGGCATTTAAATCTGACGGTTATCAGTACATTGATAATTATGATGACTTAAGCAGTATTGATAAGCAGCAGCCTGTGTTGGGACTGTTTGGTGACAACAGCTTGCCGTGGGCACTTGATGACAACGAGCCACATCGTTTAAATGTGCTCACACAAAGTATAGTGCCGTATTTAGAAAACGAAAACGGTTACTTTTTATTACTTGAAGCTAGCATGGTTGATTGGGCCGGACACGGCAACGACATTGCCAATGCCATGGCTGAGATGGACGATTTAGCCCACACCATGTCATATTTGTATGAATATGTGCGCAAGCACCCTGACACGCTAGTTGTGCTAACGGCAGATCACAGCACCGGCGGGTTAACCATTGGTGCAAACGGCGATTACAAATGGGACCCTCAATGGATACGCAATTTTAAAGCGTCTATTCCAACAATATCTGAAAGCATTAATGAACAAGCTGATAAACCCGCTTTTGTAAGCGATATGTTTGGTTTTGCTTTAAACAGTGATGAAATAGACCAGGTAAACACCATTAATAGCGATATGAAACCGCGAGAGATCCAAGGCGTGTTAAAGGCCATTATAGATAAGCGTACAAACACCGGTTGGACAACCTCAGGGCATACTGGCGTTGATGTACAAGTATTTGCTTTTGGTCCTGGTGCGAGTTGGTTTGAAGGCAACCAAAACAATACCGAAATAGCGAATAAGATATTTTCGTTGTTAGAACAAGCGCATAATTAGCTACTACCTTATTTTACAGGTGCGTTAACTCGCACCTGTAACGTAAACAAGTTCAAGGCGCTTGCTTTAGGGCTTGAGTATTAACATTTCATTTGGATTAATATTGCCTGCTAAAGCGCTCTCATATTGATGCGCCATATTTTCAAACCCCACAACATGCACTTCCTTTATATGCGGTTTAATTTGCGTTAAAAAGTGCACCCAGGCCATTTGATACTTGGTAAAAAATTCAACTTGCCCCCACTCTTGCTGCCTCAGTTTGACTTGTGATGGCGCAAAAAACACGTCTCCATTGGCTTGTGTTTTGTCAGTTGCGTTCGCTCTGCCTTGTACATCAGTTGCGCCAATTAGCAAGGTCGCGGTATTTGCTTCACCTAAGTGAGCCTGCACTGCCACTAAGGTTTGTTTATTTCCAGCAAAATCAAGCGTGACTGCACTTTGTTGGGCCTTGATTTGAGCAATGTCGTTGTAAGTATACACCGCGTCATAACAATTTAATGCGCTTACAAAATCAATATTACCAGGCGAGGTTAGGCCAATCACTTGTGTATTAGGGTTATTCTGTTTTAGTAGCATAGCAGTGCCGTATGCGGTTTTACTTGAAGCACTTGTTAGTATTACCACGTCAGCATTGCTGTGAGTGCTACTAACAAAATCGGCAAGCACAAATGCGGTCATGAACAATGGTCGATAGGTAATTTGCCAGCTTTCGTTTTGTGGCGAATAACCCGGGTCGGTATCGCAATAGACATATTGGTCGTAAACGGGTGAAATACTCTTGCGTTGAGGGTGGGCGTCGCTAAACCCGTTTACTGATATTTTATTTGGCTCAACCAATAAGTGACTGGCAAACGGAAAATATCCAAACACGCGTTTACCTATTTCAATATCAGGATGACGTGATTCAGTCACAGTAGCAAACCCCCACACCGGCATAACGCCTTGTTCACTAATATTGTTTGATGGAAAGAAGCCCCAATAGCCAAAACTATCGCCTAATACCGCATAAGTGATGTTGTTAGCCGACAAACCAAAGCTGTCTATTTGCAATAGAATTTGCTTATCGGCGATGGCAATAGATTGTGTTTCAATACTGGTTTGTTGCAGCTTGTGTTTGTTAATGAGTATGCGTTGCATGGTTATACCTTATTGTCATTATTGCAGCGTGTTAGTCGCACAACTGTTGTTAACATAGTGTATACAGTTGTATCAGAAATTTAACGAAAGGAGTATTTAGAATACTAATAGCATTTACTAGATAAGGTATATATACCGTGTTGCTACAATATAAACACGCAATAAAAAGGCCCGATAATAAGGGCCTCAACAAGGTTTATTGATGCAAGAAATCTTCTATAGGGTCGCCGGTAACCGTAGATATTTGTTTAAACAAATAGATTAGCGCGGTAATCAGCAAAATCATACTGGGGATAACGATCACTGGGTAACTGAGAGCGGTCATGCGTCCCAGTTCTTCGGTGTAAGCGGTAGTGCCAGGCTCTGACACCAATATCCACTTAGCTAAGCCATAGTTTAGTGCTGATGACAAAAAGAATGAACTTGCCACAATATATGAGCTAACGGCTACTTTCTTCTTAAATAATTCAGTGCTGTCTTTTTCTGCAAGCCTAGCATTGAGTTTGTCCCAATTAACCAGTTGGTCGTTTAGTATTAAAGCTTTTACTAATGGCTTTTGCGTAAACTGGGTAATAATAACGGCCAAGCCAATTAAACCAGGTATGGCAGCTTCTTTTATGGCCATATATTCAGCAGGAAGCTTTAATAGACTAATGCCGCCAGTAAGTAATACACTAATGATGCCCAACACCGAGAACATATTTACTTTTTTGGTTTGTACCAGTTCAATTAATCCGTAACCCAAGGGAAATGCCAGAGCAACTACCACGCTCCATGCCGGACCTAAATACTCATCTGAGCTTAAGTACGACATAATGACCACGGGCACCGCAATATTGAAAATTAGATTGCCAAAAAATCCAGAATTTTGTTTTTTATTCTTGCCAGCGCCAGATGGTTGCTTAGGTGTGTCTGTCACAAAACTTCTCTACTACAAGTTGGGTCGGTAATTTAAGCAAAACACCGCAACAATGTCACCTTAAATCAACCAAAAAGGTGTAACAAAATACTAAAGTCGATGTGAAACCACATGGCCTATTAATATGAGAGGTAACTGACTAAGTCATAAAATGATATGCGGTAAATAACGCGACATATCTTGTGTAATAAGGTGGGCGTCTTCTCTAATTGACATGCCTGCGGGCTCATTATTTACTAGCCACGAGCCAATTAAAGTGTAGTTGTCGCCAAATTTAGGTAAGGGCGAATATGCCTGGTAAATATATCCTTCGTCGCCATATGGACCGTCGCTTGCGGCTTGAGTGTGGCTTTGTTTAGCGTTGAATATACTAATGTTTGCGCCTTCTCGTGAATACAAGGGTTTTTTAACCCACTGAGTTTGGCTATTGGCTTTACGGGCAAAGTCTTCTTCAAAAAATGCGGGTAGTAAGTTTGGATGGCCTTCAAATGCTTGCCAAAGTAAGGGCAGTAAACCTTTGTTTGATAGCACACTTTTCCAAACGGGTTCAATCCAGCCAGTTTGGCTATGCAGCGCGGCTTGGCCAAATGGTTCGCGTAACATAAATTCCCAAGGGTATAACTTAAAGCAATGGTCAATAATATGGTTTTGCGTACTAGTAAGCTGGCCACTCTTATCAATGCCAATGTCTTCAATAAAATCAAAGTGTGCCTCTAAGCCTGCTTCACTCGCGCAATCTTGTAGGTATTGAACTGTAGCACGGTCTTCTTCCGAGTCTTTGGCACAGGCAAAGTGCATAAATTGACAGGCGTAATACTGGCTAATACGCTTGAACTCGCGCACTAACTTTTCTTGCAAACTGTTAAATTGGTCGGCATGGCGACTTATAGCACCTACATTCACTTGGTTTTCCAACCATAGCCATTGCCAGAAGCCAGTTTCGTATAATGACGTGGGTGTGTCGGCGTTATTTTCAAGCAATTTTGCAGGGTGTTTACCATCGTAACTAAAATCTAAGCGCGAATATAAACTTGGGTGGCCTTCTTGCCAGCTGTCTGCAATTGCTTGCCAAGCAAACTCCGGAATGGCTAATTGTTGTAAGGTTTGTTCATTGTTAATGGCGTGCTCAACCACGTGCAAACACATTTCATGAATTTCTTTGGTGGGTTGCTCAATGTGATTTTCGATTTGTTGCAGAGTAAACTGATAGTAAGCACTTTCGTCCCAGTAAGGCTCGCCGTACATAGTATGAAAATGAAAACCATATTCGCTTGCTAGTTGTTGCCAATTTGGCCTAGCAAGCGATGGCATTCGCAGCATTAACCGCCCCAGCCTTTACTTGATGAGCGCGTGCGAGAAGCGGTGGCACGAGCTATATTACCAAAGCCGCCACGCCTAATAGTGCTTGTGGTGGTAGGGCGTTTGGCAAAGAACCCGCGTTTTACTTTGTATTTCTTTTTCTTCTTAAAATCAACATCGTAATCACCCACATCCATGCCGTCGGCGGTAAACCAGCGGCCTTTAAGGGGAGAAAAGCGCGACTTTGAGGTATACATGGGCGTATATCGTTTTGAACCGCCCAGCATGTTACCCACCATGTAACCCGCCATTAATGGCATGTAATAGTTGCCAAAAAAGCCTTCTTCTTCAGCACATTGATTGGCCCCAAAATCGTATTCACAATCATTGAGTGTGTTGTATTTAGGGCCGGTATCTTCGGCTTCTTCAAGAGCTTGTTGGTAGGTAGTTTCGCACAAAGCGTTAAAATTAGGATTAGTATTGCTACAGTCGTTGGCATCAATATAAATAGAAGCTTCTTCGTTTTGTGAAGAGCAAGCGCCCAGCATTAAAGTAGCTGCACCAAAGGCAAGGGGTTTGATCGACACGGTTTTACGCATGGCGGCTAAATTGATAAATTGACTACGTTTGGACTTACTCATGGATATTCTCCTAGTAAGACATGCAAGCGGCGTTCAGTAAACCCACTGAAATGGATACACTGGCTAATATAATACCTGCTGACACCTCGTTGTTATCGATGCGCTCAGCAATAAGTGGCATAAACGTAAAGCGAAGTAGTAAAAAAGCAAACACTTGTGCAAACATGGCAACTACTGCCCAAATAACATAATCAACAAAAAATGCTGAAGCAGAGGCTGCACCGGCTAGCGCAATAGCAAAGCCAATCATTGCTCCACCAAAGCCAATAGCAGCAGCGGTATTTTGTTGCTCTTTTACCAGTTTCCACTCGTCGTGTGGCGTAACGAAGGCGTACAACAATTTGAATATAAAAAACAACACGATTGAGACAATAAAGTATATTGCAAAATTGCCAAGCCCTTGTAATGAATCACTAATTACTTCCATTATTGTTCCTTATTTGTTGTTTAACATTAAGTGACACTTAGTTGAGTTCACTAAAAGCATCCCAGTTAATATTATTAATGCGATTTTCGGCAATATAAAATATTTTATCATGGGGACCCAATGTTGCCGTTAATGGTGGATTAACGTCTATTTTGTGAATGTCTTGGTTAGTAGCGACGCCAATAAATATCGCATCATAGGTTTGCTTTAAGTGAAAAAACAACTTTTCGGCGCTAACACTTTTAACATGCTGCGGAATAGTCGATGAGAACTGTGCTTGGCCCTCGTATACATCAAGTAAGTCGTGATGCAATAATGATGAACCGGGGTCAAATGCCGATTTAGCCAGCATTTCCACCGCCACACTGGGCGTGCATTCAATTTCGGGGCAGTGCTGCTGCAACAAAGACACCAAACTTTCATCGTCAAAATAGGCCACTTTGTGTGCGCTTTTGTTTCGTTGCGAGCAATACAAGGCGCTTGTCATGGTCATATCATCTTCGGGGTTGTCTATTAAAATAGTTGCAGCATGAGCAACCGACGCTTTGTCCATGTCTTCGTCTTTATTAAAGGTGTCTACTTTTACAAACTCAATGTCGGCAGGAAAAGGGTTGACAATATCGGCGCGCACACAAAGCACTATGTCGGGTTTTTCGACTGAATTTTGCTTTTCAATAAGCAGTAGCTTGATGAGTTGTTCGGTACGTTTACCATTCCAGCCCAATACTAAAATATGATTTTTAACGTTTAATGGATTCAAACCTTTTGCTCCTTTTTGCCATTGACCACTCACCCAGCTTGCTATGCGACCTAATATTAGGGCAAATATAGATAAACCCATGGGGATTACATATAGCGATACAATAATTTTACCTGCAGGCGTTACTGGCGACATATCGCCATATCCCACTGTTGAGCCGGTCACAACTAGCCAATAAAGATAGTCGGTAATATCTAATAAAGCGTGTTCTTGGGCGAAAAAAAGCAGTGCATACGATGATAGTGTATAAAAAACCAACATACTTGCCAGCACGTACCAACGCATGTCGGAAAAGTATTGAAGCATGAGTTTTCTGACTTTTTGCCAAGCTTGCATGAAACACCTTGTAAAACTTATTATTCGCTTAGTGTTAATAAAAACCGCAATAAATACAAGTGCTAAATGGTGAGTAATTGTGTCAGCTTGTGTGAGTGTTTACATTGAGTAATCAATATCATATGTTTTCGCGTACAAGTGCTACATAGAAGCAAAAAGTAGCAGGCAAATAAAACCCGGCTAAAGATGCCGGGCTAAAAATGACATTGGGAGATGTCTGAACAGAGAAAGTAATAAACTTTTCATCATAGTAGAACAATGGTTTATACTTCGCACCCTTTTCAGGGTATGAGCATTTAGCCTTAGGTATGGTTAAAAATACATCAATTGGTTAACCAAACTCACACTGCTTATTATCATTGGCTTGTACAACACTAACTAAATAGAACACCGTATATGAAAATTACAGATTTTGATTTTGATTTACCTGAGCAGCTCATTGCAAAATATCCCGCTAAAGATCGCACCGCTTCAAGAATGCTTCATTTACATGGAAACTCTGGCGAAATTTCGCACGGTAAGTTTACTGATATACTGTCGTTAATTGAGCAAGGCGATTTGCTTATTTTCAATAATACTCGCGTAATACCCGCAAGACTGTTTGGTCAAAAGCAAAGCGGCGGCAAGGTAGAAGTATTGTTGGAAAGAGTGCTTAGCGATAACACCGCTATGGCCCACATGAAAGCCAGTAAGTCGCCAAAAGCAGGTGCTGTTATTTCATTAGAGGGCGGCTTAGAGGCTACCGTTCTTGGGCGTGAAGGGGCCTTGTTTCACCTGCAGTTTGCAGGTGACGAAAACATATTTGATTTGCTAGAGGCGCATGGGCATATGCCCTTACCACCTTATATTGACCGCCCTGATGAAGATACCGACAAAGAACGTTATCAAACTGTATATAACCAAAAACCCGGTGCAGTAGCAGCGCCTACTGCAGGCTTGCATTTTGACGATGCAATATTAGCAGCGCTTGCAGAAAAAGGCGTAAATACGGCGTTTGTTACGCTGCATGTTGGTGCGGGTACCTTTCAACCTGTGCGGGTAGAAAATATTGAAGATCATCACATGCATGCAGAATATGCCGAAGTGAATCAAGACGTGGTTGACCTAATAAAACAAACCAAGGCTAATGGCAAACGCGTGATTGCGGTGGGAACAACATCGGTTAGGTCAGTGGAATCTGCTGCTCAAGCGGCTGAAAATGAATTAATAGCACCATTTTTGTCAGACACCAGCATATTTATTTACCCCGGCTTTAACTTCAAAGTGATTGACTGCATGTTAACTAACTTCCACTTACCGCAGTCTACTTTAATGATGCTGATTAGTGCATTTGCGGGCCGTGACCATGTTATGCATGCCTATAACCAAGCTATTGCCGAAGAGTATCGATTTTTCAGTTACGGTGATGCAATGTTTATTGAGCGCCAAGCTTAATAAACATTGCGGGTTTTGCCATTTAACTTAACTAAGTGTTTTGCATCTTTCGTTTTGGCTTGCCGTTCATTGTAAAATCGAGTCTTACTTTCCTTCCATGTGCAGTCACCGTTTTACCATCAATTACTTTGGGGGCATATCGCCATTTAGACAGCACCTCAATTGACGACTTGCCAAACAAGCTGCCGTTGGTTTCTAGCAATTTAGGGTTTTCAACAAAGCCAGAGGGACTGATGTCAAACTCAATAATGGCAAATCCTTCTTTTCCTTTTCTACCATATTTTTCTGGATAACGAGGTGGAATACGGTACAGCGGTGTTGGTTCGATATTGTCATCCCACGGTTTCATTTTACCAATGGCAATGCAGTGTTTTGTGGCTTCATCTGACTTACCTGTTGATTCATATAAGCCAACCAAGCGTGCATGAGAACTTAAGGCAAATGGGTGGTCAACCTCTAGCTCATCTTCAATAATATCGATTACCGATGTGTAGTATTTTATGGCGTCGCTTTTACGTTTGCGGGCTTCAAACAGTCGCCCCGCATTAAATTTTGCGCGCACTGTCACACTGGCATTTGGGGTAAGTAGCTTATCTGCGAGTGCCACTAAGTCTTCGCTTAACGATGGTAAACTGCGCATGCGACGGGTGATGTTGCCACTTTCAACCAGGCCATTGAACATTATTAGCGAAAACACCACGTTATCTTTTGTGGGTTTATCGTCATTAAAATAGTCTTGTAAGGTGTCATATAAATCATCAGACAAACGCGTTTTGTCTTTTATGCTTAATTGGTTGCCCTGTACCGACAATACGTCGATCAATAGTCGGGCAAAATCCTCTTGGTTGTTGTTATCGCTGTCTTTGTACAAGCCCAATGCGATGTCGTAAAGCTCAAGCGCCTTGTCATTAAGTTTAGCGTTACGGTAGTGATTGGCCGCTGAGATGGTCAAGTTAACGGTATTCACATGAGTTGCACCAAACACATCGCTTGCTAAATCTGCCAAGTTTGTAGCCTGCTCGGCTAGACTGACTTCGTCTTGTAAGGCCTCAACCTGTTGCTGATATTGTTTATATTGGGCAAAAAAGGCTTCTTTTTGCGCATATGCGGGTAGTGACCAAGCCGAAAGCGCAATAAAGGCAATTAGCACAAGCCAAGTTGTTTGCCCCTTTCCATTTACTGTATTCATTATGGTTTCCTTATATAATGATTGATTATTGACTAAGTCCTAATACTGCTTTTCCTTGTTTGAACGTAATGTCTACCGGAATATTGGCTTCGGTGAGTTTGGCCAAATCAGCACGCAAGTTAGCGCTAATAATACCTTTGTTGGCCACTAATTCGGCAACACCTTGATAATCACCGTTGCCCTGCAAGGTAAGGATCAGCTCTGAAAGGCCGTTGATTGCGCTGCCCATTTTGGTCATGTTGACACTGTAAAAGCCTTGCTCGTCACGCTCGAATGCGCCTTGCTCTTGGAAATAATTAAACCGCACCATATTCGCTTTACCATGGGCACTAGAGGCGCCAAAACGTACCGAGCGGAATATACCCGCCATAAATGTTACGTAGTAGTCTTCTAATTGGCCTTCGCTAATTTCGCCCTGCGCTAACAATTGGGTGATCATGTACAAGCCGAGTATATCGGCTTTGCCTTCTTCCAATGCTGAGGCATGTTCTTTTAGCGCTTGGCGCACGGTGCCTTTATTGTTGATAGTATTTTTAATGCCCAAGCCATGGGCCACTTCATGAAACATGGTGTTTGCAAAAAACGCATTAAACGTAATATGTTGACGTTGCTCAGGCGCAATTAATTGCTCTGATATAGGCACTAATATATGTTCAAACTTAGCTTGCATGGCATTTTTAAGTTGTAATCTTCGGGTGCCCTTGGTTAGTTGTACTTCTTCGTCGTTAGGCAAGTTAATTGCAATGGTTTTGCTGCCTGCATTAGAATGGCCGGCATAATAAATCACGTCGTAAGCATTTAAATCGGCATCTGACCCCGGTGTTTCCGCTTTGTATTGTTGGGCAACGGGCAGGCCTTGTTGCAGTGACGGTAAAAACTCGGCGTATTTTGCTAGGCGTTCGCTCCACGCCATGTCTTTAAGCAGTACATACGACTCAAATGCCGCACGATAGCCAAACAACTGATCTTCGTAGGTTTCTATTGGGCCAATGACCACATCGATGGGGTTGGTTTTCATGTCCATCCACGCAAAATCAGATACCTGATATTCATTCGTAAGTAAGGCTTCAGCGCGCAAACGTAAATAATTGGCGAACTGCATATTAGTGGCATATTCAGATGCTTGCACTAATAGGTCAGCTGCTTTATTTAGCTCTGAACGAAATACTTCGTTATAGGGGACTGCTATTAAGTCACCATTGGCGTTGCGTTGCACCATAGAATAAAGACCGTCTTTATCAGCGAAGTCTGCATTTTCAAATTCTTCTTTACTCATGTCGCTGGGATAAAATTGTGCGCCAGCAGGCTTTTCTTCAGTGTTGGCTAAAAAGGGGGTATCGCCATTTAAGCGATCCCAAGGACCGTAATTAATGTCAGCAAATTGGGTAAGCTTGTCATCAATTAAGCTATCTAAAAAAGTGGTTTTATCTTTGCCATACGCTTGTTTCCAGAATAAGTCATCCATAATTTTAGACGCATCAATAAGCAAACCTAGCATGATTTTTTGATTCTCAGAGTACGCTGATAAATCTGCGTTGAGTTCAACAGAGTGATAAATGTTAAGGCGCTCTGGGGCAACCGTTATTCCAGGTGCTTTGTTTTCCATTACTGTGCTAGCTTCGCTTGGGGTATTATTTTTTGTTGTTTCGGGCGCTTTGCCACAGGCAGATAGCATGGCAATGCTAACAAGGGTGAGGGCAAAGGTGCTTACTTTATTCATGCGTATTCCTAAGTATTGTTTTTATAAGGTTTAGTGAATGCTTACATTGTAGTTTTACATTATGCGCTATTTTACTTGGTGCTTGTCAACTTTAATGTGGGTTGGGCTTAGTGAATATTAGACGTTACTGTATGCAGATGGGGTAATATCGTTCTGATGTATATACGTTTCATGGTCTTTATTGGCATCTAAAGAGTATCTAGTTAACATTTTTGTATTTATTATTTAACAAGATAGGAAACACCATGGCTTCAGTTAAACATTCTATTTCATGCGTCTTTGGCACAGCAGTTGGCTTATTTGCTTTTTGCGCCGCTGCACAAGCCAATCAAGCGTTTGATACCTCACCACCTAAAACCGCTACCGCAATGGAATTTATAGAAGTGTTTGAAAAGCTAAGTGGTGCCCATCCGGGATTTAGAAAAGCGCATGCCAAAGGAGTATGTGCAGTAGGCACGTTTGCACCAAACGCCGATGCGTTGATATTTGCTGAATCACCTTTGTTTACGCAAGGAGAGTTACCAGCATCGCTGCGTTTTTCACTAGGTGGTGGCAATCCTATTGCTGATGAGCGCGTGCCTGGCGTACGCGGAGTGGGAATACAAATTTCATTACCCAACGGCAGTAAACACACAATAACGGGTAATAGCGCCCCTGTATTTGCAGGTAAAGATCCAGAAACCTTTTTGGGTTTACTGAAAACTTTTTTGCCCGATGAAAATGGTAAAGTTGACCCCTCACGCACCGGCGCTTACATAATGGCTAACCCAAGTACGCAGGCAAATGCCATGTGGACTCGTACTACACCAGCACCATCATCGTGGGCAAATACGCCTTACTTTGGATTGCATACTTTCTTTTATGGTGAGGGAAGCGAGCAAATTAAGTATCGTTGGCACATAACGCCCGATTTAGGCGTTGAGGGTTTAAGCAAGGAAAAAACGGCGGGTATGCCAGCAGCGTTCTTAAAAGATAAGCTACTAGAGCAGGTGGCTGATGAAAATACAGTGGTAAGTTTTAGTGTAATGGCGACTATTGGCGAAGAGAATGACACGAATATTGACCCTTCTGTACGCTGGCCCGATGATCGGATGCAGATAAAAATGGGCACAATAACCGTGAATAGTGCGGGAGATGGCAGTTGTACCAATACTAATTATGATCCAAATATCCTTTCAAAAGGCTTTACGCCAAGCGCTGATCCTGTCCTGCGTATGCGCTCGCCAGCGTATGGTATATCATTTGGCAAGCGTTTGTCGGGGCAATAAAACTAATGCACAAATTCAGTGTTATTTTTAGCACTGAATTTGCTATAATCCGCGGAATTTTTTTGAACTAACACACAAATGTTTGTTGTGGTGCGTATGTGCTGCCTGGGTTTTGTGTTTTTGCGGATATTGAATGAAGTTTACATTACTGAATACAGATGGCTTAGCTAGACGCGGTCAACTTGAGTTTGACCGCGGCGTGGTTGAAACGCCAGCCTTTATGCCTGTAGGCACCTACGGTACGGTTAAGGGCATGACGCCTGAAGAACTTGCCGATACCAACGCTCATATTTGTTTGGGCAATACCTTCCATTTGATGCTTCGTCCAGGTACTGACATTATAAAACAACATGGCGACCTGCATGATTTTATGCATTGGGATAAACCTATTTTAACTGACTCCGGCGGTTTTCAGGTGTTTTCCTTAGGGGCCATGCGCAAAATTACCGAAGAGGGTGTTACCTTCCGCTCGCCAATTAACGGTGAAAAGATATTGTTAACGCCCGAAAAATCGATGCAGGTACAGCGTGACTTAGGCTCAGACATTGTGATGATTTTTGATGAGTGCACGCCTTTCCCCGCAACGGTTGAAGAAGCCGAGCGCTCTATGCAATTATCACTAAGATGGGCCAAGCGCAGCAAAGACGAGCATGGGGATAACCCATCCGCTTTGTTTGGTATTATTCAAGGTGGCATGTATGAAAACTTACGCGATGTGTCACTACAAGGGCTTGAAGAAATTGGCTTTGATGGATACGCAATAGGTGGATTGAGTGTAGGTGAACCCAAGCCTGACATGATGCGCATTGTTAAGCACACTGCACCTAAAATTCCAGCCAATAAGCCCCGTTATTTAATGGGTGTTGGCAAGCCAGAGGACATTGTAGAGTCAGTTAGGCGCGGCATTGATATGTTTGATTGTGTCATGCCAACTCGAAATGCCCGTAATGGCCATTTGTTTGTTAGTGAAGGCGTGATTAAAATTAGAAACGCTAAGCACAAAACCGATACATCGCCTCTTGACGAAAATTGCGATTGCTACACTTGTAAAAATTATTCTCGGTCATATCTACATCACTTAGATAAATGTAACGAGATACTCGGCGCACGTTTAAACACCATTCATAATTTGCGATATTATCAAATTGTGATGGAAGGCTTACGCGATGCCATTAGCAATAACCGCTTAGACGCGTTTGTTGCTGACTTTTATGCACAGAAAGGCATGGAAGTTCCTGAAATCTAAAAGATTTTGGTGTGCACAATTTTATAACTCACTTAATTATTAAAAAAAGGAAATCTATACATGAGCTTTTTTATTTCTACAGCCCAAGCACAAGAAGCCGGCGGCGCAGCACCTGGCTTTGGTTTTGAGCCACTAATTATGTTAGCCGTTTTTGGCTTAATCTTTTATTTTTTACTGTATCGTCCACAAGCTAAGCGCGTAAAAGAACATAAAAACTTGGTTTCTTCATTGGCGAAAGGTGATGAAGTGCTTACACAAGGCGGTATTGTTGGCAAAGTAACCAAAGTTGCTGACGACAAAGACTTTATCGAGATTATGCTAAACGAAACCAATAGCATAATGGTGCAAAAGTCGGCGGTAAGTGCAGTATTGCCAAAAGGCACTATGAAATCAATTTAATGAAAAACAAAGCCGCTTAGCTTGCTAATGCGGCTTTTTAGGATGTTATTGTGTTAAACCAAACCCCTATTTGGAAATACCTGTTAGTTTTCTTTGTACTTGCCATGTGCGGCTTGTACGCGTTACCTAACTTGTATGGTGAAGATCACGCGGTACAAATATCGTCTGGCCGGAACACCGAAGTAAATGCGAACTTAGTGGCGCCTGTTGAGGCAAGTTTATCAGCCGCAAAAATCACAACAAAAAGCGTTGAATTTAAAGACAATCAAATTATGGTTCGCTTGCTAGATTCTGACACTCAGTTGCTAGCGCGCGAAAACTTAGAAGCAGCTTTTGGCGACGATTATTCGGTGGCAATGAACCTTGCGCCCGATACGCCAGATTGGCTTGAGGCAATGAACGCTGCTCCTATGAAGTTAGGCCTCGATTTACGTGGTGGCGTACACTTCTTAATTGAAGTCGATATGAAAAGTGCTATCGACACTGCATTCGAAGATATTATTGGTACTTTCAGAACGCAATTACGAGAAGAAAAAATCCGTTATCGTGCCGCTCGTCAAGTGGGTGATGAAATTGAAATTACCTTCCGCGACCCAGACGTGCTTGAATCAGCACAGTTTTTCTTACGTCGTCAATATCCTGATATGGTATTTAATGAACGTGACGACTTAACGCTTCGCGCTTTATTTACAGAGGCTAAACTTACTGAAATACGTGATAAGGCAGTTAAACAGAACATTACCATTATACGCGGCCGTGTTAACCAGTTAGGTGTAGCTGAGCCCCTTGTGCAAAAACAAGGTGCTGAGCGTATAGTGGTTCAGTTGCCGGGTATTCAAGACCCAGCCAAAGCAAAAGAAATATTAAGCACTACGGCAACGCTAGAACTGCGTATGGTTGATGAAGTTAACGATGTGCGTGATGCTGTTAATGGAAGAGTACCGGCTCGCTCACAACTTCTGTACACCGACGATGGTCGTCCAGTATTGCTGCAAAAAGAAATAATGTTAACGGGTAACCACATTTCTGATGCAAGTAATAGCGTTGATGAAAACGGATTCCCACAAGTTAACATTTCGCTTGATAGCGAAGGCGGTAGCAAGATGTCAAATGGCACCAAAGACAAAATTGGTAAAGCCATGGCTACTGTGTTTATTGAATACAAAGCCACTGACCAACGCGATGCCGATGGTAAGTTAGTGTTCGAAAAACAAATGGAAGTAATTAATACCGCAACTATTCAAGCTCGCTTGGGCAATACTTTTAGAATTACCGGTTTGGATTCGGCAAAAGAAGCGCGTACCTTGGCTGAATTACTGCGTGCGGGTGCACTAATTGCGCCTATTCAAATTGTTGAAGAACGCACCGTTGGTCCAAGCTTAGGTAAAGAGAATATTGAATTGGGCTATACGGCTATCATGTATGGCTTGGCTGGTGTGCTTATTTTCATGCTTATTTATTACCGTGCATTTGGTATTGTGGCAAACCTTGCCTTGATGGCTAACGTGATCATGATAGTGGGGGTTATTTCTATGATCCCAGGCGCAACACTGACCTTGCCAGGAATGGCCGGTATTGTATTGACCGTGGGCATGGCAGTAGATGCTAACGTACTCATATTTGAGCGAATACGAGAAGAAATTAGAGAAGGCAGAAGTCCGCAACAAGCGATACACTTTGGTTACGACAATGCGTTTTCAACCATACTTGATGCGAACATTACCACCTTTATTGCAGGTATGATTTTGTTTGCCGTGGGTACAGGCCCAATAAAAGGTTTCTCAATTACATTAATGATTGGTATTGCTACCTCAATGTTCACCGCAATCGTGGTAACACGTGTGCTAGTTAATTTAATTTGGGGCGGTAAACGCGTCAAATCACTGGCCATATAAGGAGCTAACAAATGAAATTTCAATTATTAAAGTTAAGCAGCACCGTTAATTTCATGAAGCTTCGCATTCCTGCGATGATCTTTTCAACGGTATTGATATTAGGCTCTATTACGTCACTTGCGGTAAATCAACTCAACTGGGGTTTGGACTTTACCGGTGGTACGGTCATTCAGGTAAGTTACCCAAGTGGTGCAAACCTTGAAAAAGTGCGCAGTGAATTGAGTGAAGCGAGTTTTCCCGATGCGGTCGTGCAAAACTTTGGCTCAAGCCAAGATGTATTGATTCGTATTGCGCCGCGTGACGACCTAGCCGCAGAGTTAATCGGCGACACCGTTGTAGCGGCTTTACAAGCCAAAGACAGCAGTGTGGTTATGGAGCGTATTGAGTTCGTAGGGCCAAACGTGGGTGAGGAACTTACCGAGCAAGGCGGACTAGCCATGCTTACTGCCCTTATCTGTATTCTCATTTATGTGGCTATGCGTTTTGAATATCGTTTTGCACTGGGTTCAGTTGCCGCATTATTGCATGATGTGATTATTACCCTTGGTTTGTTTTCAGTATTGCAACTAGAATTCGATTTAACGGTATTGGCGGCATTACTTGCCGTAATAGGGTACTCGTTGAACGACACTATTGTGGTATCAGACCGTATTAGAGAAAACTTCAGAAAAGTGCGTAAAGGTACGCCTGAAGAAATCATTAATATCTCGCTCACGCAAACCTTAAACCGTACCATTATTACGTCATTAACCACTATATTGGTATTGCTGGCCTTGTTCTTTAAAGGTGGGGCGCTCATACATGGTTTTGCTACAGCGTTATTGTTTGGTGTGTTTATCGGTACGTATTCTTCTGTTTATATTGCAAGTGCTGTAGCTTTGGCTCTTGGTATTAGTAAAGAAGACTTAATGCCACCAGAAGTTGAAAAAGAAGGTGAAGACTTAGAGCCTTTATAGGGTTTTAGCCATTATTTTCATTCTAAAAACCTGCTTGTTATAAGCAGGTTTTTTTGTCTTACGGGCGGTGAAATAGGTCGTAGTGATAAATATTAAACAAAATTGCACTTTTACGGGTCGTAAGTACGTATGTAGTGTGATGTTTAACGTTATTAAATAAGTAGCGAGGAAACGACAATGGATTTAAAGAAATTAATGGGTGGCTTGTCAAATTCAGGCGCATTAAGCGGTTTTATGGGCGGCGTTGCCGGTGGCGGCGTGACCAGTATGCTAACTAATAAAAAGGGCCGCAAAGTAGGTAAAAGTGCACTGAAAGTCGGCGCGCTTGCCGCAGTGGGCGGTTTGGCATGGAAAGCCTATCAGCAATATTCCGCGAACAATAAAAATACTGTGCCCTCGGCTAATCCTATGCACAGCGCTGCAGTTGGCCAGCAAACACAGTCTGCGCAGTTTGATTTTACCCCAGCAAAAATTGAACAAACACAATTTGAAGAAGTTGTTGAAGACACTAACCCTAATGGTCAAATGTTGCTGATGCGCGCAATGATCAGTGCAGCGCACAGCGACGGTCATATCGATAACACTGAGCGAGAGCGTATTTTTGCTCAAGTAGATACCATGGATTTGAGTGTGCAAGAGAAAGCCACTTTGTTTGATGAGTTACGTAAGCCATTGTCGTTAAGTGAATTAGTGGCCCAAGTTCCTGATGCGCAAACCGGTATTGAGGTATATGCCGCCAGTGCTAGTGCAATTGACTTGAACGAGCCTAGCTCTCAGTCTTATTTGCAGGCCTTGTCGGGGCAATTGTGTATACCCACTGAATTAACGGCATCTATACATCAACAACTTCAGCAATACTAAGCTAATGGGCGCATTGATGTAGTCAATGCGTTGAATTGGGTATTGCGTCTCTTTACAAGGAAACAAAAATTATGAAATTACTAAAAATGAGCGTGTTGTTAGTTGTGCTTGTTACTACAGGATGTATATCGTGGGTATTTGCCAAAAGCCCATTTAACGATATGCCCGAGGGCAAATATGATCTCGATTTAAGTCATGCGTCAATTGTTTGGAAAGTATCGCATTTTGGCTTGTCTAACTATGTGGCTAGATTTGCCGATTTTGACGCAACGATCTCGTTTTACCCAAACGATATTGAGAAAAGCTCGGTTCGCGCCACTATCAATCCAATGTCGATTCAAACCGCTTATCCTGATCCAGACAAAACTGATTTTGATAACACGCTTGCTACCGACAGTGGCTGGTTTAATGCAGGTGAATTTGCCAGTATTGAATTTGTGTCAACGGGACTTGATATGAAAAATGAAAAAAACGGCATACTCAGTGGCGAGTTGACCTTTTTAGGCGTAACTAAAAACGTTGATTTAGACGTGGTATTCAATGGTGCTATAAAGCGTCAGCCTTTTACTGGTAAAGCAACCATGGGGTTCTCAGCCACTACTACTATTGTGCGTTCTGATTTTGGCATGTCAAAGTATGTGCCTAACATTGGCGACAAGGTTAGCGTGATGATTGAGGGTGAATTTGCTTACGCCGACTAATAATACGCCGCAAGGATTAACCGTAAACAGGTATCACAGTATCAGTATTGTGCTGCACTGGGCAATGGCGTTGGGTGTATTATTTATGTTGTCGTCGGGTGTGTACATGACCTATGCCGATATAAGCAAAGCCGATCAGTTTCAGTGGTATCAAACCCATAAGGCTGCGGGTGTGCTAGTGTTATGGGCAGTGATTGCGCGTATCGCCGTTCGTTTCTTGACAAAGTCGCCAAGCCAGCCAAAGGGGTTAAATCATAAGCAATTGAAAGCTGCAGCCGTGGGGCATAAGGTATTGTATTTGGCTATGGTATTGATGCCACTTTCGGGCTGGTTAATGGTGTCGGCAAGTCCATTCGGTTTGCCTACATTTGTTTTTGTTGACTGGATTAAATGGCCGCATATCCCCGGACTGGCGCGTAATACTGTTGCTGAAAATATAGCAAATACGGTGCATTGGATAACGGCTATTTCCATGAGTGTGTTAATTCTTGGACATATCAGTGCGGTCGTGTGGCACAAAGTTGCGCATAATATTAATTTAATGAAAAGAATGTGGTGGCACAAAAATGAGCACTAAGTTAGTTCCCAATATGCTAATGAGTTTTTGGTTTCTCGTTGTAATGAGTATGAGTGGTAGTATTCAAGCTAAAACAATTGACACCAGTTCGAATAACAGCAAGGTAAGTTTTTCAGGTGAGCATGCAGGCATGAAATTTGATGGCGTATTTGAAAACTGGCAAGCTACACTAGTGTTACCGCCTTCAGCGGATGCAAGCATTAATGCAGTTTTTAGCATGCAGTCGGCAAAAACCGGCGACAGCATTTACGATAGTACCTTACCCGAAACCGATTGGTTTGATGCAGAAAAACACCCACGTGGCACCTTCGTCAGCGATGAAATAGTAAAAACACCTGCAGGTTATAAAGTAAGCGGCAACCTAACCCTCAAAGGCATCACTAATCCGGTAAGCTTTTTATTGCAAGACACAGGCAAAACACTCAACGCCACTTTCACAATCAACCGCCTCAACTACCAAATCGGCACCGAATCAGATCCCCAAGCCGAATGGGTAAGCCAAAACATAACCCTATCCCTCACCATAATCCAAACCCAAAATTAATGGGGTCAGAGTACATTTATTACCGGCTATCAAAAAATAAAGTACTCTGACCCCATTAATTCAACGAGATCAGAGAATAAAGTACTCTGACCCCATTAATTGGGTTATTTTAGGCGTTTTACTATGTTTTGTACTACGCGGGGGTTGCCGGCTACTAGGCCGTTGCCTTGGCCTGGAGTTTTTAGCTCAACGTAGAAGGGGTCGTTGTTGCCGGCGTAGTCTGTGACAAGTCCACCTGATTCTTTTACTAATAAGTCGCCTGCTGCCATGTCCCATGCTTTTAGACCTTTTTCGAAGTAACCGTCGTATCGTCCAGCAGCTACGTATGCCAAGTCTAGTGCTGCCGAGCCTGAGCGACGAAAATCACCGGCGTCTTTGATTACTTTATTAAAACGTGAAAGTTCGGTATCAAAGTTTGATTTGTCTCTAAACGGTAATGCGGTGGCAATAATAGTATTAGTCAAATCTTTTGCTTTTGTGCAACGTAGGCGGTAGCCGTTTAATTGCGCGCCACTGCCTTTAGTACTGGCAAACAGTTCTCCACGAATAGGATCGTAAACAACGGCTTGTTCGGTTTTACCTTTATAGAGTAAGGCAATAGATACTGCAAAGTGTGGTATGCCGGCAATAAAGTTACTGGTGCCGTCGAGTGGGTCAATTACCCAAGTGAAATCGTCGTTACCTTTAATTGCGCCGCCTTCTTCACCAACGAAAGAATGGTCAGGGTAAGACTGTTGAATTTTGTGAATGATGGTTAGTTCGGCTTCTTTGTCGATTTTGGTGACAAAGTCTTGAGCGCCTTTTTGTTGAATATCTAAATCGTCACGATTTTCATAACCGCGCGTAATTACGTTACCTGCGGCACGCGCTGCGCGTACTGCAATGTTGAGCATAGGATGCATACTAACCACCAAAT
>JBARZY010000116.1:0-1591 GCA_049650345.1 Glaciecola sp. | reverse complement strand
TTTCGCTCGAGCGTATCGGTTTCAGCAGCACCATAAAATATTGTAGAGCGCGTGCTTTCATTCCAAAAATGGCGATATGCAACTGTAAATGCGGTGGTTTCTTCTACTACAGTTTGCTCATCGGCATTTAGCACTATATCAGGTGTTAGCGCAGCTGATACATATCGCCCTGGCTCACCCACCGATATTTGAAAACGGAAGTCATCTTTACCTACCGTCTTAATACGGCCACTCACATTCGCAGCAATAGCGGTTTCATCAATGCCGCCTTGGTCAACCTTGCGAAACAATGTGCCCACAGAAACTTGGCCCCAATCTGCTTTATGGTTGTAACGAGCAACAAAATCAGGGATTGATTCGTCTTTGTCGGCGTTAGCTCCAGTTACACCTACGGCAGAAGAAGATGTGCCATTGTCACCATCACCATTGGTTTCAGGGTTTTCAATAGCAAATTGCCAATTGCCCGTTGTATAACGAATTTGCGTTTGTCTAATAAACACTTCACCTACATGTGGCCCACCAAAATCCAAGGCTTCCGGCAGTGCAGCTAGTGGCATAAAGGTTGACCAATTTTGCCCTATCATCCAATTTTTATAGTTAATATAAAAATGGCGTAAGCGTGGATTCGTACTGTTGCTTACCACTTCGTTACCGTCACCGCCATAAAAGTCCATTTCTACTACAGCGCTAATATCATTATGTTGTACTTTAAAATTTAAACGCGACTCACGCACATTAAATCCAGTATGAGAGGTATCAGTTGCTACGCCGCCTGGGAAGTTACCTAGCCAGTAATCTTGATATGCAACGTCACCTGACACATGTCGAACATCAACCTTGGCATACCCACCCATGGTGACTTTTGTTGTTCCTTGTGCGTTTGTAACGTTTACTAATTCAACGCCCGCCAATGCAACCGGTGCAAAAACAAAGCAACATGCGGTTGCTAAAGCTGTGCGCGCAAATTTTTTGTGTGAGTTCATATCTTCCAACCTTTATAGTTTTAAATGTGTTTGTTATTAAG
The DNA here is from genome assembly GCA_049650345.1 of Glaciecola sp. GTDB lineage: Bacteria > Pseudomonadota > Gammaproteobacteria > Enterobacterales > Alteromonadaceae > Glaciecola. Next base: position 567 of record JBARZY010000116.1, on the reverse strand, counting down.
TTGTTACAATATTAAAGGCGGGATAGATAATATAAAGTGAATTTAAGAAAGATTGTTTTTCTTTTATTGATACAATTAAATTGCGGTTCGGCCGCTTTTCACAGCGTTTCTACGAATTGAAAAATTTGGCCAGAAGCTATATATATCGCCGTTTAGACCAACTAAACCAGAACGAACACCAGTATCCATAGCAAGCTGATAACACGCTTGTAAATGTTCAGGTTCACCATGAACCGGGACTATACACTTTGGTCTTACCCAATCAAATAAATTTGTTAAATCTTGTTTACATGGGTGGCCTGAGGCATGAATTGTAAGATCGGTATTTTCAGATTGGACCACGTTAATGTCGCGTGCGTTGAATAAATCAATAAGCTTTTGTATGGGCTTTTCGTTACCGGGTATAACAATACTGCTAAAAATCACGGTATCGTTGGCATCTAAATCACAATTTTTATGAAGATTTTGCGCGAGCTTGTATAGTGCCGCTCTAGGTTCACCTTGCGAGCCCGTTGCAACAATTAATACTTCATGCTTTGGCAAATAGCCTATATGGCGGCTTGGAGT
>JBARZY010000115.1:0-11675 GCA_049650345.1 Glaciecola sp. | reverse complement strand
GGTTTTCCGTATTTAAAAATCAGTTAGCAAACGTTTCGCTTGCTGCGCATCTTTTGTAATTTGTTGTTTTAGTTCCTGAAAATCAGAAAATTTAATTTCGTCTCGTATTTTGTGTTGTAAGGTCACTGCTACGTTTTGACCATACAAGTCGCCATTGAAGTCAAACAAATGGGCTTCTAGCTGCATTTTGTGCCCGTTTAACGTAGGGCGATTACCCACATTGACTACCGCTTTGTAGCAGCCTGCTGATGTTTTCACTAATGCAGCAAAAACACCATGTACCGGCGACTTGTGCCGCCTGAGTGGTATATTTGCAGTAGGAAATCCAATGGTACGGCCATTTTTTTCACCGTGTACCACCTTTCCGCGAATACAAAATGCCTGCCCTAACATCGCATGCGCCCTTTCAAAATCACTGGCATGCAATGCCTCGCGCACAGCGGTAGAGCTTACCCGGCAGTCATCCATTCTAAGGCTTTGTGTGCTGGCTAAATCGAATCCAAATTCACTGCTTTCACGCTCAAGCATGGCAAAATCACCGCTACGGCGGTACCCAAACTTGAAGTCATCGCCTACTACTAAGTATTTTACGCCCAGTTTCTCTACCAGTAAGGTTTTAATAAAATCGTGCGGCGACATATTTGAAAAAGCGGCGGTAAACCTCACGCACAACAATCGATGTATACCAATCTGCTTTAATGCAATGTACTTGTCTTTTAACAAAGATAAACGTGCCGGTGCATGCTCAGCCGAAAAGAGCTCTTCAGGTTGTGGTTCAAACACCATTACTACCGCTGGTAAATTCAATGCATCAGCTTTTTCTATTAAGCTTTTAAGCACTGCTTGATGACCTAAGTGAACCCCATCGAATTTACCAATAGTTAGCACACACCCATGATGATGAGTGCCAATGTTATGTAAACCTCTGATTAATTCCAAACTAATTCAAACTTTGCTTATATTGTTGTTAATTCATACAAATACGCCAAGGCATGGCGCTATTACATCTCAAAGCGCTCGATTATAAACGACAAGCGCCCCAATACCAACGCTTAAACACGCCTTTATGTGCATATTTTATGCGAACTAAGATGAAGTAGATTAAACGCTATCTTTTGCTATTAGCTGGTGCGGGCGAATGCCCAAAACAAGTATGCTAACGAGATAGGTAATTAAGCCAGTAAATACCACAATAATTAAATTGAGAACGCGGTCACTGAAGCCGCTTTGCGCCCACACGAGTGCGTTGTTAGTAACCATAACGACCGCCGTCATTATTGCGGTCGCTATTGCCACTTTGAGTAAAAATAACCATGTTGACTTAGGAATGCGATATACCCCTAATTGCGACAATTTATTGTATAGCAAAAATGCGTTTACACTGCCTGACAAGGCCGTGGCCATTGCTAAACCCACATAACTAAAGGGAATAGCGAATATTAAGTTAAACACCATATTGGTGACCATGGTGATAATGCCAAAACGAACGGGCGTTTTGGTATCTTGGCGCGAATAAAATGCCGGCGCTAAGATTTTCACTAACATAAAACTGAATAAGCCTGTGCCGTAAGCCATTAAACTGTATGATGCCATTTGCGTATCGTGAAGGGTAAATTCACCGCGTTGAAAAATAACCATTAGCAAAGGTGAGGCAAGCACAACTAAAGCGGCACTAGCCGGTATTCCTAACATTGCCACCACCCGTAAGGCCCAGTCGATATTATTTGAAAACGAGGTTTTATCGGCACTTACATGATTTTTAGACAAGGTGGGTAAAATCACTGTGGCTATGGCTATGCCAAACAAACCTAAGGGAAATTCAAGCAAACGGTCTGAATAATACAACCAACTGATTGAGCCGGTCATTAAAAAGCTAGCAATTAGGGTGTCTAACAGTAAATTTATTTGACTAACCGAGACACCAAACAAAGCCGGGATCATCAGCGTGCGCACTTTTTTTACATTCGGATCTGACCATCCCCACTGAGGTTTAATGAGCAATCCAGCCCGATATAAAAATGGCAACTGAAATAATAATTGTACGGCACCGCCAACAAACACACCCCACGCCAGCGCATAAGCACCGATAGACACATAAGGTACAAGTAAATATGCACAGGCAATAATACACACATTCAGCAATACCGGCGTAAACGACGCCACGGCAAACTTATTTAGGGTATTGAGAATTGCTCCTGCAAATCCAGTAAGAGATATGAAAAAGATATAGGGAAAAGTAATTTTAAGCAGTTGAGAGGCAAGCACAAATTTTTCACCGCCGGGTTGATCATTTACATAATCAATAAACCAACCCGCACCAAACATAGCAGCCAAAACAGGGGAGGCAATGACCCCTACAATTGCAGTGACAAACAATATGGCACCTAATGTGCCCGATACCTTTGCTACAAAATCCTTAAGTTTAGGGTTATCGTTTTGCGCTTGGACTTCGGTGAGTACTGGTATAAAGGCTTGCGCGAACGCGCCTTCTGCAAACAGACGACGTAAAAAGTTGGGGATTTTGTTGGCGAAAAAGAACACATCGGCGGCAGCACCCGCGCCCATTAAGTTGGCGACAACGACATCGCGTACTAGCCCAAGCACCCTAGAAATTAGGGTCATGGCGCTAACTATTATGCCTGCCTTTACTAACTTTTTAGGCATTATTGCAATAAGCTAAACGATAGCTTCACAAAGTCAGATGACGTTAGCATACCAACTAAATGATTATTTTCGTCAACTACCGTAAGACAACCGTACTTATTCTGCAAAAAATAGGCTGCAGCGTCTTTTAAGGGCATGTTAGGCGGCACCTTGTCAAAGTCTTTAACTGCGATATCGAGTACGGGTGTACGCATTTCTTTTTCTAACAAGGCCTGAGGACCATAAGCAGTTAATATAGCCACCACTTTCGCCACCATTACCTTTTGGGTCACTAAGGCAATTATGTGCTTGTTTTGCTCATCCATAATTGGAATATGCCGTATCCCTTTTTTGGTAATCAAATCGTGTACATTTTTCATACTATGATTAGCAGATAAGGTTAATAATTTAGTAGTCATTAAATCGGCAACAGTTTGCATAACAATACTCAATAAAGGTTTGAAACATAGTATACTGAGTTTTATCTGCAAAATAACAATATTTTTTAAGATAAATATTGCTTAATCGTTGACAAAATCACTAATAACTTAGATAATCCGCACCCTCAATTTTTGACATCAATATTTTAGGAGTTACACCTTGGCTAACATTAAGTCTGCTAAGAAACGTGCAATTCAAGCTGAGAAGCGCCGCCAGCATAATGCAAGCCGTCGCTCCATGACTCGTACTTGCATCAAGAAAGTGGTTGCCGCTATTACAGCTGGTAATAAAGAAGCTGCACAAGCTGCATTAGACGCTGCTGTACCGCAGTTAGACAGAATGGCAACAAAGGGTCTTATTCACAAAAATAAAGCTGCCCGTCATAAGTCTCGCTTAAACGCACAAGTTAAAGCTTTAGCTTAATCATATATTTATTGGCGGCGGTTTTGTTACGGCAAACACCGATACCGCTTTGAATATAACAAGCAAGAAAGAATATTAAAAACCGACATTTGTCGGTTTTTTTATGCGTGTTATTTTATATGTGCTTATTATGCAAATTATGCGTATGAGTAACATATTGCTAAATCTAAAGAGGCCTCGTTCAACTATGGTTAAGTTTGTTTTTCTGTTACCCCTTAGTTTATTTTTACTATGGTATGCCTATCTTCGGTACAATAATTACGGCATAGAAGATGGTAAAAAGGGGTTTATATACATTGCAGTGGTATCCGCCTTTATAACGACTTTTTTCGCCGTTATATGGTTAGTCACACGATAACTTAACGCAATAATCTTACACAAGAAAAAAGGAGTCCCATAGTAATGAGACTCCTTTTTTTATTGTGGTGCGTAATTGTTAACATTAACAATTACGCGTTACAGATTGCTACTGCGCAATAATTTGTACTTCAGCTTTTGCTCGTAATGCATCAACAAAGTTTTGGAAAGTTTGTTGTGTGCGAGTATTGGCTAACCGCTGCTCGGTCGTTTGTAATGCACTTTCTTCAAACGTGTCAGCGGGTAATACAGATGTTAATTTAACAAGCCCAACGTTAGCGTTAGCTAAAGTCACTACAGATGTATTGTTTGTCGCATCGTCACTTAAGCTGAACAGCGCTTCTAACATCTCTCGCGGAATATCAGCCGAGGCGCGTCCCAAGTCATTGTGTGAGGTCCAAGTTAGGCTGTGCTGGGCAAGCAATTCATCAAGATCATCACCATTGAACATAGCATCCTGAATACTTTGTGCATACTCAAGAGCTTGTGCTTGCGCTTTTTCTTGTTTAAGTTCGTTGGTAATTTGCGCTCTCACTTCGTCAAGTCCGCGTGTGCGCTGAGGCTTATGCTCAGCAACTCTTACAACCATTAGCATATTGTCACTAAGCTCAATCAACTCACTATTAACTTGCTCGTCAATTAACTCACTTGAGAATGAAATATCCGCGATTTGTGGATAGTTCACGTCAGGTGGTAATTGACCTGCTTCAAAAAACACGGTCTCTTGTACTGAACGCCCTACCACCTCAGCAACAGGCGCTAACGAATCTGGCTCTTCGAATGCTAAACGAGACATTTCGTTTTGTAGGCTAAAATATTCGTTCGTGGCTTTGTTTGTGATCACTTCTACGCGCAGTTCGGCTTCGACTTCTGATAAAGGCGTAATAATTGCGGGAGACAATTCTGTTAGCTTAATAATGTGCAAACCAAATTCAGTTTCTACCACACCTGACACATCACCTACTTCGGTTAAACCGAAGGCTGCTTCATCAAATGCATCGCTGTAATCCCCGCGGTTGATCACATCAAGGTCACCGCCGTTTTCTGCACTAATTACATCGTCAGAGTAGGTCATCGCTAAGCTAGCAAAGTCTTCGCCATCTTCTAATTTAGCGAGTACATCTGCGGCTTTGGTTGCGCTAGCAGCAGGATCGTCATTTACTTCAAACAATATATGCGAAATACGACGACGCTCTTCGCTGGTATAAAACGCGATATTATCTTGATATAACTCTTGTACTTCCTCTTCACTTGCCGAAAACTTATTCTCCAAATCAGCGATAGATAAGCTTACATAAGCTAATTTCACTTGTTCTTCAGTATCAAAGTTTGCCAGGTTGGCATTGTAGTATGAAGTGATATCTTCTTCACTTAACTCTATGGAATCTTGATATTTATTGATATCGATCTCTAAGACGTCTGCGCTTCTTTTTTGCTCTTGTAAGCCCAATACTCGTTGTATTTGGTGATCAAGAGCAAAGCCAGTGCCGCGTAATGATTGTTGAAGCTGTTCACGTGTTAGCTGCACGCGCATGTATTCAGCAAACGCAGTAGGCGTAAACCCAGCTCGAGCAAGTGCTGAATTATAAATATTGTTATCAAAACTGCCTGCAACTTGAAATTCTGGCATTTGTGCAATGGTGCGTTTTATTTGCTCATCGCCAACACGCAAACCTAATTCAGCCGCTTTCTGAGAAATCAATTCTTCGCTAATTAAGCGTTCTAACAAATCACTTTTAAACTGATTAATGTAACTCTCACTGGCAAACAAGGTGTTAACCGCGTCGCCAAATTGGCTTTGCAAACGTGCTCGTTCATTTTGATAAGCTGTATCGAGTGTTTGAGCCTGAATTTCTTCGCCATTGACTATCGCAACAGCGTCAGAGTTTGATGATGATATATAACTACCAACACCAGTGAAAACAAAGCTCACCACTATAAGTGCGACAATTCCAATCGCCCAAGGGCCTTGTATACCCTCTCGAATATTTTGTAACATGTTTAACAACAACCTTTTATTAAAATTCTTTTACTAAGAATACGCTGCCATACTGACTAGCAGTTAGTTTTAATCGTTTTTTTGGACGCTAGATTATACCTATCCTTATTCAGATACGCGAGTGAATATAAAACAAGCGTTAAAAAAAGATAGGTTTTTAAAACAAAAAAAAGGCGATGGTAAGCCATCGCCTTTTTTGAAACAGTCGAATCTCAGTTACAAGCGTCTTTAAGCGCTTTACCAGCTTTAAAAGAAGGCACTTTAGCAGCAGCAATTTGAATAGTTGCGCCTGTTTGTGGGTTACGACCGCTACGAGCAGCACGTTCACGCACAGAGAAAGTTCCGAAACCAACTAAAGCAACCTGGTCACCATCTTTAAGTGCACCTGTTACTGAGTCAGTAAGTGCGTCTAATGCACGACCCGCAGCTGCTTTAGAAATATCTGCTTTAGCAGCGATTGCATCAATAAGTTGAGCTTTGTTCACAATATGATCCCCTTCGTTGTTATTATATTGCTTTTTAAAAAAATGTTAATGCTTTGTTAGGGTAGCTCGTTTAAAAACGCTACTAGAACTCACCAACAAAATTATTATAAAAATAGAATCGCTTGCTATCCCTTTATTGATAAGGCTTTAAGCGAGCACCTTATTAAGGTAGCACAACTAGAGTGAAAGTGAATACCTTATTTTAAAAAAAATAACAAAAAACACGGTTTTCTGTACATTCCCACTCAAATTGAACAATAAAAAGGCCAATTGGCCTTTTTATGAGGCTACTGAAAACGATTCTACTGGGTTTTCAAGGGCAATATCTAGCACTTCGTCAATCCATTTTACCGGATGGATCGACAGCTCGCCCACTACATTCTTCGGAATTTCTTCCAAATCACGCTCATTTTCATGAGGAATAATTACTGTTTTTATGCCGCCCCTGTGTGCTGCCAACAGCTTCTCTTTTAACCCACCAATGGCTAACACTTCGCCTCGCAATGTAATTTCACCAGTCATAGCCACGTCACATTTAACTGGGTTTCCAGTGAGTGAAGAAACCAATGCGGTGCACATACCAATACCAGCACTAGGACCATCTTTTGGTGTAGCGCCCTCAGGAACATGCACATGGATATCGCGCTTCTCGTGGAAATCGGGGCTGATTCTGAGCTTGTCTGCACGAGAACGCACAACCGTCATCGCAGCTTTTATAGACTCTTGCATAACATCGCCTAACGAACCTGTTGCAGTAGTTTTGCCTTTTCCAGGAACGGCACTGGTTTCAATGGTAAGTAAATCACCACCTACCTGTGTCCACGCCAAGCCTGTAACTTGTCCAATCTGATTATTTTTATCGGCTTTCCCATAATCAAAGCGTTGTACACCCAAGTAATCTTTCAAGTTGTCCTGATTGACCACTACCGTACCTTTTTCTTTTTTCAACAAGATATTTTTAACCGCTTTGCGGCACACTTTCGAAATTTCTCGCTCTAAGCTGCGCACACCGGCTTCACGAGTGTAGTATCTGATTATGCCAATAATCGCTGACGCTTCAATACTTAGTTCTTTCGCTTTTAAGCCGTTGCGCTGCATTTGTTTTTCAATTAAATGGCGCTGGGCAATGTTAAGCTTTTCGTCTTCGGTATAGCCTGACAGCCTAATCACTTCCATACGATCAAGTAGCGGGCCCGGAATATTCATACTATTCGAAGTTGCCACAAACATAACGTCAGATAAGTCGTAGTCGACTTCCAAGTAATGGTCACTAAAGCTAGAGTTTTGTTCAGGATCAAGCACTTCTAATAATGCAGATGAGGGGTCACCTCGCATATCCGACGACATTTTGTCTATTTCATCCAACAAAAACAGCGGGTTTTTCACCCCTACTTTTGACATTTTTTGGATTAATTTGCCCGGCAATGATCCAATATACGTTCGACGATGACCGCGTATTTCAGCTTCATCACGTACACCACCAAGAGCCATTCGCACATACTTACGCCCTGTAGCTTTAGCAATAGATTGTCCTAATGAAGTTTTACCTACACCAGGAGGTCCAACTAAACACAAGATTGGCCCTTTTAACTTTTTCACACGTTGCTGCACCGCAAGGTATTCTAAAATACGCTCTTTTACTTTTTCTAAACCATAGTGGTCGTTATCAAGTACCGTTTCGGCTTGCGACAAGTTGCGTTTAACCGCACTGCGCTTGTGCCAAGGTACTGAAATCAACCAGTCTATGTATGACCTAACCACAGTGGCCTCGGCCGACATTGGCGACATCATTTTAAGCTTGTTAAGTTCAGCACTGACTTTTTGCTTGGCCTCTTCAGGCATTTTAGCGTCATCAATTTTTTTCGCTAGCGCTTCAAACTCGTCAGGCGCTTCGTCAAGCTCGCCAAGCTCTTTTTGAATCGCTTTCATCTGCTCATTCAGATAGTACTCGCGCTGACTTTTTTCCATCTGCTTTTTGACGCGAGTGCGAATTTTTTTCTCAACCTGCAATAAATCAATTTCGCCTTCCATTAACGCCATCAAGTACTCAATGCGCTCAACTACCGATTGCATCTCAAGAACTTTCTGTTTTTCAGCAAGCTTTAACGGCATGTGCGCGGCCATGGTATCTGCTAACCTTGCAATATCTTCAATGCCGTTTAATGACGTGAGTACTTCTGGCGGTATCTTTTTATTGAGTTTTACGTAACCTTCAAACTGCGACACAGATGAACGTATAAGCACTTCTTGCTCAGTTTCGTCCATCTCTTCGTCATCTAGCACGTTAACATCGGCAACAAAAAATGGGTCGGTATTTAGGTAAGTGTCTATTTTACCGCGCACATTGCCCTCAACCAATACTTTTACAGTACCATCGGGAAGTTTAAGCAGTTGTAAAATAGTGGCAACCGTGCCAATTTCAAATACTTCACTGGTGCTAGGCTCATCAATACCCGCGTCGGTTTGCGCTACCAAAAATACTTTTTTGTCGTTTTCCATTGCTGCTTCTAAGCATTGGATGGATTTTTCCCTACCAACAAATAAGGGGATAACCATGTGTGGGTAAACCACCACATCGCGTAATGCGAGTACTGGCATCCCTTTGAGCATACTACTCTGGGTCATTGTTCTCTCTTAACTAATTACTTAGTACATTTATATGGGGTTTAACTAGGAAAGTTTAAAGTGGCTGAATAAATATAAATTAACGCTAACATATATTAAAAAAAGGGCCGTGTAGGCCCTTTTAGTTTTGTTTATTCTGATGCCGCTTTTTTATCGCTATTTTCGTAAATAAGCAGAGGCTCAGATTCACCTTTAATCACCGTTTCGTCAATCACGACTTTAGATACTTCCGGTGTAGAAGGCAAGCTATACATAGTTTCAAGTAACACTGCTTCAACAATTGAGCGCAAACCACGCGCACCTGTTTTACGCGACATTGCCTTAGCCGCAATTGCGCGAAGCGCGTCTTCTCTAAACTCTAGCTCTGCGTCTTCTAGCGCAAACAAAGCTGCATATTGCTTGGTTATTGCGTTCTTTGGCTCTTGTAATATCTGAATTAACGCATCTTCGCTGAGTTCTTCTAAACTAGTCACTACCGGTAAGCGACCAATAAACTCAGGAATTAAGCCATATTTAACTAAATCTTCTGGCTCAACGTCTTTAAACAAACTCGACAAGCTTTTTTCTTTGGCATCCGATTTTACTTCAACACCAAAGCCAATACCCGTACCTTTAGCAGAGCGTTGTTCTATTATTTTATCGAGGCCGGCAAACGCACCGCCACATATGAATAGAATTTTAGACGTATCTACTTGCAAGAACTCTTGTTGAGGATGTTTACGGCCACCTTGTGGTGGTACCGAGGCAATGGTGCCTTCAATCAGTTTTAGCAATGCTTGTTGTACACCTTCACCCGATACATCACGCGTAATAGAAGGATTGTCAGATTTGCGGGAAATCTTATCAATCTCATCGATATACACGATACCGCGCTGCGCTTTTTCTGGATCGTAATCACATTTTTGCAACAGCTTTTGAATGATGTTTTCAACGTCTTCCCCTACATAACCGGCTTCGGTTAGAGTAGTGGCGTCGGCCATGGTAAATGGCACGTCAAGCAAACGCGCAAGGGTTTCGGCAAGCAGTGTTTTACCGCTACCCGTAGGACCAATAAGCAAAATATTACTTTTACCAAGCTCTACACCTTCGTGTACATCACCATTTTTTAATCTCTTATAATGGTTATACACCGCAACCGCGAGTACTTTCTTAGCATGCTCTTGACCAATAACATAGTCGTCAAGGTGTGCGTGTATTTTACTTGGCGTAGGAAGCGCATCCGCTTTTTGTTTCGGTGAAATCTCTTTTATTTCTTCGCGGATGATGTCGTTACATAGCTCTACGCATTCATCACAAATAAACACTGAAGGGCCTGCAATGAGTTTTCTCACCTCGTGCTGACTTTTACCGCAGAACGAACAATAAAGTAGCTTGTTGTCGCCGTCTTTGGTATTGCTATCACTCATAATATCTGCCTTTAAATTTCGTTATTCGTTACTTGCCTACGTCAGCTCTGCTGTTCAATATACTGTCTACCAAACCATAGTCAACTGCTTCTTGCGCACTTAAAAAGTTATCCCTGTCAGTATCGTGTGCCACTTTTTCGTATGGTTGACCGGTATGGTCTGCCATTAAGCGGTTTAATTTCTCTTTAATAGACAAGATTTCTTTGGCATGTATTTCAAAATCTGATGCTTGTCCTTGGAAACCGCCTAAAGGTTGGTGAATCATTACGCGTGAGTTAGGCAAAACATAGCGCTTATCTTTGGCGCCCGCTGACAACAAAAATGCCCCCATGCTAGCGGCTTGACCAATACATACTGTACTTACATCGGGTTTAATAAAATTCATCGTATCGTAAATGGCCATACCTGCGGTAACCGAACCACCTGGCGAATTGATATATAAGAAGATATCTTTTTCAGGGTTTTCTGCTTCTAAGAACAACATTTGAGCAACAATTAAGTTAGCCATATGGTCTTCAACTTGACCGACTAAAAATATCACGTTTTCTTTTAATAAGCGTGAGTAGATATCAAATGAACGCTCACCTCTGGCTGTTTGCTCAATTACCATAGGCACTAGTGCGTTTGATGGGTCACTAGCTGAAGACTGGGTGGGTGTGAAAATAGAATTTGTCATTTTATCTCTTATTTTAGTTAAAAAAAATGCCCGGAAAGTCCGAGCATTTAATCAGTTGATGACCAGTTAAGTCAATCAGTACGTAATAAATTACGCCTTTTTGTTCATAACTTCATCAAACGATTTTTTCACTTCTTTGACTTTCGCTTGATCTAATATGGCATCAATTGCTTGCTCTTCAAGTGCTAAGTTTTGAATTTGTTGTAATAACTCTTGGTTATTCTTGTAATATTCAATAACTTCGCTTGGATCTTCGTAAGCAGAAGCAGTGGTTTCAATGAGTGCGTCAACACGCGCTTCGTCTGCTTCGATCTTATTAGATTTAATTACTTCACCAATTAATAAACCAACTGCAACGCGTTTTTGTGCATTTGCAGTGAACATATCAGCAGGCAACTCAGGCATTGTGCCACCATTGCCTTGTTGTTCAAAGCGTTGCTTAGCTTGCTCACGCAAAGCGTTAACTTCTTGATCAAGTAGTGATTGTGGCACATCAACTTCGTTATCGGCTAAAAGTGCGTCAATCACAGCTTCTTTTACGCTAGTTTTTAAGGTTTGGTCTAGTTCGCGCTGCATGTTTTTCTTCACTTCTTCTTTAAGTGCGTCCAAACCGCCTTCTT
>JBARZY010000114.1:0-54498 GCA_049650345.1 Glaciecola sp. | reverse complement strand
GCATGGAGGCGCTGATCCCCGTCGTGAAGGGGTTGCTGTGGGTCAATAATATAGCAATTGCGTATTAAAAAAGGGAGCAATTGCTCCCTTTTTTATGCAAACATTATTCTGCTTGGGTAAGTACTTTTGCACCCTTAAAGTACTTTAGAAACTGACTAATTCTTTTACCGTTGCATGATATTGCCTCACTGCGCAGATTGTATTTGCGTCTAGCAGCATCCTCGCCCATAGAAATTGCATCTAAACACAAACGTGATTCAACTGACTGATTCATTTGGTTCATGGCAACTATTTTGACTACTTTATTTTGCACTTCAGTTTTGTGGTATTTGCCAGCAAAAGCATCAATTTTCATGCCATTGCACATTACATTGTTCTTAAAACTGTTGTAACTAATATTGCTAAGACCAATAAGCGCTTTTGCTGCTTCTATTCCTTGTGTGGCAGCAGCGTAACAAGCTTTAGTCTCCAAGTTGTTATTACTTTTCTCAAACGACACAGATGACACACTGTGTGTTGCAAACATTGCTAACGAACTTACTACTAGTAAAGATAGACCTTTCATTGCCGCTCCGGTAATCATAATAAAAATATCTATGAATAAAGTATGCCGGAAAATTGAACAATGTTAAGTCGTAGTGGGGATGTCTTTTAATACTTGAGTATCGCCATTATTTATTGGCAATTTACCCAATGTAAGCGGTTTTGACGTTTTTCTATAGCATGTTCAATATTTATTTGCATTGCCTCGAAGCCGCTTACACGGTGCAACCAACTATCAACGTCTTCTTTTTCCTCCTCACCCAATGACTGATAATACCGTATGGGCCGTTGCAACATCCACTGAGCATATGTACTGATATAGCGTGTTTCAGGGATTGAGTCTATACAAAACATGGCTTTACCCAGAAATCGAGGCAACGGTTCGTTGGGTTTTTCTGATATTCGTGTATGAACTCGCTTTACTGTCTCGATAAGTACTGGAAATTGTTCCTTAAACATCATTTTATAAATATTATCTAAGCTAGACGCAACTGTGCCATCACTTTTCCAATGCTCATTATGAATATGTGTGTTTAACGATTGCATACGTAATACCCATTCGCATACATGCGGCGCCAATTTCTCCATCAGTTTGTGAGGAAATGGATCGCGATATAGATGTGCATACAATGGAGCAATTAATGCAAAATCAGCAATGCTTGGAATATTGCCCAATAAATAAGCGTGGTTTTTGAGATGCGCATTTAAGTCAACTAAGAAAGTTTCATAACGCGCTTCGATTGCTTTCATATTTCGTTTACTAATGCCTAGTACGGGTTTGTATAATCGCCCAAAATAAAAAGCAGGTACTATGGCTGCAAGCGGTTGCAAAAAGCGCGGTAATGCAGGTGCGGCAGTGGCACCAAACTCCTTTAATATAAACCACAAGTTGTCGCGTTTATAGTGCCACCTGTAATGCATAGCAGGCATAATTAGCCATTCTTCTGCGTACAATTCCATTAATAATGAGGCAAGTTTTTGCGTGGGTGAACGGGGATAAACGCTGGCGGTATTGGTATGTATTGCCTCTAATTTATCAATAATAGAGGTGGTATCTTGAATATATTCACCTTGTGGTGTTTTTATTACAGGTATCATGCGCAGGCCAGTATTGGGATAAATGTCGTTTTTTATGACACTAGCGCTGGGTAAAACTTCATTAAACTTAATCTTCTTATAACGTAAGTAACTGCGAGTTTTTCCGCTGAAAAGCGACACTTCAGTAGCATAGTGAATATATGAACCATTCATTGCCGGCAGTCTTATTGTTAATAGAATGTAAATTACTATAAGGGATATTGAAGATAAAGAAAAGCCTGCTGTATATCGGCAGCAAAAAACACCTAAGGGACGGTATTACTGACTTTATTAACTTTCCAATCACCACTTACCTTTACCATTGATAGCGTTTTTAATTCAGTAATTTTGTTTCGGTTGTAAGTACCAATTATTTTCATCTCAATTTCTGCTTCTTCTTGAAGCTCTGTAAAAATCATTGAACCGCCCGAAACTGGCTCAGTGGTCATGGTATCAAGGCGAAGGTTAAACACTTGTCGCTGAACACTTTTTGGCGTGTGATAGCCTTTAAGGATGCGTCCAAAGCGAGGTGTACTCATAGACACTGCTTTCGTTAACGTTTTCTCGTTGTATACGGCACGCATAAATAATACCGCTGTATATTGCGGTGTGCCGCTACTCATCATGCCGTATTTTCCGGCACGCACTACCTCGTCATTGTTTTTTGAGCAGGCCAATAACAAACTGCTCAATACTATCATTAACACAAACTTCATTAGTTTATCCCGCCTGCTATATCTTCACTTAATATATCGGCATTGCACCGGTAAATATTAATATGATTTAGGATAGTGTAAATGCAGTTCTATGATTATCGTTGGACATAAAAAAGCCGTCTGCACAACATGTGAACAAACGACTTATTATAATTGTTACGGATAGGATGAGAAATGCGGCTTATTGCACTTCTTCTAGTTCAGAGAACTCACCTGCAAACAATGGGCTACTTAGGTAACGTTCTGTACCTGATGCTAACAATACTACTATTGTTTTGTCTTTGTTTTCAGGTCGTTCAGCATAACGTTTAGCCGCTACCACTGCTGCACCTGATGAAATACCGGCTAAAATACCTTCTTCTTTCATCAAGCGACGCGACATTTCCATGCAGTCTTCGTTACTTACGCGCTCAACTTCATCAATAATATCTAGGTCTAAATTTCCTGGGATAAATCCAGCGCCTATGCCTTGTATTTTATGTGGTGCAGGTTTGATCTCTTCACCCGCCAATGCTTGCGTAATTACAGGAGAATCTTCAGGTTCAACGGCAACAGCTGTGACATCTTTACCCTGTGCTTTTAGATACTTGCAAGTGCCAGAAATAGTACCACCGGTACCAACGCCAGCAATAAATGCATCTACTTTACCATCGGTTGCGTCCCAAATTTCGGGGCCTGTGGTTTGTTCGTGTATGGCAGGATTAGCAGGGTTGTCAAATTGATTCATTGCCACGTATTTGCCTGGATTAGCTTGCATAAGCTCTTCAACCTTTGCGACAGCACCTTTCATGCCTTTTGGTGGATCGGTAAGTACCAATGTCGCACCTAGTGCTTTTAACAATTTTCTACGCTCTAAACTCATGCTGCTGGGCATAGTAAGGGTGATTTTATAACCTCTAGAGGCGGCTACGAACGCAAGAGCAATACCTGTGTTACCACTGGTCGCTTCAATTATTTCTTTGTCTTTGGTAAGGGCGCCACTTTTTTCTGCGTCCCAGATCATGTTTGCGCCAATTCGGCACTTCACACTAAAGCTTGGGTTGCGCGATTCAATTTTTGCATAAACGTTGCCAGAAACAACGCGGTTAAGTTTAACAAGAGGCGTGTTACCAATTGACAATGAACTATCTTCAAAAACGCTCATAGCAAGTTTCCTTATTATATTTGTTGGGTATCACTAAAATTTACTAGTGCTTATTAATAATCTTTACTGTCGTGTTTAACGTAAAATTCGTACAGTTATAAGATTAAGCTTAATTGTAAAAAAACAAACTGTTTTTTTGCTATAAGTTATTAACAACTTGTTTGAAACTATATTTCACTACACAAAAATGGAACAATTATGGGTTTTACTGGTACCAACAATTACATTGCAAGCCAACAATTACAATTAGCCGTAAATGCGGCAATTACCCTCGAAAAGCCACTATTGATAAAAGGTGAACCAGGTACGGGTAAAACCATGCTGGCCGAGCAACTTGCAGAGTCACTTGGCACTGAACTGTTGCAATGGCATATAAAATCTACGACCAAAGCCCAACAAGGTTTATATGAATACGACGCAGTGTCACGGCTACGAGACTCGCAACTAGGTGACGAACGCGTCAAAGACATTAACAACTACATCATAAAAGGGAAGTTGTGGCAGGCGTTTACCGCAGACAAACGTCCTGTATTACTGATTGATGAGATTGATAAAGCTGATATTGAGTTTCCAAACGATTTATTACTTGAACTCGATAAAATGGAATTTTCGGTATACGAAACGCAAGAACGCGTTGCCGCAAAACAACGGCCTATTGTTATTATTACGTCGAATAACGAAAAAGAATTACCTGATGCCTTCTTACGCAGGTGTTTCTTCCATTACATCGAATTTCCAGAAAAGGCACAAATGGAACAAATTGTGAAGGTGCATTACCCTGATATTAAAAAGTCATTACTTGACCAAGCATTAGCGTCGTTTTTTCAAATCAGAGAAGTCGGAGGCTTAAAAAAAGCACCGTCAACCAGTGAGTTAATAGACTGGTTGAAACTGCTAGTAGCCGATGATATTGCACCTGAAGTATTACAAGATTCCGACACAAAAAATGCATTGCCGCCATTATATGGGGCGCTGCTTAAAAATGAGCAAGACATACACTTGTTTGAAAAACTCATGTTTATGGCACGTCGATAATGTTACTCGACTTCTTTTATACGCTTCGTAAGCATCGTGTAAAAACCAGTATTACTGAGTTTTTGGATTTGTTGTCGGTGCTAAAAGCCGATTTAGTGCATGCTAATGTTGATGAGTTCTACTTATTAAGTCGCACTGTGTTGGTGAAAGATGAAAGTCAGTTTGATAAATATGATCAAGCTTTTGCTGAGTACTTTAAGGGCGTAAGTGCCATCAATTTATTTGATGAAACTATTCCAGAAGAATGGTTACGCAAAGCACTAGAAAGGGTGATGACCGAAGAAGAAAAACAAAAGGTTGAAGCGTTGGGCGGCCTTGATAAATTAATGGAAACTCTACAAGAGCGATTAAAAGAGCAAGAAAAACGGCACGAAGGCGGTAACAAATGGATTGGTACTGGCGGAACCTCGCCGTTCGGTGCTAATGGATACAACCCCGAAGGCGTGCGTATTGGACAAGAAAAAAATCGCAATTTTTCAGCTGTAAAAGTATGGGACAAACGCAATTATAAAAACCTGTCAAACGAGGTTGAGCTGGGTACGCGTAACATTAAAGTCGCGCTTAGACGCTTGCGTAAGTTCGCAAAAACCGGCTCTAGCGAAGAATTAGACGTAGGCGACACCATTAGCTCTACCGCCAGAAATGCGGGCTACTTAGATATAAAGATGGCACCTGAGCGTCATAATGCGATTAAGTTACTGTTGTTTTTTGATGTGGGTGGGTCAATGGATCCTCATATTCAGCAATGCGAAGAATTGTTTTCAGCCGCCCATACCGAATTTAAGCATATTGAATTCTTTTATTTTCACAATTGTATTTATGAAGGTGTGTGGAAAGACAACAGTCGTCGCCACAATGAAGTAATCGATGTGTATTCAATTATTCAAAAATACGGCAGTGATTACAAAGTGATTTTTGTGGGTGATGCAACCATGGGGCCTTATGAAATTACCTATCCAGGTGGCAGTGTAGAACATTGGAATGAAGAGCCCGGTAGTGCATGGATGCAACGTATATTGCATCATTTTGAATATGCCATATGGTTAAATCCGCAGCCAAAAGCATACTGGCACTATCATGCGTCTATTCAAATAATGAAAGAATTGGTTAATGATCGCATGTATGGTTTAACCATAGAAGGACTGACCGACGGCATTAAGGCATTATTAAAAAAATAATTGTTTGGACTTTGTGCGCCCAACAAAGCGGTGAAATTATTGACCGCTTTGGCACAAACACGTATAAAGCACGCATACTGTTTGGCTATAATATGCGTGAGCACTTGTGAAAAGACTAAATAAATACATTAGCGATACCGGTTTTTGTTCTAGACGAGAGGCCGATGCTTTAATTGAGCAGGGAAAGGTGCTTATAAATGGTAAACCGCCACAATTAGGTACGAAGGTTGTTGATACCGACACGGTCTCGGTGAATGGCAAGCTTATAAAACCGGTCGCTGAAAACAAAAGTGACAGAGTATACATTGCTTATCACAAACCTGTGGGCATTACCTGTACCACTGAACGCAAAATCAAAGGCAATATCATTGATGCTATTGCGTATAAACAACGTATCTTTCCAATAGGCCGTTTGGATAAACCCTCCGAAGGCTTAATATTACTCACTAATGACGGTGACATTGTCAATAAAATATTGCGCGCCGAAAACGCTCACAATAAACTATATCGCGTGACCGTAAACAAACCGATTACGCCAAAGTTCTTAGATAAAATGGCCTCTGGCGTCCCCATATTGAATACCGTTACCTTGCCATGCGAAGTAAAGCAAATAGGCAAGCAAGGCTTTGAAATTGTATTGCAGCAGGGCTTAAATCGCCAAATAAGGCGCATGTGTGAATATTTAGGCTATGAAGTTACTCGCTTGGTACGCAAAAAGATTATGCACATTGATTTAAAAGGACTAAAAAGCGGGCAATATCGTCATTTAAGCGATATAGAAATGCAGCAAATGAACCATGCCTTAGCTGACTCAAGTAAAACGTTTACTGAAAAATAGTCACATATGCCTTTTACTATACGATATAGCGAGTTTTTTAAAGAGCTAAAAGTGCTTTCTAGTTTGGCCTGGCCCTTATTAATTGCCCAAGTCACCCAAACTTTAATGGGCGTAGCTGACACTATTATGGCTGGCAGGTACAGCTCGGTTGATATGGCTGGTGTTGCAATAGGTGTGGGCTTAAGCTTGCCTTTGCTGATATTTATTCAAGGTATTTGTATGGCGCTTACGCCAGTGGTGTCTCGCTATCATGGCGCCAAACAAATTCACAATATAGCCAATCAGGTACAACAAATGTTGTATCTGGTGCTTACGTTATCGTGTATAGCTTTAGTTTGTATTCCGTTATCGCCTATGCTAGTGCGCATGGTTGATATGCCAGCAGAGTTACTTGATAAAACCACCGCCTATTTACAGTTTATATTATTATCGGCACCGGGCTTTGCTGTATATCAGTGTATGCGAAATTACTGTGAAGGCTTATCTCTCACCCGTCCTACAATGATAATTATGGGGCTTGGTTTACTAGTTAATATTCCGATGAACTATATTTTTATTAATGGCTTATTCGGCATGCCTGAACTGGGCGGCGTGGGCTGTGGTTTAGCCACTATGATGGTATTTTACACCATGGCGTTTGCCACGGTAGTGTATGCGTGGCGTGCAAAGAAATTGGCCACAGTAAACTTATTTCAAACTTGGTCAACACCCAGCAAGCTTGATATACAAGCGCATTTGACATTGGGTTTACCCATAGCATTAACCTTGGTGTTTGAAGTAAGCTTATTTGCGATTGTGGCAGTGCTGTTAGCGCCTCTTGGTACGTTGACGGTAGCGGCTCATCAAATTACGCTTAATGTATCATCTTTGATTTTCATGTTACCCCTCAGTATTGGTTTGGCCTTAGCCATACGGGTGGGTTTTTTGGTGGGCGAGGGGCGTCCAACACATACCAAGTTATCATACTGGGCGGGCATGCTACTGGCTGTCAGTACTGTGCTAGTAACGGCTACTATTATTGTGTTATTCAATCAAGAAATAGCCGCGTTGTATACCACTGAACTACCTGTTATTACCGCGGCATCGGGTTTATTATTACTAGCAGCGCTGTTTCAATTTTCAGATGCCATACAGGTGGTGTCTGCTAATGCGCTACGCGGCTACAAAGACACCAAAGCAATGTTTATCATCAGTTTTGTGGCGTATTGGTTAGTGGGGTTTCCTGTGGGAATTATATTGGGGCTCACTGATTTATGGGTGCCTAAGATGGCTGCAGCGGGTTTTTGGATAGGCTTTATTACTGGTTTATCGGTTGCTGCGGTAATGATGTTTATGCGGGTAAAGTTGATACAAGCACGTTTGGTGGTGCATCAACCTCACTCCCATACATAAGTTTACTACAATACGCTTAGTGATACTCTTGCATACGTCTGCGCCTCACATCCTTGCTACGGCAAGCAATCACAAAAACCAGCAACATCAGCCACAATAAAGAGATAGCACCGCCGGAGCTACGGTTGGCTTGTAGGCTAATGGTTACATTTTGGTTAACCGTATCTATACCATCGCTCACGCCCACCGTGTATGTTACAGAATCACCCGTAGCGGGTACTGTAAAGGTGCGGCTGTTTGTCGATGTTTGCTGCCCATTAAATATGTAAGTAAGCGTGTCGCCGTCGGCATCACTAGCGCTAATACTCAAGGAAATTGAACTACTGTTGGTAGCTTGTTGAGGCGCATTTACAGCAGTAATTGTTGGAGCTTGATTATTTAATACCGTTATTTGTATTTGCCTAGTACTAACATTGCCATTTTCGTCGGTGGCGTTTACATCAAAAGTTACCTCAGTGTTTGCGTCTACAGCAGCAGAGACCATAACAAAGGCGTCACCGTTTTGGCTCACCGTAGCGCTGGGGCCTGACGTTTGGGTAAATGACACATCAACGACATCGCCGTTGGGATCAGAGACCGTAATAGGTAAATTGAGTGGTCGGGTTTCAACAACACTTAGTGGTGTGTTGTCGGTTATATCAATTATTGGGCCGCCTTCTATTTGTAACGGCGTAATAGGGTTACTGACTTCGCGGCTGGTATAGCTGACATTTTGTAACTCACTTACTGCTTGTACCTCGATTGGGCCCGGTTGTGCGCCGTCTAACACGGTAAATGAGAATTGTAACGAAGGCACGCTGATGCTCCCTGCATTTTGTGTCACTTCCCACACAAGCTGGTTGTTTTCAAGAGTAGCACTGGGGTCAAAGGCAGTTAAGCTTGTGCCTACTGGTACCGGTATTTCAATGATATATTCCCGTACTTCGTTGGTAGTGTTTTCTGCAATGCTTACGGTAGCAGTTGCCGTGTCGCCCACATCCACGCGGTTAACGTTTGTCGTTAGCGATACATCACTGGCTTGCCTGTTAATATCCACTGCGATTAGCCCGACCGTGTCGTTGCCAGCATTAGTTTGCATCTCAACAGCGCTAAAGAAAATGTCTCCTATACTGGGGTTAGACAAGCTGTGTATGAACCGTAAATCAATTGGGGTATTTTGGTCGAGGCTAGTAGGGGCTTGTACTAATAACTCTGATGTACCTGCCACGTTGTTTTCTACTACGCTGGTGATAAGTTCAATCGAATCATTGCCCATAACACTACTGGTAAAATTTTGCACAATAATTAAGTATTCTCCAGCATTTGGGTAATTAATCGATATGACTTCGTCATTAAGTGACGTCGTACTTTGTGCGAAAATTTCAGTAGACACGAAGGTTCCATCGCCATTCACATCCCGAGCGATATATAGGTCAACATCTAACGATTCGTCGCTACTCGTCATAGCAATTAACCTTTTTGCATTTTCAGGCACGGTTATTTGCCGTGTGTATACACCATCGTTGATGTCGTCTAGTACTTGTTGACCATCAGAATCTTGGTTTAATTCGAAAGTTTCCGTCAGGCCTTTGGTAGGAGCGTATGCTTGTACTGAGAAATCACTAAGGTTAATTACATTAAGATTTTTCAACAGTGTGGTATCGGTATCTCTACGAGCATTAATGACCACCTCACTTGGCAAATCGCCAATACTCGGCCGCACACTGACCGGTAGGGTTGCGTCAGGCAAGCCTGCGGAGGTTAGGCTGATGCTGGCAAAAACGTATTCATTTTTACGCGCTAGCGTACTATCAATGTCAAACCGCACAGTTTGCGATTGACCGCGCAGTAATGTGAAACTGCTTGGCGTAGCCGTGATTTGCAAGTCACTGTCCATACTATCGCTGCTAACGTCCCATGAGGCACTAGTCGTTGCCTTAAAGGTGCGCGACCACGTACATACACCTGAGCAACTCTCATCGGTAATAGACGGTAAATTCAATGTTCGTGGATCACCGCCTAATCGCGGGTTAGCAGCATCGTAATTATCACTGCTTTCGCTCATGATCAAACTACTGGCAATGGCTTTGTTTACTTGTACTCTACCAGCTCCCATATCAAAATAGTCAGCAGCGCTGGTAGCATCTTGTTGTTTAACTTGCTGCGTGCTTGTTAACGATAAAGCTGAGCGTACTTCATCTGGATCCCAGCTAGGGTGAGCAGAAATTACAAGGGCAGCCGCGCCAGCAATATGTGGGCTGGCCATGGAAGTGCCTGACAAATACGCATAGTCCGCGGGCGCGGGTGGTTCGCCGTCATGACCAAATTGTTGGTCAGAATAGGCTGCATAAATATCTACGCCAGGCGCGGTGATACTAGGCGTTAACACACTAATATTTGCGTTGGGGCCACGTGATGAAAATGAGGCCAGTACATCGACCAGCGTTTCGTCAATTTCTTGCGTGCTTTGTGCATCACTGATACTTGCAGTATGGTTGCTACCAGAGCGAAGCCAAGCGCGCAAAGCATCGCCGTCGTTGGCATTTATGTGAATGCCAGGCACCACATATTGGTCGTTGGCTAAAAAGGTGTCGCCGCCTTGCACGTTGGCCAAAACAAACCCTCTTGCACCACCTTGTTCTACATTGACTGCTTTATCAACACGCGCAATTTCGCCCCGATCGCACACCACAATTTGATTACTAAACGTGCCAGCAGGGAAGGGTTGTAAACATTGTGCTGGATCGTTGCCAGGGTCGTTAGGATTGGCAAAGTCGCCCGCATATACAATTGGCCCGCTAAATCCCGAGGTGTTACTTTGACCAGAAATAGTGGCAAGGGCATTCACACCGCCACTGAAGTTACCTATTGTCTTTTGAAACACATTTTCACGGCCATGACGAGATGCCGCTACACTGGTATACCAAGGTGCGTTCTTATCTGAGCTCAATGGCTCTGGGCCACCGTTACCAGCTGATGCAGCAACAAATATCCCAGCATTTCGCGCAGCTAAAAATGCTTGCTCACGAGTGCTACTGTATGGGTCGCCACCGCCACTGATGGAAAAATTTATGACATCTACTTGGTCGCGTATAGCGTCTTCAATAGCGGATATTATTGGGCGACCAGGACAATCTGCATAAGTGTCATCATCTTCCGAACGACCGCCATAACATACCTGATAAGAAATAATGTTAGCACGTGGGGCAACGCCCGATAATTGTGAAAACTGAAAACCAGTAGGAATTCCCGCACTTTCCTCAACACCAATATCAAGACTAACTTCATCTACATTCGTGAGTATGTTACCGGCAGCAGTAGCAGCCACATGCGACCCATGCCCACCATAATCCTCACCATTTGCGGGTAAGTTAGGTGGAAATACGTCCGTATCGGTGTAGTCGTTAGTGATGTCTGGGTAACTGTAGACACCAATTAACTTGTTATTGCACAACTGAGGGAAACCTGTGGCGCAGTCGCCTAAATACACACCATCACCTAAAGGGTTTGTATGCACGTAGCCATCTGCTGATACTTCAGCAAAAGAGGGGTGGTCAGTGTTAATGCCGGTATCAAGAATACCAATAATGACACCTTCACCTAAGGTTGCGTCAACCTGTGTAAAGGCACTGCCATCCCATACCTTGGATGCACCTATTAATGTCGGCCCACGGTCGGTATTCACGCTATAGCTTTTCTCTCTCGTGATTTGTTTTACTTGAGGCAACTGCGCCAGCTGCATCGCTTCGTTTTGAGTCAGCTTTACTGCCATTGCATTTAACGCATAGCGATAGTGAGCCAATACAGACAGGTTTTTGACCCTTTGTTGTGCGACTTGTCTAAATTGCTGTTGCTGCTGACTTAATTTTGACAACCGTTGCTGAATAAGTTGGTTGGCGGTGCCGTATTTTGCAAAATCAGATGCCGATTTTGTGCGTTCACGACTTGTTCGCTTAATCGTTTTGTAGGCTTCTAAGGTGTCTTGAGTATGACCAATAGCAGGCTCGGTAAATTGTATGAAGTACGTGTAAGGCCGATCATCTAAGTTGGCCTCATACTGAAACTTATGTGCTTGTACTTTTGATGTTTTTTGCTTACTTGTATATGATTTAACAACCGACATCGGTTTAGCGTTGTTTGCAACTAGTGATGCATGTGCCGATTCAGATCCGCTTGCCTCAACTGATATCACGCCACTTAATGTGGTCATTGCTATTGCCCAACAAATAAGATGTAACTTAGCCGTCATAAAACACTCCATAAAACGATATCGATAAGTAATATCGCAATTGTATTCACTGTTAATTACGCATCAGCATCTGTTATGGATGCAATGAAAACGCAATCAGCGGTTCCTGAATTTGCTGCACCACGTATATTTTCTTCAGCAAGTGGTTGATACACGCAAAGTTAGCAATTCTTATACCAAGTAATCATATTGATTATGCTGATGTATATTTCACATTTTTGTAAACTCAATCGGTTTTATTTCCTTTGAATTAGATAGCTTATCCTAATTTTTTTGTTTAGGTGTAATATATATCCTTATTTTGTTCACAGGGTGTTTACAATTAGCAATACTAAATCACCATTCCTTCACTACCATATACCACAATCAAATTGCACTCTTGTTTACAGGTGGTAACCATGCAAGATAGAAATCATTTACGCGGCATAAAGACGTCTCATGCCGTTTCGCTTATCAACAATGGCTTAGCCGACATTCCCATGGTTCAATTGCTTGATGAAGAGGGTGTTGAGCAACAAACTGACTATGTGATAGATATTGACCGAGATAAGGCAATAAAAATTCTTAAAAGCATGGAGTACACACGTTTACTTGACGATCGCATGATTGGTGCTCAACGGCAGGGCAGAATTAGCTTTTATCTTGGTTGTAGAGGCGAAGAGGCAGCTACGGTAGGCTCTGCGGCAGCGCTAAGCGATAACGATATGATAATGTCGCAGTATCGTGAACAAGGTACCTTAGTCTATCGTGGTTACACCACAGACCAATTTATGAATCAAATGTTTAGCAATAAGCTCGACCCTAATAAGGGTCGACAAATGCCCATTCACTATGGAGACAAAGCATTAAATTTCATGACTATATCATCCCCCTTAGGCACGCAAATACCGCAAGCCGCAGGGTATGCATATGGTCAGAAAATGGCTGGAAAGGAAGCCATTACTATATGTTACTTTGGTGAAGGGGCAGCTTCTGAAGGTGATTTTCATGCAGGTGTAAATATGGCTGCAGTGCTTAACTGCCCAGTGGTGTTTTTCTGCCGCAACAATGGCTACGCTATTTCAACGCCAGCTGAAGAACAGTTTGCTGGTGATGGTATTGCATCTCGTGGAATTGGTTATGGCGTGCGCACTATTCGTGTTGATGGTAATGACGTATTAGCTGTGTATGCGGCAACGCAAACAGCTC
This sequence comes from Glaciecola sp., assembly GCA_049650345.1. Lineage (GTDB taxonomy): Bacteria > Pseudomonadota > Gammaproteobacteria > Enterobacterales > Alteromonadaceae > Glaciecola. The sequence goes on along the minus strand of JBARZY010000114.1, from coordinate 41,159 downwards.
GAAAAATTGCTTTGGAAGAAAACTGCCCAGTACTTGTAGAAGCAATGACGTACAGATTGGCTGCCCATTCTACATCCGATGACCCATCGGGTTACCGCAGTAAAGACGAAGAAGCAAAATGGCAATTGAAAGACCCTGTATTGCGTTTTCAAAAATGGATGGCAAGCAAAGGATGGTTTGATGAGAAAGACATGGACAGCTACAAAATCGCCTGTAGAGAAGAAATACTCAGTGCACTGAAGAGAGCAGAGCAGGTTGGTGTTAATCCATTAGAAGACATTGTTGAAGATGTGTACGACACGCCTCCTTGGCATTTGCAGCAACAACTTAACGACCTGAAAGCACACGTGGCTAAATATCCAAGCGATTACCCTAAAACGGCAGGGAAATAACAATCATGGCTAAAATGAATTTATTACAAGCAATTAATAGCGCATTGATTTCGTCAATGGAACAAGACGAGCGCGTGATGGTTTTTGGCGAAGATGTGGGACATTTTGGTGGTGTATTTAGAGCAACATCAAACCTACAAGAAAAATTTGGAAAAGGGCGCTGTTTTAATACACCACTTACTGAGCAAGGCATTATTGGTTTTGCGAATGGTCTAGCCGCTCAAGGTTCGGTGCCTGTCGCGGAGATACAGTTTGGCGATTATATTTTTCCAGCGTTTGATCAAATTGTGAATGAAACAGCCAAGTTTAGATACCGAAGTGGCGGTCAATTTAGCTGCGGTACACTCACTATTCGCACACCATATGGCGGTGGCATAGCAGGGGGGCATTATCACTCGCAGTCACCCGAAGCTTTTTTTGCACACATTCCAGGTATGAAAATTGTGATACCGCGTAATCCATATCAAGCAAAAGGTTTGTTGTTATCAAGTATTAGAGATGACAACCCGGTGCTGTTTATGGAGCCTAAGAAAATCTACCGCGCATCGGTGGGCGAGGTACCTGAATCTGATTATGAGCTTGAACTTGGCAAGGCCGATATTGTGAAAACCGGCAGCGATATTACCTTAGTCGCGTGGGGCGCACAGGTTGATATTGTAGAGCAAGCCGCAGCAATGGCTGAAAAAGACGGCATTTCTTGTGAAGTCATCGATTTGCAAAGCATTTTACCGTGGGATGCCGAGGCGGTATGCGAGTCTGTTTATAAAACAGGACGTTTATTGATTAATCATGAAGCGCCATTAACCGGTGGTTTTGCTAGCGAAATTGCCGCCACCGTGCAACAAGAATGCTTCTTGTACTTAGAAGCGCCTATTGCACGAGTATGTGGCCTAGATACGCCTTACCCATTGGCACATGAAAAAGAATATATGCCCGATCATCTTAAAACATACGAAGCGATAAAACGCACATTGGACTACTGAGGCAGCATCAAATGAAAGAGTTTATATTACCTGATATTGGTGAAGGCATTGTTGAATGTGAGTTACTAAAGTGGTTGGTTGCAGAGGGCGAAAAAGTCGTAGAAGACCAGCCAGTTGCCGAGGTGATGACCGACAAGGCCACGGTTGAAATTCCGGCCATGCATAGCGGTACCGTCCACAAATTACATTATGCAGAAGGTGATATTGCCAAAGTACATGCGCCATTATTTTCTATGGAAGTTACTGGCGAAAAACATGAACAGCAAAACCAGCCCGCAGAAGAAACAAATAACAAGCAGCAACCTGAGCAAGGTACATCGGCAGATAATAAGCAGACCACGGGTGAAAAAATAGAAGCGTTTGTATTACCTGACATTGGCGAAGGTATTGTTGAATGCGAAATTATGCAGTGGCACATTCAAGCAGGTGATGAGGTAACAGAAGACCAAGTAGTGGTAGAGGTAATGACCGATAAAGCCGTGGTTGAAATACCGGCTAAGTACAATGGTCGTATTGTGACCCTGCATTATAACAAAGGTGATATTGCGAAAGTACATACGCCTCTATTTGACCAGGCAATTGCCAGTGATGGTGATACGCAAACAAGTTCAAGTGTTGTAAAAAATAGCAGTCAGACATCGGTAAATAGCACAACCGCATCGGTATCTGTTGGTAGTAGCGCTCCTTTTGTCGCGCCCAATGACAATAAACAAGGTGAGAACTTTGCTCCGCCCGTTGATGTAGGACGCGCAATAGCAAGTCCTGCGGTAAGACGATTAGCGCGTGAGTTTGGTATAAGCCTTAGTGACGTAAGTGGCAGTGGTAATAAGGGACGAGTGCTTAAGCAAGATGTACTATCGTTACAAAATAATACTAATAAGCGTAACAATAATACGGCGCTATCAACTTCTCCAAGCAATGCTAACCATGCTGATTCGGCAAATACTCAACAGGCACCTAACGATAGCCTGAGTAATATTGCCGACAAAGAAGTGCCAGTACGCGGCATTCAAGCCGCCATGGCCAAGCAAATGGTAGCAAGTGCAAATAGCATTGTGCATTTTACCGTGTCTGACGAGCTATGCATGGATGCGCTAATTGAATTAAGAACCGCCCTCAAGCCAGAGTTTGAGAAGCAAGGGCTCAAATTGAGCTTTTTGCCTTTCTTTATAAAAGCATTGTCGTTATCACTGCATGCATTTCCCATTTTAAATAGCCGTTTAAATGAAGATGCGACAAGCTTAACGTATTTGGGCTCACATAATATTGGTATTGCCGTTGATGGAAAACTGGGGTTAATGGTGCCGAATATTAAATCGGTTCAAAATAAAAGCCTGTTTGACATCACGCGCGAGTTGAATCGCTTAATTGATGCGGCAAGAGACGGCAAGCTTTCAAACGCCGATTTAAGCGGCGGTACCATTAGTATCTCAAATATTGGTGCTATTGGTGGCATTACTGCTACACCGGTTATTAACAAACCCGACGTTGCGATTGTTGCTTTGGGTAAAACTCAAAAATTACCGCGTTTTGATGCTAACGGTGAGGTTTATGCCAGTAATGTAATGATGCTTAATTGGTCGGGCGATCACCGCGTGATTGACGGTGCCACTATGGTGAAATTCAATAACATGTGGATGGATTACTTAACTCATCCGACTAAAATGTTAATGCACCTACGATAGGCCAAAAAGCGCTATCTTTATGGTCATAGACTGGTTCATAATATGAGCCAGTTTATAACCAAATTTATATCAAGGTAGTATTGTTTTGTTAAGTTATCAACACAGTTTTCATGCCGCCAATCATGCCGATGTGCTAAAGCACGTTACGCTTATGGCGGTACTAAACAAGTTCAAGCAAAAAGCAAAGCCTTATTTTTATCTCGATACTCATGCTGGTTCTGGTCAATACTCTTTAGCAAACACGCCACGTGAAGGCGAGATAGTTGATACCAACAACAAACATCATGACCAAGAGTTTGCCAGTGATGTGTTACAGGCATTAAGCGATACCCCGCATACACCATCGCATGCAGTACTACATGATTACGCAACGATTGTTGGCCCTTTGTTGCAGCAACGCCAGTATTTAGGCTCGCCTTTATTAGCACAAGCTTACAGCAGGGAATATGATGTACTCCATGCCAGTGAACTGCATCCTCAAGCTTACGAAAGCCTACGCGATGCATGCAGAAGGAGTAATTTGCATGCGCATCATCGTGACGGCTTTGAACTACTGAAGGCTCTAACGCCACCTAAGCCTAATAGAGGAATGGTATTAATTGATCCCGCATATGAACAAGCGGGTGAATATAATGCCGTGTTTGAACATGTGAGTGCGAGTATTCAAAAGTGGCCTCAAGGTGTTTTTGTGATGTGGTATCCATTGCTATCTCCAACCCGTATTAGTCATAAAAGTCAACAAAGCGAACACAATCCCAAGCATGGCTTAAGTGAGCAAATGATATCGCGGTTTTCTGAATTTGCAGCGCAATCACAGCAGTTTGGCTTATTGGATGTGCGATTGGCAATACAAGCGCCTAGCGATCAAGTTGGGATGTACGGTTCAGGCATGTTAGTGCTAAATCCACCCTGGCAATTACAAGAAGCACTTGCGCCTTTACATCAATATATTTGTCAGCATATAGGTAGCAATAATGGCTTGTCGAGCATACAGACATTGGTTAAAAGTGTGTAGTTGTTAAACAAGCACACATAAAAGGTAGCCGGCATAGATGAATGAGATTAGCTTAAAACATTTTTATATCCCAGACGACCAGTCGGTGTACTTGTTGTCTCACAAAGATGCTAAAAAGCTAAAAGACTGGTTTGCCTTATGCGAGAAACAATTGCGTAAGTTGGGATATTTTAATGTTGAGTTAATCGGTAAGGGTGCATTTGGTTTCGCCTTTGCTGCCACCTCGGCACTGGGCAATGAGTGCGTATTCAAATTTTCCAAAATTACGTTGCCGCAACACGTTCAAGACAGGCTAGAAGAAGAAGCGTATATGCAAGGCTTGTTGGCACACTCTCGTATCCCATCAGTGGTTGCATTTCAAAAAATCAAACGCCAATCAATTTTGGCTATGCAACGTGCTCCCGGCATAGATTTAGAATTGTATTCTTTACAAAATGGTCCGGTTGCTATTCCTGTACTGATCAATATTCTGGTGCAAATGTGTGAATTGCTGAAAGAATTGCGGCAGTTTTCAATAAATGGCGATGCCAAGCCCTTGGTGCATGGTGATATTAAGCCCTCTAATATTGTTTATGACGAAGAGTCAGCGCAGTTGATGTTAATTGATTGGGGTTCTAGCGTATTTGCACAAGTAGATGAACACGGTCAACAAGTGAGCAATAATATATTAGATTTGATGTCTAGCGACATGCAGCAAACCAATGCGCGCTTGGGCGATGTGTATTTTATTGGCGATGACCAAATACAGGGGAAATTATCCTCCCCTCGTTTTGATGAACAGGGATTAGCAAGCACAATATATGCGCTGGCGTCAGGCCAATCTTCACGGTTTGGTCGCAAGGTAATATTGCCATCGTCGCTTGGCTTACCTAAAGAAATTGCCACGTGCCTTGAAACGATGATGAGCGATGATCCCAAACAGCGTAATCTGGCTGGTGATTATTTAATGAAAAACTATCGCTATTGGTCGCGCTTGGTAGTTGCCCAGCCCGATATAAGTAAACAAGTATGCTTGTTACCCACATGGATCAGTCAAACCGTTAAAGACATTGATACTGTGGTATATAGCTCACGTAAGTCTTTTTTGCGTGAGCAAGACGGCTTTGATAACGCAAATTTACAATACGTGAACGATGCGCAATTTGAGCGGTATTACAAAAATTACTTATTTGGCATGGGCGAGACCGAAAAGGCGTTTATTGCAGCGGTGAGCCGGTTAGGAAAATATCCAGTGGTAGGCGGTTTGGCGATTAAATGGCACGACAATGGTATATACGTAGATTCATCGCTAAAGCTATACAATCCGCAAATGCAACATTCGTTTGACCGAAGCGTTGACAATACTATTACCTTAGCACGCGCTATTAAAGGGACAGGCGTGTTTAAATCATGTATGTTTAATGCTAAAAACACATTGCACGTAGAGCGGGAAAATGCCGATTTACCTTTTGTGCCAGAATACCCTCTAGTGATCCCATACGAGTTAAGTAAAGTGTCAATTGATGAAGATGAAACGCGCATGCATTCTTATTTTGAAGATGGCGAAGACCCTGATGAGTTGCTCAAACTGCCCGAGGCAATGCTCAAACAAATACATCAGCTCAACCGCATTCACCATACAGGGTGTATTATTTTTGAGTCTTTAGAAAAACATTTAAAAATACACAGCTATTACACCTTATTAGACCATACCAAAGAGGCAGAATTTTGTGAGGTTCTCGCTGCGATTATTGCCTTAATTCCCAGCATTGAGGGTTTGGGAATTTCTGGATTTATGAAACTTCCATACAAAGATACGCGCTTTTTTGAAAGCCAAGCTCGCTTACCTGAAAACTTTTCGCAGCGAAATCCTTATCAACACTAGTCAATCGTTTTGATTGAATTATACTTGTTGCTCATTTTTTAAAAGGATCAAACCGTGTCGACTGTACGTTTAAATGCATTATTTGAATTAGAAGAACTAGAACAAGGCTTGTACCGAGGCAACAGCTGGGACCTAGGATTTAGAGCATTGTATGGCGGTCAAGTGCTTGGTCAATCTGTGATGGCGGCATATAAAAGCGTACCCGATAACCGCGTGATTCACTCATTTCACAGTTATTTTTTATTGCCAGGTGATGCAGCAAAACCTGTGGTATATGAAGTTGAAAATGTGCGCGATGGCAGAAGCTTCTCTGCTAGGCGCGTGCGCGCTATTCAAAATGGTCGTACTATTTTTTATATGACGGCGTCTTTTCAATTACCTGAAGAGGGCTTGGCACATCAGTTCAGTGATATGCCTAGCATGCCTGATCCTGATACAGTTGATCGTGATATACGATTTTATGATGATAACGTGGATAAGCTATCTGAACGCATGCGAGAAGCACTGCCTTTTCACCGACCTGTAGATATTCGTACTATTAATGGCTCTCATTCCTTTAACGCTGTTAAGCGCGATCCTAAACGTCAAATTTGGTTAAAAGGCCGTGATGACAGCACACAAGATATTCCCATGAACCAAGCGTCATTAGCGTATGCGTCTGACTATCATTTTTTAAGTACGGCATTACAAGCACATGGCCTTGCAGTGCAAGATAAAAGTTTGTTACTCGCGACTATCGACCATGCTATGTGGTTTCATCAGCCATTTCAGTTTGACGATTGGTTAATGTACGAAATGGAGAGTCCATTTAGTGGTAATGGTAGGGCTTTGGTTCAAGGTAAAATCTACAACAAAAACGGCGTGCTGGTGGCAAGTTCAGTACAAGAAGGTTTGTTACGGCAAATAAAAAAGTAGCATTTAAACGAAAAAGGCCTGGAACATAACGTTCCAGGCTTAGGGGATGGCTCCATGCAGAGCCTTGCGCTAACTGTTTACCTCAGGCTTTTGTAATATAGCGTCAAAATATTACACCACAAACCGTCGGTCAAATATCCATATTTGTACGTACTTTCGTACAGGTTGGGAGACGCATCAAAAACTATTTATCTCTCAATGGCTTAACTATAGCTCAAAAATAATACAAAAATAAAGTGTTTTATCACAAACTTTTATATTTGCTTCAATAGCTTGAAGTAAAAAATAAAAATAGGCACGATTTATCAGACGTTTAAGCACTCTATTTATAGACATCTTACCAGCAGGTAATTCACATTTTATACACAGGGTTGTCCACAGCCGGCTATTCATCAAAATGATACTAGGTATCAGCACCATATGTCGTTATTTATAGTACGATGTCGTCATAATGTAATATGTAAGTAAAGGAAACTGTTTTTATGCAAAGTTTTATTCCACAAGCCAAAATACTAATGGGGCCGGGACCATCTGATGTAAGCCAAACCGTATTAGATGCACTAGCAAGGCCCACAATTGGTCATTTAGATCCAAGTTTTATTCAATTGATGGATGAAACAAAAACCTTACTACAATACGTGTTTCAAACTAAAAACGCGTTAACGATGCCTATTTCTGCGCCAGGATCAGCTGGTATGGAGGCCTGTTTCGTTAATTTAATCGAGCCTGGCGATAAAGTTATTGTGTGTCAAAACGGCGTATTTGGTACGCGGATGAAAGAGAACGTGATTCGTGCTGGCGGTGATCTTGTTCTAATAGAAGATCCATGGGGCGAGCAAACCAAGCCTGAAAAATTAGAAGCTGCACTAAAGGCCAACCCCGATGCAAAGATAGTTGCATTTGTACATGCCGAAACCTCAACAGGTGTTCGCAACGATGCGCAAACATTATGTAGTATTGCCAAGCAACACAACTGCTTAACCATAGTTGATGCAGTGACTACCCTGGCAGGCATTCCTCTGTATGTTGACGACTGGCAAATAGATGCAATTTATTCAGGCACGCAAAAGTGTTTATCATGTGTACCAGGTTTGTCACCTGTGTCGTTCAGTGAAGCAGCGCTTGAGAAAATACAATCGCGGAAGCATCCTGTACAAAGTTGGTTTCTAGATCTTAATCTAATACTAGGTTATTGGGGGCAGGGTACACAACGTGCGTATCATCATACAGCACCTGTAAATAGTATTTACGCCTTGCATGAAAGTTTACTTGCGGTTAAACAAGAAGGCTTAGAGAATTCGTGGCAACGGCATCAAGATAACCATAATTACTTACGTGAACAACTTGAGGGTATTGGCTTACATTTAACTATAGATGAAGCCTATCGTTTGCCACAACTTAACCTTGTTGATATTCCTGATGGTGTTGACGATGCCAAGGTACGTCAGCAATTACTCAATGAGTATCAATTAGAAATTGGCGCTGGCTTAGGTGTGTTGGCTGGAAAAGTATGGCGTATTGGCCTAATGGGCCAAAGCAGCAATAAACGCAATATTGATGCTTGTATCAGTGCATTAAAAGCAGTCTTACATAAGTAAGGTGTAGACGTAAGTCACAAATTATAGGTGTTAATCAAACACTTGCCTTTTATTAATATGAATGGTGTACACTAGTACATAAATGTTTAGTGTTCACCTTCCATAATAATAAGAGATATCACTATGCTACATAAAATTTGGCTAGCATTTATTGTAAGTGCGTTTATAGCAACCTGCGTTAACGTTGTAATTACAGGTGACTTTGGTAGCTTTGAAAATGTAATGACGGCGGTGACGAATATGGCCCGCACCAGTGTTGACATTGCTTTAGGCCTAATTGGATTGCTTGCATTTTGGCTAGGTATTTTCAAAGTGGCAGAAAATTCAGGGCTTATTGCGCGTTTTTCACGCATATTAGCGCCGCTGCTGTGCCGCATAATGCCCGATATTCCGAGGGATCATCCTGCCCTCGGCAGCATCACCATGAATATGTCGGCCAACGTATTGGGCCTCGATAACGCCGCAACGCCATTTGGTATTAAAGCCATGCAAGACATGCAAACACTGGCTCCGGTTAAAGATACCCTAACCAATTCCCAAATTCTGTTTTTGGTACTGAACACCTCGTCGGTAACCTTATTTCCCATCGCTGTGTTTTTATATCGTGCTGAACAGGGTGCTCAGCAGCCTACCGATGTATTTATCCCCATTTTACTAGCCACAAGCGCCTCAACTTTAGTGGGCTTGTTTGTGACCTGTATTGTGCAAAGAGTCAATTTGTTTAATAGAGTCGTGATGTTGTATCTAGTTGGCGCATTTAGTTTATTGGCAGCAGTCATGTTGTACTTTTCAAGCTTAGCTGCTGATCAACTGGCTCAACAATCAAGCTTCATTGCTAACTTTGCTTTAATGAGCTTTATTGTGGCGGTATTGGTTATAGGGTGGCGAAAAGGACAAAATACCTACGAACAATTTGTAGAAGGCGCCAAACAAGGATTTGAAGTGGCGGTTTCGATCATTCCTTTTTTATTGGCCATGTTGTTTGCGATTGCAATGCTGCGAGCTAGCGGAGTGATGGAATTTGTCACCACGCAAGTTGCGGCATTGGTAGCGCTTTTGGGTTTTGATACGCGCTTTGTTGATGCTATCCCTACCGCGTTAATGAAACCCTTGAGTGGTTCAGGCGCTCGTGCCTTGATGATAGAGACCATGCAACATCATGGCGCAGATTCTTTCGTAGGCCGTTTGGCATCAGTAATGCAAGGCTCTACCGAAACTACGTTTTACGTATTAGCGGTATACTTAGGCGCCGTAGGCGTAAAGCATAGTCGTTATGCAGTGGGTTGTTGTTTGGCGGCCGATTTTGCCGGTATCTTTGCCGCTATCACGGTGTCGTATTGGTTTTTTGGTTAAGCAATATATTAATACCGTGCTCAAGCAGTATTTTATTCAAGCTTATTAATGGCAGGCCTATAAGAGCGTTAGGGTCGTCAAAGTCTAAGCGCTCAAACAAGCTGATACCTAATCCTTCTGACTTAAAGCTACCGGCGCAATCAAGGGGTTGTTCAGCCTTTACATAAGCCACTATTTCACGACTACTGAGGTTACGGAAATATACTTTTCCTGTTTCTACATGCGTTGTTGCGTTTGATTTGTCAGGCGAACTCGGTAACGACACGCATAAACCGGTATAAAATGTCACGCAATCACCACTGCAAGCCTTAAGCTGCGCAATTGCGTTTGATTCAGTATGAGGTTTTCCCAATACTATATCATTACTGGTAGCCGCCACTTGGTCAGAACCAATGATGATATGTCGAGGGTAAGCCGCTCGTAATGCCAGAGCTTTCTGTTCGCTGAGTCTAGCCGCCAATTGCCTGGGTGTTTCGCCAGCTAGCGCCTGCTCGTCAATATCGGGCGATGCTTGCGTAAATTCAACACCAAGAATCGCTAGCAAGCTCGCTCTGTATGGCGAAGAAGAGGCGAGTAAAATGGGCAAGTGCATATGTGGTCTCATTACCTTATTTTCGTTACACTGTTAGCACAAATAATACCATTAATCACACAGGGCTGAACATTCGGTTTGTTTTATTAGTGGTAGTGCTTGAAAACCTTTGACTATTTGGGGTTAAGTCTATATTATTCGCGCGCTATGACAAATGTGAAACTACCTAAAACTCTCGATCCAATCAAAAGTGCCCAAAAACGCTCGTCTTACGACGGTGTGTATATGGCGTCGCAGATGAAAAGATTCAGCAGTACGGTAGCCGCAGTTGAGGCTGAAGTGCCTGTTAAAGTGGAGTTTTTAAAAGACGCGCAGGGTCTTACTTACTTTAAAGGCGAGATGCAATCACAAGTTCAGCTTATTTGTCAGCGGTGTAATGGTATTTTCAATCATTCGGTGCATACCGAGTTTTGTTTTTCTCCCGTGCAGGGGAGCGAAGAAGAAAAGTCATTACCCAGCGTTTATGAACCGGTAGAGGTCAATGACCACGGAGAAGTCGATTTATTCCAACTATTGGAAGACGAATTGATATTGTCTCTGCCTATTGTTGCGCTTCATGAACATGAAGATTGCGCAATACAGCAAGACGATTTACAATTTGGTGAAATCGAACCGGAACCTGAGCGTAAAAACCCATTTGCGGTTTTAAAAGAGCTTAAGCGAGATTAGGAGTAACCTATGGCGGTACAAAAAAGTAAAAAATCTAGAGCAAAACGCGGTACGCGTCGTGCTCACGATTCACTAACTGGCGCAACGTTATCTGTTGACGCAACCTCTGGCGAAACTCATCGTCGTCACCACGTGACAGCTGATGGTTTCTACAAAGGCAAAAAAGTGATAGGTAACTAAGCACTCCTTGTGTTAAGTAACGTCACAATAGCAGTTGATATCATGGGGGGCGATCGCGGCCCCCATGTTTTTTTTGACGCTATAAAAAATATTCTATCCAATTATCCCCATGTTTCCATTATTGTCTGTGGTACCGCAGAACACCAAGCCCAATATATTGAGTTATCACGCTCGCAATACCCAAAACGATTAACGTTTGAATCATGTGAGCAAGTAGTTGGTATGCACGACAAGCCGGCAATGGCAATTCGTCAAAAGCAAGAGTCAAGTATGCGCAAGGCACTTGATTTAACGGCAAACAAAACCGCTGACGGCTGTGTTAGTGGTGGTAATACCGGCGCCTTAATGGCAACTGCTTACTATGTACTAAAAACAATCTCAGGCATATCTCGACCGGCGTTAGCCACTATTTTACCTACTCAAAATCAAGGCAAAGTGCTTTTACTCGACTTAGGCGCGTCAATTAATTACAACGCCGAAAACCTATTTCAGTACGCAGTGATGGGCTCGGTATTAATGGAGCAATGTGAACATATTGAACGTCCAAAAATTGCTTTGCTGAATGTGGGCGAAGAAGATAATAAAGGTAGCTCTTTAGTCAAACACGCCGCTTCATTAATTAAAGACTATGACGGTCTAAATTACATTGGCTATGTAGAAGGCAATGATATTTTTGCAGGTAAGTCAGACGTGGTCGTAACAGACGGTTTTACCGGCAATGTTGCATTAAAAACAAGTGAAGGAATTGCGTTATTTTTAAGCAACGAAATTAAAGCCTTATCAAAACAAACCTTTTTTGCGCGAGTTTTAAGCAAATTATGTCTACCTTTACTAAAAAGTTTGCATCAAAAGATGAACCCCGACCAGTATAATGGCGCGAGTCTGATAGGATTGCCGTCCATCGTTGTTAAAAGTCATGGAAACGCGTCAACGGAAGCATGTTACTACGCTATTTTGCAAGCCATCAATGAAGCCCAAAATGCGGTTCCAGACAAAATTAAAACAAAAATAGAACAAGCATTATTGGAGCACTAATACATATGTATTCGCGAATTATAGGGACGGGCAGTTACTATCCAACTGAGGTACGCTCAAACGCCGACCTTGAAATCATGGTTGATACATCTGATGAATGGATTACTGATCGCACCGGTATTAAAGAGCGTCGTTTAGTGGGCAAAGACGAAACTGCAGCTACTATGGGAGCTGACGCTTCTTTACAAGCATTAGAGGCTGCGGGCATAAGCGCGAATGAGCTAGACATGATTGTATGTGCAACGACTAGCGGCCGGTATTCATTGCCAAGCACTGCATGCGAAATTCAAAAAATCTTAGGTGTGGATAATATTCCAGCGTTTGACGTAGCTGCGGCATGTGCAGGCTATTGTTATGCATTGAGTGTTGCCGACCAATACATTAAAAGCGGTATGGCAAAACGCATACTGGTGATTGGAACCGACTGTTTAAGTCGTTTAATTGACCCTAAAGACCGCTCAATGGTCATTTTATTCGGTGATGCCGCAGGCGCCACAATCATTGAGGCAAGCGAGGAGCCGGGCATATTATCGACACATATTAATGCAGCGGGTTCATACTCTGAACTACTTTATGTGGGTAACCCAACACGTGGTGATGAAGCGTCGGTACATGAAAACTGGGGCGTAATGAAGGGTAATGAAGTATTTAAAGTGGCGGTTACCAAACTCAGCGAAATTGTAGAACAAACGTTGGCTGCAAATAATATGCAAAAATCAGATTTAGACTGGTTAGTGCCGCATCAAGCAAACTTTAGAATTATCAAAGCCACCGCTAAGAAACTCGACATGTCGCTTGACCAAGTAGTACTTACCTTAGAAAAATACGGTAATACTTCGGCTGCTACTGTACCCACAGCGCTCGACACAGCAATAAGAGATGGCCGTATTAAACGCGGACAACATTTGCTGCTAGAAGCCTTTGGTGGTGGTTTTGCGTGGGCCTCTGCGCTTGTTAAATATTAGTAAAACACACATACTCAACAATAAAATATAAAAATAGCATAACAATAAATACAGGAACCATTCATGACTACATTAGCTTGCGTCTTCCCAGGGCAGGGCAGTCAATCCCTTGGCATGTTAAGCGAACTTGCTAACAATTTTTCACTTGTAGGCACTACCTTCGAAGAAGCCTCTGATGCGCTTGGCTACGATTTATGGGCGATTACTCAAAATAACGCCGATAAGCTCGCACAAACAGAAGTGACGCAACCCGCATTGTTAACCGCAAGTATTGCGTGCTTGCGTGTATTACAGAAAGAGCAAGATATAAAACCCGCGTACTATGCCGGTCATAGCTTGGGTGAGTATACGGCGTTAGTTGCCGCGAATGTATTGACCCTTGCTGAAGCAAATAATTTGGTGCGCGCACGCGGCCAGTTTATGCAACAGGCAGTAGCACCAGGAGAAGGAGCTATGTACGCCATTATTGGGCTTGACGATGAAAAAATAGCGCAAATTTGTCAACAAGTAGCGGCTGATACTCAGTTAGTGGTTGCGCCGGTGAACTTTAATTCACCCGGGCAAGTGGTGATTGCTGGGGCAAAATCTGCCGCTGATCAAGCCGCCGCCCAAATCAAAGAAGCGGGTGCAAAACGAGCATTGCCCCTTGCGGTTAGCGTGCCGTCACATTGTGCATTAATGAAAGGTGCCAGCGAGCAATTAGCAGCGTTAATGCAAGATATTGTATTTTCAGCGCCCACTGTGCCAGTAGTAAACAATGTTGATGTATCGATATGCACTAATGAAAACGACATAAAAGATGCACTTGTACGTCAATTGTATATGCCTGTACAGTGGACGAATAGTGTTCAATATCTCGCTAGCAATGGTGTATCACAAATTATTGAAGTAGGGCCTGGAAAAGTACTCAGCGGCCTTATAAAGCGTATAGACAAAACCATTTCAACGTCGAGTGTTAACTCGCCAGCTGATTTATAAAGGAATGATATGATTGATTTATCAGGTAAAGTAGCACTAGTCACCGGTGCAAGTAGAGGCATTGGCCGCGCAATTGCTGAACAACTCATTGCCAGCGGCGCCACTGTTATTGGCACAGCAACAAGCGATGCCGGAGCGCAAGCAATAAGCGAATATATAGGCAACAATGGCAAAGGCTTATGTTTAAACGTGACCAATGATGACGCCATTGTAGAAAGTGTGAAGGCCATTAACGATGAATTTGGTAGCATTGATTTACTGATTAACAACGCTGGCATAACCCGCGACAATCTATTAATGCGAATGAAAGACGACGAATGGAACGATATTTTAAATACTAACCTCACCTCGGTGTTTAAATTGTCTAAAGCAGTTATGCGCGGCATGATGAAAAAGAAACATGGTCGCATAGTGAACATTGGCTCAGTTGTGGGGTCTACGGGTAATGGTGGACAAGCAAATTACGCTGCTGCTAAAGCCGCTGTAATTGGATTTAGTAAATCGATGGCACGTGAAATTGCTTCTCGTGGTATTACTGTTAATGTAGTGGCGCCTGGTTTTATTGATACTGATATGACAAGAAGCCTGACGGATGAGCAAAAAGAAGCTATATTTAAAGATATACCGGCGAACCGTTTGGGTAAGCCTGAAGAAATTGCAGCAACGGTGGCGTTTTTGTGCTCACCTTTAGCTGCTTATATCACCGGTGAAACTATTCATGTGAATGGCGGAATGTACATGAGTTAGATCAAAATATACCGTAAAGTGCAGTATAATTAGCAATTTGCGGTTGCTACAAAGTGTTTTTTAACTAATAATTTAGTTTGTTGTGGTTTGACCACCTATTAATTGATTGGTTAAGCTTGCATGGCAGGGATAAGGTCAATAAACTATCCACGCTAATTTTTTTAAAGGTATGTAAAGGAAACCTGAAATATGAGTAATATCGAAGATCGCGTAAAAAAAATCATTGTCGAGCAATTAGGCGTTAAAGAAGAAGAAGTAAAATCAGAAGCCTCATTTGTAGATGATTTAGGTGCTGACTCGCTAGACACAGTTGAATTGGTAATGGCTCTTGAAGAAGAGTTCGACACTGAAATCCCTGATGAAGAAGCTGAGAAAATCACCACTGTTCAGTCTGCGGTTGACTATATTAACGCTAATAACGACGCGTAAAATAGTTTTAAGGAAAACGGCTCTATTCGAGCCGTTTTTTTGTTTGTAGTGCAAAATTTTGTGTTGCCTTTTTTAACAGGTAGGAGGATGGCGTGAGTAAACGTCGTGTAGTAGTAACAGGGCTTGGTATGCTAACACCCGTTGGTAATACCGTTGATTCTACTTGGCAAAATATACTGCTAGGTAAAAGTGGTATAGGCGCCATTACGCAATTTGATCCAAGTGATTTTAATACTAAGATTGCGGGCGAAGTCGACAACTTCGATGTTGAGGCTTATATTCCTAAAAAAGAAGCAAAAAAAATGGACCGCTTTATACAGCTGGGTATTGCGGCGGGTAAGCAAGCTTTAGTTGATTCTGGTTTAGTCATTTCTGATGAAAACGCTAAACGAGTTGGAGTGGCAGTGGGTTCAGGTATTGGCGGATTACCACTTATTGAAGAAAACCACGTAAAGATGCTTAAAAGTGGTCCTAAACGCGTGTCACCATTTTTCGTTCCATCTACTATTACAAACATGATATCTGGCTTTCTCTCAATTATGGAAGGATTGAAAGGACCTAACATTAACGTAGTAACGGCGTGTACAACTGGTGTGCATAACATTGGTATTGCCGCGCGTACTATTGCATATGATGATGCCGATGCAATGCTAGCTGGCGGAGCAGAATCTACCATTACACCTTTGGCCTTTGCTGGTTTTGGTTCAGCACGTGCTCTTTCAACCAATAACGATGATCCACAAGGTGCAAGTCGCCCTTGGGATGCGGCTCGTGATGGCTTCGTAATGGGTGAAGGTGCCGGCGTGGTTATGCTTGAAGAATATGAGCAAGCGAAAGCACGTGGCGCAACGATATACGCTGAGGTAGTAGGGTTTGGAATGAGCGGAGACGCTTACCATATGACATCACCGCCGGCTGATGGCGAGGGTGCTGCTCAGGCTATGGTAAACGCAATAAATGACTCAAAACTTGACTCAAGCGTAATTGGCTACATCAATGCTCACGGTACCTCAACGCCAGCCGGCGATGTTGCTGAAGTTGCGGCGATTAAATCGGTATTTAAAGAGCACGCCACATCGTTAAAGGTAAGCTCAACAAAATCAATGACAGGCCATTTATTAGGCGCGGCAGGTTCGGTTGAAGCAATATTTACGATTTTGGCTTTACGCGATCAAATGGCACCGCCCACTATCAATTTAGACAATCCTGGTGATGGCTGTGATTTAGATTTTGTTGCGCATAAGGCTGCCGAATTTAACGCTGATTATGCCTTATGTAATTCATTTGGTTTTGGCGGAACAAATGGCTCTTTGTTGTTTGCTAAAGGCGAATAAATACATATTTTTCTAATTAACCATAGTGTTAAATCACCTAATTTGGTAAATTTAAGTGGAAACGCAAGAATGTGTTTCCACTTTTTTTTGGCTAAGCGGCTCAGTGTTTAATCGGCCGATATACAAGCGTCACGCAAGTGATTAGCAAATACCTAGGTAATCAATAACACTATATGCAAGTTATCGTCGTGAACAATCTCACTGGCAACCGTACAACCAATTGTCAGGTTGATACAAACGATCGTGCTTTAAACTATGGCGATGGTTGTTTTACCACTATGTACGCTCAAAATGGACGTGTGTTATTGCTTGATGCGCACGTTCAACGTTTGTATCGAGATGCGGTTAGATTAGGCTTTTTATTGACCCATGAAGAACTCAGCAAATACGTAACAGAGCACTTAAGTAGTATCATCTCAGACAGCCAGCAGCCTTGTGTAATAAAGCTATTGTTATCCAGAGGAAGCGGCGGAAGAGGGTATGCCTTACCTGATGAACCGCGCTATAAACTGATCATTAGCATAACACCTATTGATGCGTTTACGATTCTTAATCATTATGAAGACGTGGCCTTGTGTTTAGGTGTGGCTTCTATACGATTATCCCATCAGCCACAATTAGCTGGCATAAAGCATCTCAATCGACTTGAACAAATAATGGCAAAGCGAGAACTCGCCACTATTACTGATTGCGATGATTTGTTAATGCTAGCCCCTAACGAGCATGTGATTGAAGCCACTTCAGCTAATCTGTTTTTTTATAAAGATAAGCAGTGGTACACACCAGCACTTGATAACTGCGGTGTGGCAGGGGTGATGCGTGAGGCACTGATTGCGTATTTTAAGCAGCGTAATGTAACATTGCATGTGGGACATTATACCTTGGCGCAAGTTGCTCAGGCAGATTGCTTGTGTTTAACCAATGCAATTAGAGTAATACAACCTGTTAAGGCCTTAGCTGGGGTCGTATCTAGTCATTATCAGACCGATATATATGCTGAACTACTTCATGACTTTTATGCGTTTATATGCTCGGATGTTTATCAATTAAAAGTGTCTGTGCTATGAATAAACTTGGGTGGTTTTTCAGTTGTGTGGTATTGGTTTTGCTAGCGAGCGGTGGTTTTTTGTGGCACAGCTTACAACAATTCACCGCAGCAAAAATAAATGTTGATAACGCCTATTTGCTGAATGTTGAACAAGGTGAAAGCGTACGCCAGGTAGTGAATAAATTGCCAATTGAAGCAGGTGTTAACACCCTTGGTTTTCGAGTTTGGCTTAAATTAAATCCTGAAAAAGCGCAGATTAAAAAAGGCTTGTATGATATATCGCCGCACGCATCTGTCACTGATATCATTGACTTACTGATTGCGGGAAAGGTAAAACAGTTTTCAGTCACTTTGATTGAAGGCCATACGTTTAAACAGTGGCTTACACATTTATCATCAATCGACACCTTGACCCAAGATTTACCTAACGACGATGCCTTGTATGCCTATTTCGTAAATAACGAGAACAGTATTTGCGCCAACGAATATCAGCATCTTGAGGGATGCTTTTTACCGGATACCTATTTTTATACTTATAAGGCTTCTGCCAGTTCAATATTGCAAAGGGCATTTGATGCATTAGAGCATGCGCTAGAAAAAGCGTGGCAACAGCGATTTCTTGATTTACCAATTAATTCACCATATGAAGCATTAATATTAGCTTCTATTATTGAAAAAGAAACGGCGATTGATTCGGAGCGCAGTAAAATTGCGGGAGTATTTGTAAATCGCCTAGAAAGTAATATGCGATTACAAACTGATCCTACCGTAATTTATGGTGTTGGCGATGCATACAATGGCGATATTACGCGCAAACACCTACGTACACCAACCCCCTACAATACCTATGTAATCAAAGGCTTACCTATTACGCCTATTGCCATGGCAAGTATGAAGTCTATTATTGCAGCGGTTAATCCAGCTATTACCGATGCTTTTTATTTTGTGGCTACAGGTGATGGTGGACATCGGTTCTCAGTAACGTTGCAAGCACACAACCAAGCGGTAAGAGAATACTTAATGAAACAAAAACAAAAACAAAAACAACAACAAAACGAAGGTACGCCTTAGTGTCAGCATTTATTGTAATTGAAGGGTTAGAGGGCGCAGGTAAAAGCACGGTTATCGCCGCGGTAATTGCATTTTTACAAGAAAAGGGTAACGAGGTAATTGCAACGCGAGAGCCTGGTGGTACGCCCATGGCTGAAGCGATACGTGAATGCGTTAAGCATGACTGGCACAATGAAACCGTGACCCAAGAAACAGAATTATTACTGATGTATGCAGCTCGCAGCCAGTTAGTTCACAACGTTATCAAACCGGCCTTACAGGATAAAAAATTTGTGGTAGGCGACCGCCACGACATGTCGTCGGTAGCTTATCAGGGCGGCGGCAGGCAAGTACCGTTAAGCACCTTAGCACAGCTTAAAGAGATGACCCTACATCAATTTACACCACAATTTACCCTGTATTTGGATATTGAACCAAGTGTGGGCTTGGCACGCGCGCGAGGTAGAGGTGAGCTTGACCGAATCGAGCAGGCAGGTCTTGATTTTTTTGAGCGAGCTCGCGCAACATATCTTGAGCAAATTGCATTACTTAAACAAAACAATCCTAATAGTGCATGTCTTATTGATGCTCATCAAACAGTAGACGAAGTGCGTCAACAAGTCCTTGAAAGTCTGTCGATTTGGTATGCCAAGGAGTACGAATAATGTATCCATGGTTAACGCAAATAAATCATGAGCTGTTGCTACGGGCGCAGCAAGACCAATTGCACCATGGTATTTTATTTTTAGCAGATACCGGCGCGGGTGAAGATGTTTTGATAGAAAACGTGGCTAAAGCCTTGGTATGCGAACACAAAAATGCCTGCGGCCGCTGTAAGGGCTGTATGTTATTTGATGCTCAATCACATCCAGACGTGCAACATGTGGTATCAGACAAACCGAGCATTGGTGTCGATTTGGTAAGAAAAGTAAGTGAATTCGTGAATACCACCGCGCAACTGTTGCACAATAAAGTGATTGTTATTCATAATATTGATTTGATGACGGAGGCTGCCAGTAATGCATTGCTGAAAACATTGGAAGAGCCGAGTAAAAATACGTATTTATTGTTATCTACCAATAAACCTGATGCCTTGTTAGCAACGATTAAAAGTCGTTGTGAAAAAGTGAGAGTGTCATTACCCAATGAAAGCGATGCCTTAGTATGGTTACGTGAACAGACTCAAACTCAAGTAGATACTGCGGGTTTGCGCGCTTATTCACACTCTCCTTTACTTTACTTGTCAGCCCTATCTAGCAATGAGCTTGATTATCATAGCTTTTCAGAAGATTTAGAGGCGTTATGTGATAACAAACTAAGTAGCAAAGCACTTGCTAAAAAATGGGAAAAACACCCACAACAAGCGCTCAAGTGGACATATCAATGGAGTATAAATTCGCTTAGTACCGCCGTGACACAAGGGCGAAGTTTATCGTACATCAATACTCTTAGTAAGGTGAGCGATGAATGTATTGCCTTAAGTCCAAAAATGGATCAAGCGGGTATTAATAAGCAACTGGTGTTGCAAAGAGTGTTTAATTTAATTCAAACCAATAGGAGTAACGAGTGTTTGTAGATTCGCATTGTCATTTGGATCGTTTAAAAGCCAAGGGAGATGACTTAACCGCAGTGGTAAATAATGCCCATGCAGCAGGTGTTGAGCATATGTTATGCGTAGCGGTTTCGGTAAAAGAGTTTTACGACATGAAAAATGCCGTTGCTAAGTTTGATAAAGTATCAATGTCGTGTGGTGTGCACCCGCTTCACCAAGAAGACGCTTGTGACTACGACACTTTATTCGCTCATGCCACCAGTAATGACGTAGTCGCGGTGGGTGAAACAGGATTAGATTATCATTACAGTGCGGAAACAAAAGCCACTCAGCTTACATCATTTGTAGATCACATTAATGTGGCCAATAAAGTCAATAAACCGTTAATTATTCATACCCGCAATGCACAACATGACACATTGTCGTTATTAGAAAAACATTATCAGCCTGAAACAGGCGCCGTGTTGCACTGTTTTACCGAAAGCTTAGAAATGGCGCAAGCCGCAATAAATATGGGTATTTATATTTCCATTTCGGGAATTGTAACCTTCAATTCTGCCAAAGAATTACAAGAAACAGTTAAACAAATACCACTTGATAAATTACTGATTGAGACTGATTCACCATGGTTAGCGCCTGTGCCCCATAGAGGTAAAGAGAACGAGCCAAAATATGTAGTGGATGTAGCGCAATTTATTGCGAATTTAAAAGGTATTTCAGTAGAAGAATTGGCAAGTAGAACCACAGAAAATTTCTATCGTTTGTTTTCTAAAATAAAGCAGCCTTCATGAAATACCCATTGTGGCGGCAGCGTTTAGTAAGGAGTTTGCACTTAAGTAGAGCTAAACCTGAGAGCCGTTTTATTCATGTAGCTAACGTAGACCAACAAGGGTTTGCGCAAAATCGGACAATGGTATTTAGAGGCTTTCAAGATGAGTCTCTTAACCTATTAGCCATTACTGACATACGCAGTGATAAAGTGATTCAATGGCATGGCCATCCTTATGCGCACATTAGTTGGTACTTTGCCAAGAGTAGAGAGCAGTATAGATTACGTTGTGATGTTGTACTTGTGACCCAAGAAAATGCAAATAGCTTGGCTAATGATAAGCTACCTATTAATAAAACGAATTCGATTAGGATGGGTTTCAGCTCTAAAGGTTTAATCGAACAACGAGATAAGATGTGGAATAGTTTGTCATCGGCAGCGAAATCACAGTTTACGTGGCCAAGCCCTAAATTTGCGCCTGAGGACAACAAACTATCTACAGAGTTAGCTGATAGTGAAAACGCATTACCAAGCAGTGACTGCGTAGAATTGCCCCATGAAAACTATGCCTTAGTTATTTTTATTCCGCGCTATGTAGACTACCTTGACTTAAAAACCACACCGCAGTGTCGAGAAATATCTCAAGAGATAGGCAACTCGAACTCACAAAAGCAAGCCTGTTGGCAACACGCTTCAGTCAATCCGTAGTCTAGTCGTGCTATTGTACGTTTGAAAATAACTGAGATAAACGTGCATGGAGTATTTTTGTATTGCTCACACCTTGAAGCACACGAACCGTAGCGAGCTGAGCGGTGGTTAAGGGCTCATCAATGTAGATGGTATCGCAGGTATTCGCGGTAAGTAGTTTGCACAAAATATCGAACTGATTATGCTTACTGGTACTTTGCACAGTTAGGTAACGCTTGTTTGAATCACTAAAACGATAATGTTTACTGATGTTACACAACCACCCGCGATTGCTGTGGGTAATGATTTTTTTGTAGTCGTTTACCGCATGTGAACGCAAACCCTGCTCAGCAATAACTGAAGCCGTAAGCGGTGTAAATCTGTTGGTATTAGATACTTGTTTAAATGTATTCATAACTGTCTGCCTATACATGCTGTTTGTATATACAGTATTACTGTACGAAGCTTATTGCAACTATTTTTTGAACATTTTTTGTATTTTATGTCGCCGTGTGACTAACATTAATAGACTTAATGCCATATAAATAATAGGTTGGATCTCGGTGCTTTTGATTGACCAAATATAATGTAAGGCCCCTAAGAAAAGTGCAATATATACCAAGTTGTGCAAGTTTTGCCACGCGCGCCCCATGCTAAACTTTACTCGTTTAAACGAGGTTACAAGCAAGGCTGTTAATATACAAAGCGCAAAAAAGCCCACGGTAATATAGGGGCGTTTAACTATTTCACTGAGTATTAATTGCCATTCAAATTGCAGTTCAAATACCACAAATACACTTAAATGAATTAGCGCATAAAGTGCGGCATATACTCCGAGTGTTTTTCTAAACACCATAGCTTGCTGCATTTTAAAATATCTTGAAAGTGGTGTGACACATAATGACAGCAACAATAAGTTAAGTGCGCCAATTCCGGTAAAATCAATTAAATATTGCACAGGGTCACCGGGAAGTGTGCCTGTAATTGCCATGTAATAAATATATGCTACCCATACTATACTTATAACATGAATACCAAAACGCAGAGTGTTGATATAACGTGGTTTAACGCGTACGGGTTTTCTTCTCATTAATAAAGGCATTGAGTTTCACTCCGGTACAATGTGGCACTGCTTAATAATATTTAGTTAAATCCATATTGTTATATAGACTTGCCACTTCGGGATAACCATTAAACATCTGGGTATCAACGCGAGCTTGGTCAAATACGCTATTACCCATAATTAAACGATGCCTAGCTTGTGACCATCTTGGGTGGTCGACTTTTGGGTTAACGTTGGCATAAAAACCGTATTCACTGGGTATAAGTTTTTGCCAGCTTGTAGCAGGTTGGCGGTCAACAAGCCTTATATTGACGATAGACTTAATGCTTTTAAAGCCATATTTCCATGGTGTTACTAAGCGTATGGGAGCGCCATTTTGTGGCGGCAGGGTTTTCCCATACATGCCTACGCTCAATAGTGTTAAGGGATGCATTGCTTCATCTAGTCTTAACCCTTCCACGTACGGATAGTCAACACCGCCACCTACAAAGCGACTTCGTTGTCCTCGCATTTGTTCGGGATCATATACAGTAGAAAAAGCCACATATTTTGCTGTACTCAATGGTTTGGCTTTAGCAATTAGCTTTCCTAATTCGAAACCAATCCAAGGTATCACCATTGACCATGCTTCAACGCACCGCAGTCTGTAAATACGCTCTTGTAATTCAAAACTTGAAAACAAATCGTCATAATCTAAAGTAATGGGGTTCTCAACCAAGCCGTCAATGGTGAGTTTCCAAGGATCGACTTTAAAATCTTGTGCATGCTCGCTGGGGTCAGACTTGCTGGTACCAAATTCATAAAAATTATTATAGCGAGTAGCAACTGACTCGGGTGTTTGCTTACTATTCTCATCATCGGCGGCAAAAGACAATTCACGCTGCTTGAATACGCTTGGTGCTTTTTTTGAAAACCAATCTAAAGGATTTGCATTTGCTGCCCCTGAC
Source organism: Glaciecola sp. (assembly GCA_049650345.1). Classification (GTDB taxonomy): domain Bacteria; phylum Pseudomonadota; class Gammaproteobacteria; order Enterobacterales; family Alteromonadaceae; genus Glaciecola. The sequence goes on along the minus strand of JBARZY010000114.1, from coordinate 17,309 downwards.
AATAAACCCGACATCCCAATAAAGCCCATCTTCTTCAAGATATCTCGTCTATTATGATATATATGTTCGCTGGTTACGTCGTTTTCACTAATTTGAGAAGGCGTGGTGCGCTTTATTAATAAACCGGATTTTGATGTCATTGAATCTGCCTTATACACGTTGTTACTGCAAAGTATAGGCAGTAAACTAATCTTAAATATAAAGACCTAGACAACCCCCAGTTAATTTCATAAACCGCTACTTATTTGTACTAAGGCAAAAATAAGCTAGTGTATACACGATTTGCGTAATCGTCGGTCATGCCTGATATATAGTCGCTTATTACCCTTGCTTTTGCCAGGTCAGTGTCGCATTGCTGCCACCTTACCATAGTATTAAGTGGTAATAATCGTGTTGGTTCATTATAAAATGCTTCAAACAATGCACTGAGTATGTGCTGGCCTTTATATTCTATTAGCTGTAAATCGGGCTTTTTGATCACATGTTTGAAAATATATTGTTTAAATAAATTTAATGCATCTAGGGTTTGCGGTGGAAGTTGGGCAACATAATCAAGTAAAGGGGATGAAAATACATTTTTTTGCTCAATGGAAATACTGGTAATAAAGTAATTTACTAGCTTACCCAATGCGTTCTTGCGTATGTAGCCCTCATCATTAAACAGGCTTTGTTCAATGCTTAATATGTTATCAACCAACCAACTGGTTTGTTGGCATAAGATATTGTTTGTTACTTCTTCATGAAAACTGGCGCGATTAACCAGATTAATAACAATCGCATCTTCTAAATCATGTAAAGAGTAAGCAATATCGTCTGCAATTTCCATAATAGAACAATCAATTGACTTGTGTAATGTTTTTGCATGTGTGCTTTCTGACTGTTTTTGATAAACCATAAAGTTAGTTTTGTCGTCAACCGACAAGGGCGCTAATACCCAATCAAATATGTCTCTATCACAATCAAACAATGCCTTGGGCGGTAGCCAATCGGCGGCAACTACTTTAGTTTTATTTTCGTCTTCTGGTAAGTTGGGTCGTTGTAATACCGACATGAAATTAGGGTATTTCATCACACCAAGTAATGCCCGGCGCGTCAAATTCATACCCGATGAGGGCGAATAGCTTTCTAGTTGCGTGAGTATTCTAAAGGTTTGCCCGTTACCTTCAAACCCACCATGATTGCGCATACTATGATGCAACGAAATTTCACCGCCGTGGCCAAAAGGCGGATGCCCTATATCATGCGCTAAACAAATGCACTCGATAAGATGTTCGTCTAGCATGAGTTGTTTAGCAAGGCTAGGGTATTGTTTACACAAAAATGAGCATATGCCCGTGCCTATTTGTGCCGCTTCAAGAGAGTGCGTTAAGCGAGTGCGGGTGAAATCACTTACGCCAATACCCATTACTTGCGTTTTAGACTGCAAGCGTCTAAACGACGCACTGTGCATCACTCGTGCTTTGTCTCGTTGATACTCGCTACGGTTGTCACCGTCAGTGACACTACTATGGTCACGCGCTGTAAATCGATCCGTCCATGCTTCTGCTATACTCATTTTTCTCTCATTGAAATAACAACACCTTGGTTGTCAGAGCCGATACTGTAAGGGCTAATTGAAACCTCTATGCTTTTATTATTTTCAAATTCAATGACGCTGGAGTGTGACTTGCCTTCAGCATTAACGTCTCTGACAATTTCGTGCACATTGTCCATTCTTATTTTGAGCGATAAGTCTTGGAAAGGGCGCTCTAAATCAAAATCCATAATATTGATAAACTTGCGAATAGGGCGCGTATAGCGACGAATATTCAAATCACCGTCTAGGAATAATACGGCTAAATCGGTAGCATTAAGTAGATTCTCAAGATCGTTATTAGTATCGGTTAACTCAATTATCTTCTGCTGGTATTCAGAGTTTACGGTATACAACTCTTCATTTACCGATTGCAACTCTTCGTTGGTTGATTGCAACTCTTCGTTTGCGGCCATCATACTCTTAAAGTCAGGCGATAAACGTTGAATAACCACATACGCACAACTAAGGTTGTCATCTACTGCGTTGAAAAAGCTTTCGAGGGCTTCTAAGCCACCACCAGAAGCACCGAGTGCGACAACATGGGTCGGGGTTTTGTGAGTAGACTTGCTGGTAGAAACTTCTTCGTTCATAGTTGTTTCCTGAATAAATACGTCTTAATTTATACATGTAGTGCATTGGCGTTATTATAACTACACCGGTAAATCATATGTGCTACTTATTGTGTAGCCTGCTGTTTCTTACAACAATAACACTGTCAATCCAAGCTACCTAGCGCTATACACAAAAAACGTAAATATAGGCGTATTAATTGTAATGCAGTTACTCTCCAATAAGTTCTTGCACCGTTTCATTTATTTGGTCATATGATTTACAGGCTATTTCTAGCGCATCGATTGCGTCGGGTTCCAGTGGCATTTGTTTTAGCATTTGCAGCGCGCCTTGCAAAGTATGTAGGGGAGAATTTATGGCGTGTCTGATAGCGGTCTTACTATGATTGGTTTGCATATTGTGGCTTTGGCGCAACCATCTCGCTAATATACCGGAACAATAGTGTTCGTTGGTGGCATGTAATTTAAGCATAACAATGTCGTAGACATTGTCGGACTGAACAGAGAAGCAGTTGAATGTTTGCACAGTATTATTGTCATCATTTTTATTGTCATCATTTTTGCTTGCGTTCTTATAATTAAAAAACGCTGATAAGCTTTCTTGAGACTGAGGCTTTAATGACGCAATAAACGTAGCAAGCGAGATAGTTGAAAATCCGCTTTGATGGTCAATAGGTGGACGCAAACCAAGACCAGTAGATAGGGTTTCGTCAACCGACATACTTGCGTTTTTGGCATCAAAACGCCAATGGCCAGCTATACAAGTGCTAGATTGCGTAACAGTTGAACACGCACCGCCTTCCTTGTCTATCATCGTGTTAGGTCCGTTTATAATCATTCGCGCTGCACTCGAATGATTTTTACTATACATGTATTTAATATAGCGACATATTTTGTTGAAGGCCAGTAACTATTGTGTATTTATTGAACAAGCGTAACCAGCCAAAACCGATTCTTTAGCACTAGTACTAACAAAATTGTATTACCACATCTGACTACTGAGAGTAATGCGCAAAGAAACCTTGCATCTTTTCGAGTGCTGGACGCAACAAATCTTTATTGGGTAAAAACACCAGTCTAAAGTAGCAACCGTCATGAAAATTAAATGCGCTACCATGTACAACGAGTATTTTTTGTTGCTTTAGTAAATCAAGTACTAGATTGACATCACTTTTGATATTGAATTTTTTAACATCAACCTTTGCGAAACAATACATTGCGCCCATTGGCTTGACACAACTAATTCCTGGGATGGCGTTTAGACCCTCAGTAGCAATATTGCGCTGAGCCAATAAGCGACCGTCTCCGTTTACTAAGTCTTGTATGCTTTGATAACCGCCAAGTGCCGTTTGAATCGCATGCTGACAGGGAACATTCGCACACATTCGCATTGACGATAACACCGAAAGGCCCTCTATGTAGCCCGTGGCAGATTTTTTATTACCACTCACTAGCAACCACCCTGCGCGAAAGCCTGCAACGCGATAGTTTTTTGATAGACCGCTAAAGGTCACACAAAATAAGTCGGGCGCCAGCGCGGCTATGCAATGGTGCTGTGCATGGTCATACAACACTTTGTCGTATATTTCATCGCTGAATATAACCAAGTTATGTTTGCGTGCCACCACCACTATAGATTCTAACAATTCTTTTGAATACACTGCACCGGTGGGGTTGTTTGGATTAATAAGCACGATTGCTTTTGTTTTTTTGTTTATCTTGCTGGTAATGTCGGCAATATCAGGAAACCATCCAGCTTGTTCATCGCAACGATAATGTATGGCGGTGCCGGAGGACAAATTAACTGCAGCAGTCCAAAGGGGGTAGTCAGGACTTGGAATCAGTACTTCATCGCCGGTATCAAGTAGTGCTTGCATCGACATGGTGATCATTTCACTGACCCCATTACCCAAATAAACGTCATTTACGGCAATGTTAGCAATACCTTTTTGTTGGTAATACTGCATTACCGCCACTCGCGCACTGTATATACCCTGTGCGTCGGTATATCCTTGTGCTGAGGGTAGCTGTTTAATAACGTCTTTTAAAATGTCGTCAGGCGCTTCAAATCCAAATGGTGCAGGGTTACCAATATTGAGTTTTAAAATTCGCTCGCCAGCTTCTTCCATGCGATTGGCCTCGGCAAGAATAGGTCCACGGATATCGTAATAAACATTATCGAGCTTTTTTGATTGGGTAACTTTATGCATAAATGGTTGAACTGCTACAGATTATATGGCTCTAAGAGTAAACCAATGCGGGTCAAGTGTTAAGTAATGTTTTGATACAAATTCGGTTTTTTCGACATAATATGCTTACATTTGTTAGATATGATTAGTATTCGAGTTGTTTGCTCACGATATCGCCAGATAACATGCAAGTCTACGATACGTGTTTGTACCCAAATTAGGTTTACAGAACTTTGTATTAGGAGAGACTATGCCAGCCCCTTTATTATGGCTAGGTGCTGCCTGCTTAAGTATTTATGCAGGTAACAAAGCTAACGACCATTATTTAAAACGCAAAGGTATTGTAGATATTATGCCTGGTGCTAGTCGCGTGCAGGTAACACCGCAAAACGGCAGTATTGTCACTTGTGGCATTTATGGCGTGCTTGATCATACCGGCATTTGGGTTGACGGTAATATATATGAGTTGTCTGGCCAAGGTTTAGTGCGTTGTTTATCACCTAATCGTTTTCTCGGTGACCGTTCTGGCAGTACCATTTACGTAGCATGTGATCGGTATAACGCGCCTCTTTACGATATGGACGCAGCACTCAGAGCTCAGCACCAGTTGTACCACCTACATGACTATCATTTGTTCAATCAAAATTGCCATCGTTTCATTGCCGAGACGCTGTCTAATTCGTCTCAAGATATCACCAGTTTCTCTGACTTAAATGCGTTTTTGCATGCTTATTTCGAAGAAACTATTTCTTGGTTCGCCTATAAACATTAAGGTTTATTGCGCTAGATTAAGAAAATATCAAATTATGGCGTTTATATTTTGACCTGAGTTGTTATGTTTCATAGTATAAAGTGTGTAAGAATTGTTAATTCTCACAAAATACACGTCAACTATCACATTTAAGGGCTATCAACATTAGGTTAGGTTTTGTTGTAAAGCCCACAGGAGATACAAATGTCTCAAAAGATTGAAAACGCTGAAGACAACGCCATTACTACTAGCGGTATTGCAAGAGTTATACCTTGTAAAGAACTTGATAAATTTGATTGTTTTAAGTGGCTTGCACTTGGCATGAATGATTTTAAAAAGGCCAAAACAATTAGTGTAACATACGGTGTTATTTTTACGCTTATTCCTTTAGCCATTAGTTACTTGGTGGCAACTTCTGGCTGGTACTTGGTGATTTTCCCAGCAATGATTTGTTTTATGTTACTAGGCCCATATTTAGCAGCAGGGTTATATGACGTATCGTGGCAGTTTGAGAAACAACACAAACCATCTTTGCGACACTCATTTAAGGCTATGTCTAGAAACGCAGTAAACGAATGGGCTTTTGGCATATTATTAATGGTACTGATGATATTCTGGTTGCGTGTTGCCAGTATCATTCATGCGCTATATCCCAGCTACTTAGAAATGACCTTTGAAAACCTGTGGCCCTTTTTATCCTTAGGCACAGCAGTTGGTGCAGGGTTTGCAACAATAGTGTTCTTTATTAGTGCGTTTACGCAACCCATATTGTTAGAGCGTAAAGTTGATTTAGCCACCGCAGTACTTACCAGCATGAATGCAGTGTGGCGTAATAAACTGCCTATGTTTGTTTGGGCGTGCGTAATTTTGTTCTCGGTGTTTTTAGGATTTGTGACATTTTTTGCGGCGTTTATTGTGATTATGCCTGTGTTGGGTTATGCAACGTGGCACGGATATATAGAAACAATAGAAACTAAACGCGAGCGTAAATTCGTTTAGTTGTTAATCAATAATAAGGGGCACACAGCCCCTTATTAACCAATTGCCGTTTACATCAATACCTATTTGATATCCACATACTTTGATAGGGTTGTAGCTGAACATCGGTTAACTGGCTCTCTATCTTTGTTTGGGTTAATAAATCAATCCAAGTTTCCGTGCCAATTAAATTAATATCAGACAACCTGATTGATTGCGCATCTTTCGAAATATTCGATATGCAAAAAATGCTCTGTTTACGATCTAGGCTTTGACGCCAATACCCAAACACTTGGGTACCCAGTTGTAAGGTAAATTGCGTGGCATTTGGGTGAAACGCACTTTGCGCTTTCCTAATAGCCAGAAGTTGCGTGATTTGTGTCAATACTTGATGATGCAATGAATGCACATCATCTAATTCATGGGTAAGTTGTTGGTAATCCCAGCGATGTCGGTTAATAGATCTATTTTGCCCAGTGTGAATGACTTTATCTTCATCGTTGGTAGTGCCCAATAATGAATGAATGTATAGTCCAGGTACACCTTCCAAACCAAACATAATGGTGTGTGCACATAAGAAACGTGCTAACTGATGTTCGTCGGGCCCATTAATATCGCCAGACAAGGCATCAATTAATGCAATGTTCAATTCGTATGGCTTTTGTTTACCATTTTCACCACTGCGCCAAGATACCTTTCCGCCAAATGTTTGCATGCAGTTAGCCAATTGATCAATTTCGTCTTCACTGAGCAAACCTTCAGCGGGACGTAAACCAATACCGTCGTGTGAGGCGATAAAGTTAAAGTAAAAAGTACCATTTTGAGCAGGCGGCATGCCCATCATCCAACTTTTCAAATAGGTGCAATCACCGGTTACCAGAGTATTTAGGAGTAGGGGGGGCAATGAAAAGTTGTAAATCGCATGCGCTTCGTTGGCATTACCAAAATAGGTGAGATTTTCTTTATTGGGAATGTTGGTTTCGGTGATAATAATCACATTTGGCGCCACATGTTCAATTAATGTGCGCATGAGTCTAACTACCTCATGTGTTTGTGGCAGATTAATGCAATTTGTTCCAAGTTGTTTCCATAAAAACGCAATTGCATCTAACCTAAAAATACGGGTACCTTTATCTAAATACAATTTAATAATATCAATGAATGCGATAAGTACTTGCGGGTTGCGAAAGTCAAAGTCTACTTGGTCATGACTAAAGGTACACCACACATGTTGAAGGCCAGTAACAGTATCGGTTTCCCTCAGCAATGGACTGGTGCGGGGACGGGTAACCAAAGACAAGTCTGCGGTATCGATATTAGGCGAAGTTGTATAAAAAAAATCTTTACCTGAACCTTCTTGGTTAATAAAATTTTGAAACCAGACGCTTCTTGCACTGCAATGGTTCACCACTAAATCAACCATCAGTCCAAATTCATCAGATATTTTGCAAATATCATCCCAATTCCCCAATGCTTGATTAACCGTGGAATAATCGATTACCGAAAACCCATCGTCAGAACTATAGGGAAAGAAAGGTAAAATATGCACATTATTGATAGTGTGAGCGCAATACTTATGCAAAAAGTGGTACAGCGTGGTTAATGGTCTATTGGCTAACCCTTCGCTAATTTCTGATGTTGTTTCAATGAGTGAATCACCATAGGTAATTAGCACTACATCTTGTTCGTTCCATAAATTAGCATGTGCTTTCGGTATTTGTATCAAATCGTTACTTACGCCGCCTATATGAACAAGCAATGTTCGACTTAATTCATCAAAATCAATATTCTTATCAACATCGGCATAAATAATGGCTAAATGATGCCTGACTTTCTCTAGTAAATAGTCGACCTTTTCCATATGACTTACCCCATGAATTCCTTGTGATCTTCTTCAACGGCTATTCTTAACTCTTCCAATACCTTGGGTTTGGCACTAATAACACGGTTCCAGCTAGGAATAAAAGGCGTTTCCATAGGATTGTCGAGAAAGCTAGATCCCGCTTTCATAATATTGCGCGCAAACATTTCAACCGCTTTTTCTTCAGCGTGTACATCTAGTTTTAAGCCATTCATGACCGCATCGTTGTGATACGTTTCGATAAAATCAAGGGCGATACGGAAGTAAGTTGCCTTAATAGTACGAAATGTTTCGGTACTAAAAATAGTGCCCTGAGTAGCAAGCTTTCTAAATAGGGCTTTGGTAATGTCGATAGACATTTTAGATAAGCCACCTTGATCGTTGTTTAATGATAAATCTTGATGTTTATGGTCGTACACTCGTGCAATATCCGCCTGGCATAAGCGATTATGCGAATAGTTACGATGCATCTCTGATAACACGCCTATTTCTAGCCCCCAATCGCTTGGAATACGAATATCGTTTAATACGTCGCGTCTAAATGAAAATTCACCTGCTAATGGGTATCTAAAACTATCCATAAACTCTAAGTAATCGTTATGGCCCAAAGTGTGTTTTAGCGCCCGTAATAGCGGAGTCACTAATAACCTTGATACTCGGCCATTAATTTTTCCATCGGCCACGCGAGCGTAAAATCCTTTACAAAATTCGTAGTTAAACTGCGGGTTAGCAACGGGGTAAATTAGGCGAGCCAATAATGAGCGGTCGTAAGTCAGAATGTCACAATCGTGCAAGGCAACGCTTTCAACTTTGTTTGATGCAAGTACATAACCCATGCAGTACCAAACATTTCGGCCTTTCCCAAGTTCTTTTGGCGCCAAACCTAAGCTTTGCAGTTCGTCATCTAGTGCTTTTAGTCTGGGTCCATCGTTCCAAAGAACACGATGTTGTTGCGGTAAGCCTGAGAAAAAGTCCAGGGCATACTTATATTGTGATTCGTCGGCCCTGTCTAATCCAATGACTATTTCACTTAAGTACGGTACTTTCTTTATGTGCTCAATGGTTGCCGGTAGTGCTTTGCCTTCTAATTCTGAAAACAAACTAGGTAAAATTAGGCCCATAGGCCGATGTTTGGCAAACCCTAACAATTCTTGCTCTAAGTCATCAATGTTGCGATGTTCTAAGTTGTGCAGCGTGGTAATAATACCGTTTTGATAAAAGTCAGCCATGTAGGTCCTCTATTATGATTTTTCGGGTATCAGTTGGTTCATTACTTGAGACCAACCTTCAGGCCCTTGTGCCTTGCTTAAATAATTATGATTGATGCGTTTAAGTTGTGGTGGTTTGTGCACAGGTGATGCAATTCGCACAGCAAAGTCAGCAACCTCCAACATATCAATATCGTTGTTGCCATCACCCAAAGCTATGCTTTTTATACGCTTGTGGCTATGTTGGCGTTTGTATTCAGTGCACAGCCATTCTAGGGCTTTACCTTTATTGCTGTCTCCACAAATATGCAAAAATCGACCGCCGCGCAAAGGATAAGCACCAATGCCTTTTATATCTTCAATAAATTTTTCACGTTGCTCATCAGTGCCTGTCCAAAGCAATGGTTCAGAGTACTGACGTGTTGCTGCAAGCTCTGCGTTGTCACTGCTTAAACCGGTAAGCTCACAAATGCGATCTATGTTCATGTCTGCAAAGCCTTCGTATTGGTCTGGGTATTTATACTTCAAGCGTTTAGTCAATTCTTGCCAATAAGTACGCGGCTGGGCAAAAGCTTTCACCCAATAGCCATTTTTCCACACTGCGCCGCGGGGTTTTTCTGGCAAAAAATTGCGCGGTATAAATACTGCAGCGCCATTTTCGGTAATAAACGGTGTATTTAGCCCCATCTCTTTTAATAGTTGCGTGACTTCGGCAAAGGTTTTACTGGTGTTTGGTATAATGGGAATGCCGGAAGCAGTTAGTCGCTCCATGCATTCGCGAGCACTTTCGAAGCTGTATGTGTGATGATCCAAAATGGTGCCATCAAAATCGGTGAATACCAGAATTTGAATATTGCTGGCCAATAAAGAGTTTTCTGATTGCATAGTTATTGAATTTGACAAGATGTAATACCGCGGTTTGCGTCCAGTGCAAATATATAATTTGCGCGACTAGGTAAAGTTTCCAGAGCATGCTCAGTAAGGCGCTGATAATATTGAATAAATTTATTTATCTGCTGATCGGTCATGGTCTGATCAATTGAAAGATGCTGCTGTTGTAAACGCGCTATTAACTTGTGCTCTTGTTCGCATCGCCACGCACTTACACAATCAAAACTAGGTGCCTTTAACATGACTAATTGATCAATCGAATTAAATAAAGGCTCATAAGCTACTTTCAATTGTGAATTTACGTGGTTGCGCCACATAGAATCAGGGTCGTCGTTATTTTCCAAAGCATTTATGGCAGTCGTAAGTAAACCTTCAGGCTGACTACTTAACCCTACGCACCATCCTTCTAAAATAACTATATCATAGTGTTGGCGAATTTCACGCCATTGTGATCTGGGTTTTACATCATCAATTGATTTGTCAAAAACCGGTAGTAAGCATTCTTTGTGATTGAGTAAATTATTGATACTGCTTTGCATTAACTCGGTGTCGTGGGTGCCCGGAACGCCTCGAGTAGAAAGTAAAGGGTGGACTGTTTTCGACAACAGGTTTCGTTTTGATTTTGACAAATAAAAGTCATCAATTGATATGCCCACGCTGGCAATATTGTGCTGCTTTTGTAACAGAGCAACTAATAAGTCAGTCACGGTAGATTTGCCTGAGCCTTGGCAGCCATTTACGCCCACAAAAATAGGTTTGTTTGTATTTTTTTGGTGCAGTGCCAATTTACTCGCCAATGGTATGAACCATTTTTGTGCAAACGATGCGTAACTTTCTGGCAACTGGTGTTCTGCTATAAATTGTTTAAGCAAGCCTGTAACACTCTGCATTGTTGACTCCATGGTATCTTGCACCGTGAAAATGTATCTACCGAAATAGCGTAATACACTCTCTTTTACTGTGTCTAATGCTTAGATGTGTTTCAAGTTTAATGCCATATGTAGCGCATACTATGTAATATGCGCTTGTTTGCGTAAAAATCACACAAAACAATGCATCAAAACGTATATAACACGACTACCGTTTAGCAATAAGCACCGCTCTTTTCGGTGCAGGATAGCCTTCAATTGTTTTTGTTGGATCGAGGGGATCAAGAAAATCAGCTAGCGAATGATTTTCCATCCATTCTGTTGCCCTCTGTTCATTAATACTGGTAACGTCAACATCTACGCAATCGACCTGGGAAAAACCTACTCGTTTCAGCCATAAGGTGAGGGCATCTATACTCGGTAAAAACCAAACGTTTCGCATTTGTGCATAGCGACTTTCAGGCATTAATACCGTGTTGACATCACCATCTACCACCAATGTTTCTAGTACTAGTTGGCCATTTGGACGTAATTGTTGTTTGAGTTCTTGCAGAAATTTTATTGGGTCGTGTCGATGATAAAGCACACCCATTGAAAATACCGTATCAAAATGACGGGTTGCTGGCATTTGTTCGATACCAAGGGGTAAAAAATGCAGGTTCAGATTGGGAAAATAACGTTTAAAGCAATGAAACTGGAAAAAAAACAAAGCAGTTGGATCGATACCAATCACTTGTTTAGCACCTTGTTCATGCATTCTAAATAAATGATAACCACTTCCACAACCTACATCTAAAACGTGTTGTCCTTGCAAGTTACCAATATGTGGTAAAACGCGCTGCCACTTCCAATCTGAACGCCACTCGGTATCAATCTCAATGTCAAAAAAGGAAAAAGGGCCTTTTCGCCAAGGCATAAATTGTTTGAGAATGGCTATGGTTTTTGCCTTGTCACCACTGCTTAATGGCGTATTAGAAGCAATACTGACCATATCAGATACTTTCAACTGTGCATCGTTTATATCAGGCAACTTCTCTAATTGTTTGCGCCATCTATTGCGGTCTTTTGTTGGTAGATTTACTTCCCATGAATCGAGTAAGGGCATAAAAGTGCTAATACTAGACTCAAGTGCTGTTCCAATGATTGCTTGATAGAAGGCACTTCGCCAATTAAGTGATGTAAGATTTGTAGCATCTGCTTGAATCATAATGTTGAATTCTATTTTATTGCAATAAATGAGAGAAAATTAAACTGCTGTTGCCACACTGCGCTGTTAACAAATCCTGCTTCTGCCATACGCTGTTGATGTTGTGCGGTGGTATCAAGTTTCATGACGTCTTCTAAAGCACTGCGTTTTTGACTGATTTCTAAATCGGAATAGCCATTTTGGCGTTTAAAGTCATGGTGCAGTGTTACGATGGTTTCTTCAATGTACGAGTTGCTGTGAGCCACTTTTTCGCTGAGCACTAAAACACCACCGGGCTTCAAGCTTGCATAGATTTTCTGCATGATGGCTAAGCGCTGTTCAGGCGGAATAAACTGTAAGGTAAAATTCAATACCACCATGTCACACTGTTCAAGTCGATAGTCAATGACGTTACCATGATGCACCGTTATTGATTTACCATAACTGAAAGACGCTTTATTAAGTTCACATTTAGCGACCATTTCTGGTGAGATATCAACGGCATCGATACGTATTTGGCTATCACACAAGTATTTTGCAATAGATAAGCTAGCTGCACCAAGCGAGCAACCCAAGTCATAAATATGGGCATTGTTTGAACAATGCATTTGGGCGATTTTCCCAATGCCATCTATAATATGCGCATACCCAGGAACTGAGCGGTTAATCATATCTGGGAATACATCAACAACTTGCTGGTTAAAGCTAAATTGTCTTACTTCAGTCAATGCGCTGGCATATATGTTATCGGCTTTACTTAGATGCGTAGGTTTGTTCATAGGGGTAAAATCAAGAATTTAACATATATTTAACAAATAAAATAATCTGATCTTTATTAAATATGGTTTCAATTGTAGGATGTATAATTAGTATAGCTTATGTATGTACTTATGTGTAATAGTACGTGGTAAAGCAGAAGACAATAACCAGCAGAACGACATTAACAGCTGTATTGTAAAGTGTGATTTGAGGCCGCGCTGCTTCATAATGTTGTAAAACACGGGGTATTGACAATAAATGATGAAATTTTTAATAGCAGACGATCATCCTCTATATAGAGAGGCGCTTTGTGCAGCCTTAGATACTGAGTTTTCAGGTGTAAGTTATCTAGAGTCAGATTCGTTTGCCAGCACAATAAAGATTTTAAGAAGTCGTCGTACTATTTCAGTCTTGTTGCTAGACTTAACCATGCCGGGTTGTGATAATTTTTACGGCTTACTGAGAATCAGACAAATGTTTCCTAGCTTACCTATAGCGGTCATTTCTGCGTCTGACTCACTTGACACTATTTCTCAAGTGATGGATTTTGGGGCTCAAGCACATATTCCAAAAACAACACCTACCAGTGAATTAATAAAAGCAATTAAGGCTGTACACGATGGACACACTTGGTTACCAAATGGTATTGCTGAGCAGCTCAAAGACATCAATAATGATAATATACACATCGCTGAAAAAGTGCGTGAACTCACCCCTAAGCAATTTCAAGTGCTAAGGCTTGTTAAACAAGGCATGAAGAACAAACAAATAGCCGATGCTCTCAACGTTACCGAAGCAACTGTTAAGGCACATATTAGTTCGTTGTTCAAACGTCTAGAAGTTGAATCTAGGACACAAATTTTAGTGGCCATTGATCAACTACAAATCGACTAACATGGAGAGTGTGTTTGCTGAAAGAACAGCACCCATGGTTGATATACACAGACATTTAGATGGCAATATAAGGCTGTCTACTATCATCGATTTAGCACAAGCCAATGGTGTTGAGTTGCCCAGTTATCAAGTAAGTGGCCTTGCAGAACACGTTTATATTAGCGACAAAACCTCAGATTTATTGGCCTTTCTACAAAAACTTGATATGGGCGTGTCAGTGCTGTCTACCTTAGATGCGTGCAAACGTATTGCGTTTGAAAATGTTGAAGACGCGGTTAATGAAGGTTTACATCATGTTGAACTGCGCTTTTCCCCTTATTACATGGCTATGGCGTTTAAGTTACCTTTAACGGAGGTAGTGGCTGCGGTTGTGGCCGGCGTAGAAGAGGCTAATCAGACCTTTAATTATCATGCCACACTAATTGGCATATTAAGTCGTACTTTTGGTACTGATGCATGCATGCATGAATTAGATGCTTTATTGCAACATAAAGATAAACTCAAAGCAGTTGACCTTGCTGGTGATGAATTAGGCTTTCCCGCAAAATTATTTGTTCCACACTTCAATAAAGTAAAAGATGCGGGCCTAAATATTACCATTCACGCTGGCGAGGCTTCCGGGCCCGAGAGTATATGGGATGCAATTCGTTTGTTGCATGCTGATAGAATAGGGCATGCAGTAGCTGCACACGCAGATTTAGCATTAATGGACTATATGGCAAGTAATCAAATTGGTATTGAAAGTTGTCTTTTATCTAATTACCAAACTGGTACTTGGCTTAATATGGCAACGCATCCAGTAACGATTTTTTTGAAACATCATATTCCAGTGTGTATAAACACCGATGATCCTGGGGTGTCCAACAATACCTTAAAAAGTGAATATCAACTCGCTAAAAATGTAGTCGGATTATCTATGCCACAGATATTGACTCTACAGAACAATGCCTTGCAACAAGCTTTTTTATCAGCCAAAGAAAAAGACGCCATATTGGCGTCTTTATAAAGAGTAACCCAGTACTTCACATTATGCCGCTTTTGGTGACTTTTTTCTTGTTGCTTTTGGCTTCGCTACTTTAGCACTTGTTGCTGCTAGTAGTTCTTGAGGGTCAAAGTCATCAACATTAATTGTACGTAAACGCCCGCTTTCAGTTTCTCTCAATAACTCTGCATCTTGTTCACTAATGATATTAGCGGCCAAGGCTTTATCAGCAAGTTTGTCTAGCTGCGTCATAGGTAGCTTTTCACCTAAGGCTTTACATATTTTGTCAAAGATAGGTTCAACTTTGATAATGTTTTCAAGAGTTTGTTCTAAATCACCAAACAAACTTCCATCGACTTTCGCAAAATACTGGCCTTCGCCTAAACGATCACGAGCGGTATTAACGCTTTGTAGCATATGTGCAATTTTGTGCTCAATTTTATCAGCAGGTTTATCATTTAGTTTCCCGAAGGGCTGAACCACTAAGCGTAAATAAATGGCCACTGGTGTTGATGGGAAATTACGAATAAAGTCATCTATTGCAATGTCCATTTTGTGTAAGCAGTCCTGCATTGCCCAATGCAGCAAAGGCAAGTCTTCTTTTATCCGACCCTGTTCGTCGTAGCGTTTTAGGGCTGCTGAAGCTAAGTACAAATAGCTTAGGACGTCACCCAAACGAGCAGACAAACGTTCACGACGTTTCAAAGAGCCACCTAACACACCCATAGATATATCAGTAAGCATAGCAAGATTTGCTGAGTAGCCTTGCAAGCTTCGATAATACGGTGCGGTTTCATCTTTAAATGGCGTTCTAGACAACACGTTTCGAGACAAAGTGAACCAAATAGAACGCACGGTATTGCTTAATGCAAAGCCAATATGGCCAAATACTGCTTTGTCGAAGGCAGTAAGTTGTTGCGCTTTGTCTTCAATTTGCGCCGCGTAAATTTCTTCAAGCACATAAGGGTGACAACGCATCGCGCCTTGGCCAAAAATCATCATGTTACGAGTAAGAATGTTTGCACCCTCTACCGTAATAGAAATAGGAACGCCTTGATACGCTCTACCTAAATAGTTGTTTGGACCTAAACAAATGCCTTTACCGCCGTGAATGTCCATTGAGTCATTTACAATTTGACGCATACGCTCAGTTAAGTGATATTTACAAATCGCAGATATAACAGAAGGCTTTTCGCCTAAATCAACACCTGCTGTTGATAGTGATGTTACCGCATCCATTAGGTAAGCATTACCGCCAATACGCGCTAGCATCTCTTCAACACCTTCCATTTGTCCTATTGGCAAACGAAATTGGCGACGGATTCTTGAATATGCACCGGTTGATAAAGCAAGTTGCTTTGCACCACCAGCAGCTGATGACGGTAGCGTAATACAACGACCTACAGACAAACACTCCATGAGCATGCGCCAGCCTTTCCCGGCCATTTCTTCACCACCAATAATATAGCTAATAGGCACGAACATGTCTTCGCCTTTAACTGGGCCGTTGTGGAAGGGAACGTTAAGGGGAAAGTGACGACGGCCAATTTGCAAACCATCAGTGTCTCTTGGAATTAATGCGCAAGTGATCCCCAAATCTTCGGTATCACCGAGCAAGCCATCAGGGTCTTGCAGTTTGAAGGCTAAGCCAACAACTGTTGCTACGGGTGCGAGAGTAATATAACGCTTTGAAAATGTTAAACGCATACCCAGCACTTCTTCACCGTTAAACTCACCTTTGCATACTACGCCAACGTCGGGTATTGCGCCAGCGTCAGAGCCAGCCTCAGGGCTGGTAAGCGCAAAACATGGAATCTCTTCACCGTTTGCCAAGCGAGGTAAATAATAATCTTGTTGTTCCTTTGTGCCGTAGTGTTGTAATAATTCTCCCGGCCCTAACGAATTAGGAACCCCAACGGTTGAACTTAGTACTGCACTAACGCCAGCTAATTTCTGCAGCACACGAGATTGTGCATAAGCCGAAAATGCTAAACCGCCAAAGCGTTTCTCAATAATCATTGCGAAAAATTTATGCTCTTTCAAATAATCCCATATTTCATCTGATAAATCAGCGTCAATGTGATTAATTTGCCACTCGTTCACCATAGAACAAACGGTTTCACATGGGCCATCTAAAAATGCTTGTTCTTCGGCACTTAATACCGGCTGAGTAATACCATGCAATTTTTGCCAATTGGGTTTACCACTGAATAATTCGCCGTCCCACCAAACGGTACCAGCATCAATTGCCTCTTGCTCAGTCCTAGACATTTCGGGCGATACCGATTTATAAAACGCAAGCAATTTAGTGCTAATAAAATCGAGTCTAAACGGCGTATATGCGATAGGCACGGCAACCACTAAAAAGGCCAACCATGACCAAAAACCAAGGCTACCAAAAACAGTAGCAATGAATAGCGCAGCACCTATGGCGCCGATGCTTGTGGTGAGAGGGTAGCGCTTGTACGCCACCACAGAGAACGTAACTAATACCACTAAAAACCATAATAAATCCGACATATCATCTCCTGAGGTCTGACCAGATAATCGAAAAATACCGCCATTCCACACAAAATGCAAATTTTATGTATAGAAA
>JBARZY010000113.1:0-2768 GCA_049650345.1 Glaciecola sp. | reverse complement strand
TTTTCTTAATGCCTTACGCATTGCCCTGCGACAAAAAGAACAAGTAGAGCTTGAAGCCACAGAGCTTACCAACATATTAAAAAATGAGTCTGACTTTGTTGTATTTTTGAAAGGCGCAGCATATAGCTTAAGTGATGCAAAAGTTGGTCAAGGTAGACTGTATAGTGACATAGATATACTGGTTAACAAAAACCAAATTACCCAATGCGAGCAAGCTTTGTCTTTATTTGGATGGGTAGGCGAAGCAGTTAACGATTACGATGATAAATACTATCGCAAGTGGGCGCATGAAATACCACCAATGGCCCATGCACATCGTGGGACGATAATTGATGTGCATCATAATATTGTGCCGATTATCTCAAAGGATGCGCCTACCGTCGAAAATCTTGCAGCTTACATTGTGCGGAATAAGTTTGGCGTGCATGTACTTAATGAAGCGGCGCAATTTGTACACTGCAGCGTGCATCTGTTCAGAAACGAAGAATATCGCAGCGCGTTTCGTGATTTACTCGATTTGTTCTATATGCTTGAAGACGCTTCTGGCGAGTTTATCGACGAAATCATCGCAACCGCCGAAGCATTAGGTTTTGTATATGAAGTTGGCTTGGCCTTGTGGGCATTACATTATCATTTTTCGCTGAATATTAGTGAGGCACAGCTAAATAAATGTGATGTCAAAAGGGCTTTGCGATCTGGCTTTGATCATTACCTATTTGCAAGTGTATTGCTACCACAGCACACTTTATTAGCAGGCTCAAAAACACCTCTTAAACACTTGTTGGCTATGCTTCGAGGTCATGTTATAAAGATGCCCATACATTTACTGTGCTATCATTTAGTGGTGAAGTCGTTACGTAGCGTCATTGAAATGCTGTTTGGCAAACATGTGTTTACTCCCACCACCGAGTTGCCACAAGACAACACGCAGAAATAGTTAGCACTCTGTAATAAAAGGATTCACTTTTGAAAATACTCGTAACCGGGGCTGCCGGCTTTATAGGCGCTCATACTGCTATTAAGCTAATACAACAAAATATTGAAGTAGTGGGTATTGATAACATCAATGACTACTACGATCCTGCACTAAAACATGCGCGTTTGGCATGGATAAATGAAAGCCCCCAAGCCAGCTTGTTTACTTTTATCAAAATGGATATTGCCGACAGAGATGCTATGGCTGCGCTATTTGCTGAACAAAAATTTGATCGCGTGATACATTTAGCCGCCCAAGCTGGCGTGCGTTTCTCTATCACTAATCCTCACGCATATGTTGATTCAAATTTGGTGGGCTTTACCAATATACTAGAAGGTTGCCGGCAGAATAAGGTAGCGCACTTGTGTTACGCGTCTAGCAGTTCTGTATATGGTGCTAACGAGGCGATGCCTTTCTCAGTAGAAGACAATGTAGACCATCCTGTATCGTTATATGCAGCCAGTAAAAAAGCCAATGAATTAATGGCGCATAGTTATAGTCATTTGTATCAAATGCCCACCACCGGGTTGCGCTTCTTTACCGTATATGGCCCTTGGGGACGACCCGACATGGCGCCGTTTAAGTTCACTAAATCGGTTAGTGAAGACAAGCCTATTGACGTATACAACTACGGTAATCACAAGCGTGACTTTACTTATATTGACGATATTGTTGAAGGCGTTATTCAAACCACCTTACATACTGCTACCGCTGATGAGAACTGGGATGCGAAAGCGCCTAATCCAAGCAGCAGTAAAGCGCCTTGGCGTATTTACAACATTGGCGCACAAACTCCTGTACATTTACTTACCTTTATTGAAACCATCGAGAAAGCCTTGGGTAAAACAGCCAGCAAAAATTTACTTCCCATGCAGGCCGGTGATGTCGCCGAAACCTATGCCGACGTTGAGTCATTGGTAGATGCGGTAGGGTACAGACCAAGTACTAGCTTAGATGATGGCATTAATGCTTTTGTGAATTGGTATAAATCGTTTTACGCCTAAGCGCTATTTTAATAATTCGCTTAATGGCATCAGGTCAACCGTTGCGTAAAACAGCGGTTGGTCACTGTTTGCATAAGCAATGCAGTGCTGCACCTTTTGCTGTTTATCGCTATTCTGTTTACTTAATTGTTCGCTTACCACAATAATCAAACGGTCATTGCTTCGCAGTGCCAAAACTTGCGCTTTATCAATTACTAACTTATGACTGATGTATATCATTGGATTGCTCTTTAAGTCGTAATTGTCTGCTTGTGCTCGCTCTAGCAGGGCCGAAGAAATTAAGCCCAACGGATACATCTGTGGGAAATTGACTTTGTCTTCAAATTCATCAATGTAGTGTGACTGCTCAGCGCAAGCGCTGGTTAAAAAGTTTTTAGCGTTTCCTACAATCATGTACTTGTGCTTCACGAAAAATCGTTGCCCTTGCGTAAAGCTTCTATCGGCAAGCTGGCTCACATCTGATTTACTGGGATAATCAGTAAACGCCATTGCGGGCAAATGTTCATATTCTCGTTTATAGCCAAGAATAACCGGTGTATTGTGTGCCATTAGCATAATACGATTTGAATATACGTCGCCGTTATCTGTGTTTTTACTGCGACCGGGTTTTACCCGCAGCGATATTTCATCACCTGGTTTGACAACACCGGCAAATGTCATGTCATAGCCACTATATAGGTAGTTAACTTCTGTGTTTGGGGCTGTATTGGGAGTTTGCTGACGAACTTCATCGATTTGTGTTTCTATATAGCAACCTAGCTGAAACCCAAGCGCAATTGGGCCACCAA
>JBARZY010000112.1:0-13295 GCA_049650345.1 Glaciecola sp. | reverse complement strand
TGGATAATCGTTAAGGTACGTAGCCCTAGAAAATCAAATTTAACTAAACCTGCTGTTTCCACATCGTTTTTATCAAACTGGGTAACGGGGTTTGCCCCAACATCGTCGCAATAAAGCGGCGCAAAATCGGTAATAGTGGTGGGGGATATCACTACACCACCCGCGTGTTTACCAGCATTTCGTGTGACACCTTCGAGAATACGAGCCATGTCGATAAGTTCTCTAACTTCTTCGTCTTGCTCATATATTTCGGGTAATCTAGGCTCTACCTCAAATGCTTTCGCTAGTGTCATGCCAGGATCGGCGGGGATCATTTTTGAAATACGATCAACAAAGCCATAGGGGCGCCCAAGCACACGACCCACATCGCGGATAACAGCTTTGGCGGCGAGTGTGCCAAAGGTGATAATTTGTGATACCGCATCGCGGCCGTAAATATCGGCTACATGGTCAATAACTTCATCACGTCGATCCATACAAAAATCGATATCAAAATCGGGCATGGATACCCGCTCAGGATTCAAAAACCGTTCAAATAATAAATCAAATTCTAGCGGGTCCAAATCGGTAATATCAAGTGCATAAGCCACTAATGAGCCAGCACCAGAGCCACGCCCTGGCCCAACCGGAATATTATTATCTTTGCTCCACTGAATAAATTCCATCACGATTAAGAAATAACCAGGGAATCCCATTTCGTTGATGACTTCAAGCTCTATCTTTAGGCGGTCATCATATTCAGGGCGTTTTTCTGAGCGCTCTTTTTCGTCAGGAAAAATCTGCTTCAGCCTGCGCTCAAGTCCGATTTCAGATTGCTTAACTAAAAATTCTTCGGTGGTCATATCACCGGTAGGGAAATTAGGTAAAAAGTATTCGCCCAAGGTGAGTTTTACATTGCATCGCTTGGCTATCTCGACGCTATTTTCAAGCGCTTCTGGGATATCTGAAAAGAGCTCAACCATTTCGTCTGTGCTGCGCAAAAATTGCTGATCGGTGTAGCGTTTTACTCGGCGGTTATCATCAAGTGTATAACCATCACTGATACACACCCTTACTTCGTGGGCTTCAAAGTCTTCTTGGTGCAAAAATCGCACATTATTTGTGGCAACTACCGGCAAGGTGTTCTGCTCGGCTAAGATTAGAGCCTGCTCAATATAATAATTTTGACCAATATGCCCAGTGCGTTGCAGTTCAATATAGTAACGGTCAGGAAAATGTTGTTGGTAAAAGGAAATGATTTGTTGCACTAGATCAGGTTTTTCCATGGCAATCGCTTTGCCTAAATCGCCTTCTAATGCCCCTGAAAGCACAATAACGCCTTCACTAAACTTGGCTAGTATATCTTGATTAAGCACCACCTTATGCTCAACATGCCCTTGTAAGTATGCTTCAGAAATAGCATTAGTTATGTTTTTGTAGCCTGTTTCATTCATTGCCAACAAACAAATTTGTACGATTTGCTGGTCTAAAATTTCACTTTGCAGCCACACATCGCAGCCAATAACCGGTTTAATACCGTTCTTTTTGGCGGCAGAGTAAAACTTAACCAAACCACACATGTTCATTAAATCGGTAAGCGCTAATGCAGTAGCACCAATTTCTTTACTTGCTTCAAGTATTGGGTTGACCTTGTTAAGGCCATCTTGCATAGAAAAATCGCTGTGAACACGCAAGTGAACAAATTGTGCCGACACTAAAGCCTACTCCTTGCAGAATGCATTATTATTATGGGGTATTAATTAACTATTTTATTAAGGGCATATTCTACCTTGAACTTAACACAAGCTGAACTGGTTTAAAGCTATTTCTGTGTTGTTCAAGTGCACCGTATTGCGTCAAGGCTTGCAGGTGTTGTTTGGTAGGATAACCTTTGTGACCAGCAAAGCCATACTCGGGATGTAATTTATCTAGCGCTTTCATTTCAGCGTCGCGGGTTACCTTTGCCAAAATAGAAGCGGCAGAAATTTCACTGTGCAGTAAATCACCTTTTACTATTGCTTCACTACTGTAATTCCATTTAGGGCTGCGGTTGCCATCAACTCTTACAAAATCAGGCTGAATATGCAAAGCCTCTACCGCTCGAGTCATGGCAAGCATGGTCGCGTGTAGAATATTTAGTGTGTCAATTTCAGCTGGGCTGGCGCGGCCAATTGCATATGCTAGGGCGTGTTCTTTTATGGTTAAGAACAAGGCATCGCGCTTTTTTTCGCTTAGTTTTTTAGAATCAGTTAAGCCATCAATTGGGCGATTAGGGTCCAAAATAACTGCAGCAGTTACTACGTTACCCACCAATGGTCCACGCCCAACTTCATCTACACCAGCAATGTACATCAGGTAATACTCTCTTGCCGCGTCTTTAAATCACGCTCGGCAATGAGCGCCAACACTGCATTTGCAGATTCAAGATCAGCTCCTTTTGCAAGGCTGGTGTGTATGGAAGTGAATTTATCGACTATTTTGGCGTTATCTTGTTGCCATACCCGCCAGACGTATTCAGCCAAGTTAGGCGCATTAACATCGTCTTGCAAAAACTCAGGTACCAACAGTTCATCAGCCAAAATATTCGGTAGTGCAAAATAATCTGGCTTGTAAAGTTGTTTCATGATTATGTGAGTGATGGCCGGCATTTTATATGCAACCACCATCGGACACTTACAAAACATGGCTTCTAAGGCTGCGGTACCCGAGGCCAACAACACTGCGTCGGAAGCTAGCATTACATCGCGGGCTTTCGCACGAGTCACAGTACAGTATTGTTGCAAACCACGATCTTGAATGATTGCATTAATTTGTGCTTCACGCGCGTCATTTACTGCTGGGATTAACGCGAGTAAATCGGGCTTCTTTTGTTTTAGCAGTTCAAATGTGGTTAAAAAGGTACTGAAAAGGGTATCGACTTCGCGCGCGCGAGAACCGGGTAATAAAGCGAGATAATCGCGTTTATCATCCAGCTGCAATGATGCTCTAGCATTTGCTTGGTCAACTTGCAGAGGAATATCGTCGGCCATGGTATGTCCTACAAACTTAAATGCGATGCCGTATTTATCGTAAATCGCTTGTTCGAAGGGAAATACACCAAGCACTAAGTCAGTGGCCTTGGCAATTTTAAAGATACGTTTTTCTCGCCATGCCCACACCGTTGGGCTCACATAATGCACGGTAGGAATACCAGCTGCTTTTAACTTTGTTTCTACAGTTAAATTGAAGTCGGGGGCATCTACACCAATAAAGACATCGGGTGGATTTTCAATAAAATGTTGTACAACGGTTTTTCGAATGTGCAATAAACGAGGTAAATGTTTAAGCACTTCAACTAAACCCATCACCGACAATTCTTCCATATCAAATAGAGAATGCATGCCAAGACCAATGAGTTCTTTCGAGCCAATACCTTCGATAATTGCATTAGGGTGTTGCAGTAAAAGCTGCTTAACCATACCGACAGCAATGATAGCACCAGAAGTTTCACCCACCACTAAGCCAATTCGGATAGGCTTAGTGGAGTGGATATTTGCAGTCACGTTGTTCGGCCCTGTGTTCAAGGCAAAATTACCTGACTAAACCACGATTGGGTACGCGCAAGAAATCAGCTAAAATTTTCACTTCGCTATGGGTTTCAGCAAGCTCGCTTATCAATTTATTGGCTTCATCAAGGGTATTTCCTTGGCGATACAATATTTTATAAGCTTTTTTGATAGCACTGATGCCATCACTTGAAAAACCTCGACGCTTAAGGCCTTCGCTGTTTATTCCTTGTGGAATATGTTTCAGCCCACTGAACATCACATAAGGTGGTAAATCGCGTAATAACACTGCGCCACCGCCCGTAAATGCGTGTGAGCCAATATGGCAGAATTGGTGCACTGCTGTCATCCCGCCTAAAATTACAAAATCACCAATATGTACATGGCCTGCAACTGTTGCATTGTTAGCGAGAATATTGTCGTTGCCGACCATACAATCGTGGGCTAAATGCGTGTTGACCATAAGCAAATTACGGTCGCCAATTTTGGTTAGACAGTTATCCTGAGTCGTACCGCGATGGATAGTACACGACTCTCGAAATACATTATCATCACCAATTTCTAAATAAGTTGTTTCGCCCGCATATTTCTTATCTTGGCAATCTTCACCAATAGAACAAAACTGGAAAAAGGTGTTGTTGTTACCTATTTTAGTATGCCCTTTTACCACTACGTGGCTCGTAAATTTACAATTGTCACCTATTTCTACATTGTCACCAATATAACAAAAAGGGCCAATTTCTACATTACTGCCAATAACAGCGGTTTCAGAAACAACAGACGAGGGGTGGATCATGATTTGTAGTCTCTCATTGCACACATAAATTCGGCGTTACATACTTCTTTACCATCAACTGTAGCGATACCACGAAACTTCCATATGCCACGACGCTCTTTTATTAATGACACGTTTATGTCAAGGCGATCACCGGGCACAACGGGTTGTTTAAATCTGGCTTTGTCGATACCTGCGTACAAATATAGTTGATCGCTATTGCCCATTGTTTTAAAACCAAGAATACCTGCAGCCTGTGCCATCGCCTCTAAAATCATGACACCCGGGAAAATAGGCTCGCCAGGAAAATGTCCTAAGAAACATTCTTCGTTAATAGTGATATTTTTGTAAGCAGAAATAGAGACACCCAACTCATAATCAGTAACGCGATCGATTAACAAAAACGGATAGCGATGCGGCAACAACGACATGATCTCTTTAACTTGAATGGTGTTTAACGAATGTGACAAGAATATCTCCTAATAGAACTGCAAGTATTACAAAGCAATTACTTGCGCTAAATAACGTTTTCCCTAGTTATTTGCTGTAAAAAGCTACCATAATAAATAAGGCTTGAAAAATTGCTGCATAAGATACGGGTTTATTGCCCAAAAACAAATCAGACCAACACTAGTTGGCCTGAAAATATGCGTGAATCAATGCTAGCGCGTTATTTAATTTTGCTTACCTTATTAAGAACAGCTTCAGAAATATCGTACTCGGGCTTGTTAAATGGTACTGCTGTCGCATTTAAAATTAAGTCGAAGTCTTCTTCAGCAGCAATCTCATCAATTGCATCTTTGATGTGTTTTAGCAATTTGTTTCTTTCTTCCTGCGTTCTGCGCTGCATGTTTTGCTGCAGAGGCTGGCCTTTAGCTTGAAGAGTCTCACCTATCGTTTTAATTTCTTGTTGCGTTTCTTGAATTTGCGCTTGGCTCATTGTAGCTTCTTCGCGTTCAAGTTTTTGCAACAAAAAACTGCCGTCAGAACGTAGCTTCTGAACTTCTTGTATTTGCTCAGCGAACTCAGCGTTAATGTCTTGTTCAATAGTAGCCACCTGCGGCATTGCAGATAGTACTCTTTGTACGTCAACCAAAGCGATTTTTTGCGCAGCGTCTGCGGCGAATGACAACATAGATGTTGTAAACAATACTGCCAGTGACATACCTTTAATAAAACTTTTCAATGTAAAACTCCTATACGTTTTTATAATTTTTTAGAGCGTTGTGCTCGTAAGTATTCCTTGATTATACCTTGCTTAGAAGGTTGATCCAATGTTGAATGTAAAGAAATCAACCTGATCACCTTCGCGCTCTTTTAGTGCTCTTGAAAAGCTAAATACCATGGGCCCCATAGGTGATATCCATTGCACTGATACACCTGCAGACGAGCGGTAATTTTTCCAGTCGCTGTAATCTAATACCGGTCCGGTATTCGTGATCACACTTAGATCTTTATATTCATCGTAATTGAACTCTGTATCCCATACAGAACCCACATCTAAAAAGATACTTGTTCGCACAGAACTGTCGTATTCAGCCTCTATGAACGGCGTGGGTACAATCAATTCTAAACCACCAATTGCCATGGCATTACCACCCAAACTACGTTGTGATAATTGCACTTGATCAGCGTCAGTTGGACGTAATACTGGCACGCCATTAGGCGTTGTCACCAAAGTAGAGCTGCGTCTTGCAACACCACGAGGTCCCACGGTGTTATTCTCAAAACCGCGCAACGTATCTGAACCACCCGCAGTAAAGTTTTCAGTAAAAGGCAACACTTGCTCTATTCCATTTACATCGCCGTAACCATTACCGTAGCCTAAACGCAAACGTGCTAGCACAGTCCATCGTTGATTTCGGGTAAGTGGAAAATACCATTTAGTGTCTGTTGTAAATTTAAAATAATCCACATCTGAATTTGGCGTAGTAATAGAAAACGAAGCACGCTGAGAAGAACCGGCGCTAGGAAAAATACCTCTATTCAAGGTATTGCGTATCCAAGACACTGACGCTAGGTAACTGTCATATTCAATTGCCGCATCGGGATCGTTTTCATCTAAAAATTGATTGTAGAAACGCGATGTTTGTTCAAAACTTGTGTTATCACTTTGTAGTTCAACATCGGCATAAGTTAAACCAAAATTAATCCGGTTTACTTCGTTAATTGGGTAACCTAAGTTACCGCCTATTGACCATCGCTTGCTGTTGTATTGTACAACGTTAAAATCACCACCATCAAATTCGCTGTAACCAACCGTTCCACCTAAACTAATACCATCAATGGTGAAGTATGGGTCTAAATACGTTAGCTGTGCACTTGATTGGTAGGATACCGTTGACAAACTTATACCAACTCGCTTACCGGTGCCCAAGAAATTATCTTGTTGAATACCCGCCTGTAAACTTAACTTGGTTGCATCGCCATAACCGATACCTGCGTTAAACGAACCCGAGGCTTGTTCTTTCACCCTGAATTCAACATCAACCTTGTCGTCTTCACCTGGTATACGAATCGTTTCAAAATCAACCTCTTCCATATAGGTCAAACGTGAAAGTTGCGATTTTGAAGTTTCCAGTGAGCGATTGGCCAGCCATGTACCTTCCATTTGCACCACGTTTTGACGCAATACTTTGTCAGCCGTAACCGTATTCCCTGTGAAAGTAATACGACGCACGTAGATACGCTTTCCGGGGTCAACTCTTAAGGTTAACTTAACGGTTTTGTCTTCTTCATTTATTTCTGGGATGGTGACAACTGTTGGATATGCATATCCATAGCGACCTAAATAATTAGAGATAAATTCTTCTGTGTAGGTGACTTCAGCTTGGTTGTAAAGATCGCCCTCTCGAAGTGGCAATATTTGTTGTATAAAGTCTTCGTAACCCAACAAATCACCAGCAAGCTCAACTTCTGATATGTTATATTGCTCACCTTCTGACACATTTAAGGTCACATATATACCGTCTTTTTCAGGCGTCATAGATACCTGTGTAGACTCTATTGCAAATTGCAAATAGCCACGGTCTTTGTAGTAACTTTCGATAGTCTCCATGTCACCCGACAGGGTTTGTTGCTGATAACGGGTCTCAGACATGAAGTCCCACCATGGAGCATTAAACTTAAGCTCCATCTGTTTGAATAACTCATCGTCTTCAAACACCTCGTTACCAACCACATTAATTTGACGAATTTTGGCAGCATCACCTTCTTCAAATAACAACTTCACATCAACACGATTACGTGGCAATGGTGTAATAATCGCCGTAACGTCAGCGTTGTATTTACCAATGCTATAAAAGAAGTCTTTTAGACCATTTTCAATAGATGTAATAACGGTTTTATCAAGGGGTTCACCCACACGAATATTGGAATCGTTGAGGCTGTCTTGTAACTGTTCATCTTTAATGTCATCGTTACCTTCAAATACAATATTACTGATTGTAGGACGCTCAGAAACTTTAACCACTAGTACATTGCCGTCACGATAAATTTCGACTTTCTCAAAGTGTGTTGATGAGTAAAGTGATCGTATTAACTGCGTTACCCTGAAACGGTTTAAGGTATCACCACGTTGCACAGGCATGTACGTAAGCGCTGCGCCTAGGGCAACCCTCTGTAATCCTTCCACACGGATATCTTCTACCACAAAATTAACATCACTACTGTTACTTTGTGCTGCAGCACACCATGAGCCAGCCAATAATACGGTGGCGATAACTAGATTTTTACACTTCATCAACTATTAAAATTCCAAGATATTGTGTGTCAGACATTGTTATTATTACGAACCACCAATAGTGCTGAAGCGCTTTTGGTCGCGTATTAAGCTTGTACTTTCGCTTGTTTTTATCACACTGTATTTTACCAGTACGACTTATACATTGCGCAAAATATCATTAAAAATAGCAGTGGCCATTACCATAAACAATAACGCACCACCTACCTTAAAGCCTATTTCCTGAATCGCCTCTGACACGGGCTTTCCAGTTATCCATTCTATCGTGAAATACAATAAATGGCCGCCATCTAATATTGGCAATGGCAAAAGGTTGATAATACCAAGATTTACGCTAATTAGCGCTAAAAACCCCAGAAAAGCAACCAATCCATAACTTGCATGAGCACCAGCACCTTGTGCAATAGAAATAGGTCCGCTAAGACTTTTTACCGACAAATCGCCGGTAATTAACTTACCCAGCATTTTTGTTGTCGTTGTCATTAACCGCCATGTATCATCTACGCCATTTATAAACGCATCTATTGGTCCAAGTTGAGTAGTAACCACATATTGCTCAGGCCAAGGTTCAGTACTCGTTACTACACCAAGATAGCCTTTACTGTTGTCGTTACTACGAGTCCCTAAGGTAACATTTAGACGCCGGTTTCCACCTTCTCGCATTACGTCAACTTGCACACTGGTATTGGGACGCGATTCAATATACTCGACTATTTGTCTCCAATTGCGCATTGGAGTTCCATCTAATTTCAGTATTTCGTCACCAATCTGTAACTGCGCTTTAGCGGCTGGACCATTTTCTTCAATGTAAGCAAGTACTTTAGTTACTTCAGGTTGAAATATATTGAAACCCAAATCAGCGAATAAGTCGCTTGAATCGGGGTTAAGTGTCCAACCATTAACAGGCAGTTGCTTTATTTTATTGGCGCCGTTACCTGTCATAACTCTCATAGGAATAGTGTTATCCCCACTGTATCTCACTACTTCTAAACTAACGTCCTGCCAATTGTTTACACTGCGATCGCCTATGGCGATAATTTCATCACCCATTTGTAAACCGCCAGCGGCAGCATACGAATTGGGGGTAACGCTGCCAATAATCGGTTTGATGGTTTGAGTGCCAATCATGCCTATAGCCATTAGCGCAAACGCGGCAAAAATGAAGTTTACAGCAGGGCCTGCAAATACAATCGCCATGCGTTGTAAAACAGGTTTTTGATCAAAGGCCACATCAAGGTCTCGAGTGCCGACTTCATCTACGCGGCCGTCTAACATGCGCACGTACCCGCCCAATGGAATAGCAGCTATCACAAATTCCATCCCAGTAGAGGTCACTCGTTTATATATGGGTTTACCAAAACCTATCGAGAAGCGCAAAATTTTCACTTTACACAGCTTGGCAATAATGTAATGCCCCCACTCATGGACCGCCACTAAAATACTCAGTGCCACCACAAACGATGCAATGTTCCAAATAATTGCTAACATGCTTGGTGCCCTTTAATTATTTGGTCAATAATACTGTTTGCCTTTTTACGGCTTATGCCATCATGTTCTAGAATACTGTCGATGCACGTTAAGGTGCCCGTACCATAGCTATCAAGTGTGGTTTGATTTACTTTGTTTATGTCGGTGAAACTAATTTTATTATCTAAAAATGCTGCAACGGCTTGTTCATTGGCGGCATTTAAACAGGTTGTGGCAGCTTGTCCCTGCTCGCTGGCTTGCATTGCCAAAAACAAATTAGGAAAGCGTTGCTTACACGGGCGCGTAAAACTGAAGTCAGCTAAGTCTGAAAAGTTTAAGGCACCCACACCTGAGCTAATGCGATCAGGATAACTTAAGCCATGGGCAATAGGCGTACGCATATCGGGATTGCCCATTTGGGCAATGACCGAGCCATCAATATACTGCACCATTGAATGAATAGTACTTTGTGGGTGAATAACCACTTCTATATCGCTTTCATTAACACCAAAAAGCCACTTAGCTTCAATAAACTCCAGCCCTTTGTTCATCATGGAGGCGGAATCTACTGATATTTTTCGACCCATCGACCAATTTGGGTGTTTGCACGCTTGTTCTGGGGAGATACTGCTGAACAGCTCTAGTGGTAACTCTCTAAAAGGACCACCGCTACCCGTCAACAACAAATGAGAAATCCCGCTTAAGTGTTTATTGCCATAGGAATAGTTGTGCGGGAGACATTGAAAAATGGCGTTATGCTCGCTATCGATTGGCAATAACTCAGCTTGGTGCAAATTAACTGCATCAATAAATAATTCGCCCGACATCACTAACGCTTCTTTATTCGCTAATAAAACGCGCTTCGATGCTTTTACTGCAGCCAATGTGGGCAGCAGGCCTGCAGCACCAACAATGGCAGACATTACAATATCAACCTCAGGTGCTTGCGCGACATCAATCAGTGCTTGTTGGCCACTGAGAATAGTTGTAGTTGTGCCCTTGCCTGAAATTAAATCTGCTAACACACTGGCAGATTGTTGCTCTCCCACTACCGCATATTGCGGGGAAAACCGAACAATTTGCTCAGCCAAACGTTCAAGTTGAGAGATACCCGTAATCGCAAATACCGCGAATTGGTCATGATTGCGACCAATAACATCTAAGGTATTAGTACCTATAGAGCCTGTCGCGCCCAAAATGGTAACCTGTTGAACTGGTTTACTTACTCGGTCTTCTTGCGGCTGCTTACTAACAACTGACATATCAACCTATGCCATCCATACTACGTAACAAAACGCGAATACCGGAAACGCTGCTGTTAACGAGTCGATACGATCCATTACACCGCCGTGGCCAGGCAGTATTTTGCCACTGTCTTTAATACCGGCGCACCGCTTAAACATACTTTCATTCAAGTCGCCTAATGCGGACACTCCCACAGTAAGGCCGCCAATAATTAAATGTAGCCAGATACGCGACGGCTCAACTTGATAGTGTAAAGCCGCAAAAGCAATAATAGCGAGTGACGCCATTACGCCACCAAACAAGCCTTCAAGCGTTTTGCCCGGAGATACATTAGGCCTAAGCTTGTGCTTGCCAAATTTAACACCAACAAAAAATGCACCTATATCGGCGGCCCACACAATACCCAATACGTAAAATAACAAAGATGCGCCATAAAATGGGTCAACATCGTAAAGGCTAGTGCGTAAGCTAACAATCGCGACCCACGTTGGAATAAGCGTGAGAACGCCAAAAGCTGAGCGAATGAAAATGCTGCTCTTCCAAAAATCGCTATAGCGTGGATAAGCAATAATCATAAATAACGATACTAACCACCAAAGTGCCGCTATTTGTAAAATAGTAAAATAAAGCGTGTTGAGTTCGCCTTGAACCCATATGTTTTCTGCATTAACCAAGGCAATAATCAGCGCACATATAACTCCCATAAAGACCATAAATGATACTTTATATACGCGGTCATTAATGCCAGACATATTCGCCCATTCATACGCACCTACTAGAATCACTCCGGCTACAGCAAGTTTAAACGCCTCAATAGGTAAAAACAAAATAGCGATAAGGGCCAACGGCGCGAGCACAAGCGCTGTGATTATACGTTGTTTAAGCATCTTTATGCTCCAGAGTCTTGCGTCATGATTTGGTCGCCTGTTTTGCCAAAGCGTCGCTGACGATTAGCAAAGTCATGCATAGCTTCAGCAAATATGCTTTCATTAAAGTCAGGCCACAAGGTATCGGTAAAATAAAATTCAGCATACGCACATTGCCATAGTAAAAAATTACTGATGCGGTGGTCACCACCAGTACGAATCAATAAGTCCAACTCAGGTAAGTTGGCGGTGCTCACGTGTTGATTAAACGCATCTTCACTAATATCGTCGATTGACAGTTCACCCTGAGCAACTTGTTTTGCCACACTTTTAGCTGCATTCACAATATCCCAACGGCCACCGTAATTAGCAGCAATATTTAATGTGAGCGCAGTATTATTGGCTGTAAGCGCCTCTGCCTCAGCAATTTTGGCCTGTAATTTATTGTCAAATGCAGACAAATCACCAATAACACGCAATCGAATATCGTTTTTGTTCAGCTTTTTTACTTCCGACTTCAACACCATCGAAAACAACTTCATTAATACGCCGACTTCATCTTGTGGTCGCTGCCAATTTTCACTGCTGAACGCAAACAAGGTAAGTGACTCAACGCCAGCTTTTCGGGCCATACGAACAGAACTTCGCACAGCCTCTACGCCTGCCTTGTGCCCAAACGTGCGTAACTTACCTTTTTGCTGCGCCCATCGACCGTTACCGTCCATGATAATCGCAACATGCCGTGGGATTTTGTCAGCTACCTGGTTACTTGCTAATGAGGTAGCTTGCGTATTAGTGGTACTCAACCGCTTATACTTCCATCAGTTCTTTTTCTTTGTCAGCCAAGATGGCGTCGACTTTTTTGATAAAAGAATTGGTCAAGGTTTGAATATTTTCTTCTCCCGCCCGGCTTTCATCTTCACTGATTTCTTTTTCTTTGAGTAGTTCTTTTATATCGCTGTTGGCATCACGGCGAATATTTCGAATAGCAACACGGCCTTGTTCGGCTTCGTTTCTAACCACTTTAATTAAGTCTTTCCTACGTTCTTCAGTAAGCGGCGGAAGAGGAATGCGAATAGCAGCGCCAGCACTCATAGGGTTTAAACCCAAATCAGATTGCATGATGGCTTTTTCTACTGCTTGAATTGCACTTTTGTCGAATACAGACAATGCCAATGTACGGCTGTCTTCAGCAACAATATTTGCAACTTGTTTTAGCGGTGTATCGGTACCGTAATAAGACACCATAATACTGTCTAATAAACTAGGGTGAGCGCGACCTGTGCGTATTTTACTCAGTTGGCCTTTTAAGGCACCTAAACTTTTTTCCATACGCTCACTAGCGTCTAATTCAATTTCATCAATCATATATAAACCCTTATCGTTCTATTTTATTCTTCTATGACATTGGTGTGGCTAATAAGTGTGCCTTCGTCGTCGCCTAACACAACGCGTTTAAGGCAACCTGGCTTATTCATGTTAAATACACGAATTGGAATAGAATGGTCACGTGCTAAGGTAAACGCAGCCAAATCCATTACTTTAAGCTCTTTTTCTAACACTTCTTGATAGCTGATATGCTTTAACAATACCGCATCAGGATTCTTAACAGGGTCAGAATCGTATACACCATCAACTTTTGTTGCTTTCAATACAACATCGGCCTCAATTTCAAT
>JBARZY010000111.1:0-5887 GCA_049650345.1 Glaciecola sp. | reverse complement strand
AACGAAATTAAACTGCCGCCTCCGGCAATAGCATTAATGATACCGCTAACTAAGCCTGCAACTAACAAAATGGTGATATCGAGCACTGGGTTTCCTAAAGGGTTAATTGCATACAGCAATACGTTGGTTGTTTTTATGTGTGCCTATTTATGCCTTAGATAACACGGTATGTCATTTATTATTTTTATTTGTTAACGATAGCGGTAATATACAACAACTAATTAACATTTTGTGCGATGCAACAAGAGCATGAGAACGTATTTGCATCAAAGTTGATGCGCAATGTAAAAGGAAATACGATGAAAATTTACGATACCAAAACTGCTCCCACGCCAAGACGGGTGAGAATATTTTTGGCAGAGAAAGGCATTACAGTAGACTACGTACAAATAGATCTGGCGAAAGGTGAAAACTTAAGCGAAGAAATGCGCAAGAAAAACCCCATTGCTAAAATACCTGTGTTAGAGCTTGACGACGGCACTTGTATTAGCGAAAGCGATGCGATTTGCTTGTATTTTGAAACACTGCATCCAGAGCCCGCTTTACTGGGCACCAGTGCGCTAGAAAAAGCCACTATAGCAATGTGGCAACGACAAATAGAACTGTGTTTGTTTAATCAAGTGGGCATGTGTTTTCAGCATAGTACAGGGTACTTTAAAGACCGTATGACGCCAGTGCCTGAGTTTGGCAAAGAGGCGGGCATAAATGCAGCAAAATATCTTACTGTGTTAAATACGCGATTGCAGCACAATGAATTTGTTGCCGGCGACAGTTTTAGTATTGCCGATATTACAGGTTTGTGTGCCATTGATTTTGCCCGCGTGGTAGACATTCGTATTCAGCCAAAACATGAGCATTTACAGCGTTGGTATGATCAAATAGCAGCACGCCCTTCCGCAAAAGCGTAATGGTTTACTTCACAGCAAGGTGTTTGAAAGAAATACCTTGCTGTCGCTATACTTAACAATAATAAAATTACAAGAGACAGATAATGACAATAATAAAACGTTCGTTGTTGGCGACTGCCCTTATTGGGCTGTGCGCGGCATGCTCACCTGCGCTTGATGCGCCAATTACTAGCAGTGTGCTGACGCCTGAAGATGCGACAACATTTTTGCTTAAAGTAGAAAACGACATTGCCAAAGTGAGCAAACCCGGTGCCCATGCAGCGTGGGCATATGCAACGCATATTAATTATGACAACGCACAAGTAAATGCCTATTTTAGGGAGCAGTTGTCGGTAATGCTGGCAAAATATGCGGTTGAAGCCGCTAAGTTCAATAATGTAAAGGTAGATGCTGATACGCGCAGGCAATTAGATTTATTAAAATCAAGTTTAGAAATAGCGCCACCTGCTGACCCGATAAAAGCTGAGCGACTCGCTGCCATTGGCGCTGAAATGGCAGGTATGTATGGTGCGGGTAAATACTGCCGCACCAACGATGAATGTTTATCGTTGGTGCAAATGAGTGCTGAAATGGCCACTAGCAGAGACCCCGAGCTCTTACTTGAGTATTGGCAAGGCTGGCGTGAAGTGTCGGTGCCCATGAAAGACATTTACGTCGAACAAATTGATATCGCTAACGAAGGTGCACAGCAATTGGGTTATGCTAATACGTCTGAATTGTGGCGTGCTAAATACGATATGCCGGCGGCGGATTTCCCAAAAGAATTAGACCGTTTGTGGGGACAGGTAGAACCCTTCTATGAGGCTTTGCACTGTCATGTGCGGGCAGAATTGTCAGAGCATTATGGTGAAGAAGTCGTGCCTTTAGATGAACCTATTCCTGCGCACTTACTGGGCAATATGTGGGCACAAAGTTGGGGTAATATCTATGACATAGTCAAACCCGAACAAGAAATGAACGTGCCAGATGTCACTCAAGCCATGCTAGAAAAAGGCTATGATGAAATCCGTATGGTAAAAGAAGCAGAAGCATTCTTTTCATCGCTTGGGTTTGATCCTCTACCCGATACATTTTGGCAACGCTCAATGTTTCAAAAGCCAGAAGGGCGAGACGTGCAATGTCATGCTTCTGCTTGGAACTTAGATGATCAAGAAGACTTGCGCATAAAAATGTGTATTCAAATTACGGGTGAAGAGTTTAACGTGATCCACCACGAGTTAGGGCACAATTATTATCAACGCGCATATAAAGACTTGCCTATGATGTATCGCGGCTCTGCCAATAGCGGTTTTCATGAAGCCATTGGCGATACAATTGCCTTGTCGATTACACCGCCATACTTACAACAGCTAGGCTTAATTGAAGACATTCCTGACGAGTCTAACGACATAGGCATGCTACTAAAAGTGGCTCTTGATAAGATAGCCTTTATCCCATTTGGATTAATGGTAGACCAATGGCGCTGGAAAGTGTTAGCAGGTGAAGCTAGCCCCGAAGAGTTTAACCAGTTGTGGTGGCAGCTACGCGAAAAGTATCAAGGTGTAGCAGCGCCGGTGGCTCGTGATGCCGATGCGTTTGACCCTGGTGCAAAGTATCATGTGCCGGCCAATGTGTCATACACACGTTACTTTTTAGCGCATATTTTGCAGTTTCAGTTTCATAAAGCCTTATGTGATATTGCCGGCAGTGAAGAAGCGCTGCATCGCTGCTCAATTGTAGGCAGCAAAGACGCTGGTACGGCCCTAAACAACATGCTCGAAATGGGGAAAAGTCGACCGTGGCAAGAAGCAATGGAAACTTTAACGGGCACACCCGATATGGATGCGTCTACCAT
Source organism: Glaciecola sp. (assembly GCA_049650345.1). Lineage (GTDB taxonomy): Bacteria > Pseudomonadota > Gammaproteobacteria > Enterobacterales > Alteromonadaceae > Glaciecola. The sequence goes on along the minus strand of JBARZY010000111.1, from coordinate 3,145 downwards.
TGAAGCGTATTTTGCGCCTCTTAAAACATGGTTAGATGAACAAAACGCCAACAGGCAGTGTGGTTGGTAGAATTGCAGCCCCCGCGGATGTGGGGGCTTTAAACCCTAATATCTTGGTGGGCTGGGCTATGCCCAGCTATTGAAGTCGGCATTTCAGTTGATGTCTCATTAGCGTATCTTAACGCATCAATAAATTGTATACGTTACATATTAAATCATAATTTTTTATTATGATTCTCACCCATATACTTCTCCCATAAGTCATTTAGGAGAATATACGGTGCGTTCAATTATTATTATTGTTTTGGTTGTTTTGAGCCTGTTTGTAGGCCATGCTAAAGCTGACTATGCTAACTTTAAGACACCTCTTAGTTTTACTGATAGTGCAATTGCTGTAGATTTATTGGTAGGTGAGCAAGACCTTACAGGCATGAGATTAGCACTTCGTCCCCATATTTATACAGTTAAAGATGTCCCTTACTTTGATTTATTGGATATATACTGGGAAGTAAGCGTGAACTTTTGGGAATATGGTGACGATAATCGGCATGAGACCAACTATGCCCTTGCTATTTCGCCCGTTATTGGCAAAACCTTTTACCATATCCAAGGCAAGTATCCTTTGCGTTGGGAGTTTGGTATCGGTGTTTCATTGGTACACGATACACGTTTTGCTGGCAAAGACATTGGCTCGCACTATCAGTTTGAAGACCGATTAGGACTGGCCATGGATTTTGGTTACGATATGAAACAGAGCATAGCATTGCGTTACATGCACTACAGCAATGGTGGCTTAAACAGTAAGAATCCTGGTTTAGACTTCCTCAACTTAAGTTATGCTTACCGTTATTAATAACAACTGCTACGCCAAATACACGAACTGTTTCTCGATTTCTAGGATGGGATAAAGAAGCCCACTAGTTGGACAGTCTCTGCAAAGAGTTTGTGTTACATGTCGGTATCATTTAATGTAGCGCCACATAATCAATACCCTTATTGGAACAACATGCATTATAAAAACCGTGGCAATATTTGATACCCCATTAATACTCGTCCTCACCCTATTAATTACGCTAGGCGCAGGGATTGTGAAAGGGGCGATAGGTTTTGCAATGCCATTAATTATGGTATCGCTCATTGGGTCTATTGTAGAGCCAAAGTTAGCGCTTGCAGGCATTGTTATTCCAATTGTATTTAGTAACCTTTACCAGTCATTTCGGACTGGCTACAAAGAAGCTTCAACAGTGGTACAAGTGCATTGGCGCTATATTATTATTACGTGTCTATTCATTTTTTTATCCGCTCAATTAGTGCCCAGTATTCCCAATAAAATGTTTTATTTAGTGTTGGGTGTGCCAGTTTTACTGTTAACGATAATTCAGCTTATGGGTGTAAATATGCATATCAAACCAGTGCATCAAAACGCCAGTGAGTGGATTGTGGGCACAATTTCTGGCATGTTGGGCGGCTTAGCTGGCACTTGGGGGCCAACAACTGTTTTATATTTATTAGCGATTAATACCCCCAAAGCAAGACAAGTTGTTGTGCAAGGGGTAATCTATGGGCTTGGCGCGATTACGCTATTATTTGGGCATATAAAATCGGGTATCTTAAATACCGATACCGTCGTTTTCTCGTTTATATTGCTGTTTCCTGCTTTATTGGGCATGTGGCTTGGATTTAAAATTCAGTCATTGTTAAGTCAGGCTCAATTTCGCAAAATAACACTAATAGTGTTATTGATAGCTGGCTGCAACCTTATCCGCTTGGGGCTAGTTTACTAAATTGAGTGTTGTAGAGGTACATTAGCACTCACCATGCCCAATCAAAGACAATATCACGCCACCAAAAATACCCAATAATCCCACAATAAATAACACGATTGTTACACTCATCATTAGCCTTAAGTTGATTCGTTCAATAGATGCAATATGACCATTCATGCCCACTAAGTTCTAACAATTTTTTCTAATCAACAGTATCGATTTTGTTCATTATACATAGCCTTCATGCTTTGCAATTATACTCACATGTTAAATGACAAAGAGCAGCGTTAGATGGAAAACGTACGCGATATATCAGCACCTAATCCTGAGCTAGCCCTTGTTGTTGAAGGTGGCGGGCAAAAAGGTGTATTTACTGCAGGCATATTTGATATATGGCTTATGGCGGGGTTTAACCCGTTCGGCATTTTGCTAGGAACATCTGCAGGCGCTCAAAATTTAGCGAGTTACATCAGTCGTCAGCAAGGGTATGCATATTCATTAATAACAATGTTGACTAAGCTCGATAATTTCTTTTCTCCTTGGCGCATGTTGAGAAAAAAGAACGTGATGGATTTGGATTGGTATTTTAAGCAAACACAAGAGAAGCTTTTTTACTTTGATGAAGCCCAAGCCGTTGCTAACTCACAAAATAGAACCGTGCGCTTTTCAGCATCTAATCCAGCATTGTTTGAAACAACAATGATGGACCCTAATGCAGAGGGCTGGCTTGAATCGCTGAAATACTCAAGTGCTATTCCATATTTGTATCAGTCTGCTTCATTAATTGATGGTGGCGTAACTGCGCCATTGCCGGTTCAACAGGCATATGATTTGGGCGCTAAAACGATTGTTACGGTCAGAACTAGAGCGACTGACCAGGAAGAGGGTAAGAAATACGTGCAGAAAATTAAGCCCTTTGTATGCTTTAAAGGCCGATGCCCGCAAATAGTTAATATTGCAAGTCGCCATAATTTGGCTTATGAAGAGGCGAATCTTTTTATTAATCGCCCACCAAGCGGCGTTAATGTGATTGAATTGCGCCCGCAACGCGAATTACACACTAAAACCCTTGGTAGTACGCAAGCTGAAATGATCGCCGATTATAAGCACGGCCTCTTTGTAGGCGCTGAATTTTTGCGTCAGTATGGTGTATCTGTTTATGGTAAAAGAGCGGCTAAGCAAGGTAACACTAGCAATAAAATGATTGCTTAACTTCGTGCTTAGCCCACTATTTAATTGCTAAGCAATTAATGCAAGCGGACATTTAACTCATCTATTACTTCCGCCCAGCTTGCGTCTTCAAGGATTGCTTCTTTTAAAAATGCTCGTTGGCCTTCATTCCAATAATCAAGTCTTGTACATGCCCTTTGGCATGATCG
>JBARZY010000110.1:0-2264 GCA_049650345.1 Glaciecola sp. | reverse complement strand
TGCCATCGGTGGCGTTTAGGCGCTCGATGAAATCCTTGATAGCCGGAATGTAATCATCGGCCAATGGGTATTTGCTGATCTCGACTGATAATTCCATAGCGGCTCCAGTTTTTGTTTAGTCGGGCAGTGCCCGACTGGTAATTAAAAGTTGTATTTTGCTGACACTGAAATTAATCTGGGCTCGCCCAATTGAGTGTGCTGAGTATCACTCCAGCCATTATTTGGGTTGTTCCCAAATCCGCCAAACCCACGGGTGGCATAGTCTTTATCGGTTAAGTTGCGACCTGTAAGAGCTAGCTCTAAGTTATCTTTTTGGTATTTAATTTGAGCATGTAACAAACCGTATGTTTTTGACTGCTCATCGTGACTATCTGAGAAATAAAACTTGTCCTTGCCTTCAGCGCTTAATGTTAAGGATATGTTTTGACTAATGTCAGTAATGACAGACGTATTGAATGTCCAGTTAGGAGCATGAGCTTGATCACGGCCTGTTTTGGAAACAGTTCCGCCAGTAGTTTTGTATTCATAATCAGTAAATTCAGTTTGCAGTAATCCCAGTGCCGCTAACCATTGTATCTTAGGCGCTACTCTCCAGTTTAATTCAGCTTCTAAACCATAGTTCCTACCTTTGGCAGCATTGGCTATATAGTCTTGATAGTCTGGCGCTTCACTTGGGTCGGTCGCTGGAATAATGTATGAGCTTTTTACTTGTTGGTCGTTACGTTGCGTGTAAAAAACAGCTAAGCGTGTGCTGAGTGCATCATTATTCAAGGATGACTTTAAGCCTAGTTCGGCTGTGTTGTTGGTTTCAGTTTTATAGGTTCTGTTTGTTTCAGATACATCAGGGTCGCTATTGAATCCACCAGCTTTGTAGCCTCTTGCTAAGGATATGTATGCAAGGTGGTTAGGATGAAGCAGTGACTCAAGAGAGATTTGGCCACCAAAAAGCGTTTCTTTGTTATCGAGTTTAAAGTTAGTGAAATCAGTAAAGTCGGATTGCCACTCTTCTGCTCGAACGCCATAAGTAATTTGCGTGTTGTTATTCAGGTGGCTTGTTAGCTGAATGTATGTGGCATAGGAGTTGTTTTCAAGGCGATTGCTGTAAGGGGTAGTCTCACTTGCAATAGTGCCAGTGTTGACTGAGTCTTCAAAGTTATAGGTGTAGGCTCTGTCTAATTTTTCATATTTATTCTGTGTGTAAATTCCAAATATCCAGTCTGTTGAGTCAGCAAATAGCCTGCTTTTCTCATTAGAGAGGATGCGAATATCTAAATTACCCTTATTGATTTCACGTTTGTATTCATCGAATGTGCTGTAAACGTAATTTAGTGGATCCGAATCTATAACGCATTCTGAAATACAATTACCGTTTGAGTCATATACACCATAAGACCAATCTTCGTCATAACTATAGGTGGCATTAGAGTTTACGACAGACATGGTTGTTTCAATTAAAAAACTATCAGCATTCGAGTTTATCCACTTAAGGCTTGAGGCAGTAGTGGCTTGTTTGTCAAAGCCTTGATCATTTGAGTAGGTATTTCGATCGTTGGTTAAACTAAATGCATCATACCCATTATTTATGTTTGCATTTAATAGTGTGAGTGTAACGTCGTTATTGTCGTTAAGATTAAAAGTGGTGATTGATTTTACAACTTGCTCATCAAACTTATTTGTATCGTCTCTGTTTTGGTATGCATTTTTAATGTAACCATTTGACTGTAGGTGATTGTAAGCAAACCTAGTTAAAACAGAATCTGTGATTGCAGTGGATATAGCCGCACCGGTTTCTGATGTTGAGTAATTGCCCGTTCTACTTTTAATGTAGCCATTACGTTCTTTTGTGGGTTGTGTGCTTACCATGTTTATGGCGCCGGCCAGTGCATTGGCACCAAAAGCAGTGCCTTGTGGGCCGCGAAGAATTTCTACCTGTTCAATGTCAAATAGTGTGGCGGCACCACCAAGTCCTGTCATGTCGATACCATCAATGGTTAGCCCTACTGATGCATTAACAGGGTCATTGAATTGACTGCGCTCACCAATGCCGCGAATTTGAAAGAAACGGGCACGTGATGAACCAGATGCAAAATTCACATTGGGTGCCATTGATAGAATGCTTTCCAAGTGACTGGCGTTACTTGCTTCAATTTGCTGTTTAGAAACGATCGTCACAGCAGAAGGAATATTCATGACATCCAACTGGCGAAAATCAGCCGTCACATTAACGGTGTCTAGCTGGGCTGTTTGATTGCTTTGGGTTGCGG
>JBARZY010000109.1:0-1594 GCA_049650345.1 Glaciecola sp. | reverse complement strand
TGAGCAACTCGCCGACTATTGACTTCGATGACGACATACCGTTTGCCCCGCTAATGTTGCAGTACCCTAATCTGCTATTTAACATTTAACCAATCAAAGCGCCCTTAATTGGGCGCAATAGGTGATTTATGAATGATTATAAATTTACATTGCCCTACCCGCCATCTGTTAATGGGTATTGGCGAGCGTTTAGGAATAGGCAAATAATAAGTAAGCGCGGGCGAGATTACGTAAAGCTGGCTACTGAGAAGATGATTGAGCTAAAGCTGCATGACGAAATGATAAGCGAGCAAGTAGCCTTTGAAATGACTATAAACCCGCCAACATTAAGAAAGTATGACGTTGATAACTTCACAAAAGGGGTTTTTGACGCACTAACAAAGTGTGGATTTTGGGTCGATGATGAGCAAGTTCAAAAGCTAACAGTTAAAAAAGGTGTAAAAACAAAAGGCGGAAACGTTGATATTTGTGTTCGCTTGCTATAATATAGACTCAAATAATTAATATTTAGGTGAATCTATGTTTGTTAAAGGCCAGCAGCTTGAGTCAGTTAATGATGGGGTTTTTCATATAGTAAGTGACAACGGATGGGACAAGGTTGTGTACAGGTTTCCGTCTGGCTGGGAGCGTGTCGGAACTAGGCAGCAAGTATCAAGGGGTATGGTTAAGGATTATTTCAAGCCAATTTATTTTGGTGTTGGGTTTATTGGCGGGAGAAAGTATAAGACAAAGAAAAACAACAAAAACTGCACGGCATACTCAAGATGGAAGTTGATGATAAAGAGATGCTATTTTACAGGTGATGAGAAGTACCATAATTATGGTGGTGCAGGTGTTTACGTTTGTGACGAATGGCATAACTTCCAGAATTATGCTGAATGGTTTTACACAAACTATATTAATGGTTGCGATGTTGATAAGGACATTCTATCTGGGGAAAGTAAGGTCTACTCACCAGGAACCTGCTGCTTTGTCAGCCATCAAGATAATTGCGACTTCTCCTTCTCAAAGACCTTTAAATTTATAGACCCTAACGGTGATGTTGTAGAGGTAAGGAATCTAGCTAAATTTTGCAGGGATAAAAACCTAACCAGAGCCAACATGAATAAGGTTTTAAATGGCGAAAGGTCTCACCATAAAGGGTATAAAAAACTGCCTACTTCGGGTACTTAGGCGCTAAACCTTAAATTAATTCAAATAAACTATAAACAATCATTGACGACATAAATTTAATTGTTTATAGTTTGCTTACTGAAACGCGATAACTAAAGGGTTGGTTATATGAACAACACAAAATACAGGCAGACCAAAAATAAATACGGTTTGCCTGCAATGAGTACGATTGAAGATATATTTACTAAGCACTGTGTTATTGACGATTACAAGGTAGGTATTGCCATTAGTCCTTGCGGTAAGTTTTGCGACTATGGCAAGTTTGACGATATGCCTGATAAATTAAATGCACAATGGGAATTTTGTAAGGAGTTGGAAGGTGTCTAAACGCAACAAAAAATACAACCCAGCTAAAACTGCTCGCGTATTTTCGAGTAAAGGGCTTGATAACCTTGGCGTGTTTTACGATTACCGTTCGGAA